>NZ_JBWYHD010000001.1:0-669140 GCF_056711665.1 Bacillus sp. Medicinal_06 | reverse complement strand
AAGATTATTTCTTACTGTTTCATCAAGCATTACAAAAAAACACCCAAGAATTATCAAAGATTCTCCTTCGTCTGTTTAACCTCCTACAGCGAAACGGACGAAAATCCCACAGATATGAGAAAAAAACAGTCTTTGATATTTTGGGTGTTGTTTATGAGTATACCACTTCCATTCATCAGGTAGCATAATTATAGTGAAAAAATTGTAATCCGTCAGGGTTTATTTGATATGCCTACTTTTAGGATGTCTATAAAAAATAATGAAAAATTACATGGAAAGATCCGCCTTTGTATAAACATATACCTTAAGTTGATGGATGTGTGGCGGGACCCCATAAAACATAAAATTTTCTTGCAAATCTGATTAAAGAGTTTTTCATTTGCTCATACTAACTAGTAAGAAAGAGAAGGAGAAAGGATGAGCAGCATGAGAAGAAGTCGTCGGAAATCATTTGAAGAACTTGTGAGGGAAAATAAAAGGCAACTATTAAGCGATCGTGATGCAATTGAACGGATTGAAGAGCGAATTGAAAAGCGTTATGAAATGCAACTTTTTAAGCAGGCTGAATAATTCTTACTACTAGTATGATACTAGTAGTAAGGAGGCGGTTATAATGGGTAATCCAAAAAAGAATTCAAAAGATTTTGCACCAGATCACATTGGAACACAGTCAAAAAAAGCTGGTGGAAATAAAGGGAAGCAAATGCAAGACCAGACAGGAAAACAACCGATTGTGGATAACGGTTAAAGAAAAGGAGAATGTTCTCATTCTCCTTTTCTTTATGTGCATACATAATCTAATTCGTTTTTGGAAAGCTAATATGGTATGTATATCTCAATTAGGAGGGAAATAGCATGACAGAGCAATATAAAGCGAATCCAGATGATCGAAGTGATAATGTAGAAAAATTGCAAGAAATGGTACAAAACACGATTGATAACTTTAATGAGGCAAAAGAAACTGCAGAGGTTTCGAATGAAAAAGATCGCGCTGCAATTGAAGCGAAAAATCAGCGCCGTTTAGAAAGTATTGATTCATTGAAAAGTGAAATAAAAGATGAATCTGAGTATAATGGGTAAAAAGGCTGACAGTTGTCAGCCTTTTTTTGTAATCAAGAAATTTTCCACGAGTAAGCGCCAGTTTTGCGGGAAAGGAAGCCCGATTTTCCAATAACTAATCCCGCGAATACCTTGTTCTTTTATTAAATTAAATTTACTTTGAACAGATCTAGCATCTTCAAACCATACTTCGTGCTGCACACCATTTTCATCAAAATAATTAAAGTGTGGTGCTTGTGCTGTGAAATCATAACGAATTGGCACATTATATTTACGAGCAAGTGCAACAGCTGCGACAGAACTCACTGCTTTTGCAGGAGGATTTCCTTCTTTAAAGGGAAGTTTCCAGTCGAAACCATATAAATTTTGTCCCATCATAATTTTTTGCGGAGGCATTTGAGATTTTGCATATTGAATTACCTGCTTCACGGGACCGATAGGAGATATAGCCATCGGTGGTCCACCTTGCCATCCCCAGTCATATGTCATAATAACGACAAAGTCGACAATTTCTCCCTGTGCTTTGTAATCGTGTGCTTCAAAAAATTTTCCTTTTTGCTGAGAACTCGTTTTGGGAACAAGTGTTGTACTTAATGTATATCCTTCTGGTAGTCTTGTTTTTACATTTCGTAAAAAACGATTGTATGCTTCGCGATCCTCTGGCGCAACATTTTCAAAATCAAAATGAATATCACGCATATTATACTTCTCAGCTGTTTGTAGAATATTAGTAATAAATTTGTTTTGAATGGTAGCACTCCGTAAAAAAATAGAGGCTAATTCAGCACTGAAATTGCCGTTTTCAATATTTGTAATCACGAGCATAGGAATCGTTTGACCTTGCACAGCAATTTGAGCAATTCTTGCAGTTTCAGTTGGTTCTTTTAAGGTTCCGTCGCGCAATGCTTCAAAGCTAAAATAGGCTAAATATGTGAGATAAGGAATAATAGCCCGTGTGGCATTCACTAAACTTTCTTTAATTGGAATAGTAGAAGGCTGCAAATAGGCAATAGATTCTATTGCTCGTTTTGAGCCTTTTGGAATGTATAACTGCTGGCCGACGTGAAGAATGGATTTTAATGACAAGTTATTTACTTTTGCTAAGCTCGCAAGAGGAACGTTATATGTTTGAGAAATTCGGTAAAGGCTGTCTCCAGGTTGTACGTAATAGTTATTCCCTTTCGTATTTACAATTAGTGCCTGACCGACAACAAGTGTTTCAGCTGGATTAAGTCCATTGTCTTTTACAATTTCTTCAGGTGTAGTGCCGTATTTTGACGCTAAGCTATATACGCTATCACCGCTACGAACGGTTACAATTTGAATCATATACTCGCTCCTTTCAGTAAAAAGATCCATCGTTTCTATTTTATTTTTGATTTCACTGTATTATGATTAAATGTATGCGAGGAAACAGAAGTGAGAAGGAGATTGTGATATGTTTGTAGCAGAACACGAAATTGAGATCCGCTATGCGGAAACAGATCAAATGGGTGTGGTGTATCACTCAAATTATTTAGTATGGCTGGAATTAGGGCGTACAAAATTAATACAAGAATTAGGGTTTTCATATATTGAAATGGAGAAAGAAGGCGTTATTTCTCCCGTATTAGATTTGCAAATTTCATATCGGAAAGCAATGCGTTATGGAGAAAAAGCAATTGTGAAAACATGGATTGACTCAGTTAGTCCACTTCGTGTTATTTACGGATATGAAATTTATAATGGTGATGGAGACCTTTGTATTACCGCTACAACAACAAATATTTGTGCGAAAAAAGAGGGTTTTCGTCCTGTATCTTTTAAGAAATTATATCCTGAGTGGTATGCGAAATATGAAGAAATTAAGAAAAAATAAAAAAGTGTGGCCCTGGGCCACACTTTTTTATTTTTCATAATTAAATTGAGGGAAGTCGTCACCGTCGTTAAGTGTAACGGATAAGTCATGTCCATCAAAGAACCATTCATCATCCGATTCAACGAAGAAAGTAATGCCTTCTTCTTGGATTTGAACAGCAGGGTGTGCAAGATCGTCTTTACGAATTCCTAAAGAAAGTCCTTTTTGAACAGTGCTACAACCACCATATTGTACGAAAAAGCGAAGTGTATCGCCAGATTGTAAGTTTAATTCATCTTTATACCAATTTACTGCTTCTTTTGTTACGGAAAGATTCATGTATAGTTCCTCCAAGTTATGTTGCTTTTTCTTTAGTATAAAAAATAACGCAAAAAGACGCTATTAATATGCTTTGCGTTTTCTTTTTGCGTTATGTGGGTCACAACCTTACTTTTGTTTCTTTGTTAAATTTGCTTTTGGTTCAGTTTTATTTATAATTCGTCCAATATTTGCACGGTGTCTATAAATAACCATACCAGCTAATAAACACATCGCAACAATGAAGATTTTATCCCCGTCAATAATTGATGCAATAACAGCTACGATTGCTGTTACCATAGAAGAAAGCGATACGTATCTCGTTGTAAATAGCAGGGTGAAAAAGACAACGGCTAATATTACAAAAATAATTGGCGCGTAGCATAAGAGTACTCCAGCAGAAGTTGCAACTGCTTTTCCGCCGCGGAATTTTGCAAAAATCGGATATACATGTCCAAGAACTGCAGCTAATCCAAACCAAAGGGGATGGATATCTAAGGCGAAAATTAACGGCAGTGCTGTCGCTAACGTTCCCTTTAAAATGTCAGCAATTGTAACGATAAAACCTGCTTTTTTCCCTAGCGTCCGAAATGTATTCGTTCCTCCTAAATTACCGCTACCATGCTCGCGAATGTCGATTCCGTAACCAATTTTTCCTACAACAAGTGCAAATGGAATCGAGCCAAGCAAATAGGCAACGATAAATAAAAGATATGTAATAAGCATAAGTTCAGTCTCCTTTATTCAAATGTGTTGATAAAGGGTAAAAAGAGTTTTTCCCGTATATTGTACCATACATTTGTAAAGAGCACATTTCTTTTTTGTAAATGAAAAATTCAAAGTTTCTTAAAAAAACTTTCACAGGAATGTTACATTTCTCACAGATTGATTAGAACTATATGTTGTATCATTTTGTTAGTGAATTAACAAGATATTGTTGGGGGTTTGAAAAATGATGAAACAAAGTGCGCGTGGAGAAGAATTAATAAAGATTTTTGAAACAATTGTCCACGGGAATGAGCAAGATTTAATGCAAGAAAATGCAAATGTTGACGGACGATCTCCAATGGGAATGATGGGAACATTTGCATCTGAGAGCGCCAAATATTATGCAATGGAACAGTTACTTTCTGAAGAAGTAAAAAAAGCAATCAATCAAAATATATTATACCCACATGATTTAGACTTTTATGCGACAGGTACGACAACATGTTCGCAAATTCCTTTAGCACAAATGCTTGAAAAAGGATTTCATACCGGGCATGGACATATGAGACAACCACAAGATATTAAAAGCGCGTTGGCGCTTTCTTCGATTATTTTTCAGGCAAACCAGAACATGCAGCACGGCGGTCAATCATTTGCCTTATTTGATATTGATTTAGCACCGTATGTGAGAAAAACATTTGAGAGAAATAAGAACAGATTAGGGGCGTATCCGTTAACAAAAGAGCAAGTAGAAGAATTTGCATGGAAGGAAACAGAAAACGATACGTATCAAGCTTGTGAAGCGTTTATTCATAATTCTAATAGTATGCATAGCCGGGGAGGTGGGCAAGTTCCGTTTATCTCTATTAACTACGGAACGGATACATCGAAAGAAGGAAGATTATTAATTAAGCAATTATTACGAGCGACGCAGGCTGGATTAGGAAAAGGTGAAACACCTATCTTCCCTATCCAAATCTTTAAGCTGAAAAAAGGTGTCAATTTTGAAGAGAGTGATCCGAACTATGATTTGTTTGAATTGGCATTAGAAACGACTGCTGAGCGGTTGTTCCCGAATTTTTCATTTTTAGATGCGCCATTTAATGCAGCGCATTATGATGGTCGTCCAGAAAGCGAAGTATGTTATATGGGCTGTCGTACGCGTGTTATGTCTAATATTCATGGGGAAGAGACCGCAATTGGAAGAGGGAACTTATCGTTTACTTCTATTAACTTAGTGAAATTGGCATTGATTAGCGGTTCAAAAGAAGCATTTTTTGAAGCTTTACATTATTATGTGGATCTTGGCATTTGTCAACTATTAGAAAGATTTGCTTACCAGTGTACCAAAAAGGCAAGAGATTTTCACTTTTTATATTCACAAGGAGTATGGCGGGGCGGAGAAAAACTGCATCCTGAAGATTCTGTTGCTGAAATTTTGAAACAAGGAACGTTAAGTATTGGTTTTATCGGTCTTGCAGAATGTTTAGTTGTTTTAACAGGAAAACATCATGGGGAAGATAAAGAATCATGGGATCTTGGAAATGAAATTGTGACCTTTATGAGAGAGAAGATGGATCAGGCCGCGGAAGAACACAGGCTGAATTTCTCTTTAATTGCAACTCCTGCGGAAGGATTATCAGGCAAGTTTGTGAAAAGAGATCGAGATGAATTTGGAATCATTAGTGGTGTGACAAACCATAATTATTATACAAATTCGTTCCACATACCCGTTTATTACCGGGTTCAAGCAATTGATAAAATACGTTTAGAAGGGCCATTTCACGCACTTTGTAATGGCGGACACATTACGTATATTGAATTAGATGGAGCGGCAGTTCATAATCAAAAAGCATTAAAACAAATTGTGCAGGCAATGGCAAAGTATGGAGTAGGATATGGATCAATTAATCATCCAGTTGATCGTTGTAAGTGCTGTGGTTACCATGGGGTCATCGAAAATGAATGTCCAAGTTGTGGAAACGAGAATGAGAATGAAATAGAACGGATTCGCCGGATAACGGGATATCTGGTAGGAGATATGTCGAAATGGAATAGTGCAAAACGCAGTGAAGAAGCGGATCGGGTGAAGCATAAATGAAAGTAATGAATATTATTCATGATAGTGTTGTAGACGGGGAAGGGTTGCGGACAGTCGTATTTTTTGCGGGCTGTCCGCATCGCTGTTTAGGGTGTCATAATCCTAAGTCGTGGAACCTTTGTAATGGTACTGAAATGACTACAGAAGAAATTATAAAAGAGATTGCTAAAAATCCGCTTACTGATGTAACATTTTCAGGTGGAGATCCATTTTTTCAAGCTACTGAAGTGAAGATGGTAGCAAAAGCGGTAAAGGCTTTGAAAAAAAACTTATGGATTTACACAGGTTATACGTTAGAAGAGATACAGAGTTCTCAAAATAATGATATGATAGAATTGTTACATTATGGAGATGTTCTGGTCGATGGAAGGTTTGAACTTGAAAAAAGAGATTTAACACTTCCATTTCGCGGAAGCTCCAATCAACGTATGATTCGATTGAAAGAGTAAAAAGGCGGGATAGGTCAGATGAATAAAACGGTATTACTTGTTGAAGACGAAAGAAGATTACGTGAAATTGTTAGTGATTATTTTCGCAATGAAGGTTTTGAAGTGATAGAAGCTGAAGATGGAAAACAAGCGTTAGAATTATTTGCTGAACATACAATTGATTTAATTATGTTAGATATTATGTTACCAGAAATAGATGGTTGGTCTGTTTGTCGCCGCATTCGAAAAGAGTCAGCAGTACCAATTATTATGCTTACAGCACGTTCTGATGAAGATGACACATTGCTAGGCTTTGAGCTTGGGGCTGATGAGTATGTAACAAAGCCTTTTAGTCCAAAAGTATTAGTTGCGAGAGCGAAAACTTTGTTAAAGCGCGCTGATGGGGCAGTAGGGGTGGCAGAAGAGAATGCACTTTCTATGGCAGGAATCGATGTGAATCGTCTTTCGCGTACAGTATCGGTAAACGGAGAAGAAATTATATTAACACATAAAGAGTTTGAACTTCTTGTTTATTTAATGGAGAATAAAGGAATCGTATTATCACGCCAACATTTATTAGATCAACTTTGGGGATATGATTATTATGGTGATGATCGTACTGTCGATACACATATAAAAAAGTTGCGTAATAAGTTAGGTGACAAAGCAAAACATATCGGAACTGTCATTCGAGTTGGATATAAGTTCGAGGAATAGTTCTTAAATACTATGTAATACAAATTGAAAAAACGATAGAAAATCTTTCTTTTTGGTTGGAAGAGAGGATTCGCCCCCCATGGCTAAAAGCGGTCAAATCCTTTTTTAGCCCCATGCCCAAGTAGAAAACAGAGGGAGGAAACGAGTGAAGGTCTCCTTCTGTTCTTCGCAGCAGCAACTTATATGTTGAAAAAATATATAAGTTGGGAATATAGTACATTTACACTCTCTTTTGTAGATGAAAATGTACAAATTATAGATTTTTTGTCTACAATAATGAATAAGAGTATTTTTTTAATTGGATTTCACGATGAGTTCACAAGAAGGACACAAAATGTGACTATACTGAAAATACGAATTCAGCAGAGAGGGGATAGCAATTATGGGATATTATGACGGACCGAATATGAATGAAGAGCATAGTGAAACGAGAGAAGTTAGAAAATCAGGCAGCAAAAAAGGATATTTTTTCACTGGTTTAGTTGGAGCAGTTGTCGGAGCGGTTTCGATTAGTTTTGCAGCTCCGTATATGCCATGGGCAAATGGAAACGGGACAGCTGTTTCATCGCCATTATCTTCTAATTCAAAAGTAGAGGGAACTGTGGTTCCTGTTGTAAATAAAACAAAAGGTGAAACAGATCTACCTGGTATGATCGAAGGAGCGAAAGAGGTTGTTGTCGGTGTAATGAATATGCAAAAAAATATTGATCCATTTGCATTGCAGCCGACAGGACAAGAAGAAGCCCAGGCTGGATCAGGATCAGGTGTAATTTATAAAAAAGCTGGGAATAAGGCTTTGATTGTAACGAATAATCACGTAGTAGATGGAGCAAACAAGCTTGTAGTAAAACTAAGTGATGGTAAAACAGTGGATGCAAAATTAGTTGGGAAAGATCCTTGGTTAGATTTAGCTGTTGTAGAGATTGATGGATCTAATATAAATAAAGTAGCAACGCTTGGTGATTCTAGTAAAATTCGCGCGGGTGAATCTGCAATTGCAATTGGGAATCCATTAGGTTTTGATGGCAGTGTGACAGAAGGAATCATTAGTAGTAAAGAACGTGAAATCCCGGTTGATATTAATGGTGACAAACAGCCAGATTGGCAAGCGCAAGTTATTCAAACAGATGCAGCAATTAACCCAGGGAATAGTGGCGGCGCATTATTTAATCAAAATGGTGAAGTCATTGGAATCAACTCTAGTAAGATTGCGCAGCAAGAAGTAGAAGGAATTGGTTTTGCGATTCCAATTAATGTGGCAAAGCCAGTTATTGAATCTCTTGAAAAAGATGGAACGGTCAAACGTCCAGCAATGGGAGTTGGGGTGGCATCGCTTGAAGATTTACCACCGTATGCATTAGGGCAATTAAAGTTACCAAAAGATGTTACAAATGGCGTTCTCTTAAGTAAAATTTATTCCGTTTCACCAGCTGAAAAGGCAGGACTTGAGCAATATGATGTTGTTGTAGCGTTAGATGGACAAAAAATTGAAAATGCGCTTCAATTCCGTAAATATTTATATGAAAAGAAAAAAGTAGGCGACAAAATTGAAGTTACATTCTATCGAAATGGTGAAAAAATGACGAAAACAGCTACATTAGCTGATAACTCTGCTGCGACGAATTAATAAAGAAAGTCTCTTTCGTGTTGAAAGAGACTTTCTTTATCGGCTATACTAAAGGAATAGGAGGGATTTACTATGACAATTGAAAACCCAACTCGTACGGAAATTGGTGAAGTATTGAAAAATAGCAAAATTATCGCGGTTGTTGGATTATCCGACAAACCAGAACGTACATCATATATGGTTTCAAAAGCGATGCAGGATGCAGGATATCGCATTATCCCAGTAAACCCGGTCATAGATGAAGTGCTAGGGGAAAAAGCTGTTCCGTCATTAAAAGATATTAAGGAGCATGTTGATATCGTTAATATATTCCGTCGTTCTGAATTTTTAATGGACATTGCGAAGGAATTTGTAGAGATTGATGCGGATATTTTTTGGGCACAATTAGGAGTACAGGATGAAGATACATATAAATTTTTAAAGGAAAAGGGCTATACTGTTATTATGGATCGTTGTATTAAAGTAGAACACGCCATGACACGGTAGTATAGACAGTGTAAACGAAAGGTTGATTCAGCTCAGAGGGAATTACTTGAAAACTGGGCAGATGAACGAGGTGTTCATCATGAGATTTTTTAAAGGCTGTTTTTGGGGATTGCTACTTGTTATCCCATTTTGGATAATTGTCATTTGGCTAATTGCCAAATGGTGGAGTATGTAATTTGGAATACATATCCATTTCTCGTTGACAAACGATTATTTTTCTGAAATAGTAGCCTAGAGGAATCCTTGTGAAAAAACAAGGATTTTTCTATTGAAAATGGTATATAAAAGACATAACATAACTTGCCAAAAGTATGGTTAAGGCGTTATTCTATAATAGAAACATATGTTCTGATTTGATTAGGAAAGGGGCAAGGAGTTTGGCAAAGCATCAGTTTCAATATAACGAAGATGCAATTCAGGTGCTCGAAGGCCTTGAAGCTGTTCGAAAACGCCCAGGTATGTATATCGGGAGTACGGACAGCCGTGGATTGCATCATTTAGTATACGAAATAGTAGATAACTCCGTTGATGAAGCATTAGCGGGATTTGGCGACGAAATTTCTGTCGTAATACATAAAGATAATAGTATTAGTGTGATTGATAAAGGGCGCGGGATGCCTACGGGAATGCATAAGCTTGGAAAACCTACACCTGAAGTGATTTTAACTGTACTTCATGCAGGAGGTAAGTTTGGACAAGGCGGATATAAAACAAGTGGCGGTTTACATGGTGTTGGTGCATCGGTTGTTAATGCTTTATCAGAGTGGCTCGTTGTAACCATTAAACGTGATGGGAATATATATGAGCAACGTTTTGAAAATGGCGGTGTTCCTGTAACGACACTAGAGAAAATCGGGAAAACAAAGCAATCTGGAACAACGATGCATTTTAAACCAGATCCATCTATTTTCAGTACAACTAATTATAACTATGAAACGTTATGTGAGAGATTGCGTGAATCTGCATTTCTGTTAAAAGGTATGAAAATTACTATAAAAGATGAACGAAATGATTTAGAAGATATTTTTCATTATGAAACAGGAATTGAAGCTTTTGTTTCTTACTTAAACGAAGAAAAGGATTCTATCCATCCCGTTGTATACTTCGCTGGTGAACAAAATGGAATTGAAGCAGAACTTGCATTTCAATTTAATGATGGTTATTCAGAAAACATCCTTTCATTCGTAAACAATGTGCGTACGAAAGATGGTGGGACGCATGAAGCTGGATTTAAAACGGCGATGACGCGTGTTTTCAATGAATATGCGCGTAAAGTCTCATTATTAAAAGAAAAAGATAAAAACTTAGAAGGTACAGATATCCGCGAAGGGTTAGCAGCAATTGTTTCTGTACGTGTGCCGGAGGATTTACTGCAATTTGAAGGTCAAACAAAAGGGAAGCTTGGTACAAGTGAAGCCCGTTCATCTATAGATGCAGTTGTTTCAGAACACTTAGCGTACTTTTTAGAAGAAAATCCAGATGTAGCAACTCTTCTTGTGAAAAAAGCGATTAAAGCAGCGCAAGCGCGTGAAGCAGCACGAAAAGCAAGAGAAGAAGCGAGAACTGGTAAAAAGAAAAAACGTTCGGAAGGAACATTGAGCGGGAAGTTAACACCTGCGCAGTCACGTAATCCACAAAAGAACGAACTATATTTAGTAGAGGGTGACTCTGCTGGTGGTTCTGCAAAACAAGGTCGTGATCGCCGTTTCCAAGCAGTTTTGCCACTCAGAGGTAAAGTAATTAACACGGAAAAGGCAAAACTAGCTGATATTTTTAAGAACGAAGAGATTAATACGATTATTTATGCAATTGGCGGTGGTGTTGGAAACGAGTTTGTAGTCGAAGATATTAATTATGATAAAGTTGTAATTATGACCGATGCTGATACAGATGGTGCGCATATTCAAGTGTTACTACTTACATTCTTCTACCGTTATATGAAGTCGTTAATTGAAGCGGGTAAAGTGTTCATTGCTCTTCCACCTTTATATAAAGTAAGTAAAGGAAAAGGAAAAAGCGAAGTAATTGAATACGCATGGTCAGATGAAGAGTTAGATGATGTGACGAAAAAAGTCGGTAAAGGATATATGTTGCAGCGCTATAAAGGTCTAGGCGAAATGAACGCGGATCAGTTGTGGGAAACAACAATGAATCCAGAGACGCGTACGCTCATTCGCGTGAAAATCGATGATGCAGCAAGAGCTGAACGCCGCGTTACGACGTTGATGGGTGATAAAGTAGAACCACGCCGTAAATGGATTGAGCGAAATGTACAATTCGGTATGCAAGAAGAAGGAAATATTTTAGAAAATGAAATGATTATGGAGACGGAGGTGGAATAACATGCAAGCAGAGAAGTTTCATGACCTCCCGCTTGAAGACGTGTTAGGCGATCGCTTTGCACGTTACAGTAAATATATTATTCAAGACCGCGCGCTTCCAGATGCGCGTGACGGTTTAAAACCAGTACAACGTCGTATTTTATATTCCATGTATGTAGAAGGAAATGTACATGATAAGCCGTTTCGTAAATCGGCTAAAACAGTTGGTAACGTTATTGGTAATTATCACCCACATGGTGATTCTTCTGTATATGAGGCGATGGTGCGCTTAAGCCAAGATTGGAAAGTACGTAACGTATTAGTTGAAATGCATGGCAATAATGGTAGCGTGGATGGTGATCCAGCGGCAGCGATGCGTTATACGGAAGCTCGTCTATCACCGATTGCCTCTGAGTTACTACGTGATATTGATAAAGAAACAGTAGAATTTGTATCAAACTTTGATGATACGAGTGAAGAACCAGTTGTCCTGCCGGCGATGTTCCCGAATCTATTAGTAAATGGTTCAACAGGAATTTCAGCTGGTTACGCAACTGAGATTCCACCGCATCATCTTGGTGAAGTAATCGATGCTACAATGATGCGTATTGATAAACCTAATAGTACGGTAGATGACTTATTAACGGTTATTAAAGGACCTGATTTCCCAACAGGTGGTATTATTCAAGGGATTGATGGGATTAAAAAAGCGTATGAAACAGGAAAAGGAAAAATCATCATTCGCGGAAAAGCAGAAGTTGAAACGATTCGTGGTGGTAAACAACAAATTGTTATTACAGAAATTCCATATGAAGTCAACAAGGCGAATTTAGTAAAAAAAATGGACGAATTACGTCTAGATAAAAAACTGGATGGGATTGCTGAAGTCCGTGATGAGACAGATCGTACAGGTCTTCGTATTGTTGTGGAATTAAAAAAGGAAGCAAACGCAGAAGGTATTTTAAATTACTTATATAAAAATACTGATTTACAAATTCCATATAACTTCAATATGGTAGCCATAAATAATCGTCGTCCGACACTTATGACTTTACCAAAGATTTTAGATGCGTACATTGGACATCAAAAAGAAGTTGTTACACGTCGTTCAGAATATGAACTTAGAAAAGCAGAAAACCGTCAGCATATTGTAGCAGGTTTAATGAAAGCATTATCGATTTTAGATGAGGTAATTGAAACAATTCGAGCATCTAAAGATAAACGTAATGCTAAAGATAATTTAAGTGCAAAATTTGGATTTACAGAAGCGCAAGCGGAAGCGATCGTATCACTGCAATTGTATCGTTTAACGAATACAGATATTACCGCACTGGAGAAAGAAGCAGAAGAACTGCAAAAGAAAATTTCAGAATTACAGGCGATTTTACAAAGTGAGAAAAAGCTTCTGCAAGTTATTAAAGCGGACTTAAAAAGAGTAAAGAAAACGTATAGCGATCAACGCCGTGCTGTTATTGAAGAAGAAATTGAAGAAATTAAAATTGATGTGGAAGTTATGATTCCACAAGAAGATGTCATCGTTACTGTAACGAAAGAAGGGTATGTGAAACGAACAGGCTGGCGTTCACATAATGCATCGAACGGGAAAGACTTCGGTATGAAAGAGGGCGACATCTTACTCGAACGTTTCGATACAAACACAACAGAAACAGTTCTTTTATTCACGAATAAAGGAAACTATATTTATCTTCCAGTATATGAGATGCCAGATATTCGTTGGAAAGATTTAGGCCAGCACGTAGCGAATATTGTTTCGCTTGAACGAGATGAGACGTTAATTTGGGCAACGGTTGTACCGAGTTTTGAGGAAGAAAAACGTTTCGTAGTGTTTGTAACGCGAAATGGTATGATTAAGAAAACGGAACTAAATCAGTATAAAGTTCAGCGCTATTCAAGGGCGTTCGTTGCTGTAAACTTGAAAAAAGATGATGAAGTTGTGGATATATTCGCAACAGACGGAACAAGTGATATTGTTCTTGCAACGCATGGTGCATATGCACTTATCTTCAGCGAAGAAGAAGTAAGTCCAGTTGGTGTAAGAGCAGCTGGTGTAAAAGCGATTAATTTAAAAGAAGATGACTATGTTGCTTCTGGTAAGCCGTTAAATAGTGAAAAAGATCAATTGATTCTTGTCACGCAGCGAGGCGCGGTTAAGCGATTGAAAGCTTCTGAAATTGAGAAATCAACAAGGGCGAAGCGCGGCCTTGTTATCTTTAAAGAGTTAAAACGTAATCCGTACCGTATTGTTGGTATTGAAATTGTTCGAGATGATGAACTTGTTTATATGAAAACAGAAAAACAGATTGTCGAAGAAATAGATCCAAAAGCATTCCGTAATAAAGACCGCTATAGTAACGGTAGTTTAGTACTAGATGTTACGGATACAGGTGAAGTGGTCGAAACGTGGACGAAGAAGCGGATAGAGTGAATAAACGATAGTAAGAATTTCAATTAAATATACTCATCTTATTAGTGAAACCCATGTTCTATATAGAACATGGGTTTCTTGGAGTAGTAGGGTTTTAAACTCACCACGATTCTAATTTTTTTAGTTTTTTCATGAAAGTAAACCAAAAAGAATTAGGATGAAAAATAAAGGTAATTATATATTGATTGAAAGAAGGGAAGTATAGTATGTCACCGCCCTATTAGGACTATGAGGTACTCTCGAAAATATATTGTTTTAAGTTATAACTTTTTATTAAAATCTTAGACTGTTGTGAAGCATAAAAAAGCACGATTCTTTCTGTGAAGATATATAGAAAAAAGAGTGCTTTTTTCTATTATTTTTAAAATCCCTGTTGCACACAATAAATATCTTTAATTTTAGCTATAATTTCATCAACAGCGTATAAAAGTTCTTCTTCGCTTAAATAGGGACTAATTGATATACGAATAGAACTATTAGCTTCTTCTTTTGATAATCCAATCTCTTGTAATACATATGACGGTTCTAAGCTGTTTGAATTACAAGCAGATCCCGAAGAAATAGAAACAGTTCTCATACCTGCTATAAGTGTTTCTGAACTAATATTTGGGATCATTATATTTATGATATGAGGTATGCTATTTTCCATACATACATTTACGCGAGAAAGGGGTATTTCTTGTTGAATTTGATTTATAACAATTGTTCTTAATTTCAGTGCTTTTTCATAATTCTCTTTTAGTTCTAATATAGCTATATCACTTGCTACGCCCATACCAGCTATTAGTGAAGTTGGTAATGTTCCACTGCGTAAATATGTTTGTTCGCCTCCAAATAATAAAGGACGGAAATATTCCTGTTTGTGCTGGTTTACATATAAAATGCCTATACCTTTTGGTCCATAAATTTTATGTCCCGATAATGATAAAGCATCTATATCCAATTCTTTCACATCTATTGGTATTTTTCCAAAAGCTTGAACAGCATCTACATGTATCAATGTTTTATACTTTCTGCATAAAGCAGAGATTTCATTGATAGGTTGAATTGTTCCCACCTCGGAATTAACATATGCAAAACTAACAACCCTTGTATCATCATCTAATAAGCGTCTCAATGAATCTAAGCAAATGGTTCCATCACGTTTAATGTCCACATATTTTACGATAATACCTCTTCTTTGTAACTCTTTTCCAACCTCTAAAATCGATTTATGGTCTATAGGTGAGAGAATTACATTTACAGGTTCTTTTTCATGATAATCAATTGCTCCTAACAATGCCAAGTTGTTACTTTCTGTTGCTCCCGAAGTAAATATTATTTCTTCTTTATGAGCACCAATAGAAATTGCAATCTTACTTTTCGCTTGATACACCGCATACTGTGCTTTTTTTCCCATCACATGCTGAGATGAAGGATTTGCAAATTCTGTTTTCATGTACTTTTCTACCACTTCGATCACCTTATTATGACATGGAGTAGTAGCAGCATAATCTAAGTACACCTGTCTCATAAGCATTGCCCTCCTTTATCACGAAGAAAACACAGAGAAATTAACGGTTTTTTCATAGATTTCTTCTTTTGACATTTCACCACTTCCACCAGGATCCGCAACAATAACTTTCATCCCGGTTAAATTATATAGATTAAGAGCAATTTCAATACCTGTACGTACTGGTTGGTAACATTCTCCAGGTGCGAATAATAACAATGCTCTATAACCTGCCTTATGTACCTCAGCTATCATTTCTGTAATTTCTCCTGCACATCCAGTTACACCACAACTAATTAATGTTTTATAATTTCCATCCGCATCTACAAATGATACTTCGGATTGATTTTCTCGATCGTTTAGCATTCTTTTTTCTAATTTTCCTTCTTTTACTAGCTTACTAGCACTTTTTTGAAATCTATATTTAAGCCAAGTTTCAGGGAAAAAGATCGGATTTTTTCGGCTAGACAAGATACTCTGTTGATTAAAGTGCTTACTCTTTTCTAAACTTGTAACGTAAGCTTCTGGAATTTCTGTATATCTCTCATAAAACTCTTTACGAAGATCACTAACGCTTGTATTTGTAGATGGAACATATTGCCAATCATTAATTAATAGTAGATATTTAATGTCTCTAAATTGTTCATAAAATTGCTCGCCTAATTGAATTCCGATATTCCACGTGTATAAAGGGAATATACCTACTCTACGTGAAATCCTTTCTTTCATCACATCTGTTTTCTGTTCTTCGATAATTCCAGGAGTTAAGCTATTTGTTTCTTCATCAAAAAAGAGCATAAAGTGCCCTGACATAATTACTAATTCTTCTTGAGTAGTATTTTTTAATTCTTCACTGATTAACTTGATCATCTCTTCTTCTGATGCAACTAATTGATGAATTCCTTTCTTTTTTACATTCATTGAATTCGACATATGTTACCCCCTTAAAATGTATGGAGGCAGTGCTTGGATTTGAACCAAGGAATTAGGTTTTGCAGACCTATGCCTTACCACTTGGCTACACTGCCATCATATAGAGTTTAGATGCTAATTTGAAACTTGTTTATCACGTTGTTCATAGTATCATTCTAAAAAAATAATCGTCAATAATATTCTGAATATAATTATTTTTCTCAACATCAAAATTAATACCTAGAAAGTTTATTGAAAATATAAGCATTCAAATAAAATAAAGAAATATGCAAGATATTTTAAAATAATAGTGTTTTTGAAGGATAAGAAGCATAACCATAAAAAAATTTTTTTATTCTATGGTTGACGATTCAGTATAAATTTCTCAAAAGATAATCAATTTTTTATTTTGCAAATATAAGATGCTACATGCTATTGTTAGTTATGATTTTTAGAAATTCTTGTTTTCTAAAAGAGCCGATTTATTATATACGAGTTTTCAATCAAAGAGTAATTAACTATAAAATCATCATACATACAAGATCTTTCAACTCATAAAGGCTTAAGAGCTTATGCTATGTAACCCAGTTGAATATCAAAATAATAACAAGCAACATGCTAAATAAAGCTTGTAATACTAACAATTTAGTGAGAAAGGAATCCAATATGTCCAAACAAACAATTGCTTATATTCAAATGTCATTTGTAATGGTTGCAATTGGAAGTTTTGTTATTGTTAATAAGTACATTATTAAAGAACTTCCTATATTTATTGCTTCAGAGCTTAGATTACTAATTGCTTCCTTAATATTACTTCCTTTATTTTTATATAAAGGTGAAAAAATGCCTAAACTAGTAAAAAAGGATTACATTATATTTTTTCTTCAAAGTTTTATAGGTGTGTTTTTATTTAGTGTTTGCACATTATATGGTTTAAAACAAACAACAGCTTTAGATAGCGGTATTATTATGAGTTGCACGCCTGCAATAATGGCTTTAATCTCTTATTTTTTTCTAAAAGAAAGATTAGGAATGAATAAAATAGGAGGGATTCTATTAACTATTTTAGGTACATTGTCTATCAATGTTTTTGGTCAACTTTTAAATTTTAATGTAGGCTCGCACTCATTAACAGGAAATATGTTAATCTTCTGCGCTGTGATTGGAGAAGCAATTTTCTTTTCTTTTGGGAAATTAATTTCTACGCCTTTAAGACCTTTAACAATGACAACAATTATGAGTTTGACAGGTGCGATATTATTTTTACCTTCTGCGATATATCAATCCTTAAATTTTAACTTTTTTACTGTATCTCCATTGGCGTGGTTACTCGTATTATATACAGGAGTTGTAATTACTGTATTAGCTGTTCTATTAATGAATCAAGGATTAGAAGTAGTATCAGCGGGGACAGCGGCAGTATTTACAGCTTTAATGCCTATAAGCACAGTGATTTTATCAGCTTTTATATTACATGAACCTCTCTTCTGGTATCATATTTTTGGAATGGTATTGGTTATTTCGGGTATTTTTGTTATCACGAACTCTTCAAATGAAAGTAAAGAAATGTTTGAAAGAAGCAGACACGAAAATATGTAACAATAAATTTTCTCAATATAAGATTGCATATATTGTTGGTTTTAATATTCAAAAAAATACATTGTTAATTTACAATAATTTAAGAAGTGTAGAACAGTAATAAATATATGAACTATATTCTGTAATAAAGGAGCCCATAAATGAAAAAAGTATATTCCTTTTTAATGACTGTATCTGTATGTATATTTATATCTGCTTGTTCTAATCAAACGAATTCTGAAAAAGAGGTAGAATCTGATACGAAAAAAGCTCCAATAGCTGAAACGAATGTGAAAGCAAAGCCTTATACAGAGCCATTAACACAAGTAGGACAAGAAGCAAAGCATCCACTTGGAACAGTGGTTCTAAAGCAATTAAGTGAGCCCAATACAATGATAGAAGCAGGGCCTCTTCATATTCGAGTAGAGAGAATTAAGGTAATTCAGAGTACAGAAGTAAGTGAAATTGGGAAATACAACTTAAAAGAAAGAGGACTAAGTACAGAGCAAATGAATGCAATACAATTTACAACTACTTTAGAGAATACTTCAGATCAAGTACTGGATTTGGAACAAGGGCCTTTTAAAACACTTATTTTAAGTAATGGTGAACAAGTAGATGTATATAAAATGAATGCTGATCTGAAAAGTCGAAGCTTAAATGCTAAGGAAAAAATGAAGCTTACACTTATCTGTTTCTTATCTCAAGCTCCAAACAATATTACATCCGTAAAAGTAATTACCGATGTGGTACGAGATCAACAAACAAAAAATGAGGTAAGCGCAGTAACTACTACTGAGATTACTATGTAAAAAAGAAAACAGCCCGATGAGGCTGTTTTCTTATTTTTTAATTAAAAAGCGCAGTATCCAACAACTGGCTTGGATGAACCAGTTTTAATGAAATAGTCAGGAGCATAGCCTTGATCTAACTCACCACCATAGCCATTATCATCTACAAAATCCCAAACCTTACTTCCCATATAAGATTCGCCATTCACATAGCAATATAACCAAAGTTTAGTGCCATCTGGAATGTTTGATTCAGTCCGTAGGCCATTTATGGTCGGAGTCGTGCGAAGATCTAGCCCAGAACCCGTTTTTTGTACCGGATAAAAAGCAGCTTCCGTTACCGTTTGACTTGCAAATAAAACTGAACCTGCTACTGCTACTGAAGCAATTGATAATGCAACTTTTTTAAACATACGTGTTACCTCCTAATAAATTATATTTTATTGCAAATGGGGAATCCCCCTCATACTTAACAAGTAAAAAATTAAATTGTATTCAATATTGGTAAGCATGAGGGAGATTCCCTTTACTTCTTTATAAATTAATAGAATATAGGTTTGAAAAAATAGTGTTTTAGTAAAATGAAAATTCTTATTTGTTGTTTTCAAACCATGTTTGAAACGTTTGGAAGGACTGTTCACCTAATATACGGTTCATTTCCTTCCCGTCTTTGTAAGAGATAATTGTAGGGGTTCCTTTTATTTGAAACATATCCCAACCTTGTTTATACTCTTCTAGATTCAAAACTTGCATATCAATATTCATATTTTTTGCCATAGGAACTACAATTGGTGAAATCCTTTGGCAATGCGGACAGGTCGTTTTGTAGAAATAAACTATTTTTGTTTTTTGATTTGATAGATCTTGTTGTAATTGTTCGGGGGTAATTTGGTTTTTATAATAATCTACCTCCTCAGTACTTGTGGTTTTTTCACTTTTTGTTCCTTTATTGGTTAGAATAAAAATAAGTGTAAATATTGATAAAATAGTAATAATGAAAAAAAGCATTTTTTTCATATACTGTTTCTCTCCTTGCTTATTTTAATAAGAATAAAGCAACAAATAATAATAAGAAGAAAGGCTATTAGAGCGAGAAATGGGATTGTAATAAATCCGAACCAATCTAAATAATCTCCTGTGCAAGGTATTCTCCCACATGATGTTCCATTTTCAGATAAAAATGGGATTTTTTGAAGGGAATAGTGATAGGCAGCTATACATGCGCCAAGGATAGCGAGAACCAGACTATAAACCCCAATTCTATAATCTTTCCGTATAATAGCTGTTCCTAGTAAAAGAACGAGTGGATACATGAGAATACGTTGATACCAGCATAATGTACAGGGCTCATATTTCATTATTTCAGACAGATACAAACTCCCGAGTGTTGCAATAAAAGAAACAGACCAGCTACTAAACAATATGTATTCTAGTTTTTTTTCTGTATTGTTCATGACTTCAACCTTTCTTTTTTAAAGATGGAAATAATGTAATAAAGTCCTCTAAGAAAGTAGAATATAAAAAATAAATTTTAAAAATGATTGGCTCAAGAGTTATTATAAATTATGTTTTTGTTTTGTATATTGAGAAAATTTTGATTTTATAAAATCTTATAGAAGAATAAAGTAAATAAGATGAGATAAATTGGAAGTATGCATATCCTTTTTTTTGGAGGCTGACTACGCTCATCCAGTAAATATTTTAAAGTGCCCTCAAAACGAAAAATTTTTCTTTACAGCTATTTATAAGAATTTAGCTTGTTTTGTTATTTAGGTGAGTCAATAGATTTATCCCGCTACTTTAGGGCAGTAATACTCCCACCTCAAAATTCGGCGGGAGCTGATAATCAGTGGGGGATGAGGAAAACCCCCACTGATTAAAGTTTCACTTTATTAGTTTGATGGTAATGAGGTTGCTCCTTAAAAAGTCGAAAAAGATGTGAATATACACATCTTTTATAATTCTATTTATCTTCTATACTTTTGTTCCGCTATTTGCGGGTAGTAAGACTCTCAACTCAAAATTTGGCAAGAGCAAAGGGGGAGGTGAGGGTTAATAAGCAGTGAGTATGAAGAAATTCCCACTGCTTAAAGTTTTACGTTATTTTTACTAATCTAAGAATGAGCAAATCGTTATGTAAATAAAATAAAAATTGCTATAATAATTATGAAATCGTTCTCATAAATGGAGGAATTATATGAAAAAAATAGGTGTAGGGATTGTAGGATTTGGGTTTTCTAGTACAACATTTCACATCCCTTTATTACAAACGATAGATGAATTTGATATTTGTGCGATTGTATCTTCAAAAGAAGAGGTAGTGAAAGAAGCATTACCAACTGTACAAGTGGTTCAAACGATTGGAGAATTAGTAAAACGAGATGATATAGACCTTGTTGTTATTACATCACCAAATACAACGCATTTTCCATTTGTGAAAGAAGCTATTTTACATGGTAAACATGTTGTTGTAGAAAAACCTTTCGTTGTTTCAATTGAAGAGGGAGAAGAACTTATTAGATTGGCGAAAGAGCATAATGTTTTTGTTAGTGTGTATCATAATCGCCGTTTTGATAATGACTTCTTAACAATAAAGAAATTAATTGAGGAGAAACAAATTGGAAATGTGTATGCATATGAAGCGCATTTTGATCGTTTCCGTCCTCATGTGCGTAATCGTTGGCGTGAAAAGAACTTACCAGGGTCAGGGATTTTATATGATTTAGGATCGCATTTAATCGACCAAGCATTACATTTATTTGGAAAACCAGATGCTGTTAGTGCGGATGTAGTAAAGCAAAGACCTGGGGCAGAAACAGATGATTATTTCCATATTGTACTTCACTATGGAATCAAGCGTGTCGTGTTACATAGTAGTAGTTATGTGAAACATGCAGGACCTCACTTTAGTGTTCATGGAGATAAAGGTTCGATTGTGAAATATGGTATGGATTCACAAGAAGAGCAATTAAAAGCTGGTATGAAGCCAGGGGATATTGGATATGGAGAAGATCAGGAAAGTCAGTTTGCGGTTTTAGAAACAGAAGAAGAGACAAAGCATATTCCAACAGAAGTAGGATGCTATGAAATGTATTACAAAGGGATTCGAGATAGCATATTAAATGGTCTACAGCCTCCAGTAACAGCGGAGGAAGGGTTGCAAGTAATTCGAATGATTCAAGCTGCTATTGAAAGTAGTGAAACAGGTAGGGTTATTTCATTATAAATAAAAAAGACACGATTTCGTGTCTTTTTTTGATGAGTTTCGTGGTTGAAATTATATGTTAGATTCGTTTAGAGAAATTTTTTTAATATTTGTTAAAAAAATTTTTAATTGCTTCTAGCTGTATATTATGACTACAATGCTCACAAGTGTATTTTCCATTGCTATTTTCTTTAAAGAGTTTGTATATTTTAGTTCCTTCATATGCTTTAAATATTTGTCTACAGCTCATACAAACCAATTCATAGAACAGTTTATCTTGTGACATATAACATTCCCCTTTGATCTCAATAGCTCAATTCAAACTTGCATTTTCATTTTTGCGAGTCATATTGTCGGGATTAGAAAGTCCATAAAAAAACAACGTAACAATATCTTTTATATGTTTTTTACGATCTCCTTCTAAGAGCTGTGCCCCATAATCTTCACCTAGCTTACTAAACATTTGAATGTATAGTAGCACCATTTCTTTTGAAAGGTTTGGATTAATTTCATTTTTATACTGTGCGTTTTCTAATATCTCGAAAAACCAAGGAAGGACTGTCTCGTGTTGATAACGATATAGAAATTCATGGAGTTCTGGATCTTTTTGAGTTGCTTGCAACAGCATTTCAGGATGAAATAAACTGCCACTTTCCATCTTTCGTAGTATCATTTTATGCATCATATCATGAAATGGCATGTTTTCAGCTGCTATTTCTTGATAGTATTGAAATTCAGTTGTCGTAAATTCTTGAATAAGTTCTCTAAAAAGGGCATCTTTACTTCCAAAATGGTTATAAATTGTCACCTGAGATACTTTAGCCTCTTTTGCAATATCCCCTATTTTTACTTCGTTAAATCCACGTTCTGAAAATAATAACAACGCTGCATCTTTAATAGCTCGTTTTTTCTTTTCTTTTACTTTTTCAAACCCGTTCAATACAATCACCTCACTTAAAATATACAAGAAAATAAAACGGAAAACAATAATTTTGAAATATACGCATATAAATATTTCAAAAAGTTGTTGCCAATGTGATTGGAGAGGAGTACAATAATTTTGAAATATAAACCATTAAATATTTCAATAAATGAGGTGGAATAATGATTTTAGTCCAAAATGTCACAAAACAGTTTTCGAATGGAAAAGGCTTATTTGATATTACTTTTCAAGTAAAAGAAGGTGAAGTTTTTGGTTATCTAGGACCAAATGGTGCAGGGAAATCAACGACAATTCGTAATTTAATGGGATTTATAAAAACAACTGCTGGTCATGCAGAAATTTTTGGGTTAGATTGCTGGAATGAGGCTGCGAAAATTCAAAGAGAAGTTGGTTATTTACCAGGAGAGATTTCTTTTATAGAAGGCATGAATGGATTAGAGTTTTTGAAACTTATGCAAGGTATGAGAGGGATGAAAGATACAAAAAGACGTGATGAACTCATTGAAAGATTACAATTTGATGTGAAAACACCAATTCGAAAAATGTCTAAAGGGATGAAACAGAAAGTAGGAATTGTAGCTGCATTTATGCATGATCCTGAAGTTTTAATTTTAGATGAACCAACGTCAGGTTTGGATCCGCTCATGCAGCAAACGTTTATTGATTTCATACTAGAGGAAAAACAAAAAGGAAAGACGATTCTCATGTCATCTCATATTTTTACAGAAATTGAGCGGACATGTGATCGGGTAGCTATTATTAAGGATGGTCGCCTTGTAACGGTGGAAAACATCCATAATTTACAAGGAATGAGAAGACAAGTAATGGATGTAACGGTCTCGTCACAAGAGGAAATACGTTCTTTGCAAAAGGAAAATTTACAATTTGAAGTGATAAAGGGGAATACAGCATCCGTTATTGTACAGGGGAATTATCAGGAAGTCTTACAAACGCTTGCTCGGTATAATGTGAAAACACTTCAAACGAGAACAATGGATTTAGAACATTTATTTATGCATTATTATGATGCGAAGGAGGGTGTGAAACATGAATAAACAGCTGTTTTTAGCTAGTTTTAAAGAAAATCAAAAAAGTATATGGAGTTATTCGATTGGTGCGGCTCTTTATTTGTGGTTATTAATTTGGATCTTTCCATCGATGGTGTCGGCGAAAGGTTTCAATGAAATAATAGGTGCTATGCCAGATAGTATAAAGAAAATTGTTGGTATGGAATCCCCCATTCAAAATGTAATTGCTTTTTTAGCTGGTGAATATTATGGGATGCTGTTTATTATTATTTTGACAATTTTTAGTGTGACAGTTGCTACGCATGTAATGGCTCGCCATGTAGATAAAGGAGCGATGGCTTATTTGCTGGCAACACCGGTATCTAGAGTGAAAATTGCAATCACACAAGGAGTAGTTCTTATTCTAGGACTATTCATCATTATACTTGCGACGTATGGAGCGGGTGTATTAGGAGCAGAGTGGCTCTTGAAAGAAAATAATTTAAATCAAGAAGTATTCTTCAAAATGAATTTAGTTGGGGGACTGTTGTTTCTTGTAGTCAGTGCCTATTCATTTTTATTCTCTTGTATATGTAATGATGAAAGAAAGGCTCTTAGTCTTTCTGCTAGTGTGACAATTTTATTTTATTTACTAGATATGGTAGGGAAATTAAGCGATAAGCTAGAATGGATGAGAAATATATCATTATTTACGTTGTTTCGGCCAAAAGAAATTGTGGCAGGGACATACAACATATGGCCAGTGAGTGTTGGACTAACTTTTGGCGCGATTTGTATCTTTGCAGTAGCAATTGTGTTATTTAAGAAGAGAGATTTACCACTATAGACAAATAGGATGGAAAAGATAGTTAGTTCCTAAAGGAATAAACTATCTTTTTTCATTTCTAGAAAATTACAAAAAAAATGAACCTTTTTCCTTACAAATCCGTCTAATAAGTGTAAAGTTTTATTGAGAGAAATAAAACAGGAGGATAAACAGTGAAAGTAATACCGTTATATAAAACGATAGTAAAGGAAGAGAGTGATGTTTCGTTAGCTAAAAAAGGCAATCATGAAGCATTTGTCTCTTTAATACATACACATAAAGTTCAACTCTATCGTATAGCTAAAGCAATGCTATATGATGAAAATGATGTAGAAGATGCGATACAAACAACAATTTTAAAAGCTTATGAAAATATAAAAAGGCTTAAAAATGAAGAGTTTTTCCAAACATGGTGCATTCGAATTCTGATTAATCAGTGTAATGAAATGATACGATCACGAAAAAAGGTAATTGCAATAGAAGGAAATAATGATTACATGATAGCATTTGATTCTTATGAAGATATAGATCTTCATAATGCAATTCAGTCTTTAACCGAAGAATTAAAAGCTGTAACAGTACTCTACTATTATGAAGATATGAATCAAGAAAATATTGCGGCATTATTAGAAATACCAAAAGGAACGGTTAAATCAAGGTTGTCACGGGCGAGAGAACAACTGCAGAAACAATTAAAAATGGAATAGGAGGTGGTATGTGTTGGATAAGGATGAATTGTTTGATGAAAAACTAAGAAAACGAATAGAACGAGAGAAGACAATGTTACCGGAGCATTTGAATCGGAAAATTAATGATACATTACATAATCTGCCGGTAAAAAAGAAGTCTTATAGAGTTCAAGTTATGGCTGTTAGTGCGGCAATAATGGTATTGTCAATCGTTTCTATGTTTGAATTTTCCGTGCAAAGTTTTGCGCAAAAAGGTGGCGTATTTGAATATGTAACGAAAAAGACATTTTCAGATTATGAAAATGAGGAAGAAATAAAACTTAATGTAAATTATCCTGAAAAAGAGAAAATTCATCAAAAAATGCTGGATTCAATTGATTATTTTAAAGATGTTACAGGGCAATTTGAAGAGTACTCTAGCTCATCTCGTCTTATTACTACTTATAAGTATGCAATTGATACAAAAAATCAAAGAGGAATTTCTTCTAAAGAGGCTCGTCAGTCAAAAAAAATGACAGTTTTATATAACAAAGGGAATAAGCAAGAATTTAATGATAAAGATTATACATATAAAGAAGTGAGCTGGAAGCCAGAACCTAAAAATAAAGATTTACTACAATTAACACCTACTGAAAGAGCGTTTAATAAAATGGGAGAAAAAAAACGGTATGATGATGAATATGTTGGATTCGCTAAATATAGTATTCAATCGGAGTTTGCGGATTTGTTAATTAGATATAAAGATTGGAATTTTAAAGAAATAAAATATCTTGGATTAAACTGTTATAAAATAGAGGGCGTTATAAACATAGAAATGCCTTTAAGTACATCTGAAGATTTACGAGGGAAATTCGAAATGATTGTAGAAAAAAATACGGGGATTATGTTGAACTTTCTTAGTTTTCATAATGGAATGATCCGATATTCTATTACTACGGAAAAGATACAAATAGATAAAGGAATTGATGAAAACATATTTCAAAAAGATGTTTCTTCATATGAAAAAATAAAAAACGTATTGAATAAATAGTGAGCTAGTTATTTAGCTAGTTTTTAATTCGTCTAGAATAATATATATCGGGGGAAATAATATGGAGAAAAATTCGCTTTCGCGTGAAAAAAAGAATAAGAAAAAATATAAAAAAAGAACAGTAGTAGGAATATTTTTAGGGATCTTGTTAGCTAGTGGGGTGGGATACGGTGCGTACTTATACAATAAAGCTTCAAATGCGGTGCAAAAAGCTTCTCTCAGTCTAGCACGTGGTGAAAAATCTGATTTGCGTGGGGAAGTTGTAAAGCCAATAACCAATAATGTTTCTCTGCTAATTATGGGGATTGACGAGAATGAGGAGCGTCAAAAAGAATATAATGGGGCATTTCATACAGACGCATTATTGCTAGCGACTTTTAATAAGGATGATAAGACAGTCAAGTTAATAAGTATACCACGTGATACGTATACATATATTCCAATTGAAAAGAAAAAAGATAAAATAACACATGCCTATGGTAGAGGTTTTGTAAAGAATGGAAAGGATGGGGGACCACAAGCGTCTGTTGAAGCAGTAGAAAAACTATTACATGTACCAGTTGACTATTTTGTGAAATTCAATTTTAATTCATTTATAAAAATTGTTGATGATTTAGGTGGTATTGAAATAGATGTTCCAATTGAGTTTTCTGAACAAAATAGTAAAGATGAACCTTATGCTATCCATTTGAAAAAAGGAATGCAAACATTAACAGGAGAAGAAGCGCTGGCTCTCGCAAGAACACGTCATATTGATAGTGATGCCATGAGGGGACAGCGTCAGCAACTCGTCATTGAAGCGATCTTAACAAAATTAAAAAGTGTAGGATCTGTTACGAAAATAGGAAAAATGATTGATGCTGTAGATGGTGATTTGAAGACGAACTTAGCCTTAGGTGATATGCTATCATTTTATAAATATGGATTAAATGCTTCAATTGAAAAAATCCAATTAGCTGGAGATGATTTGTATTTGCCTAATGGGCCGAACGGTGAACGTGTATATTATTATAATCCAGATACAAAAAGTTTAAGAGAGCTTAGTAATACACTTCGAACACATCTGGGAGTAAGTAAGCAAAAAGTTGAAAAAGAAGAGGAAGAAGGTTAGAGATAGGATGTCTTAATTAAGTAGGGCTTTAATAAGCTCTGCTTTTTTGTTTTGTATCACAAAAAATGACATGAAAATTTTTAGGTGGAGACGTTTTGCAATACGTACAAAGCGGCCAAGAAATGAAGTGGATTGATTTCTTTTTACATATTGTTTCATCTAACATGGTTGATGCATTTGCGAAAGGTGATACTTTTATATTTTATTTGGTGCAGGTTTAACGATGCTTGGAAAAAATGGGAAACCTGTTATTGATTTTTTTGAACGGTTATCTAAAGTGTTTTTTAATATTTTATCGATCGTCATGAAATTAGCACCGCTCAGAGCGTTTGGTGGAATGGTATTGCCACTGTAGTTGTTGCAAAAAGCGAAAATGAATTTAATGAAGAGAAGCATAAACAGATGTTATTTGAGATGCAGAAAGAAAAGATAGCCGGATAAAAAGGTCAGTTTCTCTGGCCTGTTTTATTTTGTTAAAAAAGGATTTGTTAAATTTATACACTATTTATTAACAATAATTCATAATGATTTTTTATTGAATCGTAATAAATGGAAGAATAGAGAGGTATATGTTATATTAGTCAGAAATTTCTGTAAAATAAAAAAGAATGTTTATGAATGTTACTGTAATAAAATAATTTTTTTAAAATTTTCAATAATAATACTTTACAAAAATTAAAAAATTAGTAGAATAATAAGTAATAGTAATCTTCTGATAAATATATAAAGAAAAATAGAATTATCAGAAATTTCTTAATCTAGAAACGTACAGGTAATTAGGGAGGGTACAAAAGTGAAAAAGAAAAAAATGAAAAAACTAACAGCAGTCGTAGCACCAGTTTTAGCAATGAGTATGGCATTGACAGCATGTTCTACAGGTGGAGACAAAAAAACAAGTACGAATTCAAGCGGAAGTGATAGCAAATCAGGTGAGAAATTAGCAGCGAAACAAGTACTGAATCGTACAGAAACAAACGAAATTCCAACAATGGATGTTTCGAAAAATACGGATACTCTTGGATCTCAAATTTTAGGGAATACGATGGAAGGTCTATATCGTCTTGATAAAGATAATAAGCCAATCCCAGCTGCTGCTGAATCTAGCACAACAAGTGAAGATGGTAAAAAATATACATTTAAGCTTCGTAAAGATGCAAAATGGTCAAACGGTGATCCAGTAACAGCGAAAGATTTCGTGTATGCATGGCAACGTTTACTAGATCCAAATACAGCTGCAGAGTATTCATTTATTGCATACTACATTAAAAATGCAGAAGCAATTAATAAAGGAAAAGCGGAAGTATCTACACTAGGCGTAAAAGCAGTAGATGATCACACACTTGAAGTAGAGCTGGAAAGACCAACTCCATACTTCTTGAACTTAACAGCGTTTCCATCGTACTATCCACTAAATGAAAAGTTTGTAAAAGAAAAGGGCGATAAATTTGGTTTAGAGTCTGATACGACAGTTTACAATGGACCATTTGTTTTAACGGATTGGAAACATGAAGAAGGTTGGAAACTGAAGAAAAATGATAAGTATTGGGATAAAAAGACTGTAAAATTAGATGAGATTAACTACAGTGTTGTAAAAGATATGGCAACTCGTGTAAATCTATATGATAGTGGCCAAATTGACTTTACTTTACTAAGTGGGGAGTTTGTTGATAAATATAGAAACAAAGAAGGAGAGTTTGGAACATATTCTGAACCAAGCACATTCTACTTACGTTTAAACCAAAAACGCGCGAATCAAGATACACCACTTAAGAGCAAGAAATTACGTGAAGCAATTGCATTGTCTATTAATAAAAAAGATTTAGCAAATGTTATCCTAAATGACGGTTCGAAACCTGCGGATTATTTAGTACCAAAAGGATTAGCAAAGAGTTCTGACGGAAAAGACTTCCAAGAAGAGTTTAAAAATGGTTTAAAACATGATACGAAAAAAGCAGCAGCAGCATGGGAAGAAGCGAAAAAAGAACTTGGTAAAGATCAAGTGACATTAGAGTTCTTAAACTATGATACAAGTAATGCGAAAAAAGTTGGGGAATATGTAAAAGATCAAATTGAGAAAAACTTAAAAGGTGTAACAGTAAATATTAAAATGCAGCCATTCAAACAAAAGCTGAAATTAGAATCTGATCAAGATTACGATTTCTCATATGGCGGCTGGAGCCCAGACTACGCGGATCCAATGACATATTTAGATATGTTTGAATCTACAAACTCTCAAAACCAAATGAGTTATTCAAATCCAAAATATGATGAAATCATCAAACAAGGTAAGACAGATTTAATGGCGGATGCGAAGAAACGTTGGGCAGAGTTAGGTAAGGCTGAAAAACTATTACTGGAAGAAGATGTAGCGCTTGTACCATTACATCAAAATGCTAGATCGTATGTAATGAAACCAAACGTAAAAGGTGTTGTAAAACATAACATCAGTCCAGAATACAGCTTCAAGTGGGCTTATGTAACAGAGGAAAATAGTAAGTAACAAAGATAAAAAAGCATTTCTAAAAGTAGTATATCTACTTTTGGAGGTGCTTTTTTCTATGGAGAGAATCTTGTTTTAAAAAGGTTCAGTTACTAGAAGCAATATTTGATGAAGAGATCATATATAAAGAATTTTAATAGGAACTTAAATAAAGAATAAGAAGTGTTGTGCTGTTAAATAGTGAATGGGGAAATTTTGCACCGTAATATAACCGAAAGATATTGTCATTATAGTAGAAAATATTTTAAGATTTTAAAAAAATAACTTTACAAAACTTAAAAAAACAGTAGAATATTATTTAATAAGAATTTTCTGATAATACAAATATATCATAAAACTAATAAGGGTATCATCGTACATATAATTAGGGAGGTACACAAATGAAGAAGAAAAAGATGAAGAAATTAACAGCGGTTGTAGCACCAGTTCTAGCAATGAGTATGGCGTTATCGGCATGCTCGGGATCAGGCGGAGATAAGAAGACAAGTACAACGTCTAATAGTGGGGAAGAGAAAAAATCGGATATTAAATATGCAGCAAAACAAGTATTAAATCGTACAGAGAATCAGGAAATTCCAACAATGGATACTTCGAAATCAACAGATACACTTGGTGCACAAATTTTAGGGAATACAATGGAGGGTTTATATCGCCTTGATAAAGATAATAAACCAATTCCAGCGGTAGCAGAATCTAGTACAAAGAGCGAGGATGGTAAAAAGTATACATTTAAGCTTCGCAAAGATGCAAAATGGTCAAATGGTGATCCAGTAACGGCGCATGATTTCGTATTCGCATGGAAGCGCTTACTAGCTAAAGAAACAGCAGCTGAATATGCATTTATTGCATACTATATTAAAAATGCAGAAGCTATCAATAAAGGAGAAGCAGACGCATCAACATTAGGAGCAAAAGCGGTAGATGACTATACACTTGAGGTAGAATTAGAAAAACCTGTTCCATACTTCTTAAATTTAATGGCATTCGCATCATACTATCCATTAAATGAAAAGTTTGTAAAAGAAAAAGGAGAGAAATTCGGTTTAGAGGCGGATACAGTTTTATATAACGGACCATTCGTAATGTCTGAGTGGAAGCATGAGCAAGGGTGGAAGTTGAAGAAAAACGATAATTATTGGGATAAAAAGAGTGTAAAACTAGAAGAAATTAATTATAGTGTTGTAAAAGAAATAGCTACAAAAGTGAACTTATATGATACTGACGCGATTGACTTTACGTTATTATCAGGAGAGTTTGTTGATAAATATAAATCGAAGAAAGATGAATACGGCGAGTATGCAGAATCAAGTACATTCTTCTTACGTTTGAATCAAAAACGTGGTGGTCAAGATACACCACTTAAGAGTAAAAAATTACGTGAAGCGATTGCGCTATCAATCGATAAAAAAGGCTTAGCAAATGTTATTTTAAACAACGGATCGAAACCAACGGACCACTTAGTACCAAAGGGACTAGCAAAAGGTCCAGATGGTAAAGATTTTACAGAGACATTTAAAAGTGGTGTAAAACAAGACACGAAAAAAGCAGCGGCAGCATGGGAAGAAGCGAAAAAAGAACTTGGTAAAGACCAAGTGTCAATTGAATTGCTAAGTTATGATGATGGAACAGCGAAAAAAGTTGCTGATTATGTAAAAGATCAAATTGAGAAAAATTTAAAAGGTGTAACAATTAATACGAAAATTCAACCATTTAAACAAAAGTTAAAATTAGAGACAGCGCAAGACTATGAAATCTCATATGCTGGATGGAGTCCAGACTATGCGGATCCAATGACATTTATCGATATGTTTGAAACGAAAAGTCCGTACAACCAGATGAGTTATTCTAATTCAAAATACGATGAAATGGTTAAACAAGCAGGAAATGAATTATTGTCTGATGTGAAAAAACGTTGGGAAGTGTTAGGAAAAGCAGAGAAATTATTACTTGAAGAAGATGTAGCAATGGTTCCGTTATATCAAAGAGGTAATGCGTATGTAATGAAATCAAATGTAAAAGGAATTGTAAAACATAATATCAGCCCAGAGTATAGCTTCAAGTGGGCGTATGTAGAGGAGAAGGGCGGAAAATAATAAGCTTTAAACAAGCGTCTCCAGAGGTAAATACACTACTTTTGGAGATGTTTTTTCATGAGAAGAATCTGGCTAATGACTTTGAATTGATTAAGAGTGGAAGAAAAAATGAAAGGAATGCCTTACATTCAAATGATTTATAACGAGAAAGAGGCATATATAATAGCGCTTAAAAAATAGAAAAGAATAAGAAGGTTTTGATGCTCATATAGTAGATGGGGAGAATCTTGTAATGGTTCTATTAAAAAGTGGATTATTATTATAGAAAAATTATTTTCAGAATTTTTTAAAAATAAACTTTACAAACTTGAAAAAAATAGTAGAATATTAATTAATAAGAATCTTCTGATAACTTAATAGATATCAGGATATCTCTCGAGAGTAGCATCGTACATATAATTTAGGGAGGGGAAACAAATGAAAAAGGTGAAAAAATTAACAGCAGTTGTAGCACCAGTTTTAGCAGTAAGCATGGCACTCACAGCATGCTCTGGATCAGGCGGAGATAAGAAAACAAGTACAACGTCTAATAGTGGGGAAGAGAAAAAATCGGATATTAAATATGCAGCAAAACAAGTGATGAATCGTACAGAAACAAATGAAATTCCAACAATGGATGTTACGAAAAATACGGATACACTTGGTTCGCAAATTTTAGGGAATACAATGGAAGGCCTATATCGCCTTGATAAAGATAATAAGCCAATCCCAGCTGTCGCAGAATCTAGCAAGAAAAGCGAGGATGGCAAAAAATATACATTTAAACTTCGAAAAGATGCAAAATGGTCAAACGGTGAACCAGTAACAGCGAAAGATTTCGTGTATGCGTGGCAGCGCTTAGTAGATCCAAAAACAGCTGCAGAGTACGCATTTATTGGATACTACATTAAAAATGCAGAAGCAATTAATAAAGGAAAAGCAGAAGTATCTACACTAGGGGCAAAAGCAGTAGATGATCACACACTGGAAGTAGAACTAGAAAGAGCAACACCTTACTTCTTAAATTTAACGGCGTTTGTATCATATTACCCATTAAATGAAAAGTTCGTAAAAGAAAAAGGAGAGAAATTCGGTTTAGAATCGGATACAACACTTTACAACGGACCATTCGTTTTAACAGACTGGAAACATGAAGAGGGCTGGAAACTGAAGAAAAATGATAGTTATTGGGATAAAAAGACTGTAAAATTAGAGGAAATTAACTTCAGTGTTGTAAAAGATGCAGCTACTCGAGTGAATCTATATGATAGCGGTCAAATTGATTTTGCTTTATTAAGTGGAGAATTTGTTGATAAATATAGAAATAACAAAGAAGAATTTGGCACATATTCAGAACCAAGTACATTCTACTTACGCTTAAATCAAAAACGAGCTGGCCAAGATACGCCACTTAAGAGTAAAAAATTACGTGAAGCAATCGCGTTATCTGTTAACAAAAAGGATCTAGCAAATGTTATTTTAAATGATGGCTCGAAACCTGCAGATAACTTAGTACCGAAAGGATTAGCGGCTGGTCCTGATGGAAAGGATTTTGCAGAAACATTTAAAACGGGATTAAAGCCAGATGCGAAAAAAGCAGCGGCAGCATGGGAAGAAGCGAAAAAAGAACTTGGTAAAGATCAAGTGACATTAGAGTTCTTAAACTATGATACAAGTAATGCGAAAAAAGTTGGGGAATATGTAAAAGATCAAATTGAGAAAAACTTAAAAGGTGTAACAGTAAATATTAAAATGCAGCCATTCAAACAAAAGCTGAAATTAGAATCTGATCAAGATTACGATTTCTCATATGGCGGCTGGAGCCCAGACTACGCGGATCCAATGACATATTTAGATATGTTTGAAACGACAAATTCTCAAAACCAAATGAGTTATTCAAATCCAAAATATGATGAAATTATCAATAAAGGAAAAACAGATTTGATGGCGGATGCGAAGAAGCGTTGGGAAGAATTAGGTAAGGCTGAAAAAATCTTATTAGAAGAAGATGTAGCACTTATACCATTATATCAAAGTGCTAGATCATATGTAATGAAACCAACTGTAAAAGGAATTGTAAAACATAATATTAGTCCAGAATACAGCTTCAAGTGGGCTTATGTAACAGAAAAATAGGAAGTAATAGTGATAAAAGCATTTCTAAGGTCGATGAATGAATCCTTAGAAATGCTTTTTTTTGCACTGTTTTTCTTTTTCGTGAATATAGCTAATATAGGAAAAATAAAGGAGAATTTTATGAAAAGGAACGTATACATTGATTTCTTAGCTTATTATGGGATTGGAAGTGCACATCCTGGTGGTTTTACGCTAACGAAGCAGTTATTGGCACAGTTACCGTTACACCGAGAAGCAAATGTACTGGAAATAGGGTGTGGTACAGGACGGACAGCAGCTTATATGAAAAAACAATTTGGTTACAATGTGACGGCAATTGAAAATAATGAGATTATGATTCAAAAGGCGAAAAATAGATGGTTACAAGAGCAATTACCTATTGAGTTGATTAAAGGGAATGTGGAGCAGTTGCCGTTTTTGAACGAGCAATTCGACCTTGTATTAGGCGAATCTGTACTTGCTTTTACAAAGAAAGAGCGGGCGATTCCAGAATGTTATCGTGTCTTGCGAAAGAACGGGAAGCTTCTTGTTATTGAAATGATTATTGAGAAACATTTACCAAAAGAAGAAGAGAATAAAATAACACAATTATATGGAATAAAAGAGTTACAAACAGAAAAGGAATGGATGGATGTATTTCAAATAGCAAACTTCCAAAGGATAACAATTGTAGGTGGAGGAACGATTGCTGAGACGGTTGCAGGACAAATAGAGCAGCCAGAATGGAATCTGTCACATTTTATTCCAGCAGAATTGTATGATGCGTGGGTACAGCACGAGCAAGTATTACAAATGTACCAACATATGTTAGGTCACCGTGTATTTATTTGTGAAAAATAAAAAGCAGATCAAAAAATCTGCTGCGCGTATTCGTGCATGATAGGGTTATTATATTGCGTTATTTTTGAAAAGGAGTTGACTAGAAAATGTAGTCAGCTCCTTTATATATTAGATGAAAAATAATGCAGCTAAAGAAATACCAAAAATAAATCCGAAAGCTAGTTCAATGGCGCCGCCTCCGCACCGACCTCTACTACAGCAACCTCCACCAGAACAACGGTCAAAACCAAATCCACAACGGTTACATTGACGTAATCCGCCACAAAAATCGCAACCACCACCTGCATACGCATCATAGTAACCAAATCCCTTATTAAAAGAGGAGTTATAGACAGGATCAATCCAAACAGAATCATTTGTCACATCGACAATCTTACCAATATGAACATAACCATCTACATCTTCGATACGTACAACTTTACCAAAATAACGATGACAAGTACTATAACATTTTTGGAAATGCATGTTCTTTTGCCTCCTTCCATATACAGTAATACGATATGTCGTCGGGACAAGTGCGGCTTGTACGATTAACCTAAGTTTCATAATTGTTATGAGAAAGGGAAAAGATAAGGGGAGAGTGTATGTGAAAAAGGAGTGAGACATATGGAACCTAAAGATAAGTTTCAAACATATGAAGTTCCTTGGAATGAATTTACAAATGCCCTTCGTAGTGAGATGGAAAAGCAAGTAGGGGCAGATATTATCGACAGGATTGTTTGTGATTTAGCAGATGGATTTGAAGTGTACACGTATATACAAGGAGATTTGGATTTTGAATATGAAGAGATATTTGAACGGAAATTTGGAAGTGATGGGGAAATCTCCAACTTGTTAACAGTTATGTTATTAGCAAGCATTTATCATACAAGCGAAGAAAATATTCGCTTACATGCGGATCGTAAAGATAATCCAATTGTTGAAGTATACGTAAAACAATAAAAAACACGCTTTTATCGGTGTGTTTTTTATTTATATGATAAGATGTAAGAAAATTCTTAACAAAGGGAGAGGCTATGAAACGAAAACGGTTGCGAGAGTGTGGAATTGTAATAGGGAACTATGAAACGGGTTTGTGTAATACGATAACGGATGTACAAGGAGTCCAAGTGGGACATGTTACTCTTTTTGAAAAGGATACAGTTCGTACAGGTGTTACGGCTATTTTACCCCACCCAGGAAACTTATTTTACGAGAAGGTATTTGCGAGTAGTTACGTAATTAATGGGTTTGGAAAAACGATTGGAACAATTCAATTACAAGAACTCGGCGTCATAGAAAGCCCAATTTTGTTAACGAATACATTATCAGTAGCGGCTACTTTGCATGGAACCATTCAATATATGTTACAGCAAAATGAAGAAATTGGTCAAACTGCGGGAACGGTAAATGTTGTTATTGGTGAATGTAATGATGGCTATTTAAATGATATTCGCGGGATGCATGTGAAACCAGAGCATGCAATTGAGGCAATTGAAGTAGCCCAAACTGGTTCAGTTACAGAAGGTTGTGTGGGAGCTGGTACAGGAATGGCCTGTTTTGGTTATAAAGGTGGAATCGGTACGAGTTCTAGGGTTATAACTTTCACAACTAAAACATATACATTGGGCGTACTTGTCGTTACGAATTTTGGTAGAAAAGAAGATTTATATAGGAATGAAACAGATAATAAACAGCTACCGGATGGATCAATTATGATTGTAATTGCAACAGACGCGCCGCTTAGTGAACGGCAATTAAACAGAATCGCGAAACGTGCAACATTTGGTTTAGCTAAAGCAGGTTCATATGGAGCCCATGGCAGTGGTGATATTGTCATTGCCTTTTCCACCGCGCATCGTATTCCTCATATTCCTACTACTGAAACTTTACAATACTCCTTTTTACGTGAAGATGGTAAAGAAGTTACACATCTGTTTGCGATGACTGTAGAAGCTGTAGAAGAGGCGATTTGGAATGCTTTATGCATGGCAAAAACGACAAGTGGAAATGGAAAATTTTTAGAAGAAATACCGTATTCAAAGGTGAGAGACTATTTTCAGTAGAATAAAGAGTGATGTGAAAGTTACTTTACCTTGTATGGATGTGGTAGAAGAATGAAATAAGGAAAGGATGAAAAAAGTGAAAATTAATCACCTTAATCTAACTGTTACGGATGTACCAGCTGCTCGAGAGTTTTTAGAAAAATATTTTGGCTTGACTTGTCGTGGGACAAGGGGGAATGGTTTTGCAGTTCTATTGGATGATGATGGATTTATATTAACTTTAATGAAAGGGAAAGAGGTACAATATCCAAAAACATTTCATGTGGGATTTCCACAAGAAAATGAAGAACAGGTGAATAAGATTAATCAACGGCTGAAAGAGGATGGTTTTCATGTTGAGCCACCGCAATATGCGCATGCGTACACTTTTTATGTTGAAGCACCTGGTGGCTATACAATTGAAGTACTCTGTTAATCATATTAATTTTTATCATTTCGTTAATAATTATATAGCTTTTTCTTCTATTAAAGATTTATTTCTTTCAGGAGAAAATCAAACTTTTTCACAGTAATTTTTCATATGAAATGTAGTGAGAGCCTGCTGTTCTCATGCAGGCTTGTTTATGTGGAAACTAAAGTTTATACAGAGCGAATCAATCAGAATTTACAAGAGGGTGGTCAAAGAATGGATTTTTATTTTTAGCAATTTTATTTACATAATAAAATTATAGAAACTTGTTTACCCAAAAATACAAGTCATATATCTAGTTTCTTTTCATAAATTTAAACATAGGAATTTGTCTACAAAGGTGGCGAAGCCTCATCATGAAGATTCGAATTTGTGCCACATTCATCTTTTTTCTATTTGTATGTTTGAATCCTTTTTCAACTTTTGCAAAAGGAGAGGAGGCAAAAGAAAGGGTCGTTTCACTTGTATATGATGATTCTGGCAGCATGAGAAATAACGATCGCTGGAAATATGCTAATTATGCTTTGCAAAGTTTAGTTGCATTATTAGATGAAAAAGATAGATTTTCATACGTTCCAATGAGTCGTCCTACTGAAGCCTTAAATGTCATGTTAACAAATGACGAAAGGCAAACAGAGATCAATCAAATTGGGGCGTGGAAGAACTATTTAAATACGCCGTTTAGCGCAGTAGAGACCGCAATGCAATCTATTAAAAAGGAAGCTGACATAAATGGAAAACGTGAATTTTGGCTTATTGTATTAACTGACGGGGCATTTAATGAATTAGAAAAAGAAAAGACTGGTGGTAAAGAGCAAATCACACAGAAACTAAAACAATTTAAAAAAGATATGGAAGCGAAAAAAATATCATTGCATCCAGTTTTAATAACAATGGAAGAAAACTTAGGACAGCAAGAGCAACAACAGATGAATACGTTCAAAGAAATTTGGAAGCAAGAAATAAATGGTATTATCATGCCGACAAGCGGGGAAGATGGGGTCATTGAGAGTGTAAATCAAGCTGCTGCTTTGGTTGCAAATCGAGATCCATTTTCTTCTGTTGAATCTATCGTGAAAACGCACATATCTGGTAACAAATTAGAGATTACTACACCATTTCCATTAAAACGAATGACGCTCGTACAACAATCTTCCAACGTATCACAATATCGGATAGAAAAACTTTCTAAACCATTAGCAGTGCAATCGTCCTTTTCAATTCATGCGCCAGGAGAATCGAAATTATATGGTGGTATTATCCATATCGGTGCTGCGAATCATGAAGTGATGAAACCAGGGACATATACGTTAGAAATTGATAGAGATATTGTGAAAGAAGGATTGAAAGTACTTGTCGAACCAGCACTTGATTATACCATTTCTACTTACGACAAAGAGGATAAAGCGAAAAAAAACGTTGAGAGAATGTATGAGGGAACGAAAGCAGTGATTGAAGCGAAACCGACAGACTTACCTATTCAATCTTCTTATTTTCAAGCAGAAATAGAGCTAGATGGAAAGCTATATCCAATGAAATGGGATAATAAAAGAAACCTATTCTACTACGAAACACAAGTTGGAAAACAACCAATACGTGGGAAAGTTCATATGAATATAAAAGGATTTTACAGGCAAACAAGAGAGTTCCGAATTAATCCGATGCCAAAGGCAAAATTATCTCTACAGGTCATAACGAAAGATTATGAAGAGAAGGTAACGAATTTAGAAAAGAGCCAACCATTTGTGTTGCAGCCATTACTGAATGGTGAACCAATGGCAGAAGGGGAAGTAAAGAAGCTACTGCAATCTACTGGTGTCACATCTCATCAATCGATCAACTACGAACTGCGGCAACATGACAATCAAATTTATGTGTATCCTCGTCCTTATTACTCCGATACATTCAATTTTACAGATACCGGCACCATAGAAGCTACCATCACTATAAACGATTCAAGGTTACAAAAAGTGAAAAAAACGATTTCGTTTCATATTCAAAATGCACCATTTTGGGAACGTTATGCACTAATTTTTCAATTCGTAATTCCAGTTACATTACTGCTTTTGCTTGTTGCAATTCTTATTTTAGGATGGATTGTCCGGCCAAGATTTCATCGGAAAGCAATGTTGTACTACGAATGGGATCAAGAGGTAGCGAAAGATTGGCTCTATCAATCTGAACCAGAATTATTAAAAAATAAATGGTGGAAACATTATTTTGGTATTCCATTTCGAGCAGAACGAAAGACAGTGCAATCCGTAACCTTTATAGCGAAAAAAGGTTCGAAGTCTGTGTTTGTAGCAAAGGAATCACAAGTAATTGGTATGATCATTGACGGTATGTTTATCACAGAGGAAGAGGTCGGAAATGAGCATAAGACGTTATATCCAAATGAGATTTTATTGATTGATCGGGGGTATGGAAAGGAAATCTATCGGTACGAATGTGAATGATAGGAAGTTCAAAAAGTCCGGTAAAGATAGCTTTCGCATTTCGTCGTTGCATCGCCAGTCCGGTACTCATGTAGTGTCAGCTACACTCCGTATCCTCCTGGCTTCTGCGCCTCGAACTGCTCGGCTCTCTTTATCCTCCTTTTTGAACACATATTTTTAGAGGAAGTTCAAAAAGTCCGGTAAAAGATAGCTTTCGCATTTCGTCGTTACGTCGCCAGTCCGGTACTCATGTAGTGTCAGCTACACTCCGTATCCTCCTGGCTACCGTGCTTTGAGCTGCTTGGTTCTCTTTATCCTCCTTTTTGAATGTATATTTTAATAGGAATTTTACAAATAGGAAGGTGATTCACATGACATTACAAGTTCCTACAATTTTAATTGGTTTAGGTGGAATTGGTAGTACTGTTACTCATCAAATATATGAGAAGTTACCAGAAGAACGACGTAAAAAGGTTGCAATGCATGTGTTTGATACAGATGTGAATACATTAAGTAAATTTGAACATATTCGTAAGTTTAAGACACAAACGAGCTCTAGTAAAACGCCAAGAGAATATATTGCGGGGGATCCAACGATTCCGGAATGGTTTCCAATGGACCCGACCATTCTGGATAAACCGTTAACAGAAGGAGCTGGTCAACTTCGTGTGATTTCACGCTTAGCTCTTCGGGCGGCGATGAAAGAAGATAAATTGACTGCTTTTTGGCAAGAAATCGAAAAGATTTTTCCGGTTACAAGTGATCAAACAGAGTATGGTGTTCGTGTTATTATCGTTACATCATTAGCTGGTGGTACGGGTTCAGGGATGTTTTTACAAATTGCGTTATATCTACGCGAGATGCTTCGGAAAAAATTACAGCATCATAACATTTTAATACGCGGTGCATTTTTAATGCCAGATGCACTTGTTAAAACGCGCACGGTTAGTGCGAAAGAATTTGAGACTGTGCAGGCGAATGGCTATGCGTCATTAAAAGAATTACATGCGATTACACTTGGCTCAACAGGTGAATTATCAAAACGGGGCGGTGTAACAATTGAATTAGAGTATCGTCCGGATCAAGTAGATGAAGACGGAAGAACGAATCATACAATTAAAGAGCATCATTTACCATATAATTATTGTTTCTTATATGATTATGAAAATTTACATGGTCATCATTTACACAATCTATCAGATTACATGGAACAAATGACAAATACGATTTATTTACAGCTATTTAGTCCAATGTCCACAAGTCATTTCGCACAAGAAGATAATCAAATTCAGCAATTGGCGGAATCGAACGGGAAAGCACGTTATTGCGGTGCTGGAACTGCAAAGCTTATTTATCCATATGAGCATGTGTTAAAATATTGTGCTTTGAAATGGGCGGTGCAAGGATTAGATGAATCATGGTTACATTTAGATCAATTGTTTCAAGAGAAAAAACAGCGGTATGAACAAGATGTTCGCCGTGGTATGCAGCGTGAGAAACCAGAGCGAGGAAAGAGTTATTTAGAAGATTTAGAGCATCTTGCTACTCGCCCAGAGCAAGCACATATTTTCTATCGACAAATGTATAATGAAACGCGTGAAGGAGCTGAAGGCGGGAAGGTTGGCGTTGCGAAATCAAAGCTGTTTTTAGAAGCGGTTGAAAGTTATGTACAACGTACTGTACAAAAAGATGAAGAGTTAAATAGGTTGCAGCATGAGTGCAAGATATATGCCGCAAAGCTTAAAATAATGGAGCAAATGAAGGGGGAAGTGGCAAGAGTTGATCATGCCGTTCGGTTGTATGCTTATGCGATACCAAGCCGTGTACATGAGCACGTGACGACACTTTTATACGACATGATTGAATCAGACCGCTATACACCAAGTGGGTCAGAGGGACAGTCATACCAACTAAATACATGGTTTCTAAAGAAAACAGAAGCCGTTCATCCAGTGGCCGCTCGTTTTATGTTGTATGAGATTCGAAAGCAATTAGTAGAGAAGATGAATCGATTGCATGAGAATAATGAACAGAAGCGTAATTTAATTCAAAACTATGATAAGAAATTTAATGTAAGCAATATCGATGGTACAGTTACGGCAGTGCGCCGTGTTGAACTGGCGCAGCAACAAGGTTGGTTTGGTAAGATGTTCTATAATCAGCAGCGTACATTCCGAAAAGAATTTGAAGATATCGTCACGCAATATGTGCATAAATTGAATGAATATCGTAAAGAAATGTTACTGGAACTCGTTTATCAATCACTATATCAAGCTGTAAATAAAATGATCCAACATTGGGAAAGATTCTTTGATAATTTACAAGAGACACGCGAAAACTTGCTATTTGAAATTCAAAAGCGAAGTAAAGAATTTGAAGGGAAAACAAATCCGACAAATGTGTATGTGTTAGCAGATGAAAAATTACAAGAAAAAATATGGCAAGATATGCAGCAACATTTAAATTTAGGTGTGCTTCCAAAGGATATATCAGCGGAGATTTATATGAGTTTGTACGGAGAATATTGCCGCGATGCACAAGCTGAAGAGAGCCAGTCCAAGAAGGTAGAGGATTTTTATCGGGAACATATTTTAACATATTGTTATGCTGAGCTCCAAGTTCGATATCGAGACAAACTAGAACTCAATATTATTGAAGCATTACGAAAAGAAGCTGATTTTAAAAAGCGTGATCGTAATGAATATGTGAGAGAAAAAATTGAAGACCTCTTTCATTTAGCAAGTCCGTTTATTCCGAAAGTAGCTCATCATCGAGAGTTACAATATTGGGGTGTGCATCCTTCGCTAAAACAAGAATTGCAGGAAGAACTATTGCAAGAAATGTTTCAAGAGAAGGATACGGTGAATGAAGCGTTTTCGCCATTTGAGGTTATTTGTTATCGAGCACATTATGGATTGTCATTGCAAGATTTTCCTAAGCTTTCTTCGGGGCATATTGCAAATGGTTTTATGCATGATAAAGGTGATTATTTTCAATCTTATTATCGTCGTGTGAATAAATTAAATATCAAAAAATCGAATTTAACACCGCATTTAGATAAATATTGGCACTTACCAGCCTTTATGCCCGACTTAAATGCGACGCAAACAAAGTTAGATTATGATAAATGTAATCGTGCTCTTCTTTATGCATATATGTACCGGTGGATTAGTCTTGTCGCTGTCGACGGTCAATTTGTCTATCAATATAACGGTGTAGGGCGTAGTTTCTTAATTCAGTCCATGGGAAAAAATATTTCAAGTGAAAGTTATAAATTGCACCGTGCATTGCTTCATAATCCGTTTATTTATGAAAATATTTTGTCACGTTTTGAAGAAGAACAAGAAAAAGCAATGCTCCAAGGCGGACATTTATATACACAAGCTTTTGTGTTAGGTGCACAAGATGTAAGGTGGCTTAGAAAAGAACATGTCCATAATATTTTAGATATTATTTTAATGTATGATCGGGAGGCAAAGTATGACCCGACGCTTGAGGAAACATCAGATGAATTGTTACGGTTACTTCTTGATGAAATTTTAGTTTATTTCCAAGATTATTATGGAACTGGTGCTGAAATGGTGGCAAAGAAAGAAGCGGAGCTGTTTGTAAAACAACTATGGGACCGTTCGCATGCGAAAGGATATGTGGATCCAAATAGTGCGCCTTATAAAAAATGGCAACATGTATTACATGTTCAAGATGAGGAACAAGACACAAAAACGAATGTATAGAGTGAAGATAGGGAACCCTTAAGTATGCCAATATTATTTTTGAAAAGAGGGGTTCAGATGCCGTTTTTAGGAAGCGTGTATCAAATATTTGGATTATATCCAGAAATTTATCATGCGATGATTTCGATGGAAATGCAGGAAGAAGAATTGCGTAATGAGCATGTGGAAAAGAACAATACGGAAATAGAAATGGAAGGTTAGGAAAAACCATGCAGAGCTTTATCTGCATGGTTTTTTAATGATTCGTTTTCGGAGTACTAGTAATAAATTTCATTCGGAATACATAAATGAAGTAACCGATACACCCTCCAACAAATGCAGGGCAGATCCAACCTAAACCTGCACCATATAAAGGAAGAATTTTAGAAAAAATAACATTGATTGCTTGAATAGGTATATTTGCTGCATTTAGTCCATCAAACAAACTAACGACAAAAGTTAGGAGTAAGCTCCATTGATATACCTCTGTTCTACCTTTAAATATAGGGTGCAAAAATGTTAAAACAATTAGCATAATTGCCAGTGGATATATCGCTGTAAGTACTGGTACAGAAACCGCAATTAATTCTGTCAAACCAAGATTTGCAATCAATGCACTAAAAACAGAAAGCATAACAGCAAATGTTTTATAAGATATTTTCGGGAATACTTTATGGAAGTATGAAGAGCATGATGTTACAAGTCCAACGCTTGTTGTTAAACATGCAACAGTAATCATTAAGCCTAACAATAAATTTCCTAAAGAACTAAAATAATAATTAGCTACTTTAGCTAATACTTCTCCTCCATTTGTTAAGTGCCCTAGTTTAGATACGCTAGCGGCTCCCATATAAGCAAGTGAAGTATAGACAATTGTTAAAACAATTGCTGCAATACCAGCAGCTTTTGCACAAACGCTCACTATTTCTCTTTTATTATAAATACCTTTCTCTTTTATAGCATTGATAATAATAATGCCAAATACAAAGGATGCAAGTGTATCCATTGTTAAGTAGCCTTCTTGGAAACCTTTAAAAAAAGAATTGTTTACAAATTCTTTTGCAGGTGCCTGAATAGGGCCAATTGGTTGGACAAACGCTGCAACTACTAAAATCCCGATGAATGTAAGTTTGATAGGTGTTAAAAGCTTCCCAACAACATCTACAATTTTTGTTGGATTAAATGAGAGCCAACATGTAATACTAAAGAAAATGATTGTGAAAATAAGTAATGCAACCGTTTCGGTTCCGTTAGATAAAAAGGGCTTTACACCTATTTCAAAAGAAACACTTCCAGCTCTAGGGAGTGCAAATAACGGACCAATTGCTAAATAAAGAATAAATGTGTACACAGCACTGAACCAAGGATGAACACGATTCGCTAATGTTTGTAAATCATCACTACCAGAAATGCCAAATGCTAGAACACCTAATAAAGGAAGACCTACTCCTGTAATTAAAAATCCAGCAGTAGCAATCCATACATTATGCCCAGCTGCTTGTCCTAACATAGCTGGGAAAATTAAATTTCCAGCACCAAAAAACAGTGCGAATAACATAAGTCCGATTATAAGGATACGAGAAAAGGGTGCTTTATTTGCCAACTTAAAACCTCCATCGAAATAATTCTTAAAAATACCATAATGTTACATAGAAAATTCTGAATTTTAAAATTGTTATGTGTACAACGTTTTTTATTATACTAATATGAATTTTATATAGCAACAAAAAATTTCTTTTTTTGAATGAATAATAAAAAATAAATTTAAGATTTGAAATTCAAATCTTACAAATAATAGAGTTAAGATATAATCAAATGATTATTGTTTTTATTTCGCAAAAATAATTTTAATTACGAAATAGTTGCGAGCACATGTGTCTTGTAGGGGAATAGTGAATAAAAATTAATATTAGAAAAATAAATAAAGAGATATTCCTGGTAATAATTGAAATGTAATGATTTGGATTTGTAAAATAACACGCTTTGTTACATAATTATCCATTTAAAATGAGGGGTCTTATTATTGACAATTGAATTAATTATATGATAAATTCAATCCTGTTTCTCAGTGATGCATCATTTGAAAGGATATCGTATTGGGAATTTTAAATGTATATTTTTAAAAATTTCGTGTTTTCAAAATGTGAAATATGGACAAAGGTGAAGTTTATAGTTATTAAAAAATAATAATTATAAAACTCTAAAAAGGAATAGAAGAGGTTGTTTAGTAAGGATTATATTGAAAACGAGGTTTCTATCAATGAGTTTACTAATTAAAAAGGAAATGAATGAATAAAAGAAAAGGGTATTGAACCAAACGTTAGGAGCATTTGACTTAACTCTTTTAGGAATTGGGGCAATTATTGGAACTGGTATTTTTGTATTAACAGGTATTGTGGCGGCGAAACATGCTGGCCCAGCAATTGTTTGTGCCTGTGTGGCACTTTGTTATGCTGAATTTGCTTCTACTGTTCCAGTATCCGGTAGTGTATATTCTTATACATATATTACATTAGGAGAAATTTTTGCTTTTATAGTTGGTTGGTGTGTCATGTTAGAGTATTTATTAGCAACCTCTGCAGTAGCAGCTGGATGGTCCGCTTATTTTCAATCATTACTTCTAGGATTTCATATTAAAATTCCTACTTTTTTTGCCTCGGCACCGGGCATGGGGAAAGGTGGAATCATTGATTTACCTGCAGTTTTTATTATTTTAGTTGTTACATTTCTATTAAGTCGTGGTGCGAAAGAAAGTGCGCGTATTAACAATATAATGGTTATTATTAAACTTGCTGTTATTTTAGGATTTATTATTGTAGGTGGACAATATGTAAAACCAGAGAATTGGCAACCATTTCTTCCGTTTGGATTTCACGGTGTTATTGGAGAGCGGCTACTGTATTTTTCGCCTTTTTAGGTTTTGATGCAGTTGCTACAGCAGCTGAAGAAGTGAAACGCCCACAACGCAATGTTCCAATTGGTCTTCTTGTATCGTTATGTATTTGTACAATTCTTTATATTGGTGTTTCATTTGTATTAACAGGAATGGTACCATTTACTGAATTGAATGTAGCTGATCCAGTTGCATATGCATTACGTATTGTAGGAGAGGATAAAATTGCAGGTTTGTTATCAGTAGGAGCCATTGCTGGTTTAACTACAGTGCTTTTAGTAGCCATGTTTGCTTTTATACGGATATCATACTCAATGAGTCGTGATGGATTACTTCCAAAGAAGCTTTCAAGTGTGCATAAACGTTTCCAAACGCCATTCCTTAATACATGGATTACAGGAATTCTCGCAGCACTTTTAGCTGGGCTTTTAGATTTGAATTTATTGGCGAATTTAGTGAATATGGGAACGATAACAGCTTTTATATTTGTATCTATTGCGGTAATTGTACTGCGTAAAACAAACCCAAATATAGAAAGACCATTTCGTGCACCATTGGTTCCTTTTTTACCAATCATGTCAATAATAAGTTGTATGTATTTAGCTTTAAATCTTTCTCAAGTAACGTTAATCAGTTTTATGGTTTGGATTATGATAGGTATTTTGGTTTATTTTGTGTATGCTAAAAAGCATAGTAATATGAGAAAAAGAAATAGCGTATAAAGTGTAACAACTATCCCCTAAGGTTGGTTGTTAGCTTTCATCAATTTAGCTTTTACTACCTGCGAATAGCGGGATAAATATTGAAATAAAAGCTGTAGGCTGAAAAGATAGCTTGTTTACAAGTAATTCTTGACTGTCTACAGCGATTTTTATTTGTATATAACTAAAAAACCTTATTGTTGTAGAGAGGATTAAAAAAAGAAAGTGATGTGAGAATTAATAATGTTCGTAAAATTTATGTATATATTGTGTATGTGTGTTGTTGCTTTTTCGATGATGGGACTTGATAAACGTAAAGCAGTGAAAAAACAATGGCGTACCCCTGAAAGTACATTGTTTTTAGTATCTGCAGCAGGGGGAGCGATCGGAACATGGATTGGAATGTATGTTTTTCACCATAAAACTCATAAAAATAAATTTAAAATTGGTATACCACTTCTTGTTGTCATCACTTCATATGTTTTATGGGGAATTTAAGTTTACTAGTGCTATAAATTAGGATTCTATGATAATTCTAAAAGGAAGTTAGCTGTTTTCTGCTAGGTTCTGAAGCATGTCATATTAAAAATAAGTAAGTTTTTTGAAAAAGGAATTACATTGTCGAAAAAGATAGGGGAAGAATATTTGTAAAGGTTTAAAGATACGCCTTATAATGAAGAGAAAAAAGAGAAGAGGAGAAAAGGGAAGATGGAGAGTCAAAAAGCACTGCAAAAGAAAGGGATTGTATATGCGGCCGGTGCTTATATGATGTGGGGCATTCTTCCGGTTTATTGGAAGTGGGTTGAGGAAGTTCCTGCAGAAGAAATATTAGCACATCGTATTGTTTGGGCATTTGTTTTTATGTTACTAATTTTGGGAGTATCAAGACGATTGAGGCAATTTCTGAACGAACTTGTAAGTCTTTTTAAACGACCTAAATTATTAATCTCATTAACGATTGCTTCCGTTTTAATTAGTGGGAATTGGTTTGTGTACATATGGGCTGTGAATCAGAATCATATTATTGAAGCGAGTCTTGGTTATTATATTAATCCTCTTGTAAGTATTTTACTTGGTACAGTTGTTTTGAAAGAAAAACTTAACTTTTGGCAATATGTTGCAGTTGGTTTAGCAGGAATAGGTGTGATTATTTTAGCATTTCGATACGGTTCAATTCCATGGATAGCTCTTTCACTGGCATTTACATTTGGATTATATGGGTTAACCAAGAAATTGCTGAATTATGATGCAATGATAGGACTTACGATGGAAACAATGATTGTGACGCCTCTTGCATTCATTTACTTAGTTATGATTGGTGAGCATGGTTTTGGTTCGTTTGGCTCTATTTCATTTATTTCAACGCTAATTTTAATGGGAGCAGGTATTGTTACTGCATTACCGCTTTTTTATTTTGCAAAAGGGGCACAACTTATTCCGCTATATATGATTGGTTTTTTACAATATATTTCTCCAACCATTAATCTTATCTTAGGTGTTTTTGTGTTCCATGAGCATTTTACATCGGTTTATATGACAGCCTTTTTCTTTATTTGGGTTGCATTATTGATATTTTCGATGGCAAAAACAAAGTTTTTGCTTCGGAAGCAACCAAAGTTTCTTAAAAATAAATCGGCAAAAGTATCATAAAGCGTAGTATTTTCTACGCTTTTTTCTTTATACTTATAAGTATAGAATTTCCATTACTGCAAGTAGGGGGCTGGAAATATGGAAACAATTTTACATAACGAGCCGCTTATGGCAGCTGTACTCGCTTGGTTTTTAGCACAATTAACGAAAGTCATTTTTAAATTAGTCAAGGCGAGAGAATTTGATTTTGCGCAATTTTTTGCTTCTGGAGGAATGCCAAGCTCTCATTCTTCAACGGTTACGGCATTAGCGACAGGTGTTGGAATGGTAGAAGGTATAACGAGTGCGGTGTTTGCAGTGGCCGCTATTTTTGCAATTATTGTTATGTATGATGCATCAGGGGTAAGGCTCGCGGTAAGTAAACAGGCGAAGATTTTAAATGATTTTTTTCATGGTAGACAAACAGAGTATAAGAAATTAAATGAGCTTGTCGGACATACGCCGTATCAGGTTGTTGTCGGAGCTATTTTAGGAATTGTTGTTGGAATTGGATATTGTTTGTGAGCAGAATGTGTATTTACATGTTCTGCTTCTATTTATTTTTATACATAATTGCGTGCGAAGCGGAATATCGTATACGGATTTAGAAAGGGTGGGTGAAAAAGGTGTTATTACATGAAAAAGTGCGTGAGGAAGTTAATCGGAAAATTACCGCACTCAGGACGATGCAGCATCAAGACGGAACGTGGCGATTTTGTTTTGAGGGATCACCATTAACAGATTGTCATATGATTTTTTTGCTTAAATTATTAGATCAAGAGCAAGAAATAAAGCCGTTTGCTGCAAGATTAGCATCTCTTCAAACAAATGAAGGGACTTGGAAGTTATACGAAGACGAATCTGTTGGGAACTTGTCTGCTACCATTCAAGCATATGCAGCCTTACTTGTTTCTAGAAAGTATGCAAAAGAAAACATAAATATGAAACGAGCTGAAGCTTTTATTCGTGAGCGAGGTGGTATTGCACGCGCACACTTTATGACGAAATTTTTATTGGCACTTCATGGAGAATATGAATATCCTTCCTTGTTTCACTTTCCAACGCCTATTTTATTTTTACCTGAAGATTCCCCGCTTAGCATATTTGAGCTAAGTAGTTCCGCGCGCATTCACCTCATTCCGATGATGATTTGTATGAATAAACGATTTACTGTGTCTAAAGCACTTCTTCCTAATTTAGATTATATTTCAGGCGGGAGTAAAAAGCAGTGGTTTCGTGAAGAACGTTCATCATTGTTTCAAACGCTTCTTGGAGATGTGAAGAAGTTTTTATCATACCCCTTATCTTTGCATCATAAAGGGGACAGGGAAGCGGAGCGTTTTATGATTGAGCGGATTGATACAAATGGAACATTATATAGTTATGCGAGTGCTACATTTTACATGATTTATGCATTGCTCGCACTGGGACACTCAATTCAGTCACCGCTTATTTCAAATGCAGTATTAGGATTGAAAACTTATATATGGAATATGAATAAGGGATTTCATCTTCAAAATTCACCATCTACAGTGTGGGATACAGCTCTACTAAGCTATTCATTGCAAGAAGCGCATGTACCACATGATAACCAAATGATTCGAAAAGCAACAGATTATTTACTACAAAAACAACATAAAGGTAAAAAAGATTGGAGTGTGCATGCCCCATCACTTGATGCTGGAGGTTGGGGATTTTCAGATGTGAATACGACAATTCCTGATATTGATGATACGACAGCTGTACTTAGAGCGTTAGCGCGAAGCCGAAAAGGAAATCAAAGAATAGAAAAAGCTTGGAAGAAAGGAATTGAATGGGTCAAGGGATTACAAAATATTGATGGGGGCTGGGCAGCTTTTGAAAGAGGTGTAACAAGTAAAGTTTTAACACATTTACCTCTTGATAACTCAGGGGACATGATTACGGATCCGTCTACGTCAGATATTACAGGTAGAGTGCTGGAGTTTTTTGGAACATACGCTCCAAACGAGTTACAAGGTGATCTAAAAGATCGAGCGATTCGTTGGTTAATTCATACACAGGAGAAGAATGGATCCTGGCATGGGAAATGGGGAGTGTGTTACATATATGGCACTTGGGCAGCTCTCACAGGTTTACGTGCTGTAGGTGTTCCATCTAATCATACAGCTTTACAAAAAGCAGCTACATGGTTAGAGAGCATTCAACATAGCGATGGAGGGTGGGGAGAGTCTTGCAGGAGTAGTGTAGAAAAGAAATTTATTTCGTTACCTTTTAGTACACCATCACAAACGGCATGGGCACTTGACGCACTTATTGCTTTTTATGATACGGAAACACCTGTCATTCGAAAAGGGATTTCTTATTTACTTGCACATCCAACTCAGAATCAAGATTATCCTACAGGTATAGGGTTACCAGATGGATTTTATATTCGCTACCATAGCTATCATCATATATTTCCACTCCTTACTTTTGCTCATTATATAAAAAAATATAGAAAATAAACCGAGAAATCATCTCGGTTTATTTCATTTTTTATGGGTAGTAGTAGGTCCCAATTGCAAAGTGATAAGGGCTAGATAGGCACCTTATTTTTGTTCGGATTGGCGTTTTTGACGTGCATCGGCGGCGTCAGCACGTGCGTTTGCTTCTAAGTCATCATGGTCAGCGAGTTCACGAGAAAACTCTACATCGATGCCATCAGAAGTTTTATTTCGTCCTAGGTTCTTTTTGTTCATTCGACACAATCTCCTTGTGTTTATGCTGTGTTGCAAGTTTAGTTTGACACAAATAGACTTTTTTATACAAAAAGGATTTGGAAAGCATAGAGCCGAAATATACAGTATAAGTAATAGAAATGGGGGAGAGGAATGAACTTTTTACATGGGAAAACAGCTGTTATAACAGGAGCTGCACAAGGAATAGGGAAGGAAATTGCTTGTACTTTTGCAAAATTAGGTGCAAAGGTGTTAATAAGTGATGTAAATGAGGAGAAATTAAAAGAAACAGCAAGAGAGTTTTTAGACCAAGGATATGAAGTAAGTGTATATGCATGTGATGTGAGTAATCAAAACGAAGCAAAATCATTAATTGAATATGCGGTTCAAACATTCGGTGGGATACATATTTTAGTGAATAATGCTGGGATTACAAGAGATGCGATGTTACATAAAATGGAGAAATCAGCTTGGGAGCAAGTCATGCAAGTGAATTTAACAGGTGTGTTTTATTGTATGCAACCGGCACTTCTTTACATGAGGCAGCAACAATTTGGACGTATCATCAATATTTCTTCGATTAGTAGGGAAGGGAATATTGGGCAAGCGAATTATGCTGCAACGAAAGCAGGTGTCATTGGATTAACAAAAACGGCAGCAAAAGAAGTGGGTGGATTTGGTATTACTTGTAATGCCATTTGTCCAGGGTTTATGGATACAGATATGACAAAAACAATACCAGATAAAGTGAAAGAGAAGATGGTTGGTGCAATTCCAGTTGGAAGAATTGGAACGCCGCAAGATATCGCAAATGCAGCAGCCTTTTTCGCTTCAGAGTATGCTTCTTATATTACAGGTGAGGTATTAAATGTGAGCGGTGGCTTACAAGTGTAAGAGATAGTTCTATATTTTTTAATACGTTACGGAATAAAATGTTTGAATTCTCTAAATGATTTGTTACATAATAAGTAGAGTCTGACCATCTTTTTTTATTTAGAATCAAGGGATGTGCGTTTGGTATATGTATACCAAGAATAATTATATAATGTGCAACATTATATAGATAAAAAGAAGAGGATAGATACAAACAGAGAAGTTCTGCTTGTTCTATCCTTTTGTTGTACTACAAATGACTTCATTTACTACTACAATGTATTTGCTTTTTGTGTATAGAAATAATAATGATGTTTAATTTTGATACTTGAAATAGAATAATCCTCAGTTATTTTACTAAAGCTGCTCCCGTGAATCCAAAAAGAAAAACGTCCTCATATCTTGCAGGAACGCATAATAAATATTTACTTTTCTGCTGTGATTATTAAGAACATAGGTCTACGAAGTTCTTCTTTCATTTCGGGAATACTCTTTAACATTTCTTCGGAAGAAATTGGTCACTGGAAGTAGGAGAAAACCTCATCGTTTTCAAACCAGAGAAACCAGGAACCTACATGTACAGTTGCTGGATGGGAATAATCCGCGGTAGAATCATTGTGAAAGAAGCATAGGAGGAAGTAAAAGCTCCATAAAGAAAATCGGCTGTATCCAATAGGGATAGCTGGTTTTAAAATATTTAGAAAATCCAGTTGACGGTCTATCTACTACGTGTTACGATATACCTGTAGTAAGTCACACTGGATAATAGCACTACTGAATAATGAGGTTGTAAAAAAAATTTAAGAAAAATATTTGACACCTTCTACTCGGTGTTATAATACACATGTAATAAGTAATACTGAATAGTAGGATTTCCTAAAAGCTATTCAGTAAAAAATCCCTCAGTACTCTGTTATACTGAATATAAGTCAGACAAAATAGAGGAGGTAGAGGAGGATCTGAACATGGAAAATTTAACTGAAATGCTGAAGGGTTCGCTGGAAGGCTGCGTGCTGGAAATCATTAGCCGCCATGAAACCTATGGTTACGAGATTACCCGCCGCCTGAACGAGCTTGGGTTTACCGAAGTCGTGGAAGGAACGGTCTATACCATCCTCGTGCGATTAGAAAAGAAAAAACTTGTGAATATAGAAAAGAAACCATCAGATATGGGACCGCCCCGCAAGTTTTACTCACTCAATGAGGCTGGCCGCCAGGAACTTGAATTATTTTGGGAAAAATGGGATTTTGTATCATCAAAAATTAACGTCTTGAAGTCAATCTAGCTGCATAAGATATTCCGTCTGATATTTTTGGAGTGTCTTGTTCAGCTTTATAAAAAAGGAGGAAAAATAACATGATGGAAATGTTCAAAAAAATGATTGGTGATAAAAAAGAGTACAAAATGATGATGGCACGGGTTGGAGCCCTGCCAGAGGACTATCAGTTTGTATTTAAGAAAATTCAAAACTACATGTGGAATTTCTCAGCGGGCAACGGGATGGATATGCTACACATACAGTATGAATTAATCGAGTTGTTCGAAGCCGGTGCGGCGGAAGGTAGACAAGTGCTGGAAATCACTGGGGACGACGTGGCCTCCTTTGCTGACGAACTAGTGGCAAACGCTAAAACCTATGTCTCCAAGTACCGTGAAGATTTGAATCAGAGTATCATGAAGCGATTGAGAAAAAAATAAATTCAATAGATAATACCGACTGATTAGCTGGTTACAAATGTGAATTGCCACCTTCGCTATTCAGTTATATTTTTAACCTGGTAATAAGTAATACAGATTATCAGTCAGACTAAATAGAAGAGTATAGGGAATCTAGCTCCACAAAGCGCTTTTTATCCCGCATTAATGGGCAGTAACCCACCTCAAGGTTCAGAGAGAACCGAGGAAGATAGGTGGGGGATCAACTGCCCATAAAAGCCCGATTGGTTCAACTAATAATCAGTGGGGGGATGAAGAAAACCCCCACTGATTAAAGTTTCACTTTATAAGGAGGAAAAAGTATGAGCGATGCAGCGATTTCCGTAAAAGGGTTAAAAAAATGCTTTAAAGACAAGGAAGTCTTAAAGGGGGTGGATTTTGAGGTGCAGCGTGGCGAAATTTTCGCACTGCTGGGCTCAAATGGAGCGGGCAAGACGACGACGGTCAACATCCTTTCGACGCTGATGAAGGCCGATGGCGGCGAAGTAAGTATTTGCAGCTTTGACGCCCAGCGTCAATCGGATTATGTTCGCCAGAGCATCAGCCTAACAGGGCAATTCGCAGCTTTAGACGGCATGCTTACCGGGCGGGAAAACTTGATGATGATCGCCAAGTTGCGGGGAGTTTCCAATCCCGCTCAAGTCGCCGACAATCTGCTTGCAAGATTCAGCCTGACCGATGCGGCCAACCGCCGGGCGGATCAGTATTCCGGCGGGATGAAGCGCCGGCTTGATATCGCCATGAGCCTGATCGGGACGCCAGCAGTCATTTTTCTCGACGAACCGACGACAGGGCTTGACCCCGAAGCGCGGATTGAAGTCTGGGATACCGTCAAGGAGCTTGCTGGCAGCGGCACGACCATCTTGCTGACGACCCAGTACCTGGAGGAAGCCGAACAACTGGCGGACCGTATCGCCATCCTGCATGGCGGAAAAATCATCACGACCGGTACCCTTACCGAACTCAAAGAGATGTTCCCGCCAGCGAAAGTGGAGTACATCGAGAAGCAGCCGACATTGGAGGAAATTTTTCTCGCGATCATTGGCAAAAAGGAGGAGATGTAAATGAAAAGCAAAACAGGGGTATTACTAGAACGTTTAATGCGCAACATCATGCGCAGCCCGGATACGATTATCACGGTGGCGATTACGCCGATTATGATGCTGCTGCTGTTTGTCTACGTATTTGGCGGCGCCATAGAGACAGGAACGGACAATTACGTCAATTATTTATTGCCGGGAATCTTGCTGATGGCTATCGCATCCGGCGTCGCTTACACTTCACTGCGGCTGTTTACTGATGTAAAGAGCGGGCTGATGGCGCGTTTCATTACCATGCCCATCAAGCGCTCGTCGGTATTGTGGGCTCACGTGTTGACCTCGCTTGTTTCCAATGCGCTTACTGTCGTGGTGGTTATCCTCGTCGCCCTCTTGATGGGCTTTCGTTCCAGTGCTGATATCCTGGATTGGCTCGCGGTAGCTGGGATACTCGGGCTGTTTACGCTGGCTCTGACATGGCTGGCGGTCATTCCCGGATTGACGGCGAAGTCTATGGAAGGGGCGACAGCCTACTCGTACCCGCTGATTTTCCTGCCGTTTATCAGTTCGGCCTTTGTTCCCACCGAAACCATGCCTAAAATTGTCCGTGCGTTCGCTGAGAACCAGCCCGTGACTTCAATCGTGAATACGATTCGTGCCCTCTTGTATGAAGGGTCTGTTGGAAACGGTATCTGGGTCGCGCTTGCCTGGTGCGTCGGCATCATGGTCATCGCTTACTTCTTCGCCAGTAAAGTATTTAAACGTCAGTTAGGGTAAGTACACCATTATGGGATTAGTCATATCAATAGTCAGCCACTGCGATGAATGCATTTGCTATCACATGAAAGGCTGCTTAAATGCCGGGGTAACCATCGATGAAATCATGGAAACCCTCAAAATTGGTGTGATTGGTGGCGACTCGATCACTTATTCCAACGTGAGGTTTGCCATGCATGCCTTTGAAGAATTTACAGCGGGTAGTGCTCTTTCGCAGGAGGAGAAATTAAAAGAATAAAGCCCATAGATATAACTGAGAGTAAAAAAATCGACTTTATAAAGCATTTAGAGAACTAGTACGCGTTGTAAGGACCGCCTTTCTCCTAAAATATATTTCAGATATAAAATTACGGGAACAAATAACAGCTAGTACAAATAAAGTTGAGGCATATCATGATCATGGCTTTTCAAAATGTTTTTTTCGGTGGAGATGGGATTATTTCTGAAAATGATCCGGAAGAACAAGAAAAACGTATTAAATATAATGATTTCGTTGTAATGCTTTTATTTTTCAGAATATTGTTGATATAATGTTAATTTTATGGTCTCTCATGAATGGTATAGGTTTTCGCGAGAAGATCTTGTTATGCTGAGTCCATACCTTACAAGGCTCATTAAACGTTTTGATGATTATGTCATCGATTTACAAAACATCCCTCAATCAGTAGAGGAGAATATACCGGTATAAACATAAAATGGGTCATCATATGGAAATAAAAGTAAGTATATGGCCCGTTTTTACATGTATCTCGGCTGAACCCCTATATGAGGCCATAAAGAGGTCAGCATAATAAAAAAGTACATCACTCTTATTGAGCGATGTACTAATACATATATAATGTGCAACATTATGCACATCCTCTTATCCTTCTAAGGAAAGATAGATATTGTTACTTATTTATCCCGCATTAACGGGCAGTAAGACCCCCACCTCAAGGTTCAGAGAGAACCGAGGAAGATAGGTGGAGGATCAACTGCCCATAAAAGCCCGATTGGTTCAACTAATAATCAGTGGGGGATGAAGAAAACCCCCACTGATTAAAGTTTCACTTTATTTTACAGAGTAGGTCAGGCTTTTTCATTTAGTTCAGATTCACCCAAACACTCTTCACTTCTGTATAGTTATTTAATGCATAAGATCCCATTTCGCGGCCAAGACCGGATTGTTTAAATCCACCAAATGGAGAAGCGGCATCAAATACGTTATAACAGTTTACCCATACTGTACCAGCACGGACTTTACTTGCAATGTAATGTGCATTTTTGACATTTTCTGTCCATACACCAGCAGCTAAACCAAATGATGATTTATTTGCACGTTCAATTACTTCATCAATATCATTAAACGGCAACGCGGAGATGACAGGTCCGAAAATTTCTTCTTTGGCAATTGTCATTTCATCATTTACGTCTGCAAATACAGTTGGAGCGACAAAATAACCTTGCTCATATGGTTTATTTCCACCAACAAGTACTTCTGCACCTTCTTCAATACCTTTTTCAATGTATCCCATAACGCGTTTTTGCTGTTCTTCTGAAACAAGAGGCCCGATTGTTGTCTGAGGATCTAGACCTGCACCTTGTGTTAATTTTTTTGAATACAGAACAAGGTCAGCCATAACATTATCATACATTTTCTTCGGAATAAATAAACGGGACCCTGCGCAGCATACTTGCCCTTGGTTAAACATGACACCAGAAAGTGCAGCTGGAATTGCACGAGATAAATCAGCATCTGGTAAAATAATATTCGGTGATTTACCACCGAGTTCTAATGTAACTCGTTTCAATGTTTCAGAGGCTTGTCTCATAATTTGTTTACCAACTGGAGTAGACCCTGTAAATGCAATTTTATCAACGAGAGGATGATTGACAAGAGCTTGTCCAGCTGTTTCACCAAATCCTGGTACGATGTTGACAACACCTTTCGGGAATCCAGCCTCTTCAAATAATTCAGCTAAGTATAGAGCAGAAAGAGGTGTTTGTTCTGCAGGTTTCAACACAATTGTACATCCAGTTGCAAGAGCAGCCCCCATTTTCCACATTGCCATTAGGAGAGGGAAATTCCAAGGAATAATTTGTCCGACAACACCAACTGCTTCATGGCGTGTATAGTTAAAATATTCACCGGAGACTGGAATTGTTTGACCGACAATTTTTGTAGCCCAGCCAGCGTAATAACGCATATGTTCAATTGCCAGCGGAATATCTGCTGCTAATGTTTCACGGATTGGTTTTCCGTTGTCTAATGTTTCAAGCTGTGCTAATTCTTCTTTATGTTCTTCCATTAAATCAGCAAGCTTGTACATTAGACGGCTTCGTTCAGCACTGCTCATACGTGACCAAGGACCTTCATCGAAGGCCTGTCTTGCAGCCATTACAGCTTTATGAATATCTTCGCGACCAGCTTCTGAAACAATCGCAAGTGTTTCACCAGTTGCTGGGTTTGGAGTTTTAAATGTCTTACCGGAAGCGCTTTCGACGAAAGCTCCATTCACATATAATTTTTTTGTTCCTTGAAGAAATTTCTCTACTTTTTCATGAAGATTTACAGCTAGTTGACTCATTGTATAACCCCCTTGAAAATATAATGTAAACGCAGTACAAGACGGCGTTTATTCCTGTAACAGGGTTGTAAAGAAACTAGATGAAAGAACTCTAATTTTAATCATAAATAACAAAGACTGAAAATTCAAATTTCATTTACGTTACAATTGTAAAAATTATGTAATACAGAATTGAATTCTATATCTTTGCAAAAAATCCTTCTAGTTTTTCTTTTCTAGTAGGAAAAACTAGAAAAACAATGTTACAATTATACCTCGTGAGAGGAGGGAGAAAATGAAGGGTTATCATGATGATCCACGCTTTCGAATTGCCCATAGAGAGGCGTTAATTGGTCTTGGACTTGCTTTTATCAATTTTATAATATGGTATGGGTTTGCTTATGGGCTTGGCAGTAAGGATCCAAGTGAATATACATATGTATTAGGTTTTCCAGCATGGTTTTTTTATAGTTGTATAGTCGGTTTTGTTGTAGTAGTTATACTTCTTATTTTAATCGTGCGTTTTGCATTTCAAGATATTTCGCTCGATGAGGAAGAAAAAAGTGAGGAATGATAAATGAATTGGTACGTAATAATTCCAATGATAATTTCTTTTATCGTTGTATTTTTAATTGGTGTATATGCATCAAGACGTGTACAAGCAACGGCTCATAATAAATTTTTACAAGAATACTTTCTTGGTGGACGTGAACTTGGCGGTCTATTATTAGCTATGACAATGATTGCTACGTACGGTAGTGCGAGTAGCTTTATTGGTGGACCTGGAATTGCATATAATATGGGGCTTGGATGGGTATTGTTGTCAGCAATCCAGGTTGTAACGGGTTACATCGTCTTGACGGTAATTGGTAAAAAGTTTGCAATCATTGCAAGAAAGATGGAAGCAATTACGCTTATTGATTACTTAAAAGGAAGATACAATCATAAAGCAGTGGTCATTCTTTCGGCATTATGTATTATTATCTTTTTATTTTCAGCAACAGTTGCCCAGTGGGTTGGAGGCGGAAGATTAATTGAATCGTTAACAGGTCTTTCGTATACAACGTCTTTATTTCTTTTTACATTCTCTGTACTTGTATACGTTTTAATTGGTGGATTCCGTGCAGTTGCTTTATCTGACACATTACTTGGTATTATTATGTTAGCAGGCACGACAATTATTTTAATTGCAACGGTGATTGCTGGTGGCGGAATCGAAAAGATTATGCAGGAACTGGTTCGAATTAATCCTAATTTAATTACGCCATTTGGTGCAGATGGCAGTTTAACGAAAACATATGTAACATCATTTTGGGTATTAATTGGTGTTGGTGTTGTTGGATTACCTCAAATTAGCGTGCGTGCGATGTCCTATAAAAATTCAAAAGCGATGCATCAAGCTTTAATTATCGGAACAATTGTTGTCGGTACAATTATGATTGGTATGCATTTAACAGGTGTATTTGCACGGGTGGTGCTTCCAGGCGTAACTGTGCCAGACAAAGTAATGCCACTTCTTGCAATGGAAGTATTGCCGCCTTGGCTTGCTGGGGTCTTTTTGGCTGCTCCAATGGCTGCAATTATGTCAACGGTAAATTCACTTTTATTACTTGTGAGTTCATCAATTATTAAAGATATATATGTGAACTACATTAACGAAAAGGCTACTGATACGGCTATTAAAAAAGGAAGCTTGTGGATTACCGGAATCATTGGTTTACTTGTGTATGCAGCAGCTATTAAACCACCGGATTTCTTAATTTGGTTAAATTTATTTTCTTTTGGTGGCTTAGAAGCAGCATTTATTTGGCCGATTGTTTTAGGGCTATATTGGAAGAAAGGGAATGCAGTTGGTGCGCTTGCATCCATATTGGTTGGGGTAGGTTCTTATATGATCATCCATCTTTGGTTCCCGAATCCGTTTCATATACATACAGTAGTCTTTCCGATTTGTTTTGCGTTTATCGCTTATATAGTTGGTAGTGTATTGACGTTGAAAAAAGAATAGAACCAATAAAACAAAAACGCAGTGCTTTCAAAGATGAGAAGCACTGCGTTTTTTTATGATAAAAATTAAGTTTTTTCATTCTGCATTCTTTTGCTCATTCATACAGTAGTAACAATTGATGGGATGGAGTTGAGACCTATGAAAAAGGTGCTTTTTTTAGGGGATCCTGGTATTGATGATTCTTTAGCAATTATGTATGGGCTGTTACATCCAGAAATTGAAATTGTTGGGATTGTGACTGGGTATGGAAATGTAACACAAGAGCAAGCAACAAGTAATGCTGCGTATTTAATGCAACTAGCAGGTAGAGAAGATATACCGATTATAAATGGAGCGAAAATGCCGTTGTCGGGTGAATTTGCAACATATTATCCTGAAATTCATGGAGCGGAAGGGTTAGGGCCAATTCGCCCTCCACAAACGATTCGACCAAATATTAAATCGTTTTGCACAATCTTTGACATTATCAATCGTTATAAAAAAGAAGTTATTATTGTTGATGCAGGGAGGTCAACAAGTTTAGCAACGGCGTTTATATTAGGAAAGGATGTAATGAAAGATGTAAAAGAATATTACTGTATGGGGGGGGCATTTCTTGTTCCAGGGAATGTTACTCCTGTAGCAGAGGCTAACTTTCATGGCGATGCACTTGCTGCAAATTTAGTAATGCAGCATGCAAAAAACGTAACATTAATCCCTCTTAATGTTACAAGTGAATCAATCGTTACACCTGAAACTGTACAATATATAAAAAAACATTCACAAACTGCATTTAACAAATTAATTGAACCTATATTTCAATATTATTATATGGCATATAAGAAAATAAATCCCAAAATTACCGGAAGCCCCATTCATGATGTCGTTACGATGATGGCAGTTGTAAATTCTTCTATGATTGAATATGTATACCGGAAAGTAGACGTGGATTTAGAAGGGAGTGCAAAGGGGGAAAGTATTGCTGATTTCCGGCCACAACCTGATGCAAAAGCTCTTAAAGATTGGGTGAGAATTGGATGGAAATTAAATTATAAGAAATTTGTTGAAAACTTTGTTCGAATTATGACATAGACATAATAGGAGATGACAAGTTAAAATAATAGAGACGATTATTTAGAAAATCGTCTCTATTATTTTGTTTATAACGATATATAACAGATAAAAGATATAAATTAGGAGAGGAAATTCACTTGAGAAAAGTTATAATATGTGCGGGAATTATTGGCGTATTCATAGTGCTTATATCCGGTAACTTCTTAGCGAAAAAAGTTTGGAGCTCTAATAATGATGATGCGCAGTTTATTGCCTCATTTGTTGAAGAGCATAAAGATGAAAAAAACAGTGCCTTACTTATAAAACGAAATGATAAAGTTGTTTATTCTGTAAATCCCAATGTTGTGTTACCAGTTGCGAGCACGATGAAGTTAATTGTTGCATTTGAATTTACGAAACAAGTTGTAGATGGGAGAATTGACCCGAATGGTTATGTATCAATTGATGATGTAAATCGTTATTATGTTCCAAATACAGATGGTGGTGCGCAGGATCGATGGCAAAAGTATTTAATAAAAACTGATAAAATAGATGAAAATGCAGTGCCATTAGAAGAAGTTGCGAAAGGGATGGTGAAGTTTAGTTCAAATGCGAATACAGAGTATTTAATGGAGCGACTTGGACTAGATCATATTAATCAAAATTTACAAAACCTATCACTTCCTTCACACCAACCGTTATTTCCTATCGTCTCTTCTCTATATATTCCGGGATATTTGCATAAGGAATTGCATGTTCCAAAATCTAAATTAGAGAAAAAGTTAAAAGAAATGTCTCAAGAAGAATATCGTCGTTATGCCATGTTAATACATGAACGGTTAAAAGAGAAAGGGCCGTTATTACAAAAAGAAATTCCGCTGTATTTAGAAGGAAAATATGAAAAAATATGGTCAGATAAGTTTCCAGCTGCATCTGCAAATGATTATATGGTGCTTCTGGAAAAAGCGAACCACAAAAAAGGTTTTACAAAAGATGAAGAAAAAGAATGGGCGAATCTCGTTGAAACGGATATGAAAGGGAAGAAGTACCGTAAATCATTCAGGCATGCAGGGCAAAAAAATGGATATACACCATGGACGTTAGCAAAAGCTGTTTATGCTACTGATAAACTTGGGAATTGTACAGAAATTGTGTTTTTAGCAAACCAATTAGATGAAGATGATAGTGCAGAGCTTCGTAAGCACTTGCGTAATTTACATTTCCAGGTACTAAAAAGTGAAAAATATGATGCAACTGTTATTAGATAAACCCGATGCGTGTGGCAGCGGGTTTATTTGTGTTTCATCAATGAAAGTTTCACCTCATACAAGCACCTTTTCAGAAGCTCCGGGTATGATGGTTAGTAAATAACTGGGCGAAAGGGGAAAAGTGATGAAATGGGATAAGGAAGAGTTTGTTAAGAGTGAAGGCGCTGATTTCCCTGGAAAAACCTATGCAAACTGCGTGTTACAGCATGTGTTTCAATTTCAGCGAGATTATTTATTGCAAGAGATGTTTATGGTTCATCGTGCTCATATTATCATGCTTGTGGAAGAAAAATTAATGAAGCAAGAAGATGCAAAAGTTATTTTAACAGCGCTAGAGAAAGTGGCGCAAATTCCAAAGAGTCAATTATTGTATGAGCAGGAACATGAAGATCTCTTTTTTTTAATAGAACATTTAATTGTAAAAGAAGCAAATGATGATCTAGTAAGTAATATGCATATTGGTAGAAGTCGTAATGATATGGGAGTAACGATGTATCGGATGAGTTTACGCCGCTACCTGCTACGTTTTATGGAGCATTTTATCTTATTGCAAGAAAGTATATTACAACTTGCTGATGATCATATGGAAACAATTATGCCTGCTTATACACATACGCAGCCTGCTCAACCGACAACATTTGGTCATTATATGTTAGCTGTGTATGATGTGATGCAAAGAGATTTAGAACGGATTTGGAAGACGTATGATCTTGTGAATAACTCGCCGATGGGTGCAGCTGCTCTTTCTACAACAAGTTTCTCTATTAACAGACAGAGAGTTGCTCAGTTACTTGGTTTTTCAGGTGTTATTGAGAATTCATATGATGCAGTCGCAGGTGCTGATTATTTACTGGAAGTCAGTGCCTTGCTGATGATGACAATGACGAATACGAGTAGATGGCTCCATGATTTCTTACTACTAGCAACAAAAGAATACAATGGAATTACTGTTGCAAACCCATATGTACAGATCAGTAGTATAATGCCACAAAAACGTAACCCAGTTTCAATCGAACATGCTCGATCGCTAGCTAGCGGTGCATTTGGTGAAGCTTTCACTGTATTTCAAACGATCCATAATACACCGTTTGGAGACATTGTTGATACAGAAGATGATTTGCAGCCTTATTTGTATGGAGGAATCGAAAAGGCAATTCGTGTGTTCTGTATAATGAATGCAGTGATTCGAACAATGAAGGTAGAAGATGGAGTTTTAAAAAAGCGCTCGTTTAAACATGCAATTACGATAACGGATTTTGCGGATACCTTAACAAAAAATTACAATATTCCTTTCCGGCGTGCTCATCATGCTGCAAGTGATATTGCAAAAGTGTCTATGGGGCAACAAAAAGAGTTGCATGAACTAAAACTCATAGAAGTAAATAAGTACTTACAAAAAACATTGCACGTGATACTTTCAGAAAAAGAATGGAATGACATTATATCGCCAGAAGCATTTATTGAGAAAAGGAATGTATATGGGGGAACAAGTAAAAAAGAAATGATACGTATGATTCAAAAGAGGAGAGAGCGTTTTAAGCAAGAAGAAGTTAAATTTGAAACGGAAAAACAGCGAATTTCACAAGCTGAACAAGAAGTCATGACGATCTTATTGAATATTATTGAATCGTAAAAGAAGGATTTTGTGAATTAATCGCCAATAATCTATTGAAATATAAATAGAAGGAAGAGATTGTCGATGATTCAATTACAGGTGTATGAAGATATTTCTCATTTTAAGAAGGATTTCGTTCCAATTTTAGAAATGAATGAACAAGAAAATAATTTACTATTAGGGGTATTGCAGTCTGGAGAAAATCCACTATTTATGGCAGCGGCAAAGCGAAATGAAAACACCATACTTATATTTCTTCAAACTGAGAGAAAACAAATGATTGTTGCTAAATCCGTAGCTTCGAGGGAGGAGGTAAAGGAAATAGCAAAACAATTAGTAACGGTGTATCCCAACATACCTGGATTGATTGGAGAAAAGAGAGTGGTGACACAATTAGCAGAAGAGATTGCGCAACTAGAGCAAAAGAAACTTTCTATTCGCATGAATCAAGGGATATATAAGCTGGAAAAAGTAAAGAAGCAATGGAATGAACAGGGTGTTTTCCGTCAAGTAAATGATGATGAGCTACCATTTATAGAAGAGTGGGTGCATCAATTTTGTGAAGATGTTCATTTGCCTACTACAGCAGAAGATGCGAAACAAACGGCATATGCATTAGTAAGTACAAATCGGTTATTCGGCTTGGAAGTAGATGGAGAATTGGTTTCGGTAGCTGCCATAACAAGACCGACTAAGAGTAATATTACAGTTAACTTTGTATATACGCCAAAAGAAGCACGAAAGAAAGGGTACGCTTCTAACTGTGTAGCTGCCCTTAGTCAGTACATGTTAGATCAAGGTTATAAAACGACTACTTTATATACAGATTTAGCAAATCCAACTTCGAATAAGATTTATCAAGAGATAGGGTATGAACGAATCATGGAATCTGTATTAATATTTTTAGAGAAGATAGAATAAAAGGCTCGCTTATATGCGAGCCTTTTGCTATGAAATTATTTTTCATCAATCCGAATGACGCCACCTTGTTCAAATTCCTTAGTTTCTAATAGATGAACAACAGCTTTCGCGACATATTCAGGAGAAAGTAATTTTCCTTCTTCCTTTAAGGTGATAAAGCGTTCTAAGTTTGTGAAGTCTTCTTTTTTCGTTTGACGGATTTGTTGTTGCATATTTGTATCCACAACACCTGGTGCAAAGGCAATTGTTTTTACGGGATACTCTTTTTCTGCTTCTTCTGTAGCAACGCACTGCGTAAACATATTTACACCAGCTTTCGTTGTACAATAAGCCCCCCACCCAAAGTAAGGTTTTTGTCCAGCGCCTGAGGAAATATTGATAACACGTTTATCTACTTTCCAATCCTTTGTATGTTTCATAAAAGAAGAGGTAAGAATCATTGGGGCAATTAAATTAATTTGCACATTTGTAATTAAAAGTTCACTCTCTGATTTTTCAATCGGTTTCATAGGTGCAAGTGTACCTGCGTTATTAATTAAATGAATAGATGAGACATTCTCTTCTTCAATGGATGAAAAGATGGTTTCAAAATGAGTTTCTAGATTATGTACATCTTGGAGATCAATTGAGTGAAAAATAAAAGAAATACCTTTTTGTGTTGCTTTTTCAATAAGTGTTTCATTTTGTCTTCTAGAAATACAAATGAGCTTTGTATTTTCTTCTAGTAATTGTATGGCGATTGCTTCGCCCAATCCTTGCGAAGTACCTGTTACAATAACATAGCGCATCGTTTGTTGAGCTCCTCTCCTATGTATATTTTTTTGATTATGCGGTGTGCATAATCTACTTATATAGTATAGAGGATTCTTTTGTAGAAATGGAGTAATTAGTAACAGATTATAGTTGGAGTTAAGGAGAAAGATAAGCAGCGAGAAATAGTCCTCACTGCTTATTCATTTTACTTAATAGAAAGTAATCGCTTGAATAAAATGTTGTTCTCAAGATGTACGTGTTGGAATAAATCAGATTCAAAATCTTCTAGACGATTATAAACCATACGATATGTGCGACATGCATGCTCTGGAGGAGTGAAATCATTTGTAATACTTCGCAATTCTTTTATAAGATCGCCAGCTCCATCATGTTCTTGTTCTAATTCTTCAAGTTTTTCGATTGCCAAAACTAAATTTTCTTGAGTAGGATTTTGTTCATATTTTTGGATAAGCGGGAATACAAGAGTTTCTTCTTTGATAATATGTTGTTCAAGTTCGAGTTTTAATTCATGAAACAGTCGGTGCACGTCACTTAAATGCGACTCTGTTTGACCGTGTACGCGAAATACTTTTGTTACATATGGACTGAGTTGTGGTAATTCTTCTTGAATATAGCGATGATGTGTTTGGATAATATGATCAATTAGTGTAGAAAAGCTAACTTCATTCCAGTTTGTAGATTCATTATTTTTTGATTGATATAAAGTATATTGTTCATTTAATGTTTTTAAAAGTTCATCAGGAGAAATTTCTTTTGTTTGTGTTGCTACTTCAATTGTCTTGTCTCCGCCACAACAAAAGTCGATACGATGTTTTTTAAATAAATCACTTGCTTGTGGAAAAGCCGTAACAATTTCACCTACAATAGATGTTTTTGTAAAAGGTATAGCCATATCAAACACTCCTCTGTTCATTTGTATGTTTTTAGCATAATGTTTTAGAAAAAAGATTGAAGTGATTATAATCACAAATATGGTGAAGAAATGAAACATAAAATGGGATTATATAATGAGCCGTTTCAATCTATTCAATCTGGAAAAAAAGTGTTTGAAGTACGCTTATATGATAAGAAACGTCAAGATATACAAATAGAAGATGAAATCGAATTTACAAATTTAAAAACAAAAGAAACAATTTGTGTAAAGGTAAAGGAATTGAAATGTTATAAAACATTTGAAGAAATGTTAGCAAGTACATATGAAATATATACGAAAGAACAAGAGCAGAAGTGGGGAACCGTTGCAATTGGGATTGAAGTGATAGCATGATTCGAAATCGTGGTGTGACTATTATTATACAGGATGATACAATCGCCCTTATAAAACGTATTCGAAATAATGAAGTATACTTTGTATTTCCAGGTGGAGGAATTGAAGAGAATGAAACACCAGAAGAGGCAACTATACGTGAAGCTTATGAAGAACTAGGCGTGCATATTGAAATTCAAAAATTGGTTACGAAGTATGAGTATAAAGGCACGCAATATTTTTATGAAGCACGTATTATTGGTGGTGTTTTGGGTACAGGAAAAGCTGAAGAGTTTACAAAGGGTGATAGAGGACAATACATTCCAGTTTGGATTCCTATAAAAGAGCTATTTAATCTAAATATCAAGCCATATGAAGTAGCAAAGATTATCGTTCATTATTATAAAAATATGAAGTCTGATAACATACAATAAAAACCATTGACATAGGCTTCTGATTTGAGTATTGTATTCAGGTATGTGTTCAAAATCAGGAGGTTTTTATGAGTAATCAAACTACACATCATGTAAAAATGACAACAGCGGATCCATCTGGAATTGGTCTATTTGGATTAGCAATGGTAACACTTGTAGCATCATCACAAAAATTAGGATTAACGGATGGTGTTTCATTTGTATTACCATGGGCAATCTTTTTAGGAGGATTTGCACAACTCTTTGCGTGTATTCACGATGCGAAGCATAACAACACGTTCGGTACAACTGCATTTGGTGCATATGGCCTATTTTGGTTAGGTGTTGGAACGTCTTGGTTAATTCAACTTGGAGTATTCGGCGAAAAATTAGCCCAATCTGTAGATCCAAAGCAGCTTGGTGTAGCCTTTATTGGATATTTAATCTTTACGATTTTTATGACAATTGGCGCAATGGAAACACATAAAGTATTATTTATGATTTTTGTACTTATTGATTTCTTATTTATTGGTCTTTCATTTAGTACTTTAGGTGTTATGCCACATGCTATGCATAACTTAGCAGCGTATTCTGAACTATGTATTTCATTACTATCTTTCTACGGTTCAGCAGCAGCTGTATTAAATGTTCATTTTGGAAAAGTTGTATTACCAGTAGGAAAGCCGTTTGGCATTTTTAAAAAATAAGAATGAAAAACACGAATGACAAGAATGGTCATTCGTGTTTTTTTATAGGTTGTTTTCTAAAAGACTGTTGTTTTTAAACATGAAATTTACCATTTTAACCGAGAAGACCCCCTTCTCTAAACGAAGTGAAGGTGGGGGTAGTTCAATTAAAGAGAATTAAGGAATATATATTAGGATTATAGAAAATGGAGGTGTGGTAGTGAGTGAAGACAAAGAAACACCTGAAAGAAGAAGAGAAAGACTAAGACAGGAAGAATTAAAAAGAAACCCAGTTGGAAATATGAACGATGCGTTTAATAGGGCTGAAACTAGAAACCTTGCTGATTTAGTAGGTAGTTTAGGTTGGAAGGGTATTGGAATACTTATCCTTGTAATCATAATTGGTTTTATAGTTGCATCAATATTTTTAAAGTAAGGAGACCTCTTTTTGAGGTCTTTTATTATGCATTTCTTACCACTTCTACTACTATATAATTTGATTTTTGACATGCTGAAATAAGCATTTGGTCTACGCGTTTTTCTCTTTTCTATGTGTGAAAGACTCACGAAAGAAAGTTTCATCACTCTCTACAATGCCTTGAAAGTTATTTATGGTAAGGAAAAAAATATAATTGAAATTGATTCTCATTATTAATATAATGAGAATAAGAATCAATTGCAAAAGGGGATGTCGATATGGCGAAAATTTTAATAGCTTATGCAAGTATGTCAGGAAATACAGAAAGTATTGCTGATTTAATTAAAGTGAGCTTGGATGCATTTAATCATGAAGTGGAATTAAAGGAAATGGAAGGAATGGATGCAGAAGAATTATTAGCGTATGATGGTATCATTTTGGGATCGTATACGTGGGGAGACGGGGAGCTGCCATTTGAAGCAGAAGATTTTCATGATGATTTAGAAAGCGTAGATTTAGCCGGAAAAAAAGTTGCTGTATTTGGATCTGGTGATACGGCTTATGAGCAATTTTGTGAGGCAGTAACAATTTTTGAAGAACGTCTTGTAGAATGCGGGGCAGAACTTGTACAAGAAGGATTGAAGATTGAGTTAGCTCCAGAAGAGGAAGAAGATATCGAGAAATGCAGTAACTTTGCAATCGCATTTGCTGAAAAGTTCTAGGAATGGGAGTGTCATCGTGGAAACAATGTTAAGTGCAACTGCCGTAACGAAATTAGAAGATGGGAAACTTATGTTAGCAACTACATATGATGGATTATTCATTGAACAAGATGGGAAATGGAAACGGATTTTAAGTGGGTTTCAAAAAAGAATTCGGGATTTACAGAGTAGTGGTAATGTAATTTATGGTGTAGGTGACGAAGGGATTTTTATTCGTAGTATGGATTGTGGTGATAACTGGACGATTCAACGTTTTCCAACAAAGGCAACAAGTTGGAACGTATGTAGTAATGAGAGTGGGACAGTTATTGCACATGGAGATAAAACGTTATATCTTTCTAATAACTTCGGTTCTACTTGGGAAACTATTCATCCATTTCTTTGTTATGGTAGTGGTGCACCGTCTATTCGTTCGCTATTTTTATACAAGCATTACTTATTTATTGGTACCAAAATTCATGCGAAGTATGGTGGTGTTTGGCTTTTTGATCTGCAAATGCGTAAGTTAAAAAGAATTAAAATAGCCACGAATCAAATGATTTCTGCGTTGACATTACATAACTCCTACATAGTAGCAGCAAGTGGATCTTGCAGAGGAATAAGTGGAAATATTTCTTTTTGTATGGTAGATGAGATCATTAAAAAGAAAAAATTAAATTGGCATACATGTCAAAGTGAACAAAAAGCAAGTAGCTATTTAGATTTGAGTGTTGATCAACAGGTATTATATACAACATCTACACAGAATAAAGCTGGAATTAGTATGGTATGTCGTGTCCTCCTTGATGAAGGAACGGTAACGGTATGTGGATCTATTAAAGGTCACGGGTGGCGCATTGTTAATCAGAAGGAAGGCTATGTTGTGGCTGGATCAGGAGAATCAAAAGTGATGCAGTGGCAAAGGAATATTGTGTAAAATGTGAAGAAAATAAAATTCGCTTTACTTTTATTATATTGATATGATATAGTAATTATAAACCATTTTACTTTTAATAATATAGAGATTTAAATGAGCTGTAACTTCAGAGGAGGATAGCAATGTTAAATCTCCTCTGCGGTTGCAGTTTTTTAATGTCTTTATTATTGTGTAAAGTGGTCGAAAATGAATATGTACATATAGGTACATTGTAGGAGGATTTTTTCATGCAAAACGGTAAAGTAAAATGGTTTAACTCAGAAAAAGGTTTCGGATTCATCGAAGTTGAAGGCGGAGAAGACGTATTCGTTCATTTCTCAGCTATCCAAGGCGAAGGATTCAAAACTTTAGAAGAAGGTCAAGAAGTTACTTTCGAAGTAGAACAAGGTAACCGTGGACCACAAGCTACTAACGTAGTTAAGAAGTAATTGAATTAAAAGGAGAAGGGCTTGCCCTTCTCCTTTTTTTGTTTTTATTTTTATCTTAATATTTAAAAAATAATTCTGTGATCTTTTTTAGAAATTTTGTTTTGTGCATTTGTACAGTGGAGACTATATAGTTATAAAATGAAACTTTAATCAGTGGGGGGCTTCATTCTCCACTGATTATCAGCTCTCACCAATCGGGCTTTTACTGTCCATTAATACGGAGGAAATATAATCAAACAAGGAAGAGGTATGTGAATTGAATGAACCTAAATGTTATATTGTATTTGATGTTGAGAGAAATTTTCGACCTTATAAATCGCAAGATCCATTAGAGGTAGTTGATATTGGAGCAATCAAAGTAGAAGCAAGTACAATGCGTATTATAGGACGATTTTCTTCACTTGTTAAACCAACCGCACCTCTAACTCGCCATACAACAAAATTAACAGGAATTACAAAGCGAGATCTAAAAGAGGTCGAAATGTTCCCAAAGGTAATGGGGCGATTCCTTCAATTCGCTGGAGATGATAGCATGTTTATAACATGGGGGAAGGAAGACTACAAATTTCTCGCGCAAGATTGTAAGCTACATAATATAGAATGCCCTAATATAGAGACAGAAAGAAAATTTGATTTGCAAAAATTTGTATTTCAAGCATATGAGCAATTATTTATACATACGCCAAGTTTGAAATCCGCGGTGGAACAATTCGCTTTAGAATGGGAAGGAAAACAGCACCGTGCTTATGCAGACGCTCAGAACACCGTAAATATCTTTCTTAAAGTATCCAAGGAAAAGGATATTTATAAGCGATATAAAAGAAATGAAGAGCTCATACTTACAAAGAATGATGTATTAACTGAAAAAGCAAAAAAGAAAATGAAGAGATGGGTATTTAAAGAATTAAAGAAAAAAGAATATGTTCAATTTACTTGGGGAGATTTTCAAAATAGCAAGACATGGGGGAATATAACGGAACGATACTATATTGATAATAACACAATACAACTTTTACAAAATTATTTTACTATTGCTGTACAGAAAGGGGAGCAGCAATTACGAGTGTTACAGGAAATGAACAACAAAATGAATGATGTATAGGTAAAAATGCTCGTGAAAATGAATATAAAAAGATTCATTTTTTAGTCGAGCTTCTTTGATTTGAAGGATGATACTGGTGATGAGTGAATTTTCTGAAATTACATGTACGAAAGTGTATTATTTTTTGAGGTGAATAGATGAAAAAATTGTACTTATCAATAAGTGTACTTCTAAATTTTATTTTTGGTTTTCTTTTTACGTATGCTCTTTTAGGTGTGTTAGTAACTGTTTACTCAGTCGATTGTCTATTTAATGGTTGTTCAGATATGGTAGGGGAAGAATGCGTGGGTCTTATGGTGGGGATAGTTACATCATGAGTGCTATTCTTTTTCCGATACTCCTATTTACGACCAGAAAGTTTCTACATGTTATGAAGATGAGAAAAAAACACTATTTCCTTGTCATAGCCCTTTCTTTTATTCTTGGTACTCTTTTTAGTTTTTATTTAAGATTGAACCATGTTGGTCCATTTTAAATACGGATATGATTCGTAACTAAAGTATGAGCGCAGGATTATGAGTGAAAATAAAAGAGCGCTACAGATTAGCGCTCAACAAAAAATAGGGTATGGACGTCTTTGAACATTATTAAATTGAATGAGAGAACATAACGTTCTTTGTGAATAGGACTGTAATTTTTAGTGATTGAATTAATATTCATGTGGATTCGAAGCTTTTTTCTCAATCCGCTCAATCACATCTTGCAGCTCATCCGGCTTCAAAAACTCAATCGGAGAGAATCCCTTTTCAAACGTAAGTGTATCTGCCTCTATCATGAGCACATATCTGTGATTAACCTTTGCAATATGAATTTGGTCTCCAAAGTCTGCAAGTAAGGCCTTCACAGAAATATGATCTGCTTTTACTTTCAATTCAACCTCAGGAGCATGCTCGACAATGTGTGCTGTTGCCTCCATTACTTCTTCTGTTGAAAATTGTTCCATAATCTCACGCTTCGGACTCGCAGCCCATACTTCCATGGCTTGGTCGAATTGTTCGCGTTCTTCTGTACCTTCTTCGAAGACATCTTCAATTTGGTCATATACCATATCCATTACTTGTGTTTTCATAATTTCAGGCATAGAGCGCTCATATTCAACAAATTTTAAGAAATCCTCAAAGTAGCGGGCGTGTGATGCTTGGTGGATTTTTAGTTCGCCTACTTCGACCATGCCTTCTTCTGGCATGTATGGGTATTGAATGGATTTCATGTTTTTTGTCGTAATTGCCATTTCAACATTATGAATAAGTGTTGCTTCGTCAGAAATGGAAGCAACTTTTGGTTCGAAGTCACACTTCATAACGAATACAAATGGATCGTCAAAGTATTTACGTAGTTTTGCCTGGGCAACTAAAAATACACCACCACGTACTGCACTTGTATCGATATATGTATAAACGAGAGGTTCACTCATATCTTTAAAATTCTCTTTCGTTTCTGCAAAGCGGATACGATTAAATAAATTATAATGAGGGTTTGAATCGAATTCGTGCCCAGCTTCTACAATAAATCGACCGATCTTTGTTGGGGCTTGTTCGGTCTTTGCGTGACGCTCTACTTTTCGCTTGGATATTTTTAGTAATTCGCCATCTAAGAATTCCTTTAAAGGGCTGTCTTCATATTCTTCAGCATCTAACGTTTGGAAATGTTTATATCGCTTATCTGCTTGTTCGCCTTTTCCTTCTACTTGTACGACATAGAAGGAGAGGAAATTTATTTCAAAATCCATATTTATCACCTTGTTTCATTTCATTGACTCTTATCAGTATAGAGATGGAGAAAACTTTCGTCAATTTTATAAAATAAAACGAATATTGGGGATTTACTATCTGCTAATTCAGAATATAGGAAGGGAGAGTCCCTTCCTTATATAGTTCTTTGTTTTACGGATTAAAATCCATCTTCAAGTGCTGAAAATGGAATGTTGAGTCGATTTTCTACAGTACGTAAACGTTGATTTAATCGATTGAGTCTACGTGTATGACGTTCTACTGTGTTTTGAAGTTGATTTACTTGTCGGTTTAATTGATTGACTCGTTGTTCTAGCTCGTTTACTCGTCTTTCTAGTTGCCGGCCGCCACCACCAGGGAATGAAATTGGAATTTGAAATTGTCTGTTTGGATCATATGGATCGAATTGTTCTGTTTGTTCTATATATGGTTGGTGTAGCGGGTGTACATCATATTGTTGTTGGTGTACATAAGGGTTGTATGGATCATATGAATTGTAGGGATACATAAACATCCTCCGTTCTTTAAATTGGGTTGAATTCATCATAATGTATGTGTAAGAGCGGATGGGTGGCACGGCAAATACCTATTTTGAATAGAGTACTTCATCGAACGTATGGAAGAGAATTTGTGAAGTGTTTTTTATGAATTATATTTGCTTATAAAAAATTCCGAAATTAGTAATGTATTAAAATTGTTTTCAAATTATTGTTTGGTATATACTGGTTAAATAAGAGAAAGATTACATTTTTAACAAACTTGAATTTTTTAAGTAAATATGTGTAGACATTTCTCAAAGAAAAGAGTAATTTTAATATAGTAGAAATCAGATTGTAATATTTTGTAGTCATATTGCAAAGTTTAGTAATCATACATACATAAATTTAAAAACAAAGAGTAATAGTATAGGGTAAAGGAGAGAGTGTATTGTTACGTAAAGTACAAAGTGTAGTAATAGGGGCACTATGCGTAGGTATAGTGAGTGGGTGTGGTACAAAAGTAAGTGAAGTTTCATTAGTAAGTGGCATAGGAGAGCATGTTGTAGAAGCTAAGACTGGTGTCAGTGAAAGTGTAAGTTTGGTTGATGCTAGAAGTGGGAAAGAAGTAAAAAATGTGAATCTAGCAAGCTTAGGTTATTTTGAAGATGAAAATAAATTTAAAAAAGAAGTAACGAAAGTTGCTAAGGAAGTAGGAAAAAGCATTGATCAAAAGATGGTTCCGTCCCGTATGGCAAGTGATGGAACATGGCAAGAAGGTAAGCCTTCTTATGAATTAATGGAAAAAGAACTAGTAGACAAATTGATGAACGTAGGTATGTGGGATTCTTCTTATCAATTGCCGATTGTTGAGAAAAAACCAGTAGCGACACCGGCTGATGCAAGTGGAAGTGGTGCAGTTTTAGGGAGATATGAAACAAACTTAGGTGGTTCTACAGGTGGTAGAATTGAAAATATCCGTTTGTCTGCGAATAGCATTAGTGGTGTAGTACTAGGAAAAGGAGATCGTTTCTCTTTTAATGCGCTAATCGGAGATACAACACCAGATAAAGGGTATCAGTTAGGGAAAGAAATTGTTGATGGAAAATTAGTAGATGGTTATGGTGGTGGAGTATGTCAAACATCTTCTACTCTTTATAATGCAGCCGATCAAGCTGGTTTAAAAATGGTAGAAAGAACAACGCACTCTAAAACGGTAGGATACGTTCCAAAAGGCCGAGATGCTACAATCGCATATCCATATTTAGATTTAGTATTTGAAAATACAAATGATGTACCTGTGAAGCTTTATATGAGTGTAGAAGGTGGGAAGCTTGTTGCTGAGGTACGTGCAGCAAGATAAGAGTAGTGTTACCACTCGTGAAAGCCTGATTGCGTTAATTAGCTATTAGTGGTGGAAGGAGAATAATCACTAATAGAAGTTTCGCATTAGCATTGTTTAAGCCATTCTTTCTAGTATTTTTGTAGAAAGAATGGCTTTTTGTATACACATAAAGCAGTAATGGGAATTTTCTTGTTTGTAGCTGCTTTGACGAAATTAAAAAGGAGGCATTCCGTACGCTAAAGGAGAGCTGTTTTTTTACGGTACTCCAGAGGGGGCATTCATCTACGCTCAAACCTCATAAAGAAGAACACTGTATAGGTTACAATATAAATGTGAAAAATAGCACGAATTATCAAAAAATATTTTGTTTATATTATAAAATAAGGAGATGCAAATGAAAATTTACATATCTATTAAAGGATAACTTAAGGAGAGAATAAAATGAATCTAGAAATGATTTTTGGAGATTTTCCAGTATTAGAATCAACGAATCTAGTTTTAAGAAAAATTGAAGAGGAACACTTACAGGAAGTATTTACAATCTACGACAACGAAAATGTATTTGCTTATTGTGGGATCATTCCTAAGCATAACATAAAAACGGTAAGTAAAATGATTGGTCATTTTGAGAGAGATTACCATAAAAAAAGTAGAGTCAAGTGGGGGATCTTTCAGAAGAATCAAATTAATAAATTGGTAGGAATTATAGAATCTGTGGATTTTAACCAAAAAGTGAACATGGTATCTATCGGTTATTTTTTGGCAGAAGATTATTGGGGAAAGGGGATTGCAACTGAATCTGTTCGTATGCTAGTAAAATTTTTATTTGAAGAAGTAAATGTAAACAGAATTCAAGCAGAGGTCATGCCTGCAAACGAGGTTTCAAAAAAGGTCCTCTTAACAAATGGTTTTATAAAAGAAGGATTGTTAAGACAAGCTTCATTATGGTCTGGAAAAGGAGTTGTTGACTTAGAAATATATGGTATTCTAAAGGGGGAATACAAGAATAATTAAATTTTCTAACTCGTTCTCTTTTATAGGATTTTTATTTTTTGCATTTCATATGTAATATCAATTATAGTATCACCATATATTTTTTCTAAATTTAGAAACCAAACAAATAGCTATTTTCATTATGGGAAAATTTCTTTTTCTTAGCTTGAGGGCGATGGATAATTCGAAATAGTAACTTGATGGGCATGTGGTGCAACTCAAAGGAGGAGGAACTGTGCAATTCATTTTGGAAACGGTAGCAATTGCTGGAATCATATTCATCATTTTGGTTTTAGGATTTAGTAAAACGTTAAAAGATGTCAATAGAAGGAAGAAGAATAAAGAAGACAAATGAATCGTATTGTAAAATGATATAGAAAAAGGTGCTTATGTAGAGAGCACCTTTTTCTATGGAGACTAAGCTTTTGTATAATTTAAATCCCAAATAACACCGAAGCAATCTTTCACTTTCGCAAATTTTGCTCCCCAGAATGTATCTTGTAATTCCATAAGTACAGTTCCTTTTTCGATTAATGTATCGTAAATTTTTTGAATCTCATTTTCACTATCTAATTCAAGAGCTAATGAAATGTGATTTCCAACTTCAACGTATCTTTTTTGTGATGACACGCACTGCATACTTTACTCGATGCAAAATACGGATCCGCAACGATATAGTGTTTGCCTTTTTTCTTAGCCTTGTATTGTAACATCTTGCGAAACATACCAAATCCATTGTCATGTAGCTTTTTTCCAAAACGCAAACATTGCGCCAAGTTATTTAAGTTCAAATCTTCTACAACAATAGCGTGGTAATCATTGGTTATCTGATTACTTTTCTTGTGTAGAAAATCTTTTCTTTGGTTTTTTGCTTTTGTTGTTACTTTTTGATATTCTTTAACTTGTTTTTCATAATTCTGACTATATAGGGTATGCCCTGTTTCATCTGTTTTCGCATGATTCTTCTTGCGTGCTAAGGATTTGTTCATTCTTCTTTGACGTTTTTCGATAAGTTTGTTGTAGCGGCTATACTGCGCTGTTCGTCCTTCGCTGTCTACATACAATTCACTTTGACTGTAATCTAATCCAATTACCTCTTCAGAAGTAAGGAATTCTACCTGTTTTTCATGTGGACAAAACGAATCAACAGAAAGAGAAACAATGTAGTTTGTGCCTTCTCGTTTCACGGTTGCTTTTTTTATGATCCCGCCAATCGGTAATTCTCGGTGAAGATGAATCGAAATACTTTCTTGGAACTTCGGAATACATAACACATAAGATTCATTTACTTGCTTCATTTAATATTTCCATTTGTTTGATTTGTCGTATAGCTGAATTTTCCTTGTTTTTTACTGTGGAACTTGGGCATACCTTTGATGTCTTTTAACGTGGGAACATATCCGATTGTTTTCATCTTTTTTCGCACTGCTTTTTTGTACTGTACGGGGCGTTTTGCATACGTCTCATTATATTTTTTAATGGCTGCCTGGAATCTCATTTTTGCGTCATTATACACAAAAGAATCGTTACTTTTATCTAAGTAATCATATTTGGTGGTAATCGTTGTGTAATTCGGCACCTTATAACGAATAAACCCACCTTCAAAGGAAATCGATTCCAGATATTCATACAAACCAGAAACATATTCGTTATACACTTTACGTTCACATCCGAACGCTCTTTCTAATCTTGCGGCTTGTTCTTGTGTGGGGAAAATGGCGTATCGAAAGGCATAGGTAGACCAGCCATCCGGCAGTGACTTTTTTGTTCCTTTTATATATACATCCTCTTTTGTGGTTGCTATATACGTTCTCCTTTCTTTCTATTTTCATATTTATTATATCGTATAGGATCAAAAAATCGTGTACAAAAAACATGTAAGCTACCGCCTACCGAAAATTCATCCCCCACCTCAAGATGCAAAGAAAACGAGGAAGATAGGTGGAGGATCAACTGCCGGTAAAAGCCCAATTGATGAGAGGTGATTAAAGTTTCACTTTATTTTTTTCGGGTTGTAAATATTTGTGTAAGATGATGGTCCATATGATCAATATAATCTGTAACAAGCCATTCTAAAGTTACTTCCTGTTGATTTTCTAACTTACATGTAAGTTGCCATTGTTCATCCTTTACATTGCTTAGTAATTTTATAATTTGTGTATTAATAGCTTCCCATAATTTTAGAACTTCATTTGATGAAAAAGATTGTTGATAATTATGTGCATACACCCATGAATCTTGATCATAACCAGTGAGTGTAATAGCTTCTTTTGAAGTAAGGATATCAACAAAACGTTTATGGTTGACCGTGCCGGAATCGCAAAGGTGACCTAATATTTCTTTTTTAGACCATTTTGTTAGATTGAGTTTTATGTCCATGTCAGAAAGAAGTATCATTTTTTGAGAAGCAGTATGAATTGTAGTTTCTAATTGGGTTGCTAATGTAGACATGTGAATCCCTCCGTTTTCATTAATGAATGGACGTTTACAGCTCAATCCAATACCTCCTTACAACATTACCGTCTTCTTCGATAAAGTCACTGTCACGAAGGCCACCGTTACGCAAAATTGTTTTCTCAGAAGCAATATTCCATTCGTCGCAAACGACAAGAGCTTTTGTAATATTTAATTCTCTTGTTTTTTCTAATGATAAAGCTAATAGTTTTGTAGCATATCCTTTTTGTCTTGCGGAAGGGCGTATACCATAGCCAATATGCCCACCAGCATTGAATAAATGTTCAGTTAAACGGTGGCGAATATTTACAGCTCCAACAATTTTCTTATTATCTGCGACAAGCCAATAAGTAGAATCAGGTACCCAGCCGTTACGGAGATTTTTTCCTTCCGCTGCATCGAGTAGTTCTTGGACCATTTCTGGAAAATAAGAAGGATCTTTTGCAATAACCCAGGGAACCATCGTTTCACCACTATTTTTCCATTCTTGATAGAATTCTAGATATTCTTCTTGTAAGTCAATTGTAGGCTCTGCTAAGTAGACATTCATTTTAATTAGACTCCTTTTGAGTGTGTTTTGAAATATTGAAATAATCTTAACATAATTTGGATGTTAGAGAAATAAAGTACTTCCAGACATTGATGTTTCTGAATTTAGAGTTTATGGATTAAGATGTCTAAATATTATTCATTGTTTCAATGAACATGTACATGGAGGCTTGTAATATTTCACCATGTTTATCATGTTAATTAACAAGAATAAACAGATGAAATTTTGTTGGTTTTCGTTTAAACTAAAGGTAATACACCTTTAGGAGTATTGGTAAATACCACTCGAGGTAAGTGTTGAATTTAATTGTTAAGCAAGGAGGTCTCCCATGATTGATTTATTAAAGAAAATAGGTTTGTCTGATTTAGAAGCAAGGTGTTATTTGACGTTACATGAAGAGCCAGAGTTGTCCGGTTATGAAGTTGCAAAACGGGTATCTGTATCAAGAACAAATGTATATGCTGCATTACGATCATTAACGGATAAAGGGGCTTGCCGTAGTATAGAAGGGGAGACAGTGCTATATAATGCTGTTCCAATTGAGCAATTAGTCCGTCTTTTCCAAACTGAATTTGAGCAAACTTCGAAGGCTCTTATGAATCAATTAAAAACTCCGCCTAGACCTGCACCTGCTTTTTATAATTGGCAAGGAAGTAATGCGCTAGATAATGCTGTACGCCGCGTTATTGCAAATGCAGAAACATCTATAGTTGTAGATATTTGGTCAGAAGATTTGCATTATATAGAGGAAGCATTACTTGTAGCCGAATGTAAAGGAATTAGTGTCATCTTAATTACAATGGGAGCATGTAAAACACCTCTTAAACATGTATTCCAACATTATAGAGATGAAGAGTGGCCTACTGAAGAAAGAAAGTTTTCTATTCTTTGTGATTCTAGTTCAGCTTTAATTGGTAGTTTCGAAGGCGATATGAAGCCATCTGCATTAGAGACGAATCACCCGGCAGTAATTGAAGTAATAAAAAATGCTTTTTACCATGATATGATGATGCAACATATAGAAGAAGATTTTGGAAAAGAATTCCAAGAGAAGTATGGAGAGAATTACCGGAAAATGTTAAGCTATTTCAAAGAGAAAGGTTTGCATGTTTAATTGGATTGCTTTTGAAATTATTGCTGCAAATCAAGATATACATGAAAAATGGAAAAGGAACTTCAAAATCTCTAAACGAATAAACTTTTTCACATAAATACAAAAGAGTCTACTAGGAGTGGACTCTTTTTCGTTTTTTTTGATGATAGGAAGAATTAGGGGGTGCTTCTAAATTAAGACTTGAATTATTTGATTCTTCAGATTATTATGTATGAAATAGTTCATCAGATGAATCGTTATAAAACGATCCTAAATTTTATATCAAATCTGTAACAGAATGATGGGAGAGAATGAAATGAAAGCTGAAACTGCAAATTTACTAATTGCTTTAAAAGAGATACTTCCTGAAACAGGAGTAGTAGTGAATGAAACGGTGAGAGAATTGCACAGTAAGGATGAATCTTATCATGCCAGTAGTCTACCTGATGTTGTTGTATTTCCAACAACGACAAAAGAGGTTAGTGAAATAATGAAACTAGCAAACAAGTACCAAACACCAGTTGTCCCATTTGGAGTGGGGTCAAGTTTGGAGGGGCATGTGATTCCATATGAAAACGGGATTACAATAGATTTTTCACTTATGAATCAAGTGCTAGAGGTAAGAGAAAAGGATTTTCTTGTTAAAGTTCAACCTGGTGTAACTCGTTTACAGCTTAATAAAGAATTAAAAAAGTATGGCCTGTTTTTCAGTGTGGATCCAGGAGCAGATGCTACACTAGGTGGAATGGCTGCTACAAATGCGAGTGGAACGACTTCAGTAAAGTATGGCGTTATGCGTGATCAAGTTCGGGATTTAGAGGTGGTACTGGCAGATGGAATGATTATACATACAGGGACGCTAGCTGCAAAGTCATCATCTGGTTATCATTTAAATGGCATTTTCGTTGGATCAGAAGGAACACTTGGTTGTTTTACAGAGTTAACATTAAGAGTGTATGGAATACCTGAGCATACGATGGCAGCAAGAGCGTCTTTTCCGACAGTGAATGATGCGGTAGAAGCTGTGATTGATATTTTACAAGCCGGTATTCCAATTGCGAGAATTGAGCTTGTTGATGAACTATCTATGAAACAAGTTAACAAATATAGTGAAATAAACTATAGAGAAGAGCCGACATTGTTTTTAGAGTTTCATGGGAATGAAGCAGGATTAAAACAAGATGTTGATTTTACAAAAGAAATTGTGAAAGATCATAAGTGTAACGGTATTTCATTTGAAACAGAAACAGCAGCCAGAAATAAATTATGGGAAGCAAGACATAATTTAGCATACGCTTATGTTCACAGTTATCCAGGGAAAAAACTGATGAGTATGGATGTTTGTGTACCCATTTCAGAATTAGCAAATGCAATCCAGTATGCAAAAGAGACTTTAGATGATATGGGGATCGTTGGGGGAATACTTGGACATGTCGGAGATGGGAATTTTCACGTTCTATTAATGGTGAATCCAAATGATATAGAGGAAGTACAGAAAACTGAAGCGGTCAATGAAAAAATTGTGATGTATGCTCTGGAGCGCGGCGGCACGTGTACAGGTGAACATGGGGTAGGGATTGGTAAACGGAAATATCAAGAAAAAGAGCACGGGGCAGCACTTCTTGTGATGAAAAAGATAAAACAAACTCTTGATCCAAAAAATATTTTGAATCCGAATAAGATTTTTAAAATCAAAGAATAAGGGATGGTTCGATGAAAACGTTGGAAGCAATCAGTAACGTAGCAGGAAAATATTTTGCCATTTGGGTTATTTGTATCGCAGTTATCGCTTTTATCATTCCTGCACCATTCATTTGGTTTAATGGGTATATTACAATTTTATTAGGTATTGTTATGTTTGGAATGGGACTGACGCTAAAAGCAGTTGACTTTAAAATGATTGTAACGAAGCCGTTGCCAGTCATTATTGGGGTGTGTGCTCAGTTTATTATTATGCCTCTTGTTGCATATGCACTTGCTTATATGATGAATTTACCAGCAGAATTGGCCGCGGGGTTAGTTTTACTAGGTTCAGTGCCAGGTGGAACTTCGTCAAACGTAATGGTGTATCTAGCGAAAGGAAACTTACCTTTATCCATTGCGATGACATCATTATCAACATTGCTTGCACCAATTGCTACACCTTTTATTTTGTTGCTATTAGCAGGGCAGTGGATGCCAGTTGATCCTATGTCGATGTTTCTTTCTATCGTACAAGTAATCATTGTCCCAATTATTTTAGGAATAGCAGTTAGAAAATTCTTTCCGACAGTAGTGAATAAAGGTATCACAGTGGTACCTCTTATATCAGTTTTAGCAATTATCATTATTGTTTCTGCAGTTATTTCAGCGAATGTAAGCAGTATTGCCTCTTCTGGTTTGTTAATTCTTGTAGCGGTGATGCTCCATAATGCATTTGGATTTTTACTTGGTTATTTGACAGCATTGGTACTCGGGCTTGATGAAGGAACGAGACGAGCGATTTCCATTGAAGTGGGGATGCAGAACTCTGGCTTAGGTGTAGCGTTAGCAGCCGCGCATTTTGGACCATTAGCAGCATTGCCAAGTGTTTTAGCGGCAGTATGGCATAATATTGCAGGACCTATTCTTGCTACATTTTGGTCGAAAAAAACTGTGGATATTGTGCGGAATCAAAGTATTCAAGCGGGTGTGGAAAGGTAAACGCGTATCTATTTAAAACGCTTTTCAGTTCAAATACTGAAAGGCGTTTTATGATGTATAGAAGTAGTACTGTCCTTATAAAATAATCATTATCTGTCCCTGTTAGGTTGATTTTTTTCAAAATATAATTAGAAAATAAAATGATAAGAAAGAGAAGAGGGAAAATATGTATATACCTAAATACTTCGATATAAAAGATGAAAAAATAAAATATGAAATCATTGAACAGAATAGTTTTGCAACGCTATTTTCTCAGCATAATGGAGCACCATATGCAACGCATCTTCCTTTACTATTAAATAGAAATGAGCGCATTTTATATGGTCATTTTGCACGGCCGAATGAACAATGGCAAGACGTTCGAAATCAAGAGATACTTGCAGTTTTCCAAGGTCCGCACTGTTATATTTCTCCTTCATGGTATGAAACAAAAGAAGCAGTGCCAACCTGGAACTATGTAGCAGTTCATGTATATGGTGAAATGGAAATTGTAGACGATGAACAAGAATTAATCGATTCTCTTCGTGATTTAGTAAATAAATATGAAGATCCGGCGAGCTCCTATTCATTAGATGAAGTGGAACCTAATTATGTTGAAGGGTTAAGTAAAGGGATTGTTGGATTTAAAATAAAGATTAATAGAATTGAGGGGAAATGGAAGCTAAGTCAAAATCATTCAGCGAAGCGACAAGAACGAGTTGTGAAGCACCTGGAACAAATGGATAGTGAGAATCATAAAGAGATTGCTATGTTGATGAAGAATAAATCGAATTAAGTAAAAGAAATGCTCGCCCTTCAATTGAAGGGCGAGCAAATTCATTATGAGAAGGAGCTAACCACTCATGTACCACAAAAAGTTCGATAAGGTTTAGAAGAGGCGGCAGGCAATGTAGCATATTCACATTGTTCAGGTGAATGTGTATAAGGGCTTGAAAGAACCGCAAGCAGTCGTTCCATCACACTGTAGTCTCCTTGTTTTACTGCTGCATCTAAAGCTTCTTCCACGCGGTGATTTCGTGGGATTACCGCAGGATTGTTATCTCGCATCAACTGGTGTGAAGAAGGGCTTGATTCCTGTTGTCTGCTTAATCGTTCTTGCCATTTTCCATTCCAAGCCGTAAATTCTTGGCTTGTAAACAAATCGGTATCTTTATCAGTATCAAAAGTTAAAGCAAGGAAGGTGTTCGTATAATCTGCGCGATATTTCTCCATTAATTTGAGGAGCTCATCGATAAGCGCTTTATCTTCTGCTTCTTCATTACATATGCCTAGTTTTGCTCTCATTCCAGTAAGCCAATGTTGTTCGAATAGCACACCAAATGTTGAGAGGCTATCTTGAGCTAGTTTGACAGCTTGTCCCTCGTCTTCATGTAGCAGTGGCAATAAAGATTCCGCAAAACGGGCAAGATTCCAAACGCCAATATAAGGCTGGTTGCCATAGGCATATCGCCCTTGTTTGTCAATAGAACTGAATACAGTTGCTGGATCATATTCATCCATAAAAGCACATGGACCGTAATCGATTGTTTCTCCGCTAATTGTCATATTGTCAGTATTCATGACTCCGTGAATAAAGCCGACGAGTTGCCATTTTGCAATTAGGCTTGCTTGTTGTTTTATCACTTCTTGAAGTAGCGCTAAATATTGGTTTTCATCTGATTGAATAGCTGAAAAATGACGTTTAATCGTATAATCAGCTAAAGCTTTAAGATCCTCAACTGAACCGCTTGCTGCTGCGTATTGGAATGTGCCGACGCGTATATGGCTGCTGGCTACACGTGTTAAGATTGCACCTGGTAAAGCTGTTTCGCGTAAGATTGACTCACCCGTTGTTACCACAGCTAAACTACGAGTAGTAGGAATACCAAGTGCATACATTGCTTCACTGATAATATATTCACGGAGCATTGGACCAAGTGCAGCGCGTCCATCCCCGCGGCGGGAGTATGGTGTTCTTCCAGATCCTTTTAGCTGAATATCAAATCGTTTACCCGAAGGTGCAATCTGTTCACTAATTAGCAGAGCACGTCCGTCCCCTAGCATGTTGAAGTGCCCGAATTGATGTCCGGCATAAGCTTGAGCAAGAGGAGAAGCGCCTTCAGGTACTTCATTGCCGGCAAACACTGCTACACTTTCTTCACTTTGAAGTGCCTCTACGTTTAACCCTAAAGATGTTGCCAAAGAATCGTTAAGAATAATCAACTTTGGTGAACGTACGGGCGTTGGAGAAGTTTTTGTGAAAAATGATTCTGGCAGACGAGCATAACTGTTGTCAAAGTTCCATCCAGTTTCGTTTATTTCTTTTTTGTTTTCCATTTGATCTCCTTTTCTTTTTCATTCTAGTTTAAAGCATAATATAAAAAGTATTTCATAATATTCTCCATTTTATTTGTGGAATATAGAAGGAAAGAGTTTAATTTTGTTGCGTCTTTGTCCTTCGTTTTTGTGATCTACTTGTAAATATGTATGATACAACTTTAATCAATAGCAAATAAAAAACGCATCAACAACTGAGTTGTATTCAAATAGTTCTGATATATATAGTAACACTTTTATTCACAGAACCAAAACGTAAACATTTTTCATTATGTAAATGTCTTTAGTCGGTGATGGAACATTAAGACAGCAAGTTGAGATATAGAATCTTTTGATAAAGTGAAGTGCTAATTGGTGGGATATTAAGAAAAGAAAAAGCCACGCTCATTTTATAATGAATGTGACTTTTTAGTTTTTATAGTTAGTTTAATTTTCAAGTTAATAATATATAAATTGGAACTACGCTTTTATTTTGTATAAAGAAATTTATCGTATAGATCGATTGTGTTTTTGGGGCGTACTCTATCTATATGATAAATAATTCGGAAAAATAAGTCTATATTTTTCTAGATTTCCTTATTATAGTTAACCTACTGAGCTCAGTAAAATTTATCCCGCTTTAACGGGCTGTAATACTCCCACCTCAAAACTTAAGAGAATGCGAAGAAGTTTAGGTGGGAGATAAACAGCCCATAAAAGCCCGATTGGTTTAACTAACAATCAGTGAGGGATGGAGAAAACCCCACTGATTGAAGTTTCACTTTATGTGTAGTTTACATGAAAGGAGAAATACGCATGAAATCCATTCATGTTCCAGTTTTAATTATTGGAGGAGGTTTAACGGGGTTAACTTCTGCATTATTTCTTTCCCGTCATAAAGTGGAGTATTTACTTATTGAAAGACATCCAACTACTGCTATTCACCCAAAAGCGGGAGGGATTACTTTTCGCACGATGGAATTATTCCGGGAATTAGGTTTAGAAAAGAAGATTCGCGCCGCTGGAAGAGTGCTGGAGAACTGCCGTGGAAGGGTTAGTGTAAATACAATCGCTGAAGCAGACTATGAAGAATTAAAAAGGGTAAAGATGGTTCAGGATGAAAATGATAAAAGTTTGTTCGAGTTGATTCAAAAAATTAGTCCATCAAAGCCGACTTCATGTTACCAAATTACTTTAGAACCGATGTTGCTCAAAGAGGCTAAGCAATTAGGTGGAAAGCTGTGGTTTCATCATGAACTGGTTTCTTACAAACAGGATGAACTGGGAGTAATTGCTATTGTGCGAAATTGTGAGACGAAAGAGGAACAAATTATATATAGTAAGTATATGATTGCGGCAGATGGTGCAAAAAGTTCGATACGTAAATATTCTGGTATTTCCACTGATGGTCGTGGTACGATAGGCGGTCATTATATTAACATCCACTTTAAAGCAGATTTGAGTGATTTCATAAAAGGGGATGTCTTTGCTTTCACAATGATTACAAATCCTGAAGTTTTTGGTGCATTGATTCCGGTCAATAATAAGGATTGCTGGATTTATCATGTAGCCTATAATCCTTTAAAAGGGGAAACACCTGAAGATTTTTCTGTAGAGTATTGCCAGCAAATTGTTCGAAAAGCCATTGGAAAGTCAAATCTTAAAGTTGAAATATTAAGCATTTCACCTTGGGAGGCGACAGAAAGTACAGCTATACGTTTTCAAGATAACCGTGTTTTTTTAGTTGGAGATGCTGCACACCTTATGCCACCTACAGGAGGATTTGGTTCAAATACAGGTGTTCAGGATGCTCATAATTTAGCTTGGAAATTAGCTGCTGTTATACATGGTCAAGCGAATCCAAAATTATTAGAAACTTATCATGTGGAGAGACGTCCTGTAGTACAATTAACCACGGATTATGCAAGCAGCATTCTACTGCGGGCTGCGAATAGAGAAGAAGCTAATTTGAATACTACGGATAGTTTAGCTGTTACTGTAGGTTATAAGTACAGTTCTGCGGCAGTAATAGATCAAGATGAGAATCCGCATAGAATGGATATTTTAGAGCTCAAGGGAAGACCGGGAACACGCGCTCCGCATATGTGGGGAACGTATCAAGGAAAGCGGATTTCAATACTTGATTTATTAGGAAGAAATTTTGTGTTATTTACTGGATCAGAACACGATTTTTGGTCAAAGGCTGCAAGTACGGTTGCATCTCATTTAGGGATCAGTATTGAAGTGTATCAGGTTTCTCAGAAAGGGGATTTTATTGATCAGGATAACACTTTTGTAACGCTATATGGAATTAAGCCTGAAGGGGCAGTGTTGGTAAGACCAGATGGATTTATTGGGTGGCGGACAAAAGAGGCTACTTTCACATCGGATATCGTACTTGAAGAGGTATTAAATTGCATACTATGTAACACATCTTTGAACACAAAGTAATTTTAAATATGTATTGTTCCAATTTTTAGCATATAAAAGGTAGATAGGCATAAAAAAACATTTCTATTGATTAAGGTTATACGATCTGCATATAGAAATTTCTTCTTTATGCAGATCGTAAATGAATCGCTCTATATTAATTATTATAATAGAGTATCATTTTATTATTATTAATATAACAAAAAATATTCACAAAGTTTATAAGATTTGTTATGATTGAGTCCAACAAGTTAATTGAAGGCCGGAGATATTTGAGAAAAGCCATAAAACTGTTTGTGAGTACCAATGTATTCTCAAACGTTTTATGGCTTTTTTGTTGAGTTACGGGAACACAGTAGAGAATGCTTCATAATTGTTTAGTTATAATAGGGGGAAGGGGCTGACAGCTAGAAACATAGATGAATTTAAAATATATTTAGTTACATAGAACATGATAAACAGTATAGAATCATAGCTTACATTTTATTTGTGAGATTGCCATATTATTAAAAGCTTATAATAATATTTAGGGTATTTCTTCTATTTCGTGTAAAGCTCATTAGCTTGTTGAAATTTACAACGTGGGAAGGGTTTAAGAGTATGAAAAAGATAATAAGTTTCTTGGTTGTTTTCTTTACAGTAGGGAGTTTTTTTTACGGGGGAACAGTTGATGCGAAAACAGAAAAGAAACATGAATTCAATGAAAATAAGTTTTTAAATATTGCTCATCGAGGAGCGAGTGGACATGCTCCTGAGCATACTTTTGCTTCATATAATCTTGTGAAAAAAATGAAAGCGGATTATTTAGAATTAGATATTCAATTAACAAAAGATGGTCAATTGATTGCAATGCATGATACAGCAGTGGATCGAACTACAAATGGAGCTGGCGAAGTAAGAGAAAAAACATTAAGTGAAATAAAAAGTTTAGATGCAGGGTCTTGGTTTAATGCTACATATCCAGAAAAGGCAAAAAAAGAATATGTGGGGCAAAAAGTTCCAACACTAGAAGAGATATTTCAAAAGTATGGAAGAAGCATGAAATACTATATTGAAACGAAATCTCCGGACGTGTATCCAGGAATGGAAGAGAAATTATTAGAGTTATTAAAGAAATATAATTTAATTGGCCAAAATATGTCTTCAAGCCGAGTTATGATTCAATCATTCAGTCAAGAAAGTTTAAAAAAGATTCATAGTATGAATAAAAATATTCCACTAGTGCAACTGCTTTGGTATTATCCAAATGAAAACAATGAGATTATTGAATGGTCAGGGGTTACTCATGCTCCACAGGGTGTAACAAATCAAGAGTTTCAAGAAATTAAAAAGTACGCCGTTGGTATTGGACCAAACTTACGCAATGATAATGGAGAATTAATTATTGATGAACTGTATATGAAAAAGGCGAGGGAGAATGGTTTGTTAATCCATCCTTATACAATCAATGAGAAAGAAGATATGAGATTGTTAATTAGATGGGGTGCAACGGGTATGTTTACAAATTATCCAGATCGGTTACATAGTGTTTTAAAGGAAAAGTAAAAGGAAATATGAATAAAAGGTATACCATTTATTTGGGTATACCTTTTATCTTTATATTGGTTATTTAATTTGTTACATGTATTAAGCTGAATATGTGACCATTTTTCTATTGGCTTAAATACATAACCGCTAACCAAAAAAAGGCAGGCATATGAAACCAATAGATATAGGTGATAAGGCTATTATGATTGTAAGCATGTCCAGCAACAACAAGGATTAGTACAAATCCTTTTGCTGAATCAAGCCACAATTCACGTTTTTTATCTATCATGTTTCCACCTCCTGGTTGTAATAACAACATCTATTCTAGAAGGAACGAAAGCAAATTTTCCAATATGTTATTAGGCTTTAAAACATTAGTAAATAAATAGAGATAATGGTAATGAAAAGATTGTTTTGTGATAAAATGGAAATATAAAAATGTACATGTATCGTGTTATACATTCAATGAAATAAAATGTGGTTTTCTAATGGAATGATACATTTTATATATGTCGTTCATATGTTCAAGAGGTGAATTAGATTTTATTATCAGTCGAAGAAGAATGAGAGAATAGATATGTATCGATCTTAATGCCATCAGTAAACTCTAACTTCATACTTTCACCTTCTAACAAACAAAAAGGGAACCAAATAACCGCCTCCTCTTTTCTAATTAGCAGAGCTAAGAATAGAAGAAATAGGTAAAAGGAGCACCTGTTTCAGGAAGTGTAAAGCAAATTCCAATAAAAGAGAAAAAAGTATACGGTACAATTTTTGGCGGACCATCACATCGCTATCAAGCTGAGATTTTATGCTGTTACTAAAAAGAATTTTACATATTTTCACTCTAGAGATGTTAATTTTACTATTTTGAAGTCCTTTTTTCACTAGCTTAATGGGCATATGGGAGGGAATCCTAGTAGTAGGATAAAACCGCCTTCGCTATAGTATTCTAGTATGTTTGTAAAGAATAGGATAAGAGTTGATGAGAATCAAGTGAAATTAAATGGTTCAAAATCTGAAAATTAACGAGGTAAATTATAGATGGATGTAGAATATAAACTTTAAAGATTTATGCATATGAAGATTCATAACCTGAAAAATCCCAAAAAGGAGAGGATAGACATGTCAAAGTTCAAGTTAATTCCTTACAAATTGGAAGAGGTTAAGGATCGTACTAAAGAAGTTCCTCCCGGGGTCCGTTTAATCGAAGCTGAGTCTATATGGGCGAAAGGGTATCAGGGGGAAGATGTGGTTGTTGCAGTTATTGATACTGGCTGCCAAACTGACCACCCAGATTTGCAAGAACGGATTATGGGAGGTTATAACTTTACAGAAGACTATGGGGGAGACCCTCATGTATTCTTAGATAATAATGGTCATGGAACGCATGTCTGCGGTACCATTGCTGCCACTGAAGATGATAAGGGTGTGGTAGGAGTAGCACCTAAAGCGAAGTTACTTGTTCTGAAAGTACTGACTGGTACAGGGGAAGGAACCATAGAATCTATTACACAGGCCATTCAATATGCAACAACATGGAAAGGGGCGAAAGGAGAAACTGTTCGAGTGATTTCTATGTCACTGGGAGGTCCCGAGGATAATGCTGAGTTGCATAAAGCAATACAAGAGGCTGTGGAGAAGAATATTGTTGTAGTATGTGCAGCCGGGAATGAAGGAGATGGGGATGGCGGAACTAGTGAATATAGCTATCCTGGTGCTTATCAAGAGGTGGTAGAGGTTGGTTCAATAAATCTTGAAAAGCGCTTATCACGTTTTAGTAATACAAATGATACCATTGATTTGTTAGCTCCAGGAGAAAAGATTCTTTCTACGTATCCGACAAATCAGTATGCTGTACTGTCCGGTACGTCTATGGCGGCACCACATGTATCCGGATCCATTGCTTTATTAATTCAACAATATGAAGCTGAGAATAATCAGATCATTACTGAGCCACAATTATTTGAAATTTTAATACAGCATACTGTGTCGCTGGGATACAGCAGACTAGAAGAAGGACATGGGTTATTGCAACTCGGAATGACAGTATCCCAAAAGGTTGAATCTAACTGACCTTGTAAAGCAAAGAACAGGAAGAAGCTCCTTAAAGGACGCAATGCATCACTATCAAGCTAATAAAAATAAATATCTCGCAATGAAAAAACGCTATTCTTTCTGTACAATCATAGGAAAGAATAGCGTTTTTGTATGTTTTTTAAGAAAAGGTCAGAAGGTCTTGGGATTCAAATATATGGTAATAATGTTGAAGGGAAAAAGGAATCATTTCACTTGAAAATTCCCCTTTTATTCCGCTATTTATGGGTAGTAAGACCCAAAAACTCAAAATTCAGCGAAAGCAAAGGAGTTAGGTGGGGGGTTACACGTAACAGCATCATTAACCTTGCTAATCATCAGTGGGAAAAGGAGAATTTTACTATTCGGATGGAAGGGTCATTTTATTATGCATGACGTACTTGTTATCATGTCGATCAGCTTGCGTAAGGCTCCTGAATAAAAAATATCTTTTCGGACAATAAAAGCAGTAGATACTTTTGAAAGGCTTTTGGGTAAAGGAGTTAATACTAAGGAGTGCTCGTGATCTTGTACGATAGACTTTATCATAATTGCAGTACCCATGCCGGACTTTACACATGTAAGTATAGCCTCAATTGTTCCAAATTCTAACACCCGTTTTGGAACAATACCTTCTTCATGGAGCCATTTTTCTAGCAATCTACGATAGTAACAACCTTGACTAAAAGCCAACAAATTCATCTCTCCTAAATCATTGAAAGAAGATAGGGGTAGTTTACTAATGAGCACTAATTCTTCTTCTTGAAATAAGATTGAATCGAGATCAGGGTGATGTATATTGCCAGCAATAAATGCACCTTCCAGTTTTCTTTCTAAAACAAGCTGAATTAATTTTTCTGTTGAATGTGTTTCTAACAGGAATTCAACTTCAGGATACGTCTCACAATAGGATGTTAGAATTGAAGGAAGACGGACTGCAGTTGTAGATTCCGTAGAGCCAATTTTTAATGTTCCTTTTGGAGTTGACCCATTGTTTTGGACAGCTTTAATAGATTGTTCCGTTAAATATATAATTTGTTTTGCGTAAGTTAATAAAATTTCCCCATTTGAAGTTAAGGAAACGCCTTTCCCATTTCGGTAAAATAATGGTACTCCTAGTTCATTTTCTAATTGTTTGATACGCATTGTTACATTGGATTGTACATAATTTAAATTTTGGGCTGCATGTGAGATACTGCCTTCCTTAGCTACTTCATAAAAAACAGTTAAATCTTTTATATCCAGTTCAATCCCCCCCTAAAGATATCAATTATTTTGATCCCTTTTATCAGTAATACTCATTTTACGTGATATCTGAATCTTTATACAATTAAAAAGTGTGGAGGGGATGAGAGTGTTAAATCAAGAAAAAATCATGAAGAGTAATCGTTCTTATAAATGGATTGTATTAATGTTGGCAACAGCAGTACAAGCAAGTGCAACGTTAATAACATATGGGATAGGACCTTTAGCATTTTTTTGGAAAGAAATATATCATCTTACTGATATGCAACTGGGCATGTTGTTAACCGCTGTTAATATCGGTCCGCTTTTTTGTATGCTTTTTGTCGGGAGATTACTTGATCAATATAATGAAAGGGTATTAATCGGAGGTAGTTCTATATTGCTCGGTGGATCTCTTTTATTTATTCATGTAGTAGAAAGGTTTACTGGATTGTTATTTGTTCTTATGATAGTTGGAGTGTTTTATAGTGCTGCACAACCAGGAGGAAGCAAAGTGATTTTAAAATGGTTCCTGAAAGAAAATAGAGGGCTAGCTATGGGAATTAGGCAAGCTGGCATTCCTATAGGTGGCGCAGTTGCAGGGGCAATGATTCCGATTCTCTCTGTAAATGTTAGTTTGTCATTCGCGATATATGTTCTCTCAAGTATATGCATTGCAGGGGGAGTACTGTTTTTAGTTTTTTATAGGGAACCTCTTGTTCATCATGAACCTGTATTAAATAATAAAGGGATTTCCTTTTGGAAACAGTTAAAAGAGATAATGAGTAATAAGGAATTGTATCCAGTGTTCTTCACAGGAATTTGCATGATTTCATTGCAAATGGTGTTGATTGGACATTTTATAAACTTTTTGATTACTGCTAAATCTATATCTCCCATTTTGGCTGGAAAGGTATTTGCGGTTACTTTATTTTTTGGAATGATGGGGCGAATTGTTTTAGCCGCAGTCAGTGATTTCTTTTATAAGGGTAACCGCAGGAGGCCGCTGCTAATTTCTGTATTCGCAACATGTATGTGCATATTCATTTTAATATTAAATATACACAATCTTTCGGTATGGAGTTTATTTTTAATGAGTGGGTTGCTAGGGTTCTTTGGGATTGGATGGTTTAGTCTTTTTATGGTTGAGATTGCTGAAACAGCAAGGCAGGATTTAGTAGGAATGACGGTTAGTTTTGCACTTACGCTAAATCAAATTGCAATCATTTTAGCTCCGCCTATTTTTGGATTCATTGTGGATGTAAAAGGGTATATGTGGGCCTGGATAGGGCTAGTGATATTGATGTTTACTTCAGTGATAATTTTATTGAAACATCCGAAAAAAATGCCATGCAAGTGACATTTTTTAAAAGAATATGCTGTATAATCAATTTTGAAAGGAATGATATCACGACATATCAATAGAAACTTTTGTCGTAATGGGAGTACTGATAAATAGTGAGAAAAATAAACTTAATCCTTAGTATTATTTCTTCTCCGCTCATTTCCTCTTTTGAAATTCCCTATTATTTTGGCCATAATGAGCTGTCGTTCTTTTTCGTTATTTGCAAGATGTATTTTATTTAGAAAAGCACTTGCTTCTTTCCCTTTTAAAACCATAATTTATTTTCCGTAATATTCAATAAAAACTATGTTATTTTTATTTGTTCGATAACTGAACATTTTGAGATCTAGTCGATTCCGTTTATCGATGTTTCCCAATAGATTTCCTCCTTTATATGCGAATCGTAATGAATGTTACATAAAAAAAGAAATTATAGTTAGACGAATCAGATTGTGGGTTGGAAATTTTATAAGAAAGTAAATACAATAAAGAGTGGTTAAAAATTTGAATATGGAAAGCTTTCCTTGAATAAATTTCTAGTTTTGTTAATTCTTTAGGGAGATACAGATTCAGTTTCGTTCCATACACATGTAGAGATGGATAATCAAAATATATGCTAGATTATAGTAATCAGATTCGTTCTTTAATGGAATTAAGCAAAAATTAAGGTCTTCTTTTAAATAAAAAGAGATAGAATAAATATAACAATGAGAATGATAATCAGTACAAAATGAGTAAAAAGAGGGCTCCTGTATGTTTAAGAGATGTTTAATCGTTTGCTTTATTATCGCAATTTTTTGTTTAAGTGTATATATGTTCATGCAAACAAATAAAAATGAGACACAGACATTAAAAGCATTTTCAGATTCTAATAGTAAAATAGAAAATGATAAGCCAAAAGTAAATACCGAGCAGCGTACCCGTTATGAGGTCGCAGCGGAAAAATTAGATCAATATTTAAAAGAAAAAGGGTTTAACGGAACGGTACTTGTAACTGATAAAAATAAGGTGATTTTGCGAAAAGGCTATGGGTACGCAAATATGGAAGATAAAGTTCTAACAACACCAAGAACGAAATATCGTATCGGTTCTATAACGAAGACAGTAGTGGCAGTATCTATATTGCAGTTACAAGAAAAAGGGAAGTTGAATATAGAAGATAATGTGAATAAATATATCCCTTCATTCCCAGTGGATAAAAATATTACTTTGAGACATTTATTAACACATACATCTGGGCTACCAGAGCAAGGAAAAGGAAAAGTAGATGCAGCATCACGTCAAAAATTAGTGGCATGGATTGGTTCGCAAAACCTTGAATTCCCTGCAGGGACGGGCTGGAGATATACAGACTATAATTATATGGTACTTGCCTATATTGTAGAACAAATTTCGAAGCAACCATTAGCTGAATATGTAAAAGAACATGTTTTTAATCCAGTTGGAATGCATGAATCTGGTATGGGTGCAAAGTTCCCTGGAGATATATTTTTCGCAGAAGGTTATACAAAGAAAGAGAATGAATTCGTATCGACTCCTAAGTTAAGAATGAACTGGTTATATGGTTGTGGTGAAATGTATACAACTGTAGAAGATATGAAAAGGTTAGATGAAGCAATTATGACGGGTAAACTACTTTCGAAACAAAGTTTAGCATATATGTTCACTGTATCACCCGCGAGGAAATATGGATTTAGTTTTTATATTTATCCAGATTATTACCATAACCATGGTGTATTAGCTGGGTGGAATACATTTAATAATTTCGATTGGGATAAGCAAATTTTTGTCATTCTTTTCTCAAATGTTCAAAACGGAATGAATGATGCATTTAATCAGGAATTTCGAAAGATGGCAAAAGATTTATTAGAAGAAAAATGAATTTGAAAAAGCCTCTAGCGTGAGAGGCTTTTTTTGTTATAGTGAAGAAAATTCTTCAATTAGTTTATTAAAACGATTTAGTGCACTTTCAATTGGCTCAGGCGTTGTTAAATCTACACCTGTTTTCTTTAAAAGGTTGAGTGGATAATCCGAACTTCCGCCTTTTAAGAATTCGATATAATTTTGCTTAGCGATAGGGCCACCGCTTAATAGTTGATCTGCAATTTGAATTGCAGAAGCAAATCCGGTAGCGTATTTATAAACGTAAAATGGTCTGTAAAAATGTGGAATTCTAGCCCAGCCATATTTTACTTCTTCATCGAATACGAGTGTATCACCGTTGTATTCTCTAAATAATTTTTCATAAACATCATTGAAGGATTGCACATTTAGTGGTTTTCCTTGCTGCGCCATTTCATGTGTAATCTTTTCAAATTCAGCAAACATAATTTGTGTAAAGAACGTTCCTTTAAATTGTTCAATAAAATGATTGATTAAATGCTTGCGTATGTCTACATCTTTTGCTTCTTTTAATAGATGGTGAATTAAAAGAACCTCATTCACCGTAGAAGCGACTTCTGCTACAAAGATTGTATAGTGAGCAGAAATTCTTGGCTGAAACTTATGTGAATAATAAGTATGCATGCCATGTCCACATTCATGAACTAGTGTAAATAGACTGTTTAAGTCATCATGGTGATTTAAAAGGATAAATGGATGAATGCCATATACTCCGAAATTATAAGCCCCAGAGCGTTTACCAGGTAATTCTCTCACATCTATATAGCGTTTGTTTTTAAATTCTCGAAGCACTTGAATATAGTCGTTACCCAATGGAGCTAAGGCTGTAAGCATAATTTCATAGGCTTCATCATATGGAATATCTTGTTTTACACCTTTTACTAAATCAACGCCTAAATCATACTGTCTTAATTCATCTAGTTGCAGTTTTTCTTTTCGTAAATGATTATATGTATGTAGAGATGCAATGCTCTTTTTCGTTGTATGAATTAAATTATCATACACTTCTTTCGGAACCATATCACCAAATAAAGACTTTTCTAAAGCAGATGGGTAATTTCTAATTTTAGAAATGGTAACATTATTTTTAATAGCTGCTGCTAAAGTAGAAGCGATAGAATTTTTTAGTTGCACATATGGTTGATAGTATGCTTTGTAAGCTTCTTTTCTCTTCTCTCTATTTTCATCTTTTATTAATTTTGAATACATCCCGCGTGTTAACTTTACTTTATTTCCATCATCGGTTGTAACTTCTCCAAATGTTATATCTGCATTATTGAGCATTCCGTATGTTTGCTGAGGAGAGGAGAGGGCCTCGCCCATTTGCGATAAAATTTCTTCTTTATCTTTGTTTAACACATGTTTCTTATATCGATATAATTCCAATAAGTCTTCTTTATAATATTGTAAGCCTTCATTTTCTTCTATATAAGAATGTAATGTTTTCTCATCGATACTTAGTAAAAATGGGGAAAAGAAGGAACGAGCCGCGCTTATTTTAACGTGTAATTGTGATGTCTGATCTACAAGAGATTGAGCTTCCGTATCACGTGTATCAAGGTCTGCTTGCAGCCTTGCATAGGCATAAACGAGGCTGAACAAACTGGATACTTCTTCACTTTTTGTAAGATAAGCAAGCAGGCTTTGACTATCGTGGATATTTCCATTGAATTCTTTTAAGTCCTCTGTTAAAGTTTCGATTTTTTCATAGTCGTTTTTCCAGTCTTCCATTGTTTTATAAATATCTGTTAAATCCCACTTTTCCTGATTAGGTACATCCATTCTATTTTTAAATTCTGCCATAATTATTTCCTTTCCAAATATGTATTTTGTATATTCTATCTAACTATGAAATACAACAAATTGCAAAGAATCCCTGCTACACAAAAATAAAAACAGAGAGCATAGGTATAATAATATTATATGAATTTTTTTAGTTGAAATATTTGTAAGGAGATAGTGCATGTATGTATAGGAGAAAAATATATTTAATTAAGGAGGTGGAAGTGTATTGATTCTAATCCCATTCATTATGTTAGGCTTACCGCTTGCGATTATCGTGTTTATTTTGTTAGCGATTATGAAATGGAAAAAAGAGGGGGAGGAAGATGTGTTTAGACAATTATATGTACATTTAGTACTATTTGCGACCTTGATGTTATCTATTGGAGGAGGAATCGGCATATTTATGGGACTATCAGATTATATCAGTCCACCTTCTTACTACGAATCTTATGATTCATTTCAAAAGATGAAATTGGTGGAAGCGAAAGACTCACAACAAACAGTAAGTGAAGAGCAAATTCGTGCAGAATATGATCGGAATGTAGAAGATAGAAAAGAAACAGTCAAGCAGGAAGCGAAAAATACAATGATTAAAAGCTTAGGTTTTATCGTTATTCCGCTACCTATCTTTCTGTATTTTAACAATGGTAGAATTCGAGATAAAAAAACAGTTTGAATAGAAGAAAATAAAAAATCTTGCCACCATTGGCAAGATTTTTTATCGTGTCGATTATAATTGTATACCAAATGTTTCCTGTAATAGATCTGTATATTGTTCTTTTGAAATCTCTTCTTTTCTCTTTTTCCCTTGTTTTGTTACTGTAAAACTATCTTTTGTTAAGGAAGCATGCCCGTCAGAAGTTAGTTTTACAATAAGCGGTACTTTATTAAAAGGAGAGTCTTTATGTTCTACAATTATTCTTTGAGCTGAATTTAATGTTCTTTCGTCAACTTTTTCAAGATAAAATGCATAGCCTAATGTCCACTCTTCAGATGAAGCAACGTCTAGAAATTCATTATTCTTTTTCATCTCTAACATATAGTTTCCTTTTGCAGTTGTTTCTTTTCGAATACGATAGTCTCCGGTAACAGCGTGAACAGTTTCACCAGAGAAAGGAACAGGTGAAAGGGGCAGGTATGAACCGAAACCTACTTCAATTAAATAAAGTTCATCATTATGTTTTAAAATGGTTGCCACATGCCCTGAATCAACAGCCCAGGTTGCAGAAGCGGCATTATAAACTGTTCCTGATACTAAGTGAACATCAAAACCGCAATCTTTCAGGAAGTAATACATCGTTGGATTCAATTCATAGCAAAGGCCACCTCGGTTGTTCATTAAGATTTTTTCTTGAAGATGTTCTTTTGATATTTCTTTCACTGTATCTTGAATAATATCCAAATTCTCAAATGGAACCGCTTGTGCCATCGCATAAAGAATTTCATTTAAATCTTCAAATGAAATAGAATCTTTTGCTTCTATATTTAATCTAGAGAAAAATTGTTTTTGAAAATCTGTCAAGTGGATCACTCCTTATTTGTTTTTACTTATCTATGTAATCATTGTACCGAAATCAATCAAGAAAACATCCGCAATACGTTGGATAGAAAATCCATATATATTTATGACTAAAGTATTATAGTCATAACACCTTTACTTCTTTTATAACATATAGTATGATGATTTCAATCAATTAGATTTCAATGAATGAAATAATAAATTAATGAGAGGTGCTTTTTGTGAGTGCGGTAGGTTCTAAATAGGAAAAATTGAATGAAATAAATCGGATGAGAACAGGGGATTTTTGTATAATTCATACCCCTAGTTTTGTCGTGGGTTTATTTCAAATACCTATGAAGATACCTACAATACTTTATAAAGCGTGTAATGATGATGGGATAGCCATGTGTTTTTTGAGATGGCTTTATTTCTTTATATCATGCACAGGCCTTGTAAATGTAAAAAGCTGCGGTGTCTCCGCAGCTTTTTTGTGTTTATTTTTATCATATGAAAATTTAATTATTTACAACTCATTGAAATCTAATGGGTAGGTATCTTCATTTATGGTGTGAGTAAATCATAGTGAGGAGAATAGAAATTGAATAAAATGACTTTTGAAAAGTTGCAATATAACGAGTTGAAGGAAATCGTTAAATCGTATTGCGTAAGTGGATTAGGAAAACAATTGTTAGATAAATTGGAGCCTAGCTCCAGTATCAAAGTAGTGAAAAATCGTTTGAATGAAACGACGGAAGCACGAGCTATAGTAGATGCAGAAGGGCATGTACCTTTTCTCGGAATTTCTAATATCGATAGTACAATTCAAAAATTGGAGAAAGGGATGATTTTAGATCCAAATGAGTTAGTTAGTGTATCAGACTTTTTACGAGGGTGTCGAAAAGTTAAAAAATTTATGCTTGATAAAGAATTTTTTGCACCAGTACTAGCATCATATGCGAATTCTATGTCTGAATTTCAAAGTATAGAAGAGGAAATTAATTATTCGATTAAAGGAAATAGCGTGGCCTCTTCCGCAAGTAAAGAATTAAAACGAATCCGAAATAGCATTGAATCAGCAGAAGGAAAAATTAAAGAACGTTTAAATAAATTTTTAAATAGTAGTATAAACAAAAAGTATATTCAAGAGTTCTTTATTAGTAAAAAAGATGATCGATATACAATTCCAGTGAAAGCTTCCTATAAAAATCAAGTTGCTGGAACGATTGTTGAAGTTTCTTCTAAAGGCTCTACTGTTTTTATAGAGCCACATACAGTGACAAAATTAAATGTGGAATTAGCAAGTTTAAAAGCTGAAGAAGCGATGGAAGAATATCAAATATTAGCTACTTTATCAGGAATGATCTTAGAGGACATTTATAATATTAAGATTAATATGGAACTGATTAGTCAATACGATATGGTGTTTGCAAAAGCGAAATTTAGTAAACATATTGGCGGGATAGAGCCGAAATTAAATGATTATGGGTATGTAAAGTTAGTTCAGTGCAAGCATCCGCTTTTATCAGGAGAAGTTGTACCACTTCATTTTGAAATTGGGCAAAATTACCGAAGTTTAATTATTACAGGGCCAAATGCTGGTGGGAAAACAATTGTTCTGAAAACAATAGGCTTAGTAACATTAGCAACAATGTCAGGATTCCATATTGCAGCAAATAAGGAAACGGAGATTGCGGTTTTTGAAAACATTTTTGTAGATATTGGTGATAATCAAAGTATTGAAAATGCACTAAGTACATTTTCATCTCATATGAAAAACCTTTCAGAAATTATGAGGGTATCAAGTAATAATACGCTTTTATTATTTGATGAAATAGGAAGCGGTACGGAACCGAATGAAGGAGCTGCGCTTGCGATTTCGATTTTAGAAGAGTTTTATCATATGGGTTGTATCACTGTTGCGACTACGCATTATGGTGAGATTAAACGATTTTCCGAAATGCATAGTGATTTTATGAATGCGGCGATGCAGTTCAACAATGAAACATTGGAACCATTGTATCAGCTAGTAATAGGGAAATCGGGAGAAAGTAATGCTCTTTGGATTTCTAGAAAAATGAATGTAAAAGACAATGTGTTGCAAAGAGCAAAAGGATATATGGAAAATAAAGAATACCGTTTAGAAAAGCTGCATGAAGGGAAAGTAAGAAAGCCTAAGGATATAAAACAAAAAATAGATGAGACGAATGAATATAAAAAAGGAGACCGTGTGAAGTTATTAGACTATGATGACTTCGGTATTGTATATAAAGAAAAAGACAATTTCTCCAATGTCGTTGTATTTTATAATAGTGAATTTATTGAAGTAAACGTGAAGCGAATTTCTTTAGAAGTACAGGCAAAGGAATTATATCCAGAAGGGTATGATTTGGACACGTTGTTTGTGGATTATAAAGAGCGGAAAATGCAGCATGATATAGAGCGTGGATCGAAAAAAGCGCTTCGTAAAATTCAAAAAGAAATAAGAAAGAATAGAGGGTAAGAGTTTATGAATATAAAGATTAGACAAGAATGTGAGAAAGATTATAACAGAACAGAAGAGGTTGTAAAACAAGCGTTTTTAGATGAAGAATTTAGTGACCAAACAGAACATAAATTGGTACATCGACTTCGAAAATCTAATACGTTTATTCCTGAGTTATCATTAGTAGCGGTAGATAAAGAAATTATTGGTCACGTTCTATTATCTAAAATTAAAATAGTAGATGGTGATAAATCTGTAGATTCGTTGGCTCTTGCGCCAGTATCTGTTGCACGAGAGTATCAGAAAAAGGGAATTGGAAGTCTGTTGATTTCTAGTGTAATAAGAAAAGCGAAAGAGCTTGGATATCATTCTGTAATTGTACTAGGACATAAAGAGTATTATCCGAAATTTGGTTTTAAACCGGCTAGTCTATGGAATATACGTGCACCATTTGATGTGCCAGATGAAGTATTTATGGCAATGGAATTAACGGAAAATGCTCTTCAAAATGTGCAAGGTGTTGTGCAATATTCGGAAGCTTTTTCTGAGTAGAATTGAAAAAAAGTAGCTAGAAGAAATTTTCTGGCTACTCATTTTAGTTCAGGTTTTAACTTAAAATGATTATGGTATTAATAAAATTTTTCCTGTACTTTTTCGACTTTCCAATAATCGATGTGCTTCAATACCATTCTTTAAAGCGAAAGTTGTTGGATTTTGGATGTTTAGTTTTCCAGCAGTTATCCAATTAAATAGTTGATTAGAACGTTGTTTACGTTCTTCATACGTTGTGAGTACATTCCAAAGATCTCCGCCAGTTAAAGTTTTCGAAGTGTCCATCAGCATCCGCGGATCAACAGGAGCTGAATCGCCAGCAGCCATTCCGTAAAATACGACGGTACCACCAATTTTTGTGGTTTTAAAGCTCTCTTCTAATGTAGAACCTACTGATTCGTATACAACATCTACACCACGACCTTTTGTGATTTGTAGTATTTCTTCACACCATGATTCTGAATATAAAAATACATGGTCTGCTCCAGCTGAATGGGCTGCGTCTGCTTTTTCCTTAGATGAAGTAAGACCAATGACTTGTGCGCCTTGCATTTTGATGATTTGTATGAGAAGTTGGCTTGTTTTTATGTCCTTTCAAATGTTTAAGCTGTGTCACAACCATACTATTAATGACAACGAGTAAAAACATAGAAAAGACTAAAATAGTGAATGTGAGTTATATCCATACAGGGAGGAATTAACAAATAAGTTGAATGAATAATCTGAAATATGTACAATGAATTTAATCATATTAAAAGGAGATGTGCCAATGTTAGCACTTATTGTAAGTATCCCACTGTCATTAGTATTTATGGAAAATAGGGATAGCTAGGTTAGATAAACTATGAAACTATCCCCATAATTGAAAAGGGGGATTTTTGAAATGAATAATCTATTCTTAGGTGAAAATATTAAATTAGCAGCAATTAGAGCTGAAGATATTGAACAAATGGCTATGTGGCAAGAGGATAGTGAGTATTTAAGGAATGTAGATACGGATGCTGCAGTTCCGCAATCTTTACAGGAAATAAAGGAGCATGAACTATTAAAAGGACGGAAATCAAATGGTGTTTCATTCATGTTAAGAACAATTCAAGAAGACATTCTAATTGGTTTTGTGGCACTTCATAGCATAGAGTGGAATAATAGAGCTGGCTTGCTGGCAGTTGGTATAGGTGATAAAAATTATAGAGGTAAGGGATATGGTACAGAAGGATTACGCCTTATTCTGAAATATGCTTTCTATGAATTAAACTTACATCGTGTAGGGCTCGATGTTATTTCTTATAATAAAACGGCTATTGAAGTATATAAAAAGGTTGGGTTTAAGGTGGAGGGATGTATGAGAGAAGCAGTTCAGCGAGATGGGAAGAGCTTTGATCGCATTATTATGGGCATATTACAAAATGAATGGATAACAATGAAAAAATAATTGGAATATGGATCATAAAGTGAACTGACCATTTATCCCGCTACTTTAGGGCAGTAATACTTCCACCTCAAAATTCAGCGGGAGCAAAGAAGTTAGGTGGGAGATAAACTGCCCGTAAAGGCCCGATTGGTGAGGGCTGATTAAAGTTTCACTTTATGCGAAATATAAAGAAAAAAAGAGAAATCTAGTGGCTTTATAGCTGGTTAGATTTCTCTTTTTTGGAATTGCTTCGGTTATAACGAGAAGATTGTTTGTAAAATTAATATAGAGGTGATGTAGAAAAACGGATTCTCAGATCTCGATTTAATGAATTTTAGATTGATAATTAATTATATAAGTATCAACCTCTATAAAACTTCATTTAAAGGGTGTTAAGGTGTTTGTATGACATTTGTTCAAAAATACTTTTATCATTTGGCTGTTTTCGTATAGGTTGTTGCTTTATTGGTTCAGATGGCTCGAATTGGACAAGAATTTTTCCTTTGAAAAACAAGAGGAGCAAATGTTTATTTCAGCGTGTCAAAAATCAAACAAAATCACTGATAGATAGGAAATAAACAAACTTTTTAGTAAAAGAGTGAACTAACTGAAAGTATTAAGAGCGTGTATTGATTAATCTTTTTTCAAAACACGTTCTTTTCTATGATTGTTTATCAAGATTATTAGTATTAATTCGATTAAACTTTATTTTAAAGCAACATGAATTGTTGATTGGAAATAAAGTTCAACCGTTTTAAAAAAGTTGCACTGTTTTTTTCATTTTGATTAAAAAATGTCTTAGAGTGGTTTTGATGTCATTTGGTGGTACCCCATACCCATCAAGCGAATATTGAATCCTATAAGAACGAGTATCTACTGCATAATTGTGTCAGTGAAGTATGAGCTATATTCCTGCTTAACCAAACACATGGAGCTACTAGGTCTTGTGCACGATATTTACATTTCCGTTTAACAAATCCTATTTCGCTAGCTAACTGCTCCAAAGCATGCAGTGGCATATTCCATTGTAATTCTTTAGAAATAATTGTAACTCGTCAAAAATCGGTAGAATCATACAAAAACGCTATCCTTTTCTATGATTCTACAGAAAAAATAGCGTATTTTTTCATTTTAAGGAAATTTTGTTTTGCTAGCTTAATAGCGATGTGGCGTACCCTAAAAAAAGAAGTTTCTTTTTTCTGAAAAAATGAATAAAAATACAATTTTAATGGTAAATATACTAAAAACAACTTTTTATTTCCTTGATTTATTCCTTTCCATCTACATTAATCATTTATTACAACAGCTCTCACGTTTAAAATAAGATGTTTCAACAAAAGAAAATGTAAGTATCTTTCTAATGATTTTTCAATATAATCATTGTGTTCATCAAAGGAATTCTGTGTTGTTTTTACTTTTCTACTAATTAGTACAGCTTCAAACAATGGACACAATTGCTACATGCCAAGTGTAATTTATTACCTATTCAAAATTCTGTTTATTCAATCTTTCTAAAAATAAAAAAATATTAAGCTTATGAATATAAAAGTTATAATTAGGACGTCGAGAGATAATCTATCACTTAAGGAGAAAATATCAAACTTTCTAAAATTGGAAATACTGATACGATTACTCTAAGAAAGGTGTGTGATCAGAAGGGAAATTTATTCAACATGCTTTAGTAGCAGCGGACATCGCATTAGCTGGCGCAAACAATATCATTAATACTGACGAAGTTATTGAAGCGATGTATAGAGTTGGAAGACAGGCGCCTCGCGAATTTTTTGATTTTGAGTAACTTAGAAGAAGGGCACACGATGTGGCGCACCTTGTAAGCAATTCATTTTTCAAGAATGTTCTATATTCCTAAGCCTTAAAAAGAGATGTAAAAATAGGATACAAGGAGGAATTATTATATGAATGGGAATACTGCAAAAAAAATAGAATTTCAAACTGAAAATACTGCAGTAAAAAATGAGAAATATCCAGATCCTAAAAAGTGGCATAAACAGGACACTACCTGGGTATTGAGCCTTTTTGGAACAGCAATTGGAGCAGGAGTACTCTTTTTACCTATTAATGCAGGTTCAGGTGGTTTATTATCATTACTGTTAATTACCATACTTGCATATCCTGTTATGTATTACTCACATAGAGCGCTTGCTAAAATGATATACGCTTCAAATTCTGCTGATGAGGGGATTACAGGTACAATAAGAGAGTATTTTGGAAATAAGGCAAGTATCACTTTTAACATAGTATATTTCGGCTCAATTTATACTATCGTGCTGATGTATTCGGTTGCACTTACAAATACTGCAAGTAGTTTTATCGTGAATCAATTGCACATGAAGGAGCCTCCAAGGGCCATTTTATCGCTTGTATTAGTACTCGGCCTTATAGCTATACTAAATTTTGGTCAAGATATCACTGTAAAGATAATGAGCATGCTAGTATATCCTTTCATAGCTTCTTTACTTTTTATCGCAATATCTTTGATTCCACAGTGGAATACGTCAATGCTTAGTTTTTCAAGTGTTTCTACTGCTTCAACAGGAACAGGATATTTTGGAACGATGTGGATGATACTACCAATCATAGTATTCTCGTTTAATCATTCTCCTCTTATTTCGTCATTTGTTATGAAACAGAGAGCTACCTATGGAATAGAAGCTACTGATGCCAAATGTGCTCAAATACAAAAAGTTTGTTATATCATGACATTCGCTGTTGTTATGTTCTTTGTTTGGAGCAGTGCATTGAGTTTGACTCCAAATGATCTTATAATGGCAAAAGAACAGAACTTGTCAATCCTATCATATCTTGCTAATGAGCTTAATTCGCCTCTAATCACTATTGCGGCTCCTATCATTGCTTTTGTGGCCATAACAAAGTCGTTCCTTGGCCATTATATAGGAGCATATGAGGTAATGCGTGACATGATTATCAAGTTCAGTAAAACACGCGGAAAAGATATAGAAGAAAAAACAGTTAAGACAATGATCCTTGCTTTTGTCGTATTAACATGCTGGTATGTTGCTTATGCAAATCCAAGTATTCTTGGAATCATTGATGCCCTTAGCGGTCCGTTAGTTGCCGCTATCTTATGTCTATTACCAATGTATGCGATCCGTAAAGTACCAGTACTAGCTAAATACAGAGGGAAAATGAGCAATGTATTTGTCATTATTATAGGTGTACTTACTGTCCTAGCAAGTATTAAGTCATTATTCTAATTCACTATTATTGGTTCTGGTGCACAAATAGTGGGATATGAAAAAAGAACGAAAGATTTCTAGAAGAATTGAATTTTATCTTGTTAAACCAAAGAGATTATGGATAAGATATATCTGTTATTGGACAGACTTCTCCCCTTGGAGAGTTTGTCCTTTTTTAATCATATGCATAACTTCTATTCCAACAATCACTTTTTTAGCTGTTTGCAATAATTTTAATCCAAGCATATTGGGGTGCCGCCCCATCGGTATTAAGCTAAGATTCTTAAGTTCCCTCATAACGAAAAAATGATTTCGCGCCCCTTCATCGACTTGAAAACAGCCTATCATTTTAAACGAGAAGACCCCCTCTTCTAAACGAAGTGAAGGTGGGGGTAGTTCAAAATTATTAATTACGGAACAATTTCAAAAACAGTACCTTGGTTAAAATCAGTCACTTTCATAGAGCCATAAACCCCTAAATATAGTTTAGTTTGATCCAGGTTCGTTCCCAGATTAACATAATAAGCTGATTGAGACCCAAAATTATAATCGGTTTCAATAACACTAAAATCATTTAATTTATAATCTGTCCTTACCCTCGTATAAGCTAAAACCCCTCTAACCGGAGGCCGAGATTCTTCATGCCGAGCAAGATCGGTAAATACAACGCTTCCTGTTAAATTTGGGATTCTATTCCCCATATATGACTGAACTCCTGTAAGTGCAGTTCCCCCAAACTTATCGGGTCGGGGATCTTTATGAAAATAACTAGTTAAAGGCTGAAGACGTCTCACTGAAGTTTGTACTGCTTCATAATAATAAGCAAGTGTTTTCTCATCCAAAGTCGGATCTGCAGAGCAGCCCCTTATAACTGAGGTAGGAAAAGCACCTTCCCACCCTCGCCAGCCAAAGTTTATAAATCCTTCTTGGTCAGGTTTAGCGTTCATTAATGAAGCTTGAATAAGCTGAGTAACCGGTATTGGTTTATAATGAACGAATGAAAAAATCGACTCTACCAAATCCTGTCCGACATTTCCAATATATTTAATATACTGATTATAAAACTTTTGAAATGAAATGCCTGGTATATTGCGAACTCCTTTAGCAATTACTGTAAGCATTTCCTGAATAGGTACGGAAAGTTCATTAAAACGTGTGACTACAGGTGGGTTATAGATAAATGTATTCTTAACTACATCAATTTCAATTATTTTACCAGCCATCTCCATGTCGTCCTGACTTAAATTAAATGGATCATAGCCTGAACCACCATCCCCTGTTGTTAAAACAAGTTTTCCAGTTTCAGGAGAAAAGTTTAAGCTATTGAAACCATTATGATTAGAAAATGGTCTTCTTAAGTTAAGTAATGTCCGTCGTTTTTGAGGTTGGCCATTCGACTGTAACATCCATTCTTCAACTGTATCAATATGATCATATTGAGTTTCTCTATTTATCCACTTTAGGTTTAAAGTTTTGAGATCACACGGGTTAGGCTTAAAAGATTCAGAAAGAGCTCCTGGACCTTGTGTCCCAGCTACTGAATAATGAAGATAAAACAGACCGTTATAATAAAATTCTGGATGAAATGCTAGCCCTAGCAACCCCCGTTCATCATAGCCATTACCAGAATCACCTAGTTTTATGATTCGCGAGCGAATATCTAAAAAAGTCCTTATAGCCCCGTTTCCTATGTAAAAGATCTCTCCTACTTGGGTTGCAATAAATAATCTTTCAATTGAGTCACCCGGAAGTATAGCTGTTTTCAAAACAGTGGGTAAATTTATCTTACTTACAATGGGTCGTAAACTAACCTTAACTTTTATCAACTAACTTTACACTCCTTCTAATTGTTTTCTTTTATAAGAATATGATTAGAACTGTGCTATTAGTATCAAATCAAGGATGGGGAATTGGGTGAATTTCCTTTTTATATGGGTACGTTGTGGATATTAGGATGGATATATGGAAACTTCAAACTGTTTATATTACTCAACTGTTAAGGAAATGTCTGACACAATCGATTCATGAGTAGTCTACAAAACTCCGCGAAGATCCAGCAGTAAAGAAAACTCAATATAAATATTATTGCAATAATCTTTAAATCCATAGTTGTATCAACAGTAGGGCCTAGCACTGGAAAACGGAATACATATAGAATCATCATAATACCCGTAAGTAGACATATTGATGAAAAGGAAACAACCACAATTCTTCTCTTCAATTGTAAAAAGGCCACACCCATCGCTATACCTAATAAACCTGTTGTAAAGGGAAAGATAATTAGTTCACTCGGCTGAATAATAAATAAAAGGAAAATTGTAAGGGTAAAAGAAAGGATTCCCTGGCGGATAGAAAAGCAAGTAGCTAAAAAAATTGGTAATGTCGCTAGAAAACTAATCAGAAAGCCTATACCAGGCATAAAGCCTCCCGCTGATTGAAACATAGTGGCAATTGTACTCAATAAAGCTGTAATAACTAACTTGGTTGCAAGGGCCATCTTTCTTACATGAACATAATTTGCATCTGTATCTATCATCGATTGATACCAATAACGAACAAACCGATTGATGAAAACACCCCCAAAAATATCCAATCCGTCAATTTCTATATTATTCATTCTCTTGCGCTTTATGCGGTATTGCCTGTTAGTAATCAATTGGAACATAACTGACTAGAAGCAAATGTTTTATACCACAACTACTTCTTTGCCATACCAGTTCGCTTTGTATGCAAGCATTGTTCTGAATTGTGAGCAAGATACTTCGCTTATTGCTTTGGTTAACTTGGGGTTCTTTAGCATATATCTCCCACATACCTTCACACTTTTGAGAAAGGAGTCTTCTGCCGGAAAATATAAGAGTCTATTTTGATGATACAGACTTCTTAAAGTATCTAACTATAGAGAAAGAAAATTTTCATTTAGGGGGGATATTAAAACCTTAGCTTGATGGGCGTGTGGTGCTACCCTATATAGATTCATTAAGAGTAAAAACTATGCTATAAATATATTCGGTAATATGCATATAATTTGCAGAAAAAAGAATAATGACTGGCGAAATTTTACAACATATGGATTAAAATAAGGAGTCATGTTATATGAATTTAGAAAAAACAAAGCCAGTAAATGAAGAATTAGCGGAGTTAAAAGAACTTGTAAAAGAATTGCATGGTAGTGTGCATCAACTACAAAGTGAAGTTCAACAGCTTAGACACGAAAGGCCGGTTGTAGAAGTGAAAAAAGGTGTTCAACTATCACCGGCAATCGTCGGACAAATTGGCGGTATGATTTTAGGAGCACTGGCAATTATCGGGATATTTTGGTGACAAAAAAGTTTCCAGCATATTGCTGCAAACTTTTTTACAGAATTTGTGAGCGGGAAAGCCCACGCGCTTTAGCCGTGGGAGTGGTCAAATTAAATAACGTAAATATATATAAGCATGTGATAATAATAATGCAATGATTGTTAACGGAAAACCAATTTTTAAGAAATCAAGGTAAGAAAATCCATGTCCTTCGCGGTTAGCAATCCCAGCAACAACTACGTTTGCTGATGCCCCAATAAGCGTCCCGTTTCCTCCTAAACAAGCGCCAAGTGATAATGCCCACCATAGTACTTCAATTTGAGGAGAGTCAACAGAAAGTCCAAGTCCTGATGCTAAATCTTGAATAAGCGGAATCATCGTTGTGACAAATGGAATATTATCAATAGTAGCTGATGCCACGCCTGATACCCAAAGGATAAGTATTGCAGCAAAGCCAATATCGCCATTTGTAATATCGATTACTTCTTTCGCAAGGGATGAAATAAGGCCAATATCAATTAATCCGCCAACCAGAACAAAAAGACCGGCAAAGAAGAAAATCGTTACCCATTCTACATGAGCAAATACATCTTCTAATTCGTGTTGTTTCATACCAATCAACATGAGAAGTGTTGCGCCAGTCATCGCGATAACTGCGGCATCTACATGAATAATCGAATGAAGAACAAACCCGAGAATTGTCAAACCTAAAATGGAAAGAGATTTTAGGAGTAAGCTTCGGTCACGAATATAGTCCTTTTCGTTTAAAGCCATAAGTTTTGTAATTTGTTCAGGTGTTGTTTTTAATTTTTTACGATACATCAAATAAATAATGCCTAATGTAACAATGGAAATAATAAGTACAATTGGTGCCAAATTGAGCAAAAAGGCATTAAAATCTAAGTGTTTATTAGCAGATCCAATCATGATGTTTGGGGGATCACCAATTAACGTTGCGGTCCCACCAATATTTGAAAATAATACTTCCGAAATCAAATAAGGAACAGGTTGTACCTTTAAAATTCGTGTAATAGATAGTGTAACAGGAACGATTAATAAAACGGTTGTTACGTTATCTAAAAATGCAGAACCGACTGCGGTTAATAGGGATAAAAATAATAAAATTCGAATCGGTTTTCCGCCGGCTGCTTTTGCTGCTTTAATCGCTACATATTCAAATACACCAGATTGACTCGTAATATGTACGAGAATCATCATCCCGATTAAGAGCGTAATGGTTTCCCACTGAATATGTGATGTGAAAGCAGTATGTAAGTCTACAATTCCAAAAATAATCATAATGGCAGCACCGAACAGTGCAATTACAGCACGGTTCAATTTCTCAGAAATAATAAATCCATATATCACTAAAAATACGGCGATCGCAAAATAATATTGCAGGTTTGCTACTTCGTGTGCTGAATGTTCCAACATGTCACCTTCTTTAAAATATGTATTCAATTGTCGAAATATATCCCTCTGCATAACCACTATTGTAGCAAATTCAAAACGAGAAAGAAAATAATTTGCAAAAGTGAAAAGGATTAATAAATTTCACATGCTATATAAAAATAAAAAACGAAATGCAAATTATTATGCAAAGTGAGCTTTGTACTCTAATATAGAGATAGCAATTTACATTATTTTTGCGTAAAATGGTTTAAAGAGGTGAAATCCGATGGAAATAGTAAAAGATAGTGCTGTTATTCAACATGAAATCGAACGTTTTGTAAATAAAGATGTATATATTCATTTAGAAACGACAAATGGAGCATACGCTTCACATTTTAATGAAAAAATGATGACAGTTGGAGCATTTATTCGAAATGCAATGATTCGTTTCGAACGCGGGAAAATAACAGGAACAAATCCATACCGAGTAGGTCTTAAAATGGGGCATGGCTGGGTATATGCTGAAGGTATTACGCATTGGGAAGTAGACGAGCAAGATCGTCTATTACTAGCAGGACATGACAATAAAGGTCGCTTAGCCGTAGCACTTGAGTTAAGCTTAACGCCATTTAAATAAGAAGGAGGGAAAAGTATGGAAAGACACGTACTTGTTGTATTTCCGCATCCAGACGATGAATCGTTTGCAGCAGGAGGAACAATTAGTTTATTAAGAAAGCAAGGAGTACCTGTAACATATGCGTGCGGAACGCTTGGACAAATGGGACGTAACATGGGAAAGAATGTGTTTGCAAACCGTGAAACAATTCCAAATATCCGTGAAAAGGAATTAAAAGATGCATGTGAAGCGATGGGCATTGAGGATTTAAGAATGCTTGGTTTTCATGATAAAACATTAGAATTTGAAGATATAGACTTTGTAGCAGATAAAATTGAAACGGTCATTCGCGATGTGCAGCCATCACGAATTATTACATTCTATCCAGAGCACGGTGTTCATCCAGACCATGATGCATTCGGTCGTGCTACAGTCCGTGCAGTATCACGTATGCCAAAAGAAACGCGCCCGGTTATTCATGCAGTTGCGATTACAAAAAATCGTGAAGAAGTATTAGGTGAACCAGATGTTGTTAACAACATTAGTGAAGCATTTGAACAAAAATTAGCAGCTTTACGTGCGCATCGTTCACAAACAGAAGCGATGTTAGAAGAAACGGAAGTAAAACTGCAAAACAAAGATGCTGCAACATTAAAATGGTTACAAATTGAACAATTTTGGACTTATAAATGGGAGTAGGTTAGAAGAGTCTCTTCTAGTCTTCCTTACATACGAAAACGATGTCATATTATGGCGTCGTTTTTTCTGTTAGATAGGCACTTTCTGCATGCAGGCCACATACACTACAGTAAATCTTGAAAAGAGGGGAGCCATATGTACTATTCATATGAAGACGTGTTCGGTTATTTTCGAGATGGTTATGAGATAAGTGGTGAAGTGGTTGCGCTTGTTGATCCATATGTTGTACAAACATTGCAATCTATCGTTGGAAAAAGAATTGTAGTGGAAACAATTCGGGGAAGTGTAAATGGAACTTTGCGAAGTGTGAAGCCAGATCATGTTGTATTAGAAGAAAATGAAATACCGGTATTTGTGAGAATTCAGCAGATTGTGTGGTTTACACCTGAAAAATAGAGATGCTTTGTAGACGGGTTATGAGAATGAAACGAAGAGCCTACTATTTGATTAGTAGGTTTTTTATATACAAAAACTCATAATATATGTTAACCTTTGTAAATAGAAGCAATGAAAAATTAATGTTAATTCATACCCTCCTATAGGTATTAACATGAAGCAATCGAGGTGTTTCGTTTGTTGTTTTATGATCGTATTTCGATAATGGCCCCTCCAGTTCCGTAGCGAAGAAAAACTCTAAATATCTGAGATTTTCTAAGTTATAGGAGGGTATTAGAAAATGAAAAAAGTCTCAGTACCATCGTTATGGTTAATGATTATTCTTGTGGCATTCCCACAAATTAGTGAAACAATTTACACACCATCTTTACCAGATATTTCGAAAGCGTTGCATGTCAGTAATAATGCTACGCAGCTAACGCTTAGCATTTACTTTGCAGGATTTGCTTTAGGTGTATTTTGCTGGGGGTGGTTGTCTGATATAATTGGGCGTCGTCCAGCAATGATTTGGGGAATTGTAGTTTATGGATTTGGTAGCTTATTATGTTACTTGGCACATTCAATTGAAGTATTGCTATTTAGCCGTTTTGTACAAGCGTTTGGAGCGAGTACAGGATCAGTTGTTACACAAACTATTTTGCGTGAAAGTGTAGATGGGCATAAACGACATGTTATGTTTGCGCAAATTTCAGCAGTTATTGCATTCACGCCAGCTATTGGCCCATTAATCGGTGGATGGATCAAATATTTGGATTTAGAAGTGTTTTTCTTACTTTAGTTTTGATAAGTATTGGGCTATTGGTTTGTACTTGTATGAACTTGCCAGAAACTCGTAAGAATGTAACAGTAAATAGTATAAACATTTTTTCTGTCATAAAACGAATGATTCAAGATCCAAAAGTCGTAACATTTGGTGTGCTGATTGGAGGAACAAACGGTATATTATTTAGCTATTACGCTGAAGCACCGTTCATCTTCATTGAATATTTTAAGTTATCACCTGGCGTATTTGGTTTTTTAGGTATAGTGGTAGCTTTCGCTTCCGTTATTGGAGCGCAAATTTCAAAGCGGTTACTTTTAGTTTATAAACCAGAAAAGATTATTTATATAGGTTGCATCGTAATGACGGGAGGAGCGACTATTTTATCAATCGTTGCTTGTACTGGCACTAGTGCAAATATGATAAACATGATTCTCTTTCTTATAGCTATATTTGTATTGCTATTAGGAATAGGGATTGCTTTGCCGAACTGTTTAAGCTTAGCGTTAGTAGATTTCCAGGAAGTTATTGGAACAGCAGGTGCTATATTTAGTTTAGGGTATTATGTAATTGTTACAATTACGATATGGGGAATGAGTCAGTTGCATACAGGTTCTTTACTTGTTATGCCTGTATATTTTCTTCTACTTGCAGTTGTCATGACAGTTCTAAGTCGGATGTTTATTTATAATAATAAGATTAAAAAATCTGCTTAAATATAAAACTACAAATATATAAGGTGAAAGGAGTCCCATAGACGAAATGAGACTCTTTTTTTGCTTTGGGTGAAATTATGAATTCACATTGTTAGGAAAAGATTAAAGAAAGGGAAAGGAGTAGTTTTGAACATCCTTTCCCTTTAAGGCTAGTATTTAGTATTCATGTAACAAACAAATAAATCAATTTTTTTTGATTTATTTGTTGAATTTATAATGAAACAGTGCATATAATATAAATATCAAAAAAAGTTGATGAAAGGAGTGGCGTGTGTGAAAGAAAACTTCAGTCAGTTTGAAAAAAAGTTTAAAGCTCTTGCAGACAAAAAAAGATTAGAGATCATGTATGAGTTATGTCAACGTGGACAGACTTGTGTATGCGATTTAACAGAAGTATTTGGGATTTCACAATCAAAACTTTCGTATCATTTAAAAATATTACTTGATGCGAATTTAATTGTAAAAGAAACAAAAGGAACATGGAGCTATTACGATTTAAATGATGAAGAAGTGAATAATTTGTTGTCGGAAGAACTTTGTTGTGTGTTCCGAAAAACTGGCAGAGGTAGTTGCTACTGAGTTTTTTGTGTTATATAAATCAAATATTTTTGATTAATTGTATAGGAGGAATGGAATATGCAATATGTACATGTGGGGATTAATGTGACGAATCTGGAAAAATCAATTGAGTTTTACAGTAAGGTATTTGGGGTAATACCAGTGAAAGTAAAAGAAGATTATGCGAAGTTTCTATTAGAAAGTCCAGGACTAAATTTCACTTTAAATGTAAGAGATGAAGTAAAAGGAAGCCAGGTCAATCATTTTGGTTTCCAAGTAGAGAATCAAGAAGAAATAGTCATGCATAAAGAGCGTTTAGAAAAAGAAGGGTTCTTTGCTCGTGAGGAAATGGATACAACTTGTTGCTATGCTGTGCAAGATAAGTTTTGGGTAACGGATTCTGACAGGAATGAATGGGAGTTTTTCTATACGAAGGCTGATAGTGAAATTCATAAAGTAGAAATGTCCTGTGTAAGTTCTGATGAAAAGAATATAAATTCAACTTCATGTTGTTAAAACAAAAAGGAGAAAAAATGAAACGATTATCGTTTTTAGATCGATTTTTAACCCTTTGGATTTTTCTTGCGATGATAGTGGGAATTGTAATAGGGTATCTATCACCTGGTTTTGTGGATGGGATGAATCGGTTACAGGTAGGAACAACCTCTATTCCGCTTGCAATTGGATTAATTTTAATGATGTATCCACCGCTTGCAAAAGTTCGTTATGAAGAGATGGGACGTGTTTTTAAAGATGTGAAGGTACTCATCTTATCACTCGTACAAAACTGGATTATTGGACCAGTCCTCATGTTTGCTTTAGCTATTATATTTTTACAGGATAAGCCAGAATATATGGTAGGACTCATCATGATCGGTTTAGCGCGTTGTATTGCAATGGTTATCGTTTGGAATGACTTAGCAAAAGGTGATACAGAATATGCGGCAGGGTTAGTAGCATTTAACTCTGTATTCCAAATGTTATTTTTCTCAGTGTATGCTTATGTATTTGTAACAGTCATTCCAGAATGGCTAGGGATTGAAGGTGCTGTTATTGATATTACAATGGGAGAGGTTGCAAAGTCAGTCTTTATTTACTTAGGAATTCCTTTTATCGCTGGCATGCTAACCCGCTTGATTTTTGTAAAAGTAAAAGGTAGAGAGTGGTATGAAAAAATATTCATACCAAAGATTAGTCCAATTACATTAGTCGCATTATTATTTACAATCATTGTGATGTTCTCATTAAAAGGTGAAGTCATTGTTAGCGTATCATTCGATGTTGTACGTATCGCGATTCCATTGCTCATTTATTTTGTATTGATGTTCTTTGTTTCTTTCTTTATGGGTAAGAAGATTGGTACAAGTTATGGGGTAACAACAACATTAGCGTTTACAGCTGGAAGTAATAACTTTGAATTAGCAATCGCTGTAGCTGTAGGGGTATTTGGGATTCAATCTGGAGCAGCATTTGCGGCGGTTATTGGTCCTCTAGTTGAAGTGCCAGTCATGATTGCGCTTGTAAATATAGCACTTATGTTTCAGAAAAAATACTTTCAAAAACAATTGTAATAAAGGTGGAATTTACATGGAAAGCAAAAAAATAATTTACTTCTTATGCACAGGTAACTCTTGCCGTAGTCAAATTGCTGAAGGATTTGGAAAGAAATATTTAGGTGACAAATGGAATGTATATTCTGCAGGAATCGAAGCACATGGCGTAAATCCAAATGCGATTCAAGCGATGAAAGAAGTAGAAATCGATATTACGAATCAAACATCTGATGTCATTGATCGCGACATTTTAAATAAAGCGGATCTTGTAGTTACACTTTGCGGTCATGCGAATGATGTATGTCCAACTACATCATCACATGTAAAACGTGTTCACTGGGGATTTGATGACCCAGCAGGACAAGAGTGGTCAGTATTCCAACGTGTTCGTGATGAGATTGGTGAACGCATTAAGAAGTTTGCTGAAATAGGGGAATGATCCATATAGAAACGAGGCTGTCTTTACAAAAATTTTATAGACAGCCTCGTTTCTATTTTTGGTGATGTTTTGTTACACATTACATTTAGAACGATTTTTTTAATAGGATCATAAACCAAACTAGGGTAAGGCCGATGAGAGAATGAGAGAATCCGATTATATAGGTTAATTCTTTAAAATTAGCACCATTTAGTTGAAGAAGCCCTCGAGTTGCCAGTGAAGAAAGGGTTAAAATTAATCCAATATTATGGACGATGAACCACATATTAAAACCCTTCACTTTATGGAATGAAAATGCTTTTGCTAATGCTAAGGCAATTAAAAAGAATAAAAACCCAAGTACGAGCGTATGTGTATGTAAAAGGTTCAGCAGTGTAGATCCTAGAATACCCTTTGATTTTGCATATTCCCTAGCAAATACACCTGATAATAAACCGATGACTAAATATACGAACGATGCATAATATAATTTTTTCATTGTATACCTCCTGAAGTAGAATTCGTAATGTTAGTTTTTGATTCGTAGATTCCTATTGTATTTTCACACTATAATCGTAATATAGCAAAAACTCCTAGTTGCCCAGGAGTTATGTTATAGCAGATTCAAAATTATTTTATCATAATTATAGGGTATCCTATTATGTGAAATAATCGAACTTTTTGTGAACAAAGAGAGAGTGTAAGAATTAGATTTAAAGAAAACGGCTCTTCATCGGCCTCAGAAGCATCCAATTAATTTAAGAATAAATATTGACACCATCAAAATTATGATATAATCTATTCCCGTGATGTAAAACGTAATGATTACTATTTTCATTTGACTGAGCAAAGAAAGTTCAATAAAAATATGACGTAAAGGATAAGTGAGATGACACAGGAAATAGAGTTTATAAAATTTAATCCAACTCAAAATATGACGATTCTCGTTAAGACTAATCATCCAGTTATAGAGTATAAGACGATTGCAAAAAAAATTATGTCGTATGACAGCGTGTATGCAGAACAAGTAGGATTTATAGAAGAATCTACAAAGTATGAAGCCGACGCACATCTACAAATGGCTGGAGGTGAGTTCTGTGGTAACGCCTGTATGGCATTAGCAGCTTTTATTGCATCTAAAAAAGGACTGAAACACAATGATTTATCAGAAATATTATTAGAAGTTTCAGGAACAGAGGAACTCATAGTGTGTCAAGTGAGAAGAGAGTTAGAGGAATATTATTGCCAAGTTACAATGCCTATCCCTAAAAAGATAGAGCAGAAAACTATAAAGCATGAAGGAAATGATTTGGACATCGTTATAGTGAATTATCAAGAGTCTATTCATATTGTGATAGAAGTGGAGGCTATTAATAAAGCAATGAGAAAAAAAGCTCAAACATTAGCAAAATCACTGGCACTAACCTTAAACACTAAATTGATAGGCATCCTATTATATGAATCAAATTCTAATGAATTGGCTCCACTTATCTATGTTCCATATCTTGATAGTATGGTATGGGAACGGGGATGCGGCTCAGGTACTGCCTCTTTAGGAGCTTATTTGGCTTGGAAAAATCAAAAGGAGGTTGTTGCACATGTAAGACAACCTGGTGGAACTATTACTGTTGTTGCCAACTTTCATAAAGAAGAGCTTTCAAGTCTTAAAATTGAAGGGGGTGTTGAGATAGTAGCGCAAGGAAAAGCGTTTATAAATGTTTAACTATTACATTGTATTGGAGCGAAGATAAATGAATGACTTAGGGGATTTTCTAAAATATTTGAGTAAGTACCTAGAGAAATTTAATGCCTTGATAGGAAGATATGATCACACTATCAATGATTGTTTGGAGTTAGAGACCTTAATAGATGAATACTCACACTTCATTATAAACACGAGGAACAAAGAAATGTGGGAGAAATTACAGCAACAAGGATACTGTGATTTGAACCAACTTGCGGTGTCTTTAAGAGAAAAATCAGCGCTTTGTGTAGCTATTATGGAAAAATATCGTGCATTAAAGCTTCTTAGTGGAGTTGCTGAAATAACAGATTACTTTAAGAATATAGAATCATGTATTGAAAAGGAATTTGGTAGTTTTCAAATTACTTCTGATTCAAAAGTATTACTAGTAGGGGCTGGCTCATTTCCAATGACACCAATATTAATTGCTAAGCGAACGGGAGCAGAGGTTATTGGCATAGATATTGATGATGAGGCTATCAAACTTGGATTAAACGTTGTAGAAAGAATAGGTGCAGGATTAAATATTAGATTAGAAAGAGTACCAGTAGAAAATCTTGATTTTACAAGAGATGCGACTCATATCATTTTTAGTTCAACCGTTAAAGATAAATATGACATACTAGAACAATTACATACATTAACAAATGATAATGTAGTGGTAGCTATGAGATATGGTAATCAGTTAAAGTCTCTATTTAATTACCCTTCGAGGGAAGTTGATAAACAAAAATGGAATAAAGTTGATGATATATTGCGTCCAGATAATGTGTTTGATATTGAGTTGTATCAAAAGGTTTAAATTGCTTACTTATGAGAAAGGAAAGATTTTATGAGTGCTTTTAAGCGTGTCTTAGTATTAGGAACTGGTCCTACATCTATTCAACTTGCTGTAAATTTAAAAAAGAAATTGAAAAGTGACGTAGGGATTGCTGGAAGAGAATCAGTTCGTTCAGAGAACTTTTTTTCGGCTCTTAAACAAAGTAATCATCTAATTCGTGTAAGTATTCAAAATGAACAACATCGAAATATGGAAGGTGAATGCTTCGTTGATCAAGTTTTTAAAGGGTATGAAACTATTAAAGGTAATTGGGATACCATTATTTTCTCTGTAACAACGGATGCATATATTGAAGTAATAAAGCAAATTAATAAAGAGATTTTGAAACAAGTAAGGTGTATTGTTCTAATTTCTCCGACTTTTGGTTCAAATAGCTTAATAAGTAATTATATGAATCGTATTAATTCGCGAGCAGAAATTATTAGCTTTTCTACATATTATGGGGATACACGATGGATGGACGATAGCCCTTCTAATCATGTTTTGACAACAGCGATTAAGAAAAGAATTGCTATAGGATCGACGGATTATCCATCTAAAAATGTCGACATGCTCTGTAAGGCATATGAACAATTAGGAATTATTCTAGAAATCATGAAATCTCCAATTGAGGCAGAAACAAGAAATATTTCTTTGTATGTTCACCCACCATTATTTATGAATGATTTTTCGTTAAGTGCAATATTCGGAGGTTTAGATACCCAAAAATTTGTGTATAAAATTTACCCTGAAGGTCCAATTACACAATATTTAATACGTGATATGCTGGCCCAATGGAAGGAAATTATGAATATTGTAGAGAAAATGAAGATTAAAAGACTTAATTTGTTGAAATTCATGACAGATGATAATTATCCAGTAAGATTGGAAAGTCTATCTCGACAAGATATAGAAAACTTTAATCATTTAGAAGATATCCATCAAGAATATTTATTGTATATTCGTTATTCCTCATTATTAATTGATCCTTTTTCAGAACCAGATAAGGATGGAAAATATTTTGATTTTTCAGCTGTTCCAATTAGAAAAATGTTTGTCAATAGAGAAGGGTATTGGGATATCCCGAGAATGCCTAAGGAAGACTATTATCGTATTAAAATAATACAAGGAATTGCAAAATATTTAGGTTTAAATTGTCCAACAATAGATAAATTTATTAAGACATACGAGAGTAAAATTGAAAAAGTTGCTCAATTCTATAAAGGAGAATTATTATCTAATGCATATTGTATTCAAAGTTTTGATGAAGATTTGAATATGATTTGTAGTGAAATAGGAAAAAATATTGAAGATAAGATGGTGGAATAAGCTTTCACTTAAAGTAAATCACTACACTATTTAAATCGTAATGATTACTATTTTCATATTTTGATTAATATGTTTGGAACGTCAATCATAGTTAAATAGCAAAAATAAATTACATCTAAATTAAGAAGACGAAAGGGAGAGGAATACTTTGTTGATTAAAAGATTTAAGGTAGCGATTCTAGTTTTTTCGGTCTTATGCCTTCTAGCTGCCTGCATTATAATTTTGAAAAGCTCAGATAGCAAGAAAAAGGAAGGTGATCATTCAATAAGTAACAAAAAAGAATTAACTTATGCAGTATCTAAAGATATTAATGATATGAATCCGCATTTGTATACAGGTTCAATGTCCGCTCAAGGAATGGTATATGAATCATTAGTTGAAAATACAAAAGAAGGGATTAAGCCTTTACTTGCTAAATCATGGGAGATATCAAAAGATGGAAAAATATATACTTTTCATCTAAGGAAAGACGTGAAATTTCATGATGGGGAACCATTTAATGCAGAAGCAGTGAAAAAAAATATTGATGCTATACAAAATAATGCAGAAAAGCATTCATGGATTAAACTATCAACAAAAATAGTAGCTTGTAATGTGGTGGATGAATATACAGTTGAATTGGTGCTATCAGAGGCATATTATCCAACTCTAGTTGAATTGTCTATGACTAGACCTTATGTATTTATATCACCTGAAAATTTTGTGAATGGGAAAACAAAAGATGGTGTAAATGGATATAACGGTACAGGTCCATATATTCTCGATGAACATAAAATCAATGAATCCGCAACCTTTAAAGCAAATGAAAACTATTGGGGTGGCTTACCTAAAATTAAGAAGATAACTTCTAAAGTTCTACCAGCAGGGGAAACAACATTTTTAGCATTACAAAAAGGAGAAGTTAATTTTGCTTTCACAGATGATAGAGGTGCAGACAGTATTGATGTTGAGGCAATGAAGCAATTGATTGATTCAGGCAACTATAAAATTACTAGAAGTGAAGCAATGAATACGAAAATGATCGTGGCTAATAGTAGTAAATCTCATAATCCAGTAAGTGAAAAAGCTGTTCGCGAGGCTATTTGGTACGCTATTGATAGAGAAACAATTACCAAGGATATTTTAAATAATACCGAAACAGTAGCTAATACACTGTTCTCTTCTAATGTTAATTATGCAGATGTTCCATTGAAGAAACGAGGCTATGATTTAGAAAAAGCAAAAGAAATTTTAAAAAAAGCAGGCTGGGTATTGGAAGGTGATGCTGTTGCTAGAACTAAAGACGGCAATAAACTAGCAATGAATCTTTATTATGATAGTAATTCTCCTTCCCAAAAAGCAGAGGCTGAATTTATTCAAAGTTCGTTAAAAAGTATAGGTATTCAATTAAAAATTATTGGTGAAGAATCAACTTCAATCGCTAATAGAAGGTCAACAGGAGACTATGACTTACTATTCAATCAAACATGGGGACTAGCGTATGATCCACAAAGCACAATAGCTGGTTTTACTTCCAATGCTTCTTATTTGCAGACTACTAGTGGTATTGCAAAGGCAGATGAGCTTTACAATAAAATTGCTGAGGTTATGGTATCTACGAATGAGGCAGAACGAAAACAATTGTATGCTGATATTTTAAAAACTGTTCATGATGAAGCAGTCTTTATTCCAATTTCATATGGTCGTGTCACTGTAGTTGCTCCCAAAAACTTAAAAGACATTTCATTTAAGCAAACACAATATGAGTTACCATTTGAGAGAATGAACTTTAAATAAAGATATAGAGGGGGGTTCCCCCTTTTATTAAAAGGAGATTTTCTATGGGAAGCTATATTATTAAAAGGTTATTAATATCTATTCCTTTACTTTTCGTTATTTCATTGGCAACGTTTGTTTTAATCAATCTTTCTCCTTTAGATCCGGCAGAAGTGGTATTACGTGCACAAGATACTCCAGAAATAACAGGTGAATTAATTGCACAAACGAAAGAGAAGTTAGGGCTGGATAAACCATTTATAGAACAATATTTACATTGGACCATTGCCTGCTTGCAATTAGATTTTGGGAATTCATATGTTACAGGGAAACCAGTTTGGTCATTAATAGGACCAGCTTTTCTAAATACATTAAAACTAACCATAGTGTCATCTGTTTCTATTATTATTTTATCGATATTATTAGGTGTTATCTGTGCAATGAAAGAAGGAAGGATAATTGATAAATCAGTAAGAGGGATTTTATTTCTTCTAACAGCAATGCCATCATACTGGCTTGCTTCCGTTATGATTTGGTATTTTTCTGTTAAATTCGATCTATTACCAACAAGCGGGATGAATTCGTATAAAAGTTATATTCTACCGGTTATTGTCATCACGATAAGTTATGCAGGTGTTTACTTTCGAACTGTTAGAAGTTCGATGTTAAGTAACTTAAATGAAGACTATGTACTGTATGGAAGAGCATGTGGCTTAACAGAGGGGAAAATTACTATACATGTTTTAAGAAATTCACTGCAAGTTGCTGTTTCAATATTTAGTATGTCTATACCTATAATATTGGGAAGCACAGTAGTAATAGAAAATGTGTTTGCATGGCCGGGGTTAGGAAGTCTGAGTGTTAAATCTATTCTAAGTAGAGATTTACCGGTTATCCAAGCGTATGTCCTTATACTAGCGGTAGCATTTGTGTTGTTTAATATGATTTCCGACATTATAAATGCTGTAATGAATCCTAAATTAAGGAATGATCTCTAAATGAAAATATTAAAAGCTTTAGGGAAAGATAGGTTAGCCATTATATCTTTGGTAGTCATTGTTGTGATAATTGTTGCCGGTATATTTGCTCCTTTACTTGCGCCACATGATCCCGAGGAAGTAAATATGAGACTTCGGTATGAAGCCCCATCGTGGGAATACCTATTAGGTAATGATCACTTAGGGAGATGTGTCTTATCTAGACTGATTTATGGAATTCGTCCTAGTATTCTATGGGTTTTAGTTACGCTATTGATAATTGTTTCAATTGGAACTATTTTAGGGCTCATAGCCGGTTATTTTAGAGGAAGAGTAGATGCTTTTATCATGAGGATTTGTGATATTATGCTTTCTTTTCCAGGGTACGTTATGGCATTAGCAGTTGTGGGTATTCTAGGCGTGGGTTTTAAGAATATATTAATTGCATTTATTTTCATCAAATGGGCATGGTTTGCTCGAGTAATCAGAACATCTGTTATGCAGTATTCTGAGTTAAACTATGTGAAATTTTCTAAAGCATCTGGTATTAGTAATATGCAAATTATATGTAAGCATATTGTTCCTGTTGCATTGCCTGATATAGCGGTGATCTCAAGTAGCTCTATTGGTTCAATGATTTTACAAATATCTGGATTTTCATTTCTAGGTTTAGGAGTTCAAGCCCCAGATGCCGAATGGGGAATGATGTTAAATGAGGCGAGAAAAGTTATGTTTTCAAAACCAGAGTTAATGTTAGCACCTGGACTAGCTACTATTATTGTGGTATCGGCGTTTAATTTTTTATCTGATGCATTTCAGATTGCTTTAGATCCTAAATTAAGAACTTCTAAAAATAATGCTCGAGAAAATTGGATCACCCCTAAAGATAAGTTAAAAGAAAAAGAGGTGGCAAAATAAATTTATGAATATATTAGAAGTCAAAAACTTAAGAATCTGGAATAGCAACACTAATAAAGTGATTATTTATAATAGCTCATTTCATTTAGAGCATGGAAGCTGTCTAGCAATCGTGGGAGAAAGTGGCAGTGGGAAGTCTGTAACGTGTAGGTCAATTATTAGATTGAATAAACCTTGTATTCATCAATCGGGAGATATTCTATTTAAAGGAGAAAACTTGAATAGTCTTTCTGAGAAAGAGATGAGAAAGAAAAGAGGAAAAAAACTTTGTATGATTCTACAAAATGGCATGAGTGCATTTGATCCTTCCTGTGTGATTGGTGTTCATTTAAGGGAAACGCTTGCCCAACATTTTGGTTGGAATAATAGCAAAATAGTGGGTGAAATGAAACATGCTATGGAAAGTGTCATGTTGAAAAATCCGATAGAGATAATGCATAAATATCCATACCAGCTATCGGGTGGAATGTTACAACGAATTATGATTGCATTGGCATTAGTATTGAAGCCTGACATTATAATTGCTGATGAGCCGACCACAGCACTAGATACAATTTCACAATTTGAGGTCGTTGAGCAATTTGTTAAATTAAGGGAAAGAATGGGGTGTTCGATGATTTTTGTTTCCCACGACTTAGGTATTGTAAAAAAAATTGCCGATAACATTTTGGTAATGAAGGATGGGAGAGTTATTGAAAGGGGCAATACCCAAACCATCTTTTCAGAAGCACAACATGAATATACAAGATATTTAGTATCCACTAGATTAGCACTAAGCAATCATTTTAAGAGAATAGTGGGGAGGAGTTCTAATTGTTGATAGTTGATCGTGTTGAGAAATCTTATAATAAAGGCGGATTATTTTCTAGAAAAAAGCAGAAAATCGTGAAGAAAGTTAGTTTTGAATGTAGGAATGGCGAATGTCTCGGCATTATCGGAGAAAGTGGCAGTGGAAAGTCAACATTAGGACGCTTGATATTAGGAATTGAAAAGTCTGACCGTGGAACAGTTTTATTTGAGGGAAATCGTGTAGAGGACAGAAAAGTGAGGTTAGGTAACATTAGCGCTGTCTTTCAAGACTATGCTTCCTCAATCAATCCATTTTTTACTGTTGAAGAAGCGATTATGGAGCCCTTAAAAGCTCAGAAAAAGGATAGAAAAGAATTTAACAACAAGATTAATAATTTACTAAGTCAAGTTGGATTAAATCCGTCCTATAGAAAGAAATACCCTCATGAGTTATCGGGAGGGGAAATTCAAAGAGTATGTATCGCAAGAGCTATCTCAACGGAGCCCAAATGCATTTTATTAGATGAAGCAATCAGCTCTTTAGATGTATCTGTTCAAAAACAAGTACTTGAATTATTAAAGGAATTAAGAAAGATTTATGATATGAGTTATATTTTTATAACACATGATATTCAAGCTGCTGCCTATATCTGTGATAGAATTATAATCTTTAAAGATGGTCAGATTGAAGAAATAGCCCAGATTGAGCAATTAAAGGATGTTCGGTCAGAATATGCAAGGAAATTACTGGGGATGGTAGTAACGTTTTGATATGATCCATGTTGAGTATGCATCATTATTATAGTGTAGGTATGAAAAGAGTAGGTCTTTTTAGGTAAATAATGAAACGATTTCAGAAAAAGAGTTCGTTGCAAAGAGGTATAGAATTAGGAGGAGAAATTGTGAATGGAGCTATGTCTTGGCCTTTTCTACGTTTATATATATTAGTTTTTCTTTATTTTAGTGCTAATGCCATATTAAACGTTATTATTCCTTTGCAAGGGGGAATATTAGGGGCGAACAATACAACAATTGGTTTAATTATGGGAGGGTATCTATTTACAACTATGTTCTTTCGCCCGTGGGCAGGTCATATTATTCAAAAGTACGGTCCGATAAACGTATTACGTATTATTCTCATTCTCAATGGTTTTGCTTTAATATTATATACTATTTCTGGGTTAGGGGGCTTTTTCGTTGCACGTATTTTACAAGGAGTTTCGACAGCTTTCTTCTCAATGGCATTACAGCTGGGGATAATTGATGCACTGTCAGAGAAGGATCGCTCTCAGGGAATTTCACTTTACTCTTTATTTGCTAATATGCCAGGTATTATTGGGCCTGTAGTAGCATATAACATTTGGAAGGCAGGAGGTATGGATTATTTTACAGTGGTGCTGATAACAATTGCCATCTTTACAGGGATGTTTGGCTATAGTGTTAAAATAGAAAAAAGAAAGAAGCAACCTGTTTCAGATAGTACTGAGCAAGAAGAAAGTATACTTAAATCTTTCAGGCAGTTAGTAAAAAATCCACTTTTGTTCAAATGCAGTATATTAATGTTAGTTGCTTCGATCGTATTTGGAGCTATTACAACATTTATACCACTATACGCTATACAGTTGAAAAGTGGAAATGCTGGAGTTTATTTAATGCTTCAGGCGGGGACTGTTGTCTTCGTTCGTTTTGCTTTAAGAAAAAAAATTCCTTCAGACGGTAAATGGCACTCGTCTTTTGTTATGGGGACTATGATTCTTTTAGCAGTAGCTGCACAGTGTGTAAGTTTTTCTATAATAGGCGGAGCAGTTTTTTTCTACATAGGTGCAATTTTAATGGGAATACCTCAGGCTCTTCTTTATCCAGCATTAACAACGTATTTGACTTTTGTCTTGCCACAAAAGAATCGTAATGTGTTAATTGGTTTATTTATTGCCATGGCTGATTTAGGTGTTTCGCTAGGCAGTGTCATTATGGGGCCGATAGCTGACTTTACCTCATACTCATTTATGTATATGGTTTGTGCTATCTTAGGTGTAATGATGACTATTTTTGCTTATGATCGAAGAAGAATATTTGCTGGGTAAAATTTAATACTATCTCGAAATTCATCCCCCACGTCTAAACATGAAGGTGTGAAAACATCAATGAAAGTGGGGGATGAGTTTTTGTTAGGCAAAGCCAATTTTTTTAATGATTTTGGTAATCACGGGCAGCAAGAGCTAGAAAACTACTGGTAGAGTTGCAAGAGAACGGAATTTGCTATAATTATAAACGAGTTGCTCGGGTTTAGTTGCTAGACGCAGATTAGGTAGACGTTGCAGCAATGTGCCAAATGCAATTTGTCCTTCTAGGCGTGCCAGCGGAGCACCTAAACAGTGATGGATACCATTGCCGAAAGCTAGATGATCATTTTCTTCGCGTGTAATATCTAATGCTTCAGGATTAGAGAATTTCTTCGGATCAATGTTGGCAGCTGCCAGAGAGAACAGCACCATTTCACCTTTGTGAATCGTTTTGTCATGCATCGTGATGTCTTCACCGGCAAAACGGTTACCTACCATAATTGGACCAGCATATCGCAACAGCTCATCGACAGCGGAGGGAAGCATCGAAGGGTTGGCTCGTAGCAGGTCCATTTGTTCGGGATGTTGCAGTAACGCGAGTATGCCATTACCAATTAGATTGACGGTTGTCTCATGCCCAGCTATAATGAGAAGCCAAATCGTCGAAAGAAGCTCGTTCTTACTTAGCTTGTCTTCCTTTTCTTGTACTTGGACTAGAGCGCTCATCAGATCATCGTTAGGATTTACGCGCTTTTGTGCTAGTAATGTTTCAATGTAATGAATAAACTTTTCGAGCGTTGCAGTAACTGTAGCACCCTGACGAGGATCCATAGCAGCGTTCATGAGTTCATGTGTCCAGGCACGAAATCGATTTCGATCAGCAGTGGGAATTCCAAGCATTTCTGAAATAACAATAATGGGCAGAGGATAGGCAAAATCCGCAATAATATCCATCTTTCCTTTTTCCTTTACCGCATCCAACAATTCGTCGGCAATCTCCTGAATACGGGGACGAAGGTTCTCAACCATACGCGGGGTAAAGGCTTTAGAGACCAACCGGCGTAAGCGAGTATGATCAGGTGGATCGACTGTCAGCATATTTGGCATATTCATCATCCATTCAAACAGCTTGCTCACAGATGTATTCTCTTCAATAAATTTCTGTTTATCTTTGGGTGGTTCGAATTTTCGCAAATCTTTGAGAAAACGAGGATCTTTCAGGATGGAAAAAACATCGTCATAGCGCAATGCGATCCAAGCTCCCCCCATACCGTAAAAGTCATCCAGACGAAAGAGGGGTTCTTGTTTTTCGAAGAGAGGCTTATAGAACATAATAGGATCACGCATAGTTTCAGGTGAGTTTAAATCACTAAGAGTAATTTTTTTCATTTGTTTACTCCTTTCAGTTTAATTGGTGAGTGAAAAGGCTTATATATCCTCTTTACTAGAAAAATTAATGATGGATTATGCTACGAAAACGATTCATCTAATTGAAAAAATTTTGAGCATACTCGTCATCAATCGTGTCCTTTTCTCTACAAGTTTCTTTTGAAATGCGCCAATTTAATCTAGATCAGCTTACAATTCTTTTACGGTCAACACCTTCTTGAAGTGGATTTTTTCAATTAACTGCTTGGGCGCCTTATTGCTTAGAAGCAATTATATGACGATATTTCTTTTCAAGAGAAAAGGTAGGAATTCCTTCTTTTTTATTCAATCTTAAATGGATTGCTTCACATCACTATCAAGCGAGTAAACAAAAATTGGACAGCTCCTTCAATTTATCAAGCCAGAAAAAATCTAAGTATTAGGCATAAATACATTTTAATATGCAATATTTCATATTAATGTATGCTTTATATTGTTATAATAGGGGATATAAATTCTACAACATTTTTCATTGGAAAACTAATGAATATGAAGTTTCCCTACTAGAAAAGGAAAAGAATTATAATAATTCTTTTCCTTTTTTGTTGATAAGCAAAACTAATCTAATGTAAGAAGATACATGTATACAATTGTTAGTGCTAATGTAAATATATTACGACATTGAAAATCTCAAAAAGTTTCTTGATTCAAACATTTTGTTATATCCTTTTAGTGGCAAACATTTTGAAAAAAAGGTGTTAAAATATAATCGTATCAAAAATGAATTAAAGAAAGACTGATAAAAACCTAGCTTTCCTTATATACGTATTTAAACAATTTTGTTTATTAACAACATTTCTCTTTCATTGCTTTCATCATAGACATAGTAGAATTCATCATTTCATCACATTCTTGCATTTTATTCACCATAGCTTTATCCATTTCTACATCCATTTGCATCATATTGTTCATCATCATTTTCATACATTTCATTTCGCACATCATTTTTTCCATAGACATCATCATGTTTGTTGTTCCTACCATCATTGTTTTTTCCATTTTAACATCCTCCTAAAATTTTTATATCTTGCAAATATAGGAATTCGTTTTTATTTTACAAATACCTCCAGATGTTAGTGTTGCTAAATATTTAGAAAGAATTTTCTTAAAAAGAAGAAAATGAGTTTTTAAGAGATAATGTTTAAATTAGAGATGAACGAATGGAGGAACTTGAAAAGAAATTACATGAATTAAAAAGAGCAGCTAGAAATAGCTAACTGCTCATCTTCCAGGGGGAGGAGAAAGATTATTGTATCTACATTACTGATGGAATATTGAGGTTTATTGAAAACTGTATCGTTACTGATTAAACAGAACATATTTTTTACGAGATAATTGGAATGAGAATCAGTGGAGGATGGGGAAAAAACCACTGATTAAAGTTTCACTTTATATAATATCTCTAAGGTTTATCCTTATTTTTCTTGTTTCTTTTCTCCCTCTTCTACATTCCATTCATCGCCCCAGTAAATTGAGATGTTATCGCCATCCTGCATGCTTACATCTTCCGTGGCGTTCAACTCATTTGTGTGTTGGTTTTTTTTGGTTGTTAATTCTTTTTTTGAACGATTTGGCTTATGAGTAGACATATGCATTGTTCCTCCTTAAATAGATAGTTACTTTATACTGGTATTATTTCTCTGTTGTGAAGGTTTATACCATTCTTGTTTCTGAACGCTTGGCTAATCATTTACAAAGAGTACATTAGAAATACTTAAGGAACTTTTCATTGACATAATCAGCGTTCTAGGAATAAAAACAAATTCCCTAAAAAATCTTCCTTTCTATCTATCTTTTGGAGTAAAATTATTCCTGTGTTTTAATTTTTTGGATAGGGAAAGGGAGTTCTATGAAATCTTTACTAAAAGTAACATGTACAGCATTTTTACTTACAAGTTTAACGGTAGCTTGTAGTGAACAAACGACAACAAAGCAAGAAGTAACTACTCAATCAAAAGAAGTGTCTGAAGAGAACAAAATGGAGAAGGATGCACTACTATATGGAGAAATTGCAAAAGGTGGGTACTACAGAGCAACAGTTGAAAATGCAAAATATGAGCAAGTAGATGGAATAGAGCGCATTGTAGCTCGTGTTACGATTAATAATGCTCGGGCTGATGAAAAAGCAATTGATCTTTCAGAAATACAGTATTTTGTTAAAGATGAAAAGACGGGAGAAAAATATGAAGGTCAAGTTATGCCTATGTACGAAGAGAAATTCAAAAGTGTTCCAGCTGGCTACTCTTTAACTTTTGACGTTTCATTTAAGATGGAAAATCTACCAAAAGATTTCAATAGTATGTATCTATATATGGATAGCAAGCTTGATCCATTTGGAGATATCCATTGGAAACTTGCTAATCTAGTATCTAAATGAAAAGATGTCTAATTTAGACATCTTTTTTTGTATAGAGAGTTGTATACACTATTTATCCCGCATTAACGGGCAGTAAGACTCCCATCTCAAAATTCAGCAGGAGTAAAGAAAGTAAGTGGGGAATCAACTGTTCGTAAAAGCACGATTGGTGAGGGCTAACTATCAGTGGGGGATGAAGAAAAACCCCACTGATGGAAGTTTCACTTTATCCTGTTCTCATCCTTCTAGAGCGTCTTAATTCACTACGCCTTTGTATTATGAATAAGAAGAGATTCCTAACTTTATCTTTTTTCTCTACAATAAATATAGTAATGAATAGGGGGATTGTTACTCCTACAATTGTATAAATTATATTTCCGTAATCTGTAAATTGAAGGAGGATTTTATTAACCCCTATGTGCATATACATGATAGCCATGCCTTTTTTGTTAATAAGAGAAAAAAGCGATAGGATTGTTCCGGATTTCATGAGCTGGAATATCCCGCAATATGCTATGGTCATTACTAACGGAATCACTACATCCAAACCATAGTGTTCATATGATACATACTTCATACTTAAATGATAATCCATCATATTCAGTTCCTGAATTGTAATAAATCCAATTATCAATAAGATACAGACCCCTGTAAGTACAGAAGGGATTTGTTGTATATACGGTTTTATATAATACCCTATACTATAATATACAAGGGCAAGCATAGACACATCTATATTCCAAGGGATCCATACATGTAGGGAAGGCTCTAAGCCGCCCAATGTACCGATATAACTTCCTTCAATATGAGACACTATATATAAGAGTATAATAAACAACAAGCGGGTTTTTGTTCTTTTAAAAATAAGAAAGATAACAAGGAATAATACTTGTGTAAAGAACAGACAAGTTACAAACCAAAATACTCCGTAATAGCTTGTAATAAACCTTCCACCAAACAGTACATTTCCAATATCTTCTATATACCAATTTAAAGAAACATTCCCTTGTATTAATTCTTCTACATAGCGAATGATTGTGAAGAGACCTAAGTACGTTATATAAGGAATGAGAAGGCTATGTGCTCTTCTTTTTAGATAAGGTCCGATTTGTGACCATCGTTCTACCGGTTTAGATACATAACCGCTAAACAAAAAAAAGGCAGGCATATGAAACCAATAGATGTAGGTTATAAGGCTGTTATGATTGTAAGCATGCCCTGCAACAACAAGAATCATTGCAAATCCTTTTGCTGAATCAAGCCACAATTCACGTTGTTTATTTATCATGCTTTCACCTCCTGGCTGTAATACCAACACCTATTTTAAAAGGAATGAAAGTGACTTTTCCAATATGTTATTAGGCTTTAAAACGTTAGTAAGGAAATAGAAACACTGGTAATGAAATAATAATTTTGTAATGTAATAGAAAGAGAAAAATGTATATGTATCGTGTTGTACATTTAAAGAAATGGATCTGTTAAATTTTAATGTAGATTTTTAAACTAAATTAGGGAACTTCATACAAAGTTCCCGATACCTTCAATCATATTTGTTTTTCTGTTCGGAAGAGTAATCAATTGAATTAGCTATTTTAACTAATACTTTGGGTGTCACCTTGTCAGAACCCCTTTTATCAAAACTAAGCATATATTGCCAATTATCTCTATCAAAAACTAATACATTAAAACTAGAAATATTCATATATGTGGCTTGAATGTCATTTTTCAGCTTATAAACACCCAAAACATACTTATCTTTTATTGGGATTTTATGCTTAACAGGTCGCACATCAATTTTGTAATGGTTTTCAGGAGATTTATCACTAATAAATTCCATTTCAAATGAGTCGTTCATTTCACCTTCTAAATCACTAAATCTTCCAAAATAGTGTGTGAATTCGATAGGAGGAACTCTAAGTGGCAGTTTTAAGTCTTGTTTGAAATGTTTTTCAACTTCACGTACAGCTTCTTCGACAGTTGTATATCCAATTTCAGAATAGATTTGTTCAAAAGGTTGGGGTTTATCATTTGAATTTGCAAATACGTTATTTACAGTAACTATTTGGAAAAAAATAAATAACAAGAAAAGGTAAAAAATTCTATTCATCGACACCACCCTAATCATTTTTAGGTGTATCTTTCCCGACGTTCAGCTAAATATCCTGATCTATGGGCCATAAGTCCCCCATCTTAATATTCAAAGTGAAACGAGGAAGATAGGTGGGAGGTGACTGCCCGTAAAAGCCTGATTGGTGAGGGCTAACAATTAGTGGGGGATGAAGAAACCCCCACTAATAGAAGTTTCACTTTATACCATTGAGATGAAAGGTATAAACATTACAAAATTTTAGTCTTTGATTATATAGATGAAACCTATCATTTATTCGCTAGATTTCACGGTTTATTTCTTTTGTACAAGTAGTTTTTTACATGAAAAAAAGAATATGTGAAGTATGGCTGAAGAAAAAGATTTTCCAGTTTATAGAAAAAGGTTATCATGTTAAAATATCAGAAAAGTAAAATAATAGAGGTGGATACAAAATATGTCTATATTAGAGAAAATTAAAGAAAATGTTTCGAAAGTCATTGTAGGAAAGGAAGAAGTAATTGATTTGGCAATGATTGCGCTAGTCGCAAACGGACATGTTTTATTAGAAGACGTACCAGGAACAGGAAAAACAACACTGGCGAAGACACTTGCGAAAAGTATTGATGGAGCCTTTCAACGTATCCAGTTTACCTCTGATACGTTACCTGGTGATGTAGTAGGCTTAGAATATTTTGATATGAAAGAGAGTGATTTTAAAACAAGGAAAGGACCTATTTTTGTAAATCTTGTTTTAGTAGATGAAATTAACAGGGCCGTTCCACGGACACAATCAGCGTTATTGGAAGTAATGGAAGAACGAACAGTAACAATTGCAGGGATAACACATGTATTACCAAGCCCATTTATTGTATTGGCGACGCAGAATCCGTTAGAGTCGGCAGGGACATTTACGCTTCCAGATGCGCAGTTAGATCGTTTTCTATTAACGATTCGCCAAGGATATCCAAATCGTAAATATGAAAAGGAAATGTTGAAACGCTTTAAAGAAAACAATCCATTTAATGACTTACAAGGCGTTGTAACTCTTTCTGACATATTGGAGTTGCAAGAGCAATCTAAAAAGATTCACATACATGATGAGGTGGAAGAATATTTGCTTGATATTGTAGAAGCGACGCGAAATCATGATTTAGTAGAAATTGGGGTGAGTCCGCGTGGATCTTTAGCTTTTATGAGAGCTGTTCAAGCAAGGGCTTTATTAAAGGGGCGGGAATATGTAACTCCTGATGATTTGAAAGCTTTAGCAGCTCCGGTTTGTGCACACCGCTTAACGTTAACAATTGAAGGGGATATGAAAACAACTAAAGTAGATGTACTGCAAGGGATTTTAGAAAAACTTGCAGTTCCAGTGGAAAGCGTATGAATGAGACTATAAAAAAGAAACATCCGTTGTTAGAGTCTCTTTTTATAGGGGGAATTGGTGCTATTTGTCTTATTCTCGTCGTATTTACCAATCAATTTTTCATTGTGGCTATCTTTTTGTTTTATTTGTTATTAGTCGGATTTTTGTATTTATATATGAAAGCAATCATGAGAGTGAGATGGGGCATCTCTCAAAATCAACAGAGACTATTTATGAACGAAAGAGGAGAATGTGTCATACAAATTATAAATGAGGCCCGTTTCCCAATTTTTAAAGCAGCTCTGCAGTTTCGCTCTGACGAACAAGTGGAGTGGGAATCGGATCAGAAGATGAAGCGTTCGAATCACTCCTATCAAATCCCTTTCCAGATAGAAGGGAGAGATATGATAACAATTACGTTAGAGGGGAATGCAAATGAAAGAGGAAGACAAGGGTGGCAAGCAGCAGAAGTGAAAATATCAGATCCGTTCGGTCTTTTAACATATTACTTACCTATCGAACAAAAGAAACTTCCTGTATTTCATATTCTTCCGCAAATGTCGAAAGTAACAATACCAGAAATGACAACTTGGAAGCATGGGTTTCGCAGAGCGGCTGTTTCTCCGTTATATGATGAAACGAAAATAGTAGGTGTGAAAGCATATGAAGGAGAATCTTTTCGTTCGATTCATTGGGGTGCAACCGCAAAAACTGGAGTGATTAGTGCGAAAAAGTATGAATATACACAAGGCGATCGGTATGCGCTGTATGTAAATCTATTGGGGAAAACAGGATATACGCTTCGTACGGATATGGAATATTTAATTCAAGTCGCTGCTGGGGTATGTCGGGAGTTAATTTCACAAGACTGCTCGTTTGAACTATGGATAAATGGAATACGGGAACAAGGTGTGATTCACTTAAATGGCGGAAAGCACCGAAAACAACTTTATAAAGCAATGGATCTATTGTCTTCGTTAACAGAAAAAGATACACCGCTTAATGCGCATTTCTTTTATCAAACAGGATTCCGAAGACAAGAAGCGGGCTGTATTCCATTAATTATTGGATATCCACCTGAGAAGCAAAAGGGGTGGGTGCAAATCGTGAAGTAAAGGGAGGAACGGTGAGTAAATTGAAATGGGGATCACGTGTTATATTTTGTTTCCTAGCTATTGGTCTTTGCTTTATATTAGCGATTGGAATAACGAAAGGCGCTTTTTTTGCAAAGGAACAGGTAATAGATTCTTCTCAATCAAAGATAGGAGAGGGTGGTGAACCGCTAACACAAAGAAAATGGAAATTCATAGGAGAAGGAACGCCGATGGAACCAGGGGAGGATTCAGGAGTATTATATGAAATTGAAGATTCACCAGATTTTAATAAAGATGGATATTATCAGAAAGGGGATTTCAAAGGAATCCCTCGAGATAAAAAGGTGCCAATTGGTGGCGAAGAGTTTTTAGGATTTAACAATGGAAATGTATTTATACAGATTGGCATCCTTTTTTTAGTGGTTTTAATTGTACTTTTTATCTTTCGCCGTAAACGGAATAAGAAGCAGCCGATTCATCATATACATTTGAAACAAAAAGAAATACGAAAAGCTGAGGGAAATGCAGAACAAGAAAATCAAGATAGTTTCATATTTCCAGCAGAAGAAGTAAGAGCAATGCTAATCAAATGGGAAATGACATTACCGAAGTTTGAAAAGAGAAGATTACAAGAGACGGTTCAACAATGGTTTTCTCGTATTCGCAAAAGTAATGATATTATTCCAATTTATGAGAAAGTGAGATATGGGGAAGGAACTGCTTCAAATGAGGAATTGCTGATGATGCGGGGATGGATCAATGAAAATGTAAAAAAGTCCTTATAATACCAATGCGAAATAAGTAGGAGAGAGCAAATAATATAACCACACCTTTTTTATTGATTTATGGAGATGCAATATCTTAATGAAATCTTGAAAAGGGGGAAGTTATGAAGAAATTCATTAGTGTGCTCAGTATAATGATATGTTTTTTTCTGTTAAGTGGTTGTGATCGCACCTATTCATATGTTGGAGAAAGTAAGCATTGGAAAGGAAAATATATCATTTCACAAACAGATACGAATGAGTCTGGAGAAGGTACGATTACTTACAAAGGAAAAAATAAAGAAAAAGTTAATGAAGTAAAATGGAAAGTTGGAAGTAATAGTGGCAATCAAGAAGGAACAGGATTCATTGATAGAGGAACGATTCAATTAAAATCATCATGTTCAGGTTGTGCAGTGCATGATAAGGAAGAAGCGTTTCTTGTTACAATTGAATGGGATGGAAAGAAAGAGACTTTTGAAATGGCATACAAGTAGTTGAGTGCCCCTATATAGGATTACTTTAGTTGTTAAGAAGGAGTGATGGGATGAGTAAGAACTTTATTATATTTGGAGCAAGCCAAGGGCTAGGTGATGCATTTGTAAAAGGTTTACCCACCAAGGGAGATACAGTATGGGTGGTGTCACGCACTAGGCCAAGTAGTTTAGATATAAATGATGGTGTAAATCGTAAATGGCTCGCAATTGATTTATCTAGTCAACAACAAATTTCTTCTTTAAAAGAAACGTTAAAAGATGTTCCTATTGATGTATTAATCTATAATGTCGGCGTATGGGAAAAGCATGGTTTTGAAGATGATTATACGTTCGATAAGGATGAAATTGAAGATATTTCGAACTTAATCAATATTTATTTAACCTCTACTATTACTTATATTCAGGCGCTTTTACCTAATATAAGACAGGCGAAAAACGGAAAAATTATTTTAATTGGCTCAACAGCAGGGTTAGGTCATACGAATAATGCACAAGTTTCATTTGTCACATCTAAATTTGGCTTACGTGGTATTACAAATGCTTTACGCGAGCATGTGAGAAAAGACAAGATCTCTGTAACGTGTATAAATCCAGGAGAGCTTGCTGCTGAAGTCCCTTATGAAGAAGGTGCAGAAAAGGCAATTATGTTGTATGAAGGTACACGTATTCCCGTACAAGATATTGTAGCCATTGTCCAATGCGTGATAAATTTATCACCTGTTTCATGTGTAAAGGAAATTATTATTCCTGCCATAACAGATTTAAATGCATGAATCTTAAAATCTAAGATTATATTCATCAATGATGATTAAAAAATAAAAGAATCAAATTCTTATAACCTCTATATAATCGTTCACATGAAAAGAATCTATTTTGATTAATATTTTCAAAATGGATTCTTTTTATGTGAGTAAAATGGGGATTCATGGGATGTTTTTAATCAAATTTATATTAAAGTAACAATAATATTATTATATTTTATTTTTCTTATTGTACTAATGGAGTATTTTTAATTAAGAAAAATAAGGAGAGCTGAAGAAGAAAGTTGCAAAACCATAATATAGTTATAAATGTAATTTGAAAATGAATATTAACGTACAGTCCAATAACATTTTATCGCTTCTTTTTCAACACATTTGACAAACTCGTCCTTCCCATCGCAATATCCGTCAATATCATTTGGATACTGCCCCGCAAGTTTGCTTTTTAATTCTCCATACTGCTCGCAGATTGCTGGATGTTCGCGGTGGTAATCTCTAAATGCTAAGTGTCTTTCAATTTCTTCTATGTTGTTATATTGAAAAGCGTGAATTTGGTGAGTACGATGATCTCCACCTTTACGGAAATACCTTCTTTCAGGAATCCCGAATTCCACCATAATTTCATAACCAATATTTTGAAATTGGTTAGAAAATGAATCCAATTTATTCACATCATTGACTACAAGTAAAATATCAATAATAGGTTTTGCCTTTAAATTTGGAACTGATTTACTTCAAATATGAAAACTATTCACCAATTCTTTTTGAAGGATATTTCTTATCAATTGCTCTTCTTGTCGATATTCGTTGTTCCAATTCTGATCATAATCTACAACTTTTATAATCATTTGATAGCCCCTTTCTTTGAAATGTATTTTGATAGAGTCAATTTGCATATGTAATGAAAAGTATTACAAAGGATAGTGTATTGTCAACATTATTTGTTTATCGTGATGGGTATCTTACTTCACTCTAAATCTAGAATTAAGCTATCGTATCGGTTCATTCAATTTCCTAAAGGGCGTTTTCGAAGTGTTACGATCAGCAAAATAAGAAAAAATGTATTAAAATTTATTATGTTTGAATTTTTAGAATTTTATTGATTTATGTTTTGGTATGTGTTACTCTTCTATCAATCGCAATTATGAAGTTTAAACTTCATAATTGCGATTGGTAGAAGTTTTAAATTCAATTCGGAAGGATGAAATGTTTGGATCTAAAAGAAATTATTCAAGAGGAATACAATCAACTCTCTAAAGGGCAACAAAAAGTTGCTAAATATTTATTAGAAAAGCCTAGCGATTTTGCTGTTAAATCAGCAAGTGAGATTGGAGAGCAGGTTGGAGTAAGTGAAACAACTGTGATTCGATTTTGTTACTCTATAAAATTATCAGGATTTTCCGAACTTCAAAAAATGGTTCGTGAGCAACTTCTTTTTATGAAGAGCAGTCTTGGACAATATTTTTCCAACAAACTTGAATTAGCCGAACAACCTCATTTTTATGCGAAAGTAATGGAACGAGATTGTCAACATATACAAGAAACCATCAATAATATTGATGAAAATGAATTTGAACGGGTTGTCGATCAATTAGTAAAGACGGATAAAATCTATGTTTTAGGGTTAAAGTCTTCATTTTCTGCAGCTAATTGGCTCACAATGACTCTCGGTCTCGTGAGGGGAAACGTCCAGATTCTTCATCCTGAAACAAACGATTTGTTATGTACTTTAAGTGAGATAGATCATCGATCAACCCTAATCGCTATTTCGTTTCATCGTTATTTGAAGGAAACAATTAAAGTGGCCGAAATGGCTAAGGAACAAGGAGCTTTTGTGATTGGAATTACGGACTCTCCTCTTGCTCCAATTAGGGAATATGCAGATGCTATTTTCCAAATGTATTCATCTGAGAAATCAACGATTGATGCTACTCCAGTACTGTTTTCGTTTTTGAATGCTATTGTTGCTGGTGTTTCTATCAAGGATAAAGATCGATTTGAAAAGCGCAAGGAACAGTACGAAAGGCTGAATGGAGATTACTTTTTTGTATAAAGCGGGGGAAGAAAAGATTGAAGGAATATATAAAACAACTTAAACCGAAGATTGACTCAGTCTACGAACATTTACATAATCATCCAGAAATTAGCTGGCAGGAGTATAAAACAACGGAATATATTCAACATTTTTTACAGGAACGGGGCTTTATGGTGCAAACTTTTGATGATTGTCCAGGTCTCGTCAGTGAGGTAGGAACAGGAGAATTTTGTATTGCTTTACGAACAGATATGGATGCGCTTTGGCAAGAAGTTGATGGTCAATTCCAAGCGAACCATTCTTGCGGACATGATGCACATATGACAATGGTTCTTGGAACAATGCTTCTGCTTCAAAGCTTAAATGTTTCTACTACTAAACTTAAATTCATCTTTCAACCTGCTGAAGAAAAGGGAACCGGAGCTTTAAAGATGATCGAAAAGCACGTGTTAGACGATGTACATTTTTTATACGGTGTTCATCTTAGACCAATTCAAGAATTACAAGATGGTCAAGCTGCACCTGCGATTTATCATGGGGCAGCCAAATTTTTGACAGGTGAAATCCATGGTGAGGATGCACATGGGGCACGACCACATCTGGGGAAAAATTCCATTGAAATTGGGGCATCTATAATTAATGAAATGAAAAGTATTCATTTAGATCCGATGGTACCTTACACAGCCAAAATGACAAAGTTCCATGCCGGGAGTGAGTCAGGAAATATTATTCCGGGTAAAGCCTTATTTAGTATTGATTTACGAGCGCAAACAAATAGAGTCATGCATGAACTTACTGAAAAAATCGAGAACATTGTTAAAGGTATGGAGAAGATTTACGGGGTTGAAATCATGTTAGAAACAAAAGCGAGTGTAGCTGCAGCTGAGGTGAGTAAAGAGGCGCAGCATTTTATGAGAAAAGCGATTGTGGAGTCTTTAGGTGAACGTCAGCTTCAAGAACCCATTATTACTTCAGGGGGAGAAGATTTTCATTTTTATACGTTAGAAAATCCAGACGTTAAAGCAACAATGTTGGGATTAGGGTGCGATTTGCAGCCTGGGCTTCATCATCCACAAATGAACTTTAATCGAAAGGCTATATATGCTGGTATCGAAATTCTTGCAAAGACAGTATTGAATACAATAGAAGCATATAAAACGGGGGAGTTAACGTGAATTCAACAATTGAAATACGTGAACTAAACAATTATACCGATATGAAGTTCGTGCAAAATCTTGAAAAAGATGTATGGGATATGGAGCCAATTCCACTTCATCAAACGATTACAGCTTCTCAAAATGGGGGTCTTTTACTAGGAGCCTTTTTAAATGGAGAAATGATTGGATTTAGCTACAGTTTTCCTGGCTTTTTTGAAGGACAAAGCTATTTATGTTCCCACATGCTTGGTATTCATCCAAGTCATCAAGGAAAAGGAGTTGGAGCTGGACTGAAACAAGCTCAAAAGAAACTTGCTTATGAAAAGGGATATAACTTAATCACATGGACGTATGATCCACTTGAAACGCGAAACGCTTATTTAAACTTATCGAAGCTACGTGCTATTTGCTCTACATATATGGAAAATTGCTATGGGGAAATGGAAGATAACTTGAATCGGGGACTCCCTTCTGATCGTTTTAAAGTTGAATGGTGGATTGATAGTTCGCATGTTTCTAAGCAACAAGAGGATTACATGAATCAAGCACAACATGTTATTCAATGGGTACAATCGAAGGATCATTTACCAAAACTCATAAATCTTGAAAAAGATTTACATAATATTGCTGCTATGGATACACCTTTATTAGTACCGGTACCATCCAACTTTCAACAGATGAAAAATACAGATTATGATCTTGCAATTGATTGGCGTTTTAAAACGAGAGAAATCTTCCAAACTCTATTTTCGCAGCAGTACGTTGCTGTTTCGTTAATAAAAAATGCTGGTGAGCTTGTTCACTATTATGTTTTAGTTAAGCAGCAAAATTTGGAGGGAAATGGAATAATAAGAAAAATTCAATAACAGAAGATGCATTTATACTTATATAAATATAGAGGGGGAAACGAAAAATGATAGTAAAAGAGATTATTTTACGACATATAAAAATGCAATTGAAAGCGCCGTTTACGACAAGTTTTGGAACATTTCAAGACAAGGAATTTCTCTTACTTGAAGCTAAAGATGAAAGCGGTATTAGTGGATGGGGAGAATCAGTTGCATTTCATTCTCCTTGGTATAATGAGGAAACATTAAAGACAAATTGGCATATATTAGAGGATTTTATTATCCCTAGTATACTTAATAAAGAAATTGAACATCCGCAGGAAGTATTTGAGCGTCTATCATATATCCGTAAGAACAATATGGCAAAGTCCGCGATTGAGGGTGCTGTGTGGGACTTATATACAAAGCAAAAAGGAATTCCACTCGCGGCCGCTCTTGGTGGGGAAAAGAAAGAAATAGAGGTCGGGATTAGTATTGGCATCCAAGATAAGGTTGACGATTTACTTCAATTGGTTGATGAGTACGTCAATGATGGATATAAAAGAATGAAAATAAAAATAAAACCGGGTTGGGATGTCGAAGTCATCAGGGAAGTCCGTAAACATTTTCCTCATGTTCCGCTGATGGCTGATGCCAATTCTGCCTATCGACTAAAAGATATAGAGCGATTAAAGGCGCTTGATGAATTTGATTTAATGATGATTGAGCAACCTTTAGCCCCAGATGACATTATCGATCACGCACGGTTACAAAAGGAGCTTTCAACTCCAATTTGCCTGGATGAGAGTATTCACTCGTATGAAGATGCCAGAAAAGCAATTGAACTGGGAAGCTGTAAGATTATCAATATAAAAATTGGACGTGTTGGGGGGCTAACAGAGTCAAAACAAATACATGATCTATGCCAGGAACAAGGCATTCCAGTTTGGTGCGGTGGCATGCTTGAATCGGGTATAGGGAGAGCACATAATATTGCTTTAACAACATTATCAAACTTTGTTATGCCTGGTGATACTGCGGGGTCTTCTCGCTATTGGGAGCGAGATATTATTGAACCTGAAGTAGTTGTTGAAAACGGAATGATTAGCGTCCCTGATAAACCAGGAATTGGCTATGAACCAAATCGAGAAATGATTCAACGATTTACAGATTACGAAAAAAACTATTTTTAATAGGGCCAAAGAGGAGGGAGATAGGCTCCTCCTTTTCTTAATTCGCTTAAATTTATCGGAAAATTCAGATTTATAAGGAGGTAAGTATGAAGAGAAGTATTCGGATTGCTGGAGCATTTATTGGTTTAATTGTCGGAGCGGGATTTGCTTCAGGACAGGAAGTTTTACAATTTTTCACAAGCTTTGGATGGATGAGTGTTATAGGCGCATGCGTCGCAACTATTCTTTTTGCATTTTTAGGAATGAATCTAACTCAACTGGGAAGCCGTTTGCAGACAACTTCTCACAAAAATGTGATTTACTATATTTGCGGTTCTTACCTGGGTATTGTTGTTGATGTAATCATTATATTTTTCTTATTTGGTGTTACAGCTGTGATGATGGCTGGAGCTGGTTCGATTTTTGAACAACAGTTTGGTATTCCTGGTATTGCCGGAAATATCATTATGACTGTATTAACTATTGTAACAGTTTGTTTTAACATTCAAAGAGTTATTTCGATAATTGGACTTGTTACACCGTTCTTACTTATACTTGTCATCATCATTGCTATTCATTCTTTTTTTACAATGGATGTAAGTTTCTATGAATTACAACAAATTGCAGATAAGCAAAACGCAGCTGCATCGAATTGGGGATTAGGAGCGTTATTATATGTTTCATATAACATTGCCGCAGGTGCTGCTATGCTTATCGTGATGGGAGGAACAATAAAAGATGAGAAAACGGCGGGGCTAGGAGGGATACTCGGTGGTATAGGGTTAGGCATTCTTATTTTACTTATTAATCTTGGTATGCTTACAAAACTAAACAAAATAACAGACGTAGATATGCCTATACTCTTTTTGGCGAATGAGATTTCCCCAATATTCGGCATATTTATGTCTATTGTATTATTAGGTATGATCTACAATACTGCCGTAGGAATGTTATATGCTTTCACAGCAAGGATTATAAAACCAGAATTACCTAAATTCAAAATGTTTGTTGTTCTATTTGGAATTGCAGCGTTTAGTGCGAGCTTCATCGGGTTTACTAAACTAGTAGGAACTGTATACCCTCTAACGGGCTATCTTGGATTTATTCTCATAGCCTCAATCATCTTTGCATGGTTTAGAGGGAAACAGCAGGTGAAGAATCCTATTACTAAAATAGACGCTTAATGGACATGTTTTCATATAAGAGGAGCGGGATCTTTTAACTAGGTTACCGAAAAGAATCCTCTCACTTCAATCGTGTGAAGGGCGTAGCTCAACGATAAGTGGGAGATGAATTTTTGGTGGCGTAAGTTAAAGTGCTTATAGTTATCTGATGATTTTGTCAAAATAAATCTATACACATAGAAAGTTGAGAACACAATGGAATTAGATAGTAATAAATATTCAGTCTTTCTTCTGCATGATCATTTTAAATACCGCAGAAAAGTGTTTGATAATGACATATCTAATTATGCAAAAGACATTTTGTGAGAATAAGACAGTCATATAACATTACGCTCGAAGACTGGATCAACCAAAAAAAGCACTTTCGAATAGTGCTTTTTTGGAGAGAGCTAAAATGATTATTTAGATTATTAATATATGTGTGTATCAGTTAAAGGAGAAAATGGAATGAAAATTTCATATTGAATTTCCCTAATATTAAAACGTTTTTTGCTAACTTCTTAAAAGGAAATACTGTTGGCAGGAATAAAAAGTTTCAAGTTAATACGTATAAGAGAAAATTGATATTCACCTTGAAATAACAACTTGGTCTACCAAAATTGTTATTTTCTTTTCTTAAGACTGCACATATTGTTTAATTTGATCAATACATAAATTTCTCATTTCTGTACTGGAGTACGCCTTGTAATTTTTATACCAGTCTACCGTATGGTCTAAAGTCTGTTGAAGAGACCATTTTGGTTCCCAGTTGAGCTTGAATTTTGCTTTACTTATATCCAGGTTTAGGAGTGTTGCCTCATGAAATTCTTCTGGATTTACATTTGAAGATATCCAATTCCCACATCCCCAGGACTTTATTATACCGGTAACAAGCTCTTTTACTGAGACAATATTATTTAGTTTTGGACCAAAATTCCATGCACCAGAAAAAAGGATACCATCTGTTAAAATTTTTTCTGTTAAAAGTAAATATCCACTTAAGGGTTCTAGTACATGTTGCCAAGGTCTTATTGCATTAGTATTTCTAATAAAGATTTCTCGATTTGATTCCAATGCTCGTATACAATCAGGAATAATTCTGTCTATTGACCAATCTCCTCCGCCAATTACATTGCCTGCTCGAACACTTGCGATTATTTTTTTATGATGCTCATATTTTTTTTCTGGAAAAAAAGAGTTACGGTAGGAAGAAATTAAAAGTTCACAGCATCCTTTACTAGAGCTATAAAGGTCATGTCCACCCATTGGGTCATTTTCGCGATATCCCCAAACCCATTCATTGTTCTCGTAACATTTGTCACTTGTAACTATAATTCCCACTTTAGTTGATTCATGTAAACGAATTGCTTCTAATACATTCATTGTTCCCATAACATTTATATCATACGTATCTTTAGGGTTCTCATAGGAATATTTAACAAGTGGTTGTGCGGCTAAATGAAATACAATCTCAGGCTTATATTCTTTGAAAAGCTTATTTAACTTATTAAAGTCTCTTATATCCCCACGAATATCAATTATGTCGTTTTGGAGATTTGTTAACATAAAATTATCTTTTTTATTTTTAGGATCTAAAGAATATCCAATTACAGTTGCACCTAACTCTTTTAACCATATGGATAGCCAAGAGCCTTTAAAGCCGGTGTGTCCTGTGATTAAAATCTTTTTTCCATCAAATACATTATTAAAGCTATTATTTAACAATTGATTCACACCTTAGAAATAGATTTTCATACATTCGGATATAGATGTACATTATGTTTATACCAATTTACAGTTTTAATAATACCTTCTTCAATACTTATGCGTGGTTCCCAGGAGAGCATACTTTTAATTTTATTAATATTAGGTTTAGAAATTCTTCTTTCATTCGTTCTATAGGATAATGCACCATAATTGGGTCTTTTATCGGTTTGTAAGTGTTTAAAGAGTAATTCTACATAATGTTTTAAAGGGTAAATTTCTCCACTTCCAATATTAAAAATCTCATTTTGTATAGAATTATTTTCAATTGTTAGCATACAAGCATCTATAATATTATCTACATAGCAGTAATCTCTTAATTGATTACATAGGGTTAAATCTACAGTTCTATTCCGCAATACTTGTAAAATAATATAACAAAAAATTTTATGTGGTTCTTCACCTTCTCCAAATATTCCAAAAGGTCTTAAGGTGATAAGGTTAGTATTATTTTCAGCAGCAATTTGATGGGCAAGTATAGTGGCTGCTGCTTTGCTACTTCCATAAATATCTACCGGTGTTAATGCCATATCTTCATGAATAGATTCTGCTTTATCTCCATACTCAGAACTGCTTCCAATATTAATAATCTTTTTGCAATCTATAGACTTTGCTGCTTGAATAATATTAATTGTACCTAAAACATTCGTTTCAATGGCATTCATGTAATCTGTATGAGCTGAATTTACCCCATATGCAGCGAGATGAAAAATATAATCTGGACGAATTTGTTTTATAATATTTTGAACTTGTATCTTATTGCGTATATCTACTTCATACAGTTTGACATTTTTTAATACGTCTTTAAGGCGCCACGTGTTAGATGAATGTCTTGCCAAAATAACGATTTTTGCTTGTGATCTTAGTAATCTTCGTACTAAATGAGAACCAATAAAACCGTATCCGCCAGTGATAAGAAACGTTTTATTTTCAAAATTATAAATTCTATTCATGGAATTTCATTCGTCTCCTTAAAAATTTTTTAGGTGAAGGGAATAAATAATTTTACTTAGTTGTTTTGTAAAGGTTAGAAAATAATGCTATTTGTATAAAAGAGAGAATGGACTTTATCTGAAATGTGAGGTAGGGTATTGGAAATAGTTTTTTACTGAGGAATTATCTAATTGTCCAGCAAATAAAGGAGTAAGAGAAAAAGCAGTATTAAGTATGCGACATGTATTTCTTATTTTTTCGATATAAGGGATATAGATATATTCTAAAATTGATTGATCAATTTCTACAGGTTCTTGTTTCCATAAATCAAATTCGTTTTTATTAATAATTTGCATACTCCCAAAATGGAAAGCGATTAATTCATCTTGATCTATAAAAATCTTGCTTTCTGTTTTTGTTATAGAAGAATGATTATTTAAAATTAGATTCCAAGGTGCAGCATTAATCCCCTTATGAGTCATGATTTTGATATTCGAAAATAAATCAGGGATGTGATTTAAATATTTTTGATCTCCCCATCTATTCATCTCAATATCATATACATCTTTACAATATTCTAGGCACTTATCTTTCCACCATGTTAAAATATCTTTACAGTTTTGATCATTTTTAAATCCTATTAAACCCGCCTGATACATGCCATGTACATTTTCTAGTTCAGCAGTACCTCTCTGTGGACAAAGAAATACAGAATATTTCCACCAGTCATCAAGAATTATGGTAGGCTTTGTAAAGAAAAACATATCTGCGTCACAATATATAATGTGATCGACTTCAGAATAATATTGAAGAATATGGAGGCATAGAGGAGCTTTTAATGTCCAACAGTATTCCTGCAAACTTCTTTCATTCTTTATACTTAGGAGTTCTTGATTTTCTATGTCTTTCACATGGATCAGTATAGCATTCTTCAATTTTAGATTTGTTAGAATTCGATAAGTTAAATTGTCCATACAGCAGATCCACATTATAAAATCGGTACCGTGGCTTTCAAGGGAATAATAGCAAGTTAGGCCTTGAATTAAACGTTTTTGACTTATAATCATTGAATAATTCATAAAATGATTTGATTGATTCATGTTTCTTCTTAATTGTGAATCTTTATATAAAGTTTGCGCTGCACTTATGTCTTTAACACTTAACAGGCGCTGTGTTTTGTCACCTAATTTTTTTGCTAATTTTGTGAGGATAAACTGAATTTCTTCTAGATAAGGGGTATAGATAAGATGCAATATATTATTTGGTATTGAAATTTTACCTAAAGACCAAAGGTCAAAATCTTGTTCATTGAAAATGGTAATGCACGCAAAATGATATACAATTAGTTTATCTGTTTCGATGTATATCTCATTTTGGTTTTTATCAATTTTATAATTGTTATTATAAATACAATTCCAAGGTGCAGCATTTATACCTAGATTTCTGGAGATTTTTACTTTTGGGAAATAAATAGGGATAAAATCTAAATATTTTTGGTCACCAAATTTTCCGTTATCAGGATTAGCACTACACCAATCTAAGCATTTATCTTTCCACCATCGTACGCTCTTTAATCCGTAGAAATCGTTTTTAAATCCAATTAATCCAGCTTGATATTTTCCATATTTTCCTTCTACCCAGTCAAGGTCTCTCTGTGGACAAAGATAAATAGAATTGTCATCCCATTCTTTAAATATCATGTTAGGATCAGAGAAGAAATATAAATCACTATCACAATAAAGAACAGATGGCAAATTATAATTTACTAACAAATATTCAATAAGTACGGACTTTAAAGTCCAACAGTATTCACTAACTGTCCTATTTTTTTTAATATCTTTCAAAGTTGTATCCTCTATATCACCTACCTGTAAGAGCTTTACATTATTCAAGTTCATTTCTTTCAATATTGAATACACAAACACATCTATACAACAAATCCATAATGTGAATCTTTTTGAATTTTTCATTAGGGATTGCTGTAAAGCAATTATTTTCAAGGCGTATTCTGTTCCAACTATGGCACAAAAATGGTTTTCGGAGTGAGGCTGTTTATTATGAGGTTGAGGATAGACTTGTTCGCTTGTAGATTTTTTGGAGCGATCAATAGCTGAAGCATCTGAAGATAATGGGAAATCTTTTTCTACTTTAGAGGGAGTATAGCGGTGCGGCCAATTTTTATTTCTCTTGTTAAAACGCAATGTTTATTCACTCCTTTCAACTATTTTTGTTAGGGTTCCAGCTTTCATTTGCATCTTTAAGATCTTTTGGTGTATCTATACTAATCCAATAATCATTGTGCTCATAAACTGCAAGTTCCTTGTTTTTTATTAAATTTAGTAGAGGTTCTTCTTCAAGCATACAATCGTTATTATTCAAATAATTGAATATTTCTTTGTTAAATACAAAAAAACCTCCATTTATTACAGCATTCAATAGCGGTTTTTCTTTGAAATCCACAGCAATCCCGTTTTCAATCTGTAAAAGACCATATTGACTACTTTTTTTAATACCAGTTAATGTTGCGACTTTTCCTTTGTCTTTATGAAATTGTATAAGTTCGTTAATATTTATTGTTGCTAATCCGTCACCATAAGTTAATAAAAACATCTCATCCTGTATATGCTTTTCAAGCTTTTTTAATCTGGTTCCGGTCATGGCTTCAATCCCTGTATCTATAAATTTTATATTCCACTGTTTTGGTTCTTCAAGCAACTGGTACCGATTATTTTTTAAATCTAAATTAAAATCATGTTCTTTCCATGTATAGTCCATGAAATATTCTTTAATTTTTTCACCTCCATATCCCAATGGTAGGACGAATTCATGATGTCCAAACTTACTATACCAATCCATTATATGCCAAATAAGAGGTTTTCCTTGAACTTGAACTAATGGCTTTGGAATATCTTTGAGAATTCCCTGCATCCTTAATCCCTTTCCACCACACAAAATTATGACTTTCATTAAATTTTTACCGCCCTTCAGTTTACATTGCTAATTTAAATTATGTAATCCATTTATAGCTTGTATCCACCAATGTACAGACATTTATAAAAAAATAAAAAAAATAATAATCAAGTCATTATAATTATTGTGAATTTAATAGGGAGTTCAGATAAAATATCCCCAATAAGGTTATTATATTATAAGGTTTTTAAAATTTTACAATAACTGTATCAACAAAAGAGAAAAGGTTAAAAAGGATAAAATATATGAATTTGGCTAATAAAAATTCCGTAATAGGTGTATTAGACTCCGGAGTTGGGGGATTAACAGTTGTCGAAGGAATTATTTATCATTATTTCGATGTGGGGTGTAATTGATTTGACTGAATCGACAACTTATATGTATATAATGGTTCGTACCATTATGTTACGAATTGGATTAAGTTTCATTTCGATGCCTTTAAATACAGCAGGTTTGAATGCTTTACCAAGAGAATTGGGTTCGCATGGTTCAGCAGTAAATAATACCATTCGCCAATTAGCAGGTGCTGTCGGAACCGCAGTTGTCATCACGGTGTATACAATTCAAGCAACTTCTCATGCTTCGGAGTTATCTATGGAAAATGGAAATATTTCAGCTATGCAACTAGCGAAACTGTCTTCTATCTTTAGTTCAAGTGATGCCTATGTATTTATGTTATTCTTATCTTTTGTGGCATTAATTTTTGCATGTTTCATGCCTAAAAAAGTAGCAATTCAAAAAGGCGAAGGTGAATCACATAATTAAAATCATTAACATGATTATTTATTGTATATAAATAGAAAAATAAACTATTAAAAAATAGTTGTAGACTCAAAGTGCTTTCTGTATATGAAAGCACTTTTTACTAACTTTCCATTGTTTTTAGTAGAGGCATATTCAATACGAAATCGCGAATTACATTCTTAAATTCTTCTTGATTTTCTAAGTAAGGATGGTGTTTAGTTTCTAAGGTAGCGATGGACATATGAGGGAACTTAAATTTCTTATAATGATCTGGTCCGATAGCATCATCATATTTTCCGTTCATTACAAGAGTGGGTACAGAAATTTCACTCGTGATTTGAGTATAATCTTTAAAGAATTCAGGAGATGCGTGTACATAGTTACGAAAATCAGGGCGATGTTTCAGTTCTTTATCTAAGTCTTCAATGATTTTATGATTTTTTCTATCCATGAACTGCAAATCGTAATATTTTCTCATTTCTAGTAACTTTTCAACAATCGCAAAGAAATCTTGATAGAAAGACTCGATAGACTCATAAGTATCCAATACAGTTTCTTTCCCTAACCATTTTCGTCCTATGTTCATTTGGTGCAGGTTTGATTCTCGCTTGTTTAGTGTACAGTTTATCAAGATTAAACTTAAGACACTGTTAGGGTATTGCTTCGTGTAGTTACTAGCTAAAATACCGCCAAATGAGTGCCCCATTACAATCCATTTGTCTATATTTAATTCTTGTCTTATTTCCTCTAAATCTAAAAGTAGCCTTTTTAATGAGTAGTCTCCCTCTGGAGCAAGTGAAGAGTGACCACAACCTCGCTGATCAAGATAATGCATTTCCATAAAGTTTTCTAAAAGAGAACCACCTGTTTGTTCAAAAGGATAACTCCAATAACCAGGTCCTCCATGTAAGAAAATGCAAGGTATTCCTTGTCCACTTTTACTTATATGTAAAGTAACACCATCACTTGTCATTACATTTTTCATTTATGAATCCTCCTTAAGATAAACTTTTTACTATTAATAGTTCGTGATTACTCATTCAAAAACCTATCTTAAACGACTTCTATATCGTATTCGTGTCAGGTTTTATGTAAGTATAAATACATATTTATTGTAGTAAGTGTATTTTCTAAGAATTGTCCTTATTTCTGTATGAACTCGTATATTTCTTTGTACGCCCAAAAATGTTTCTCGGGAAACCCTATTTGTTTCATTACTCGAATCGCTTCAACTAAGGCTTGCTTAGGATGTTCAACGGCTCTTAAAATGAGATATAGGGTTTCCTATTATAAATTAGATGTAAAATAAACTCATGATGTTTGTAAAAAAAGTTGTCTAAATGGTGTTTTTAACCATACCACTAGTGAAAGAAAATACATATGTAGTGGACCTTTTGAGATAGATATAATTATGTGAAAATGATGGTAAGGAGGGCAAGGAAGTGTTTAATGATTTTGAGTTTGGAGACAACCGCCCAGTTTATATTCAATTAAAGGATCATTTGAAAAAAATGATTATGAAAGGCCAACTATTGGAGCATCAGAAGCTCCCATCTACCCGAGAATTAAGCAAATTATTATCGGTTAGCAGAACGACCATCCTTACCACGTACGCAGATTTAGAGCAAGAAGGCCTAATTTATGCGATAAAGGGAAAAGGAAATTTTGTAGGGAAAGTCGATGCATCCAAAACGCCGTCTATCGAGCTAAATTGGGAAGAAAAGCTTAATGAAGTAACTTTTCAAGCTGATGAATTGGATTTAATGAAGCACGGTATTCGCTGGGAAAAAGGTATGATTTCGTTTAATAGCATTGCCCCAGATGAAAAGCTTTTCGATGTCGAAAATTTTAAACGAGCTTTTTTGACGAGGTTATCCAATGAAGGAGATATCATTTTGAACTACGGGTATGCCAAAGGTTATAGACCTTTAATTCATTATCTTCTTCATTATATGGAAATGAAAGGAGTAGACATTTCCAATAAAGATATTCTCATTACGAACGGCTTCACTGAGGGGCTTGATATTTTATTGTCTTCCTTAGTTAAAAAATCAGGGCGTATTATTTGTGAAAATCCTACCCATCATACAGCATTAAAGCTGTTTCGATTACATGGATATGAAATCCATGGGATAGAGATGAAGGATGATGGGATTGATATTGGGAAAGTTGAGAAAAGTTTATCTGAAACAGATTTTGATTTTGCCTATCTAATTCCCTCCTACCATAATCCTACTGGGATTGTCACCTCCTCCGAAAAAAGATCTGAAATGATGAAGCTTTTTTCAAAATATAAAATTCCAATTGTAGAAGATGGCTTTAATGAGGAGTTGCGTTATTCAGGTTCACATTTAGCGCCGTTATTGACCTTTTCTGGACCCGGGAACAATGTTATTTATATTAGCAGTTTTTCAAAAGTTCTTTTCCCGGGCTTACGTGTCGGTTGGATTTTAGCAGATAAGAAATTAATCCACTACTTGGAAAGTATGAAAAGGGCACGTAATATTCATACATCCACATTGGATCAGGCTGTATTGTATCAATATTTACAAGATGGTTATTTTGAAAAATATTTGAAAAAAGCTAAGGCCATTTATAAGAAAAAATATGAACTAGCACTTCGTTCTTGTAATCAGTACATTCCATTTAAAAGAATGACTGGAGATGGAGGACTTCATCTTTTTATAGAGTTAGAAGAAGGAATACAAGCACGTACACTTTTGAAAAAATGTTATGAAAAAGGAGTTGTTTTTTCTCCTGGAGATGTTTTTTACACAGATGGAAAGGGAAGCAATACATTTCGGTTAGGGTTCTCCAGGTTAAAAGAGGAAGATATTCTTAATGGAATTAAGATAATCGGTGATACGTTGAAAAATGAATATGAGGAGTTGGAAAAATGAAAGTTGGCGTTATTATGGGAGGCGTGTCCTCTGAAAAACAAGTGTCTCTCATGACGGGGGAAGAAATGATTGCGCATTTGGATAAGAGTAAGTATGAAATAGTGCCTATTACATTAAATAATAAAAACGAGCTTGTTGAAAAGGGAAGTAATCTTGATATTGCATTGTTAGCACTTCATGGAGAATATGGGGAGGACGGCACGATTCAAGGTACACTAGAAACGCTAGGTGTTCTATATACCGGAAGCGGCATGCTAGCAAGCGGTATTTGTATGGATAAAAATCTTTCGAAAAAGATAATTCGTTATGACGGGATTCAAACACCAGATTGGATTCATCTTTCAAATAGGGAAGAGCTTCAGCTTGATGAAATCGACAAGATGGGATACCCATTAGTAGTCAAACCAAACGCAGGTGGTTCTAGCGTAGGAGTAAAGCTTGTATATGATAAGGAGTCGTTACTTGCTTCCCTTGATGAGGTATTCAAGTGGGATGCTGAAATCGTGATTGAAAAATATATAAAAGGTGAAGAAATTACATGTTCTATTTTGGATGGAGAGCTTTTACCGATTATTTCGATTCAACATGCGGCTGAATTTTTTGATTATCATGCGAAATACGATGATGTCGCTACGATTGAAGAGGTTGTAGAACTTCCACCTGCAACATATGAACGTGTCGCTGAAGCTGCAATGGCGTGCTATCGAACACTAAAATGTAGTGTTTATGCGAGAGTAGATATGATGATACAAGACGGAATCCCGTATGTGATGGAAGTGAATACATTGCCGGGGATGACAAAAAATAGCTTGCTGCCTAAAAGTGCCCATGCGGCGGGAATCTCTTATAGCAAGCTATTGGATACCATTATTGAAACATCCTTACGGGTTAGACGGTGCGAAGGTTTTAATCGCGTTAATACTGTTTAAACGCGATTTATAAACTGAAAATTACGATAAAATCATTGTTTTTAGTTACTCAGTTTATGTAGGTCCATGTGAATACAAAAAGTTTCTGATAGTTGTATGAACAAAAAAGTATCTCGTTTTTTCTATCATTCGCTAAATATATAAGATTATTGAAAAGGATAATAAACAAAAATTCTATGCTCATATATTTTTTCTAACATGTAAATCGGATGACGGTGTAGTCAATTCAGAAGTTGTACCGAATTTTTGTGTTAGAAAATGTAAAGATACTATGATTACACCTAGGGGGAATTATGCATGACCGATTGGTCTCAATTAGATAAAGAATATGTAATATCGGCGTATCACCGCATGCCTGTTGCTATAGAAAAGGGAGAAGGTTGTAAGCTTTATGATGTGAATGGTAAAGAATATTTGGATTTATTTTCTGGTGTAGGAGTGAATATATTAGGCTACAATCATCCTAATCTTATAAAAGCTACCTTTGAACAAAGTACGAGATGTTTACATCTTCCCTTTCATTTCTTAAACCCAGCAGCTATTGAGTACGCACAAAAATTAGTGGAACATTCTTTAAAGAACGGGAAAGTCTATTATACAACCTCTGGTGCAGAGGCTACTGAGGCAACCTTAAAATTAATCCACAAGTACAGACAGATAACAAATCAAGAACGTGATGGTGTGATTGTACTTAAAGAAAGCTTTCACGGACGTACATTAGGTGCTCTTCACTTTACGAGACAAGAAAGTATATATCAAAATTTTCCACGCACGTCTATTCCTATATATGAAGTGGAACGAGAAAATTTAGAGGAATTAGAAAGAACGATACGCAAGGAAAATCCAATTGCTATTATGCTAGAGCCAGTATTAGGAAGTGGCGGGGTATATCCTTTGTCGGGTGAATATTTAAAGGGTGTGGAAGAGCTTTGCAGACAGTATAATTTGTTATTTATTGTTGACGAGGTGCAAAGTGGGATAGGGAGAACGGGAAAATTGTTCGCTTATCAGCATTTTGATATTATACCTGATATTATTCAATTTGGTAAAGGAGCAGGTGGCGGTACACCGTTAGGAGGGATAATAGTAGGTTCACGACTTTATGATATATTCTCACCAGGCGATCATGGAACGACATTTGCACATTCACCGATTGGTACAGCTTTAGGTTTAGCTGTATTAAAAACATTAATTGACGATGGTTTAATGGAAAAGTCTTATGAAATGTCACTATATTTAAATACTAAACTTCAAGAAATTCAGAAGGAAAACTCTTATCTCATAAAAGAAGTACGTCATTGTGGGATGATGTTTGGAATTAGTATTCATGATACGAATGAAAATGTAAAAAAACTACAATTAGAATTATTGGATAAAGGAATGTTAGTCGATGTTACACAAGGGAATGTTATTCGTTTACTTCCCCCTTATATTATTACAAAAGCTGAAATCGATGAATTTATTCAGCAATTTATTTCTTGTATCGCCAAATCAGTTGCATTGATAGGCTAATGGTTCTTCTATTTACGATTGTGGCGTTTGAATAAAGTCGTACTGTTATATCCCTTTAGCTATTATTATAGTTAAAGGGTATTTATTTTGATGAAAGGTATTGAACAGAAGAATAGAGTGTTTTGGTTCATCTTTTTTCACACACTCTAACCCAACAGTAAATTTACTATTTAATAATCTGGAAAGTACGAATGAATGAAGGGAAGGTGTTCGTATGAGTAATCCAAAGCATTATGTTTCAGCGGGGGTAGTTGTTGTAAACGACGAGGGAAAGATCCTGTTAATTCGTGGCCCGCGTAGGGGTTGGGAGCAACCAGGAGGGCAGGTTGAAGAAGGAGAATCCATTCAAGACGCTGCTATTAGGGAAGTGAAAGAAGAAACAGGAATTGATATTCATGTGACAAGATTTTGTGGTATATATCAAAATCTAAGTTCAGGTGTTTGTGCGACTTGTTGGCTAGCAAAACCGATAGGTGGTAAGTTGGAAACAAGTAATGAGAGTTTAGAAGTCGGATTCTTTACGGTTGAAGAGGCTTTACAGATGGTGACGTGGTCAAATTTTAAAGAGAGAATCGTAAAAAGTTTAGATGAAAAAGAGCAACCTTTTTTTGTGGTGTTTTAATCTATAGTAGTAAGGATATAGTTTGATAAAAAACAGAGAGAGGCATAGTTAAATAGACTAAACTAAGAAGAGGATATTATGTTCAATATATGAGCATATATCCTCTTTTCTTATACATATTAGATTAGTTATACAGACATTGAAAATATAGTTCGGTATGTATAGAATATTCATAAAATAATGTGCACTTCAAACGGAGGACGTAGCCCATAGCGGGAGGCGTAGTGAGGTCTTTAGACCGAGCGTTAATATTTTTTAGGGGTGAAGTGCGATGAGGATACAAGAGGTTCTCATAGAGAATAACAACAAAATATACATATTACTGGATCAAGAAGGATTCCCTGTAATGCCTGTTATGAAATATATAAAGTATTTAGATAAGACAAGAAAAAGACCTAATACTCAAAAAAACATATTGTTATTCCTTAAAACATTTTTATACCTACTTAGAAGAAATAAACAAAGATTACAAGTTTATTAGATTCGAAGATTTAGTTGAATTTGTGGGGTGGTTAAGAAGCCCCAATCAGAGTTCAAATGTCACTCCTCTTCAACAAAAGAAAGCAAAGCGAACGGAAAAAACAATTAATCATACAATTACCGTTATAGCGAACTTTTATGACTACCTCTACCAAAATGAAGAAGTACAAAATGACATGATAGAAAAGTTAATGAAGCAAGTTTGTGGAACTAAAGAAACATCATAAAGAAAATTGTGGGATTTTTAAAGGCAATAGGTACATAAAAAGAGAATATATTTATTAATGCTATTTGAATTACTGAAAGGAGAGAGTAGAATGAAAGATAAATTATTGAGGGTTGGAACTATTTATATTCCTGTTACCAATATAGAACTCTCTTCAAAATGGTATGTAAACAAATTAGGTGCAGAGTTAAGCCATAAAGAAGAAGACAAAGCTATTCTTAACTTTGCAAACCAAAGTTTTTTTCTTGTTAAATCCCAAGCAAATCAAAGCTTAAATTTTTATGATTTTTGTGATGAAGAGCGCTTCTCTTTAACATTTGAAGTTAATGGTTTAAATGCACTTGAATCAATTCATAGTGATTTTATTAAAAAAGAAATAAAAGTTGGAGAAATCGAGAACAGAGGACACACTGGAAAGAACTTTGTTTTTTATGATTTAGATGGTAATAAATTTGATGTTTGGAGTGAATTAAGTCCCATCTTCAAAGAAAAATATCTAATATCGTAATAAGAGATTTTGATCATTCAATAAACGGTGGATTTTCAGGAATTAATATGGTGGCAACTAAGTTAAATCATTATTCCGAAATCGGGCCAGATTACGGAATAAAACGTAATTGGTATAGTGAATAGTTTGTGAAGTATTTTACTTAAACTAACGGGGCAGGTAAGTAGAGAAGGATAAAGAAGACTCATTAGGTTAACCCCTCTTCTTTGGCATTGAATGCTACTCATTTGAACCCGTATTCTGTACATTTTAAGTGACATTATTAATGGCATTCGTTGTTGCAGTAATACCGAGGGTTAGTATAGTATAAACAACTTTTTATCGATGTTTCTGTGGGGATATAGATGGGATTATTCTTTCTATTTTAGGACCGATTAATTATACTATAGTCGGATTTTTTCTTGTCTTTTAACTTTGAAAGATTACACTAAACAGTGAGGAGATTGGTTGTATGCAAGTTGTAACCAAAATGTTTTTAGAACAACTCGACATGCATTGTCATGAGAATGATTGGTTTGCATCTATGGATCAGGCGCTTCATGGAGTCAGCGCAGCTGAGGCAGCATGGACAAGTTCGGGAATCAGCAATTCGATTTGGCAGATTGTCAACCACTTGATATTTTGGAATGAAGATGTAATCCATCGAATCAAGGTAACAGAGAATCCGCATAAGGCAGAAGACAATGAAGAAACCTTTGGAAATCCGGGGGATCCAGAAGACGAAATTGGGTGGGCCCAGACAGTGCAGCGCCTCAATGAAGTCATGAATAAATTAAAAACGGTCATTGCGGACCTTGACGATGAAAAGTTAAAAGCTCCGTATGCAGCTAACAGGTACTCTATTGAGCGTTTACTCAGCAATATCATGATGCACGATACATATCATCTCGGCCAAATTGTTCTGTTGCGAAAGTTGCAATCCTCTTGGGGCGGCGTTGATTGGTCCTAAAGCACCATAATTCAGCGACATTCCTCGCCCAGTCGTAGAAGCAGTATTGAAGGTGTGAGACTCCTTTACATTCTCTATATGGTGAAGCGGGTGATTTTCCTGCTTTATGGATGGCTAAACGGGTGTGATAGTCAAATAAATTAGAACGTATTTGCAGAGAGATTTTTCGCATATTTCATTGTTTAACAGTCGGGCGCTTTTCTTAAATAAGAAGGCGTCTTTTTGCATGTACAACACAATAGGAATTGAGTTTAATGAGCCGTAAAAAAAGATTGTGAAGTCCTGTACTTAAAGTAAAGGGGTGCTTTTCTTCAATAAGCATATTCAACAATCGGGCGCGATTGTTGAATAAGAAAGAAGATTACATATTAGTCATATAAAATATGTAATCCCCTTTAATTTATTTATCTTTTTTTAATTTAGGTCTTGATAAACTCATCTCTCTCTGTTTTTTATCTTGCACTAACAGGTAATTATGCCCCAATGATTAAAGCATCACTCTATCTGTTGTTAGAGCTGCATCCTACTATTTTTCATAGGTTCATACGTCCTATCCAGTAGCAAATTATAAGTTAGGCCAAGTAACACTAAAAAGCCCCCGATTATTTTGCCGATAGACACATCACCTGAGTCGAAAAAATCAATTATAACTCCCATAAATAATTGCCCTACAAAAATCAATAACGTTAAATAGAAAGATGAGATTTTAGGAGTAATATAGTTTGATAACACAATTACAATAACACCTACTAAACCTCCTAAATACACTACAAACGGTATAGATTGTAATGTTACAGTTGATACGTAAAGAGATTCATTGCTAAAGAGTAAAAATAAAAAAGAAAAAAACAATCCCGTAATATAATTAAAAAATGTTCCTTGGAAAATTCCAATCTTTGCTGCTAAGTTAGCATTAATAATTCTTGCAACTACAATAGAGATTCCAGCGAGTATGGCGATGCAAATATATAACATAATTCTATCCTCCGTTAAAAAATAGTCATTACAACGATTCCTGAAGAAATCAGTAGTAATCCAAATATTTTTTTCTTTTCAAATTTCACGACTTTCATACCTAATAAGCCGAAATGATCGATAATAATAGAAGAAACGGATTGCCCGAGTAAACTTAATGCAATTGTGATAGAGACGCCAAGCGCTGTGAAGCTTATATTACTAAACAGTACAGTAAATACACCAATGGCTCCTGCGCTATAAAGATAAAGTGGTATCCCTTTTTGCATACGAAGCTTAGATTTACTAGCGAGTAAAACAATGACAATGGCAAATAACCCGACAATATGAATTAGTACACTAGACATATAGTTACCTGTTATTTCAGATAAGATCCCATTTAAAGGAATCATAATGGCAATAAGAGCACCTATAATAATGGAAAGTAAGTTATACAATGATGTTTCCCCCTTATAAATTTATATGTAATGTATCATGATTAAATCGTGAGCTACTATGACATATGTCATAGTGAAAGGAAGAAATTTTCTTTATAATGAAAATGAGTTATAAGGGTGGGGGATGTATGAAGAAAATATGTAATTCATATAAGTTAGATGAGTTTGTGAAGCAGAATAATATTGAATCGTTTTTTAGCAATGACATGAAATCATATATGGAATTATTACTCTTTAAAAAGAATGAACATATTTGCAAGGAGAATGAAGATATTCACTATCTGTATTTCTTTGTTGAAGGAAAAGCAAAGGCTTATAATACATTAAGTAACGGGAAGTCTGTATTGTTATGTTTTTATGATAGCTTGCAAGTATTGGGGGATGTAGAGTTAATTCACTCCCAAAAAACAGCTTCAAATGTACAAGTGATGGTGGATTCTTATTGCATTGGAATCCCTTTAGAAAAGGTGAGAGAAAGGTTACTTCAGGATGCAACTTTTTTACGGTATATTTGTGGTTCCTTATCTCATAAGTTAAATAGACTTTCTAAAAATAGCACAATTAATTTACTATATCCTCTGGAGAATAGACTAGCAAGTTACATTCTTGCAACTGGAGAAAGCTTTTCTCATAATGAACAAAAAATTATATTTAATGGGAATTTAACGGAGACGTCGGAATTGCTAGGAACAAGTTATAGGCATTTATTGCGAACATTAAATACCCTTTGTGATAAAAGTGTAATAAGAAAGAATAAGGGGTATTTTGAAGTGATAAATTTAGATTTTTTAAAAGAGCTTGGGGCGGATGTTTATAAATAAAAAAGAGACACTTGATGATGAAGAAATTTCTTAATTATTAGGTGTCTCTTTTTTGTGTATAATTCAATTATAAATGGTGTTATTTCCCTTGATTTGTAAAAAGTATATGATGAAATTAAACATATGAACATATGAGCAAATATTTATATGTTATGTAAGATGAAATGAGGGAATAAAAAAATGTTAGATGTAATTATAGTAGGAGCTGGTCAAGCAGGTTTAGCTATGGGGTATTATTTGCAAAAAGGAAACTATAACTTTGTTTTATTAGATGGAGAAGAGAGAACTGGCGATTCGTGGAGAAAGCGATACGATTCTTTACAATTGTTTACACCAAGGGCATATAGTGCACTGCCGGGTATGAAATTAGCTGGAAAGCAAGATGGATTTCCAACTAAAGATGAAATTGCCAATTATTTAGAAGCGTATACGAAACAGTTTTCCATACCAGTGAGGTTAAATATGAATGTTTCAAAAATAAGAAAGCAGGGGAAAGGGTTTGAAGTATATACCCCTAAAGAAATTTTACAATCTAAACGAGTTATTATTGCATCAGGTGCTTTTCAGAGACCTTTCATTCCCTCCGTTTCTCAAAACCTTTCAAATGATATCTTTCAAATTCATTCTTCACAATATCAATCACCAAAGCAAATTCCAGAGGGATCAGTTCTTGTAGTAGGAGGGGGGAATTCTGGTACACAAATCGCAGTAGAAATTGCACAGTCTCGTGACGTTACAATTGCAGTGAGCCATCCTCTTACATTTTTTCCGCTACAAATAATGGGGAAAAGTATTTTTGCTTGGATTGAAAAAATAGGCCTATTATATGCTGGAACTGATACAAGGCGGGGAAGGTGGTTTCAGAATCGGAAAGATCCTATATTTGGTTTTGAATGCAAGGAGCTCATCCGTAATGGGGGGATAACAGTAAAACCAAAAGTCATAAGTACATTACAGGATAAAGTAGTTTTTTCAGATAGTAGTACATGCCATATTCAGAATATAGTATGGTCCACAGGGTTCATACCAAATTATGAGTGGATTGAAGTGAAAGGAGCATTGAATCAAGCAGGACTACCGATTCATACTAGGGGGATAAGTGGGGTGCAAGGGTTATACTATATTGGATTACCTTGGCAGCATCAAAGAGGGTCCGCGCTTCTTTGCGGGGTGGGACGAGATGCAGAATTTGTATTTTCAATAATTGAAAGGGAAGGGGAGGAACTTTCATAAACAAAAAAAAGGATCGGTAACAAATTGTACCGATCAAAATATATGTACATCAATTAGGAGAGGTCAAACTTGATTACATTTATTATATCGTATTCTGACAATTCCGAAAACAAAAAATTGATCTCTATATGTTGAGAAAGTTTTTTATACCGAAATATATGGAGAGTTAAGAGTACTTTAGAGAATAAGATGTATTCTTTTGGAGTGATATGTGATAGATTTATAGCAAATATATATTTGGTTAATTATGTAAAAAGGTTTCTGTAGTATATCTATGAATAAAGCGAGGGATACAATGTGAAATTTGATGATCGGCGTTTACTGGGAGTTCGATTAGGTTCCTTACTTATAACAGAAGAAAATCAATATTTAGTAATAAAGAAAAAAGAACATTATTCTTTATTAAACATTGACAGTTTAGAGTGTACACCTCTTGAAGTATCACTTGAGCACCTTGAGGAAATGCTTTATGAGGACTTTCAAGAAAGTATAAAAGAGATTATTGCGCCTGAGCACTTGAAAATCGTAGCTAAAAATATTATATAAAGAAAAAATCGGAATGGTAATTTGATAGAAAATGTTAGGTGGGGATATGAATGAAAATACGTGTTCATGAAAAAGAAAATTCTAAAGTTGCTATTATAGAAAGTACTGATATCGTAATAGAGGATGTACAAGGGGCATTAGACTTAATGGCATCCATCAATTATGAGCATGATTGCCAAAAAATATTGATTCACAAAATAAATATTACAGAGGAATTTTTCAACTTAAGAACTCGTCTAGCGGGTGAAATATTGCAAAAATATATGAACTATGGAGTGAAATTGGCTATTGTTGGGGACTTTAGTGTATATAATAGTAAAAGTCTAGCGGATTTTATATATGAATGCAATAAAGGAAAGGCAGTATTCTTTTTAACAGATGAAGAATCAGCTTTGAATGCTCTGCACGCTGTGTAGTATTAGATCTTGCTATACTTGTCAGAATGAAAAAAGCTAGTCTTTTGCTAGCTTTTTTATTATAATCTTTTCACCAAATTTTTTATAGTCCTAATAAGTTAACAATCTCTCCAATCATTCCTTCATTTTGATGAACACCTAAATCTGAATTCGTCATAATGACAGCGCCAGTACCTCTATAAGGATATGCAACCATCATGCATTGAAATCCAACGCCCCAGCCAAGTGACGAAATTTCTATTTCTTCATTTGGGTTGTCCAGAAATACACCTAATCCAGTCCACCTTGAACAACCTTGTGGAGAAATCATTTCTTCTGTTATTTTTGAGGAAAGACCGAGTTTACTATTGCCTTGTAAAGACTGGATGATTTCTATTACTAAAGCGGCTAAATCAGTTGGAGTTGACCAAACTCCTGCAGCAGCTGAATATGGATAAGATGGATACTTTCCATCTACCACATGTCCGTTTCTATCGTGACCACAAGCGAAACGATTATTAGTGATCGTTTGCTTAGGAAAGTCTAGTGTACTATTATTCATATGTAAAGGTTTAAATATGAATTTTTGTAATAATAGATCAAAAGGTTCTCCAGTAACGTCTTCTATGAGTTGTTCTATAATACAAAATCCAGCATCTGAATAGTGAAAGATACTTTCTGGTTCATGTTGAATTTCAATTGGGACTGGGCAATAAGATGTGTGACCTTGAAGAATTTGAAGAATGGTAGGGTTACCTTTTGCAGAATGATATATATCAAAGCTTTCAGGTGGATCTATAATTCCTGATTGATGACTTAATAGATTTCGTAATGTAATTCTTTTATCAAAAGTAAATTGATTTTCAGGAACTTTCCATGAGGTAAGCCTATTATTTACATCATCATCTAAATCTAGTATTCCTTGGTCTGTTAATTTCAATACGAGCATCGCTGTAAGGAATTTACTTATGGAACAAGCGTTGAAAATAGAATTTATGTTCACTTCTCTAGCTGTCCCCGATTCTAGTGAGCCAAAGCTTTCAATGTGTTCTAATTTTCCGTCACGAATCATAGCTAAGCTTAGTCCAGTTACAGAATATTCCTTCATTCTTTCATATATATGTAATGTTCCTAGTGCCATATGATTACTCTCCTTTTTAGTATTACGTCCATTATACAATATAAGGAATAGAAAAGGCTGATGTAATAAGACATCAGCCTTTCTGTTATATATTCCATTTTAAAATGAGTCCCGCATGTACAAGTCCTCCGCCAAATCCGTATAAAAGTAAAGTATCACCATTCTTGATTTTTCCATCCTTTAATCCGATATCAAGTGCTAACGGAATGGAAGCAGCCGAAGTGTTTCCACAATATTGTAGACTCATGAGTGTGTTATCGAGAGAAATGCCAGTTCGTTCACAAATGGATTTAATCATTCTTAAATTAACGCTATGCGGAATAAACCAATCAACATCTGTTACATCTAAATGATTTTTTTCTAGTAATTGTTGTACGCCTTGCGGAACTGTGTTTACAGCCCATTTGTAAACCGCTTGTCCGTTTTGCACAAGGTAAGGGGTGTCTTGTAATGGAGTTCCATTCATGGTTTTGGATAAGGCAGTTTGGTATAAGTTGATTCCGCCAGAACCTTTTGATCCCATATGAGTTCCTAAAAAACTAGGGTTGTTTTCATCGTATTCTACAAGAGCTGCACCAGCGCCGTCTCCGAATAGGATGCAAGTAGTGCGGTCGCTATAATCTGTGATTTTTGAAAGAGTTTCAGCGCCAATCACAAGTATCTTTTTGTTAGTACCTGAAGTAATGAGACCGTTGGCAACAATTAATCCATATACAAATCCAGCGCAAGCTGCACTTAGATCAATTGCGCCTGTATGAGGTATTTCAAAATGAGCCTGAACTTGACTAGCGGTATTGGGAAACATGTAATCTGGTGTAGCAGTTGCGACAATAATTAAATCAACATCATCAATAGAAACATGAAATCGATCGATTAAGTTTTGGACAGCCCTGATACATAAAGTTGTAGAGAATTCGTCAGGGGAAGTGATTCTACGCTCATGCATACCAGTTCGCTGTACAATCCATTCATCTGTCGTTTCAACAAAATTTGATAAATCTTCATTTGATAGAACTTTCTCGGGTACATAAGTCCCAACAGCTGTAATTCGTGCTTTTGATTTCATATCAATACCTCCTATTTTATTACTAAGTTTTAATACTTGGTTCTAATTATAATTTAATTTTCTTATTAATTCAATTATTTGTAAAATTAAGTTATTAATTATATGATTTGAATATAGAATTAGAATAGAAGGAGGAGTTTATGATGTTGATAAATAAAGTGATTCTAAACATTCAAGCATTAGAAGAAATGCAAGAATTCTATTTACATACATTGGGTTTTCAGTTATTACATAGTAGTGAAGTGAGTTTTAGCATTCAAGTAGGAGAGAGTGAATTAGAATTTCGAAAAAGTAATTCGAATACCAAACCTTTTTATCATTTTGCTTTCAATATTCCGTCCAATCAGTTTTCTGAAGCGAAAGAATGGGCAAAAAAGAAGGTCGTTTTAAATATAGAAGATGGAGAGGATGAAGTATATTTTTCACGATTGAATGCACATTCGTTCTATTTTATGGATCCTTCAGGGAATATTGTAGAGTTTATCTCTAGGCATACTATATATCCAGAAAGTAATGAGCCTTTTTCGGTTCATTCTATATTGAATGTAAGTGAAATGAGTATGACGACAGATCAAGTTCTCGCAGTAGGGAACCAATTGATAGAATATGGGATTCCAGTAAGAGACGGAGAAGCGTTACGTGATGGTTTTCAGTTTATGGGAGAAAAAGGAGTCTACTTATTATTAGGACCATCGGGGCGTCGGTAGTTTTTTTCGGATGTAGATGCAGAAGTGCATCCGTTAATGATAGAGATTGATCATGAAAAACAAATTGAGATAAATAGACAAGGAGTATGTAACATATCTATTAGGACATAAAGGTTTTAGGGAAATGCTCTCCTTCGTATGAATATAATAACGATATTATGAAAAATACATTTTATGGTAAAATTTGAATTGAGAGGATTGATACGGAATACATAGATGATAAGGAGATGAGCATATGGATTTTTTGATGATACTCCCAATAGTTGTTTTTGGTATCATTTATATTGGGGAAAAGATAAAAAGTATGGAAAAAAGAACAGACGCTAGACTAAAGCGTATAGAAACTAGATTAGAGTTAATCGTAAAACAAATGGGAATTAGAGAGGTAGAGCCTGAAATTAACCATGAACTAAGGCAGCTTGTGAGAGATGGAAAAACAATCGCAGCGATTAAGAAAGCGCGAGAAGCATTTGGTTATTCATTGCTTGAAGCGAAGGAATATGTGGATGCTTTATAACCGTATAAACAGAGTCATAACTTAATATGCCATTATACTTAAGTGAATGGGAATCAGAAAAAAGATAAGCATATGCAAATTTGCTTATCTTTTTTCTTTTTAGAAGCATTAGTGAACCATTCTCGTATTTACGTAAGCGGCCAATACAACATGTCCAACGATAATAATAGGAACAATAATTTGTGTATTTGGTGTAGTGAAGACGCTACCAATTGTTGCAACGACGCCTGCACTTAAATTGTAAAGTCCAACTATGTTTGCTAGTTTATGTTTATCTTGTACACGCTTTTCGTTAAACCCAGATAAGAGCCATGTATACTGTTTAACGCCTATAAAGTAAGATAATGCGAAAGAGATCATAGCAATGATACATAATGATGGAGAAGCAAAGAGGGCCATGGTTTCACCTCCAAAATTATTCTTAGGTACATTCTATAAATCGTCTAGCACTGTTAGAGAGTTTCCGATCTTTCAACCAAATTATCGATGATTCAGATTGAAACGGAAAATCTATTAAATCTACTATCCTGATAAATTCTTGCGGGATATAAGATACGGCACTTTTTGGTAGAATCGAGGCTCCGATTCCCGCCATGACAAGCATAAGTACGAATGCAGAATCAGGACATTCACACGCTATATTTAATTTTATACCACGGCGATTGCATTCATCAATGACGAGTTGATGATAGCTATCTTCTTTATCTTTATGTACTAGTAAAAGAGGGATATGATGAAGTTTGTCTACGGAGATTGGAAGTTGTGAGTGATGTAGTTCCCATTTAGCGGGCGCGACTAATACGAACGGCTCTTTTGATAAGCGAATGCTTGAAAAAATCTCCTTATTAAAAGGGGTACGCAAGACCGCGAACTCGATATTCCGATTTGTTAGATGTTCTGTTAAGTATAAAGGGCCTCCTTCCCATATTTTTAAGTTCACATTCGGATAGTTTTTTTGAAAATAACGGATTTTTTCAGATAGAAAAGGAATGCAAGAATGAAATGCTCCAATAGATAGATTGCCCCTTAACCCCTCACCAGTATCTTTAATCTCTGTAATGGTTTCCTCTAATTGTCCGATAATACTTTTCGCTTTTATATATAAGATTTTACCTTCTTCCGTTAAATGCATGTTTCGGCCGCTTCTTTCAAATAGGTTTACTGATAATTCTTGTTCTAGTAATGATAGTTGTCTGCTTAAAGGTGGTTGTGCCATATGCAGTCGATGAGCGGCACGCGTAAGCTGCCTTTCTTCCGCAATTGCAATAAAATATCGAAGTTGTCTTATATCCATCTTTAATCCTCTTTCTATACCTTTTTTGTATACAAAAACAACCTTATAAATAGTTTTTATATAATAAGTCACATGATATCATAAATGAAAGGTTTTAAATATAGAAAATTCTAAAAATTTAAAATATAAAAGTGATTTTTGGTAGATTCATAACTGAAAAGTATATGATCACGTTTCGAGGAGGAAATTGTTTATGAAAGTTTCGTTATTTATTACGTGTTTATCAGATATTTTTTTTCCTCAAGTAGGTAAGAGTGTTGTGGAAATTATGGAGCAATGTGGAGTAGAAGTAGATTTTCCTGAAGGTCAGACTTGCTGCGGTCAACCTGCTTATAATAGTGGATACCAAAAAGAAGCAAAGCTAGCAGCAAAGCAAATGATACAAGCATTTGCGCATAGTGAATATATTGTCACTCCTTCTGGATCTTGTGCTAGCATGGTTCATCATTATTATAAAGAGCTGTTAAAGGAGGATCGTGAATGGTATGAAAAAGCAGTGCATTTAGCAAATAGGACGTATGAATTAACGGATTTCTTAATGAACGTACTTGGAAAAAATGATTTGAATTCTAGTCTAGATAGGACAGCAGTTTTCCACCAATCTTGTCATATGAGCCGCGGACTTGGGATAAAAGACGAACCGCTAGAGCTGCTTTCACAAGTAAAAGGGCTAGATGTAAAAGAATTACGATACTGTCAAGATTGCTGCGGGTTTGGTGGAACTTTTGCGGTGAAAATGAGTTCGATTTCCGAAACGATGGTTGATGAAAAAATAAAATATATTGAGGAGGCAGAAGCTGATCTCTTAATTGGAGCTGATATGGGGTGTCTTATGAATATTGGCGGGCGACTTAGGAGGGAAAATAAAGAGATTCAAGTGTTACATATAGCAGAAGTACTGGCGAAGGGGCTGGAGAAATGAATGTAGTGCAGGGGCTAGAATTTTTGGGAAGAGTAGATAAAGCATTGCACGATTCGCAAATGAGAAGTGCAGTTCCGTTTACACAAGACAGGCTTCGGGTAGGGAGAGAACAAGCTACATCTGAATTAGGGAATATTGACGAATGGCGTGAAGCAGCATCTGAAATCCGGATGCATACGATCGAAAATTTAGATAGTTATTTAGAACAGTTAGCTACGAATGTTCGGAAAAATGGGGGACATGTTCATTTTGCTTTGAAAGCAGAAGATGTAGTATCGTATGTTTCTGAAATTGCAAGAAAAAGAGGGGCAAAATCGGTGATTAAATCGAAGTCCATGGTTTCGGAAGAAATACATCTCAATAAAAATTTAGAAAAGATAGGATTAAAAGTGGTAGAGTCCGATCTTGGAGAATATATCATTCAATTAGCTGGAGAAGCTCCATCACATTTAATTGCTCCAGTTATTCATAAGACGAAAGAACAAGTAGCGGAGCTTTTTTCTAAGGAAGCTGGTAGGGAAATTCCAGTTGATACAGATCAACTACTACAATTTGCTAGGAATAAGTTGCGTAAAGAGTTTTTAGAAGCTGATATTGGTATTTCTGGTTGTAACTTTGCTGTTGCGGAATCTGGATCTGTTGTTCTCGTCAGTAATGAAGGAAATGCTCGCCTTACGACTACATTGCCAAAAGTTCATATCGCAATTATGGGGATGGAGCGTCTTGTCCCGACATGGAAAGACCTTGATATTGTCGTTTCTATGTTAACAAGAAGTGCAACGGGTCAAAAAATCACATCGTATGTGACTGGAATTAATGGACCGCGTTTACATGAAGATATCGATGGCCCTGAAGAATTTCATTTAATTATTCTAGATAATGGCCGTTCTGATATTTTAGGAACCGCTTACCAAGAAGTACTCAAGTGTATTCGCTGCGGAGCGTGTGTAAATGTTTGTCCTGTATACCGCAATATCGGGGGACATGCGTACGGAAGTGTGTATAGCGGACCAATTGGGGCAGTATTAGCGCCTTTATTAGAAGGATATGAAGAATTAAAAGAATTGCCGTTTGCATCGAGTTTGTGCGGGGCATGTACGGATGTTTGTCCGGTGAAAATCCCATTACACGACCTTCTCATTGAGCATCGTAAAGATGAGGTGGAACAAGGATTTATAACAAAAACTGAGCAACTGGCTTTTAAAAGTTTCGCGTTTATGGCGAGTCATCCATTTGTTTATAATAAAGCTGTTAAAATGGCTCACGCCGGATTATCGATATTTGCAAAAGATGGTTATATCGCGAATGGTCCAGGTCCATTAAAAGGGTGGACAGAAAGTAGAGATTTTCCAACCCCTGCGAAGCAATCATTCCGGGATTGGTGGAAAAAAGAAAAGAGGGATTCATAACATGACAAATGTACAAGAATCTTTTTTATACAATATTGCACGTAAACTAGGGCGAAACCGTCGCTCCGGGGTAATTCCTCCCAAGTGGAATAAAGATCCACTTAGGCACTTTCCTAAAGAGATAGATCACGAAAGTTTAGTAGAGCAGTTTATTACAAACTTGAATGCATTGCATACAGAAGTAAGTCACATATACCGTTCAGAAATAGAGAAGGCACTTCAGTATGTTGTGGGAAAATTTGATGTTCAATCGGCGGTGTATTGGGATGATGACAGATTACATCAGCTTGAAATAGTAGAGCATTTAACGAGAAATTTCGTTTCTCATCGAATTTGGCAGAGTAAAGAAGATGAACGGGAACTACGAGACTATGTAGCTCAGGCTGATATGGGAATTACATATGCAGAAATGGGGTTAGCTGAGACTGGAACGGTTGTTTTATGGAATGGCGGTGGGCGTGGCCGTTTAGTTAGTGTTTTGCCGCCAGTTTATGTGGCAATTCTTTCAGAACAAACAATTTATAGGCGTTTAACAGAAGGAGTGGCTGCAGTACATGAACATGTTCCAAATGGACTCCCTGCTTGTATTAACTTTATCACTGGACCAAGTAGGACGGGTGATATTGAAATGGAATTAGCTTTTGGAGTTCATGGCCCTGGTAAGGTTCATGTCATTTTATTAAAAGATTAGAGAGAAAATAGTAGTATACGAGGGGGAGTGGGGATTTTGATGAAGAACAAATTCCGCTATTATGTTTTTGCGATGCTCACGTTAATTACGATGGTGAATTATATTGATCGCGGAGCTATCGCTTATGCACAGTCTTTCATTATAAAAGAATATGGGTTTGATCCGAAAGAATGGGGAGCGATATTAGGGTATTTTGGTTACGGTTACATGATTGGTTCTTTATTAGGAGGGATTTTTTCGGATAAAAAAGGACCAAAATTTGTATGGATTGTAGCAGCAACGACTTGGTCTATTTTTGAAATTGCGACCGCTTTTGCTGGAGAAATAGGAATGGCTATTTTTGGAGGATCTGCTTTAGCGGGATTTGCACTGTTCCGCGTTTTATTTGGATTCACAGAAGGGCCATCTTTCGCGGTTTCGAATAAGACAGCAGCAAACTGGGCAGCGCCAAAAGAAAGAGCTTTTCTAACATCCCTTGGTTTTGTTGGTGTTCCGTTAGGCGCAGTATTAACTGCACCTGTGGCGGTTCTGTTACTCTCTTTTACAAGCTGGAAAATGATGTTTTTTATCCTTGGTGTAATTGGAATTGTATGGGCGATTATTTGGTATTTTACTTTTACCAATATGCCTGAGGATCACCCGCGAGTAACGAAAGAAGAACTAGCTGAAATACGAAGTGCTGAAGGCGTACTTCAATCGGTAAAAGTAGAGAAAGGAATCAAAAAAGAGCCATGGTATTCCTTTTTTAAAGTGCCAACATTTGTTTTGGTTACATTAGCATATTTTTGTTTCCAGTATATTAATTTCTTAATCTTAACTTGGACACCGAAATATCTACAAGATGTATTCCATTTTCAATTATCTTCTCTTTGGTATCTTGGAATGGTTCCTTGGCTTGGCGCTTGTATTACTTTACCGCTAGGTGCGAAGTTATCTGATCGTATTCTACATAAAACAGGAAACCTCCGTTTAGCTCGAACAGGATTGCCGATTATTGCTTTGTTCCTTACAGCGGTTTGCTTCAGTTTCATTCCAATGATGAATAATTATGTTGCAGTATTAGCACTCATGTCACTTGGAAATGCATTTGCTTTCTTGCCAAGTTCATTATTTTGGGCAATCATTGTTGACACAGCTCCTGTTCAAGCCGGAACGTATAGCGGAATTATGCATTTCATCGCGAATATCGCGACAATCTTAGCCCCGACTTTAACGGGATACTTAGTTGTAAGCTACGGCTATCCTTCTATGTTTATTGTAGCTGCAGTATTGGCCGCTATAGCAATGGGAGCGATGTGGTTTGTAAAACCAGGGCAGCAAACTAGGCCTGAAAGTTTGTTTAAGAGGAGGAATAAGGAGAGATTGGAGGAACCGCGTACGAACATTTAAAATCATTTTTGTGGAAAACGAGTTGTATGTAAACTCGTTTTTTCATTTGTCTAAAATAAATGATTTTTATAGTAAAATATGAGTTAGGTGGGAAAAATTGAAAAAAGGTTATGGAAGAACAGTTAAGAAAAAATTCGCAGTTAAATCGAGAAAGTGCACAGGATATTTTGTCGAATAGTAAAGAGCATATCTGTTTGAATCTGAAAAAATATAATTTTGGGACATTATATTCAGTTGTATATGAGTTAAATAGCTTGAAAATACATCGTGCAGAAGGGCAGCCGAATTGTTGTAAATATAAAAAAGATAAGAGATTGATAGAGGAAATTTATAAAAAAAGAGGGGATATAAAGTGAATCTTTCCGAATTTCAGCAATATGTATCAAGCTTCAGTAAAGAAAAAGGATTTCAGAATACAACAATTGAAATACGTACAATGTATTTAATGGCGGAGTTAGGGGAACTAACAGAGGCGATTATAAAGCGAAGTGATGATAAGGATACCAAAAGAGAAATAGGTTTAGAAATGTTCGATGTCATTTGGAATGTATGTGATTTAGCGAATAAATTAGAAATTGATTTGGAGGAAGCGTTTCAGGAAAAGATGGAAATCAATAGAGAGAGAGTATGGTTAAAGGAAGATTAACAAAGAATGTGGATGGTATTTTGTGTAAAGTCAAATAAGTATGGGAGGGATTATATATAAAAGATTCATATAGAGGTTCGAAAAGAAAGTTAATTTTGATTGTTTTCAGTTCAATAATTGGTGTAGTAGCTATAGTTGCTATGTTAATACTTCAAGGAATATGGATACCGAATTATTTCAATGCAAATAAATTTTCAGTGAAAGGTGTAGATGTAGCGTCATATCAAGGGGAAGTAGATTGGAGAGAAGTAGAAGAACAAGGAATCAAGTTTGCTTTTATAAAGGCAACAGAAGGAAGCTCTTTTGTAGATCAATATTTTTCAGAAAACTGGAATCATGCTAGTAGGACAAATATGCGTATTGGTGCGTATCACTTTTTTAGTTTTGATAGTAAAGGTGGCTCGCAAGCTGAGCATTATATACGAACTGTACCAAAAACTGAACAAGCATTACCACCAGTAATTGATGTAGAATTTTACGGTAATAAAAAAGCAAATCCTCCTAAGCGTGAAGATGTTGCAAGAGAACTAACGATGATGATACAAATATTAGAAAAGCATTATCAAAAACGGGTTATATTGTATGCCACGCCAGAGGCATATGATTTATATATAAAGGATAATTATCTTGAATGTGATATATGGATACGGAGTGTTTTGACAAAGCCGAGCTTGTCAGATGATAGAACATGGACGTTTTGGCAATATAGTAATAGAGGTAGGCTAAAAGGATATAGTGGAAAAGAAAAGTTTATTGATTTAAATGTGTTTCGTGGTACTGTAGAAGAATTTGAAAAGTATGGTATGAAGTAGATTCTAATACGTTATACGGGGCAGAATATAAATGAAAGGCTAAAGATATCGAAAGAAGTGTAGCTGAGTATGTTACATATATGATTTGAAAATATCTCAATTCTTTTATTGGAATCGGGATATTTTTATCCCGCTACTTTAGGGCAGTAATACTCCCACTTCAAAATTCGGCGGGAGTAAAGTCCAGCTCTAGCAGCTAGAATCTCCGGTCGTTTCACTCCCTCGGACGAGGCAAAAAGCGCCTCTCTGTCGGGGGTTCCAACGTCCTGCGATTCTGAGCGAGCCGCTTCCGCTTTTCTAAAGAAGTTAGGTGGGAGTATTACTGCCCGTAAAGGCCCGATTGGTGAGGGCTAATAATCAGTGGGGAATGAAGAAAACCCTCACTGATTAAAGTTTCACTTTATTTGGAAATAAATTTTATCAAGTTTAATCTTCAGTAAAATTGAAGTTGTCAGAAAAAACTATACGTGTGACAATTGTGGCGTGAAAATGGATCGAGAGTGGTAAGCAATAATTTTTATATAAAAGTTAAAAACGCTCAAGGCTTATGCCTTGAGCGTTTTCATTCATTAGATGGAAAAGAGCTTGTGAAATGATAGTTGTTCATATGTGTTAAATATTGTAAGATGATATTGGTACTAATAAAAACAGATAAGTACCAAAGGTTTAGGAGGGGGATTATGAAACAAAGAATCATAACAGAAACAATGTATCAAATTCAAACGAAGGGGTTTACATTTACAATTAGTGACTTAGCAAAACAGCTAGCTGTGAGTAAGAGGACAATCTATGAGCACTTCTCTTCAAAGGATGAAATCGTAGATGAAGTTATTCGTAGTGTAATAGAAAGTATTCAAGAAAAGGAAAAAGATATCGCAGATGATGAAACGTTACAAACAGTTGAAAAAATAAGACGCATTTTAATTTGTATTCCACAACAATTTAAACTCATGGATGCACGGTTATTAGTAGAACTAAAAAAATATCATTATAATCAATGGCGGAAATTAGATCAGTTTTTACGTGAAGGTTGGTCTACTGTAATTCGGTTAATAGAAGAGGGAATGAGAGAAGGGAGTATTAGACAAATTCAAATTCCATTTTTTATTGAATTATATTTAGGAGCACTGAATCGCATATATGATCCTATGTTTATGGAAAAGAGTGATTATACATTGGGGAGTATGCTTGAATCTATTATGGACATGTTGCTATACGGAATTTCTAATTCAAAATAGAAGGTGGGAGAGTAATGCAGTGGATTTATTTATGCTTAGCAATTTTATTTGAAGTAGCGGGTACAACTGCGATGAAACTATCTGATGGATTAACGAAACTTATCCCAAGTATTCTTATTTTTGTATTTTATGTAGTAAGCTTTTCATTTTTGTCATTTGCATTAAAGGGACTGGAGGTATCAGTTGCATATGCAATTTGGTCAGGTATGGGAATTGTAACGATTACAATTATTGGTTTCTTTTATTTTGGAGAAAGTATCAATGTGATTAAAATACTAGCGATGTTTTTTATTTTAATTGGAGTCGTGATCTTAAATTTTAGTAGTACGGCACATGAAGAGAAGAAAAAAGAAGTAGTGGAGGAACGTATACGTTGAATCGTTTAAAATATTTTTTCCTTATTACTGATATTGGATTTATTATATATTGGTTCATAACAATTTTTCATATGATTCCACAAGAATATTTGTTTAAAGATTATCAAAATCCTATTTTAGTAGCATGGAACTGGTCATTTCTACCATTGGATTTATTCATCTCGCTGACGGGATTATTAAGTTTATATTTGTATGCTAAACAAAAGCATACTTGGAGTCATTTTGCGTTCTTATCATTAATTTTAACTTTTTGTTCAGGTTTACAAGCTCTAGCATTTTGGACAATCCGTTTAGATTTCGATATTTCCTGGTGGATTCCTAATCTGTATTTATTACTTTATCCATGTTTTTTCTTAAAAGGTATTTGGAGAGAATGTGGATGGTATGGGGCTAAAAAAGTGGGATAATCGCTCTGTTTCTCAGTGCAAAAACATTCTAAAAAAATCACTATTCTCTCATTTCTTCTAAATCGATGAGAGAATAGTGATTTTTCAATTTCTTCACCTAGTCAATTGAAATCTACCATTACTTCTTGATTTCAATTGCTGAAGCCTTATCGTTCCAATCCGCAGCTAGATTCGCAGTTTTACCATACCAATCAGAGTGTCTAAATAAGACGCCTTTGCCATATCCTTGAGTTGAAGTATGCTCCCACAGTGTCGTTGAATAGCTTGCAGAAGGTGACGCCGTACTTACGGAGGAAATTCTGTCATTCCAGCTAGAAGGTAAGTTTTTAAACCCGCTACTCCAATAAATATATTGTCCACCTTTATTTTTATGTTCATAGAAATCAGTACTACCAGCACCACTACCTAGGGGCTGTATTTTGTTTTTTAGTCTTTGTTTATCTTTTTCAATGAAAGCATCCAAGGTTTCTTTGCTTGTAAAACCATATGCTAACCAATCTCCGTTTTTATTTTGTTTAGGTAGAACCATCGTTATTTTTATGTCTTCGTTAGATGGGGTATTCACTGTTGCTAGAGAATCTACATTCTCTCCATCTACAGTTACATAGTCGAACGATTTAATCGTATAATCTTTTTCTGCATTTGCTGATACTGTTCCCAGCCCTCCAGTTAATGCAAAACTTGCTGCTAATACTCCTACTGCTAACTTCTTAAACATACCAACATCCCCTTTTTGCTTAGATTTTTCTTGCAACTAAAATGTATATCGTTTTTGTAGTATTGTAAATATTCTGAAGTTTTATAAATAAAAAAACGGAATATTCTTTGTTTTCCATTTAATTTTTAGAAAAACATAAATTATTGAGAGTGTAGGGAGTTTCAAGCAATTTATTTTTGGAGAGTAAAAGTTAAAAGAACTTGGTGATATGCCAAGTTCTTTCTTGTATTTAAATTAGATTTATAACATTTGCTGTGCTAACTCAATTAGTTGTTTTCTTGATTTGATGATCTTTTCCCCATTCACACATTTCATTCATAATTTGAATTAAAGATTTTCCGTATTCACTTATTGTGTACTCGACCCTTGGTGGAACTTCTTGATATACAGTTCGATGGATAATCCCATCAGCTTCAAGTTGCCGTAATTGTTGCGTCAGAACTTTTTGTGTAATCTCTGGGATAGCACGTTTCAGTTCGTGTGTCCGCTTCTCTCCATTCATTAGAATGCATAAAATACTACTCTTCCATTTTCCTCCGATGACTTCAAGGGTAGTAGCGATAGGGAAGTTTTGATTCTGATTTATCTTCATATTACACCTCCATAGGTACTTTGAGGTTCCTATAGCACCTGAAAGTACGTACTTTTCAATTATATGTAACTAATACATACTAATACTAAAGGATTTCATTTATTTATAAGGGGGAAAATAATTGATGAAAACACTTGTAATTGTAGCACATCCAGATATTGAAAAATCAAGAATTAATAAAAGATGGATAAAAGAACTGGAGAAATATTCTGATGAGATAACGGTTCATCAATTGTATAAAACGGCTCCTAATTGGGAATTCGATATTGAGCATGAACAAAGGCTATTATTAGAACACGATCGCTACATATTTCAGTTTCCATTCTATTGGTATAGTTCACCACCATTATTAAAAAAATGGTTTGATGATGTACTCACATACGGTTTCGCGTATGGTTCTACAGGAGATAAAGTGCGTAATAAAGAATTTGGATTGGCGATTTCTATAGGGGGATTAGAAACGCAGTATAAGGATGGGTTTACAATGAAAGAACTAACAAAACCATTCCAGGCAACTTGTCTATATACAGGGATGAAATTCATACCAACATTTACGTTGTATGGAGCTGAGTACGAACTAAAGGATGAAGATATCGAAAGAAGTGCAGCTGATTATGTTAAATATATTATGAATAAAAGTAATCTTTATATATGATTTGAAAATATCCCGATTCCTTTTAAGGTATTGGGATATTTTTTATGTAATGTATTAGTTTGAAATAAAGTTTGAGCAAAATGGATTTTGTTTGTCTGGATGAACATTTCACTTTATAAAAAAGTTTGCTTAAAACGTAAGTAGAAGCCTCGCTTTTATGTAATGTATATTATATTTTAAATCGTGTACTCACATACTGAAAAAATAGATACTCCTATCTGTTTTAAATATATATTCTTCATAATCGCATGCATAATAATCTCCTGTTGGAATGTTCAATTAAAAGGCCAGTTATAATGAGATAATAAAGTTGTTTAAAAAATAATAAAATTATTTAAAAACAAATAAAGGTGTTATAAAGTATAGAAATGGTACTTGGGGTATTTGTATCGTATACTTCTATAAATAAAGAATAAATTTAAGTGTGGGGCTGATTAAGTGTTTAAATATAACGTATGTTTCTTAAAAAATAAGGATAAAGTCTTGATGTTGAATCGTGAAAAGGCACCGATTATGGGAGTGTGGAACGGTGTTGGTGGTAAAAATGAAGTAGGTGAAACTGCTGATGAGGGTGCAATTCGTGAAGTGTTTGAGGAAACAGGATTCAAGGTAAATCAGTATTATTCAAAGGGTATCATTACATGGGATACTAGTGATCGTAAAAAAGATGGATTATATGTGTATTTATTTGAAATAGATACAGTATTAGATAGTGAATCTATGAAAAAAACAAGAGAAGGTATTCTCGATTGGAAGCACATTGGTTGGATACTGAATCCCTCTAATTTAGGGATTGCTGAAATGGTAAAGGAATATTTACCGGTTCTATTAGAAAAAGCAAGTGATTATTCATTCGAATATAAAGATGATGTGTTAACACTTGTAAAATAAAAGTTTTTACATAAAGATTTCATAATTAAACATCTTTATTATCTATTTTTGAGGGGAAACTTAAATAGATTGATTTACATTTAAAGAAACTTAAAGAGTCTTGCTACATGTGAATTGTAATAAAGTTCTTATTTTTCTATTCAAAATTAAACACCTTTATTCTCTCTATACACCAGTTTGTAGAGGATTTTAACAGTTTTGTTTAGAGGTATTATTTAAATAAGGATTGTGAAGTCTTTTGGTGAATATTAAATGTTAATCTAAAAGATGGAGGTTGTTGTGATGTTGAAACTGTTTCAATATAACTGGCAAGTTCGTGATGATTGGTTTACATTGTGCGAAGACATACCGGATGATGAACTATTAAAGAAACGGGTCGGTGGGTTTGGTAGTATCCTACATACCTTATTTCACATTGTAGATGTGGAATATATGTGGATCTTAGGTTTGCGAGGTGAACCAGTGCCTGAGGAGCCATTGTTTGAAGATTATGCTAGCTTACAAAAAGTGAAAAATCTTTCAGCTCAATACCACGAGAAAGTGAAGCCCTTTGTGACATCTTGGACAAATGAAATGGATTCTCGGAAACTTTCAGAAACTGATTTCAATGAAGAACCGATTAGCTCTAGAGACGCACCAATCAGGCGCCGAGTCATTGAATGTACACACGGAGAGATCATACGTCATGTCATTGTCCACGAAATCCACCATATCGGCCAGTTATCTATATGGGCACGTGAAATAGGAAAAGAGCCTGTTTCCGCAAATCTGAGAGGAAGAGGGCTATTCGATAATTAGACTGCCTTTGTCAATTTCACAATCGGGCGCTTTAATGGCACAAGGATCAAGAAATGATCAAACTTATTTATAAACGAATGGTTTAATTGAATATATGTAAAGCGTGTTTTGATCAATCTTTTTTTCAAAACACGCTTTTTCTATTTACTATTTTATCAAGGTTTATAGAGTTAATTTAATTAAACTTTATTCCAAAGCTACAACTAGTCACTTTTGTATTAACAATTATGCGTAACTTCTAGCTCATTATTGGCATATATTGTTCCGTAAGTAGCACAAAGTAACATACCATCACAAATCTCGCTACTTACTTGAAAGTTTATGTTATCTTCATATGTATCTATGCTATCAGCTCTAATTGTATCTACAAGTTTTTTAAAATCAAGAACTGGTAAATATTTCGCTATCATTTCATAGCTTGATAAATTATCTGCATTATTATCTGCATTATATTCCTGAATTTCTTTGTAAATTGGACTTAGACTATACGGATCATGTTTTAATTGTCCATTTTCATCTTCGAATTTTTTTATTTCTTCTTTAACTATATAATTTGGATAATCTTCACTGCCTTCATCTTCATCACCAAATTCCCAAAATGGATATTCTATGTCACATAAGTGCGTTATAATCCACATCAGAAATTGCTCATTTATAAAACCTACATTTGCTTCTAGCTCCTTAAATCTATTACCATAATATTTTGTAGCTTTTTCTATCTTCTCTTCTTGAGACATATCATCTGTCGCCCCTGTTATGTCACATTCATCTAGATCTATAAAAATGCTATCGAACTTACTTAAAACGCCTAAATCAACTGTTTCACTCCAGTAGGCTTCACCATCTATACCGATTTTTATCATAACATCCTCCATTCTGCGGCTATCGCCTCAAACTCACGTTTTTCCATGACGTTCTCTAAAGATTTGTTATTAAGCTACTAGAATTTAATAACTGTCCAATTCAGTGTAGCCTATTCAAATCAACCATATCAAGTCTTTGAATCCTGTTAGAAGGGAAATAAAGAGCTATATTTATATAAGTAACTTTAGAGAGATAAAAATTTCATTTTGGCGATACTTCAAAATTTTAGCTTAATGGGCATGGCGGGCTATCCCTGTTTTTTTATAAATACGAGCAGTGACCATTTAAGGTGTTTCCAGCCATAATCGGACTGGAGCTAGAATTATTTCCTAGTCCTCTTATAAGTGGATACAGGCTTTACTTGCATAAATTCTTAAAAATTTTCAAATAACTTTCTAATAAAAATCTCTATCAATAGGCATAAAAAAGACCTCAGTTTTCACGAGTCATTTTTTATGTACGTCAATGTTCTAAAAAATCGTGACTGTATTTCAAAGCTACATTATAAATAAAATTTATCAAGTTTAATCTTTAGTAAATTAATAGTTAATGTAGTAAAATAAAAATCTAAAAAATGAAAAAGGGGCGTTTTTCTTGAGTACGATGCAACAACTTTTACAAAAAAGAGCAAAACAATCAGCCGATGTAGAGGCGCTTGTTGGAGGAGGAAAAAGGTATTCATTTAAAGAGTATAATGAACGAGTAAATCAATTGGCACACTTCTTATTAGAATTAGGTATTCAAAAGGGAGACCGTATAGGAATTTTGTGTAAGAATAATCATCCATTTCCAACAATTATGATGGCAAGTTTGAAAATTGGTGCGATACTGATCCCATTTAATCATCAGCTTACTTCTTATGAATTAGAAACGATTATACAAGAAGCAAAATTAAAAATGTTATTCTATGATACTGAGTTTAAAGCAGTATTATCTAAAATTGATGCAGTAAAAGAGATTCTAATGACAATAGAGACTGGACACCAGATGGATGTGGCACCGTCATTTGAACGATTGTTACAAAAACAATCCAAAAATGAACCAGCTGTAACTGTTCATGAAGATGATGATGCCATCTTCTTATTCACTTCTGGAACAACAGGGAATGCGAAAGCATGTGTAATTGGTCACAGAAATTTATATAATTATTTTACTGAAGTAGCAGGTCAAAGCGAAATTCCAGCAGGACAGCGTTTCCTTTCTGTACATCCGCTTTTTCATATGAGTGGCGTTCTTTCTGTATTAAATTGTATTTATCATGGTGTTACGATGGTTTTCCTTTCTGATTCAGATCCTGCACTTATTTGGGATACAATTGAGAAAGAGAATATTACAACGATGCTCGCATTCCCAGCTGTATATAGTTATATGCTGGATGAATTAAATAAAAAAGAACGTGATATCTCTTCTTTCAAGATAGCGCAAAGTGGTGGAACAAAAGTATCTGAGAGCATTATACAGCGCTATGCGGAAAAAGGAATTTATATGGTCCAAGGATACGGAAGTACAGAAGGATGGGTTGTTAGCTCTTGGCGGCCAGACATGGGGAAAGAGAAAATGTCTTCAGTAGGAAAGCCAATTAAAAACGTGGAAGTGAAAATTATTCATCCTGATACAGGTGAAGAATTACCAAAGAAAGAAGTTGGGGAAATTCTTGTAAGAAGTCCATATATGTTTAAAGGCTATTGGAATAATGAAAAGGCGACCAAAAAAGTTTTAAAAGATAGCTGGTTTTATATGGGAGATGCCGGCATGATAGATGAAGAGGGTTTCTTATATATAATGGGACGATATAAAGATGTTATTGTACACGGCGGCGATAATGTATATCCGGATCAAGTAGAAGAAGTAATCCATGAAATAAATGGTGTATTGGAAGTTGCTGTAGTTGGAATTCCAGATGACTTTTGGGGAGAAATTCCAAAAGCTTATATCGTCACAGATATTCACACATCTTTAACAGCAGAAGAGGTTATTCAGTACTGTAAACAAAAATTAGCAAGCTACAAAATACCGCAAGTAGTGTTTGTTAAAAGTTTACCGAAAAATGCGTTAGGTAAAGTATTGAAGAGAGAGTTGAAAAGTGATGTTTTAATAAGCTGAAAATAAAAAGTCCAGTTATGTTTTGTGCATAACTGGACTTTTGTTTATTTCGATATCGTATTGGTTTACTAAATTTTGTAATTCTATTAAAATAATAAAGAAAATTCTAATGATAAAAAATATTTCTTCGGAAATAGAATTTAGAGAATTGAATATGAAAGAAGAGATAAACATTAAGAAAGTCATTGTTACAAGTAGAGACGGAACGACTTATCCTTCGTCCTTTTCGAGAAGAGGATTATATAAGCTGGTATGAAGGATTTCATAATCGGTCGGCATCTCAGTATAAGTATGATGATGGTTATCAAGATATGGCGTATGCAACAAAAGAATGGTTTGTCGAATGGATACAAGGGTTTCTGGAAGCAGCGGAACGAGATGAAATGTATGTGTTAGGAATTTTTCGTAAAGAAGATGGTGCAAATGTTGGTAAGATTGAATTGATTACAATTTTAAGAATGGATTATCAATGGGCGATGATGGGATATTCGATTCATAATCAGTACTGGAAAATGGGTTATGGGGTAGAAAGTGTACAGGCCGCTATGGACCTATTCTTTGATCATCTTAAATTCCACCGCATTGAACTACACATAAACATTGATAATGAGCCATCGATTCGTCTGGCGGAAAGAGCAGGATTTGATTTTGAATGCACGAGAAAAGCATTTTCTTTTGAAAATGATGAGTGGACTGATTTTCTTATTTATTATAAAAATCAGATGGGTGGATAAAGGAATTTGTAAAGTCATATAGAATGGGGAGATAAATTTGGAAGAACAGTTTATAGAGACAAGTGAATGCCACTTATGGACAGTAAAACAAGGACAAGGAATTCCGGTCTTACTCATAAGCGGTGGACCAGGTTGTGCCGATTATTTAGAACCAGTCGCTAGTTTGATAGACGATATATGTGAAGTAATTCGGTTCGATCCTAGAGGATGTGGGCGTTCTGAGTTCGATGGTATAGGATACGGTGTAAAAGAATGTATAGAAGATATAGAAAGAATACGAGAATATTACAAAATTGAAAAGTGGATCGTTATGGGGCATTCGTGGGGAGCTGATTTAGCTCTTGCGTATGCAATATTACAGCCTAATTCACTGTTAGGATTTGTCTCAATTTCAGGAACTGGAATTCAAAATGATTGGGATTGGAAAACAGCATATAAAAAAGGATTGGAAGAACGAGGAGAGATATGTCCAAATTCGGTTTATTCCTATAATAAGGATGTACACCGCTCTTTAATAAATTCTTGGAGAAATTTTATTAAACAACCAAATTTATTAAAAGAGATTTCACGAATTGACATACCGTCTCTATTTATACATGGCCAAAGAGATATACGACCATCTTGGCCTATTTTACAAATTGCATCCATTATAAACGGAGCCCAAGCTATTGAAATAGCAGAAGCTGAACATTATATTTGGTTGCAGAAAGAAAATAGTCTTAGGGAAGTTTTGCGACAGTATGTAAACAAATCCTTTTAGGAGGAACTGCATATGAAAGTACTGATTACAGGTGGAAACAGAGGCTTAGGATTCGAACTAGTCAAAGTATTTCATGAAAATGGACATGTTGTTTTTCCGCTAGTTCGGAGAGAGGGAGAAATTGATACGTTACATCGTGTATTTCCATCTCGATGTTTTCCTATATTAGCAGATTTATCATCTGATGATAGCATTGACCTGATAAAAGAGCAACTTAAACAGTATACAGAAGTGGTTGATCTTATTATCAATAATGCTGGAATACCAGGAAAAGAAACAGAGATTTTACATACTACTTCGGAGGAATTAATGGCTGTATTTAATATTCATTGTTTGGGAGTAATTCGAGCTGTTAAAGGTTCATATTGTAGCTTAATCAAGTCAAAAAATCCTAGAATCATTAATATCTCTTCGCGTTTAGGTTCTTTATCTAAAATGGCAGCTCAAGAATTTCCACAAGGGCAGTTTTCCTATTCATATCGCATTGCAAAGGCAGCACAAAATATGCTGACATTATGTTTACAACAAGAATTTGAGGAAACAGGCATCGTGGTGACCGCAATTCATCCTGGAAAATTAAAAACAGAGATGGGGGCGTATGATGCGGATATGACTTCAAGTGAAGGGGCATACAACATGTACAATTGGGTAATGAGTACAAATCATGAAGTTTCAGGTAAGTTCATTGATCCATCTTTAGGAGAATTAGGCTGGTAGTTTTAATTTTTGTATAGAAGGGTGAACAAAATGTACAATGTTACAATCGTTCAAAACATATTTGGACCTTCCAAAAAAGTATTAAATGGTTTACCGAATGCAATAACAATTGAAGAAATTAAAGAAGATTTGCTGTATGATCCTCAAAATTATAAAGACAAGATAAAAAGATTTGTAGAGGTTTGTGCAAATTGGAATGTAAAAAGAGCGAATATTTTACTAAACAAAAGTTTCAATAGCTATACTCCCAGTGCAAAAGTGTTACGTGAATTTAACTTTCAACTTTACGCAGCGAAAATAGAAGTGTTTCGCAAGCTTGCGGATATGGAAGCTCCAGAAAAACCGTATAAATTTCGCTCTATAGACGAAGGGATGTTGTCTGAAGAAGAATTTAAGTCGCTTTGGGAGCGATGTATGTCAGGGTCAGATAATCAATTATCAACTCTTCATATTAATGAACATTTTTACGCTATACAAGCAGAATTAGATCAGGGCTGGGAAAAATCGTGTATTGTTTTTTATGAAAAGGATAAGCCGATTGGAATATCTATTCCTCATATTGAACCTGGAACAAAGGATGAAGGACGATTGTTTTATTTCGGATTACTGCCAGAGGAACGTGGAAAAGGAATCAGTGCTCAAATCCATCTCCAATCTTTACATTTATTAAAACAAATGGGAGCTACCTATTATATAGGAAGTACCCATTTGACAAATGAAAAGATGCAAAAGGTTTTTTGGAAAAACGGCTGTTCTATAAGGGCAGAGACGGAACTATGTTGCAAAACTTTCAAATAAAAGTTAGGGGATGAGAAAGTGAAGGAAGTAAAAGTTTTCCATTATGATGCATTCAGTAGTAAGCCAAATATGGGAAATCCAGCTGGGCTTGTAATAAATACGCAAGGGTTAACAGGTGATGAAATGCAGCTTATAGCAAAAAAGGTAGGGTTTAACGAAACGTCATTTGTACTTCCTTCGAATGTTGCGGATGTGAGAATTCGTTATTTTACACCAGGACATGAAATGAATCTTTGTGGACATGCGACAGTGGGAACGATTTATGCGCTTCATGAAAAAGGATTATTAAAGGGGAAGGAAAACCTCGCAATAGAAACGAAAGCGGGAGTATTACCAGTACGTATAAATGTAGATGAAAAGAGAGAAACATTTATTAGGATGAGACAAACAGCACCACAGTTTCAAAGCTTTAATGGTTCGAGAGAAGATGTGGCTCACAGCATTGGACTTCATGAAACGGATTTAGATGAAACATTGCCGATTGTATATGGAAGTACTGGAATTTGGACTTTACTCGTTCCAATTAAAACGTTAGACGCTTGTCAAAGAATGAAACCAAATAATAAAGAGTTTCCATCTATTTTAAAAGAAATACCGAAGGCATCGATTCATCCTTTTTGTTTAGAAACGTATGATGAAGCAGCACATATGCATGGTCGTCATTTTTCATCACCTTATTCCGGAACAATTGAAGATCCGGTGACAGGAACTGCTTCGGGTGTCATGGGTGCATATTATGCTACGTTTTTGAAGCAAGATTTTGATAGTGAAATGAAATTAATTGTTGAACAAGGACAAGAAATGAATAAGGACGGTCGTGTGGCTGTTTATGTAACAAAGAATCAGGAAGATCATTCACTGCAAATCGAGATTTCGGGAACGGCTGTATATGTAGATAAGTTTCAAATTTCGATTTGAAAAAAGCTCGGTACACGACCGAACTTTTTATCTATTTAATACTTCAATAAAAGAAGTATCTCCATTTTGTCTCATTACAGAATGGAAATTGCTACGTTCTAACGTTTCTGCAACTTGTTTCAATTGCTGGGCATCATCATGATGAATTAGCAGACTATCTGCACCGCTTTCTTCAATGTGGATATGTTCAATATTACCGATAGCCTGATTTACAGCTTGTAAAAAATCGGGTTTCATATATGTCCTCCTAATATGTACAGATATGTTTTCTAGCATGCCCATATTTATAAAAATTAAAAGTTAGCACTAATAAAAGAAAAGATAATGTGAAATGAGATTGACGGGTTGCCACGATAGCATTTGGAGTAGAGGATTTTTCTTATGTTTGTCGAATAATAAAGTTGTTTTCTCTATGGTTAAATATACTTGAAGAATGGGAATGGAAAAGGTGGACATTTCAGAAATTATCGAACAATTAGTTGTTAATGAAGGAATTGCTGATTATCCGAAAGGCTACAAGAAGTTAACTGGTGGTACGACAAGTAGACTGTATCTTTTAGTAGGAAATGAACAGTGTGTTGTAAAGTTGAATGAAGCGAGGGTTATTGAAGAAGAAGCATATTTTCTTAACTTTTATGAGAATAAAAGTATATTTCCTAAGCTTTTGTATGTTGACCCATTATATAGATATATGGTGTATTCATTTATTCCTGGTTCTGTAAGTTGTGATGCTGGGAATAAAAAAGATATTCTTTGTACGCTTGTTCAGAAAGTCATTCATACATATAAACCAGCTGTGAAAATGGATCAGTGGGGATGGAAAGAAGATCCGGTAGACTCTTGGCAGGATTTTCTTTTAGAAAGGGTGAGGGAGGCGAATGAAACTGTAACTTCCTATATAACAGAAGAAGATTTTCATACCGTTGTTCAATTGGTACATAGTCCAAATAGAACGGCATATAGTGATCAACCATTTTTATTGCATGGAGATTGTGGGTTTCATAATTTTATATTTAATGAGCATACATTATATGGTGTAATTGACCCTTATCCAGTTTTGGGAGATCCTATATACGATTTAATTTATGCATTTTGTTCGACGCCGAAAGAGTTAACGAGGGAAACAATAGACGAGGTAGTAGAAAAGAGTGTATTTCATAATAGAGCGAGGGAAGCTTTATATGAAGAAGTTGTAATCGTTTTATATTGCAGGTTAGACACTTGTTTGAGACATCATCCAGAAAATTTAGAAGCTTACTTACAAGCTTGGCGTTATTGGATGAATCTGATTCATGAACAGTGAAAGTTAAATAGAAAATAAAATGGGGATAGGAGAAATGTTATGAAAAATTTTGTTTGTACAACATGTGGCGTGCAATATGCAGCTAGTGTGGAAGAACCAACAAATTGTATGATTTGTAATGAAGAACGACAATATGTGAATCCAAAGGGGCAATCTTGGATAACGCTTGATGATTTACAAGAGAGCAACAAATATCAAAATGAAATGATTGAAGAAGAAACAGGACTTTATAGCTTTACAACAAAACCGGAATTTGCGATTGGTCAAACTGCTTATTTGTTAAAAACAGAATCGTATCATTTGCTATGGGATTGTATTACATATCTCGACGAAACTACAATTGAGAGAGTAAAAGAATTAGGAGGGTTAGATGCAATTGCATTATCCCATCCGCACTATTATTCTACTCAAGTCGAATGGGCAGAAAGATTCGATGTGCCAATTTATATTCATGAAGATGATAAACAGTGGGTAATGCGTCCGAGTAAACATATTGTTTTTTGGTCAGGGGAATCATTGCAATTAGCTGATGGACTTACGGTGCATCGTCTAGGTGGACATTTTAAAGGTGGTTCTGTTTTACATTGGTCACAGGGGAATGATGGAAAAGGTATTTTATTAACAGGCGATATTATTCAAGTTGTAGCTGATCAAGAGTGGGTGAGCTTTATGTATAGCTATCCAAACTTAATTCCGTTACCAGCAAATAAAGTAGAAGAGATGGCGAAAAGGGTAAAAACACTATCTTTTAATCGTTTGTATAATGCTTTTCACCGAGTAGTGAAAGAGAATGCGAATGAAGCTGTAGGACGGTCTGCACGGAGATATATTTCCGCGTTAGAAGGTAAATTGTTTCATACATAAAGAGGAGAAGTAAAAATGAATACATTAATATGTTTTGGTGATAGTATTACAGCTGATGAAACATTTTGGAATGGAACACCGAGATTAACACCACGTTTACAAGAGCATTTTCCAGATTGGAAAGTAGAAAATGCAGGTGTTCCGGGTGATGATACGTTCGATGCTTTAAGAAGAATAGAAGAAGATGTGTTATCTTATGATCCGACATTTGTAACAGTCTTTTTTGGCGCAAATGATGCAGCATTTCATAAGCAAGTATCACTACAAGAATATGAAGAAAATCTAATTGAGATCGTGAAAAAAATTTCACCAGAAAAGGTGCTGTTAATTAGCCCGGCACCAGTGGATGAGGAAAGACAGCAGGCAAGAACAAATGAAGTTTTATCACAGTATGCAAGAGTAGTGGAAGAAGTGGCAAAACAAACAGGAAGTCACTTTCTTGATTTGCATTCTCATATGACCCATGAATCAGATTATAAGAAGTTTGTAGAAAATGAAGAGCGTGATGGACTGCATTTTAGCGTTGTTGGTTATGAATATTTAGCTGAGTTGATGGGGAGTAAATTAAAAGAGATCTTTAAATAGATGTCGCACAGGAAAAGCAAAGCTATGAGTAGCTTTGCTTTTATAGTTTCTTTTTCGGCCTACGTACTAATTCACCACCACAGTTTGGACAAACATAATGCGTTTTTTCTGTGCACGGTGCACAAAATGTGCATTCGTACGTACAAATATAAGCTTCCGAATCCGTTTGAAGTGAAGTGCTGCAAGTTTGGCAGTTTGTTTTCATTTCCAATGACATGTGATTTCCTCCTGAGTGTTTGAATGTTTGTAATTTAATGATAATATAAGTTGGAGAATATGTCCTTTTCAAATGAAAGTATATTTGGAAGTTTATATAACGTTTGAAATGAAATATAAAATTTTTATTATAAAAAGTAATTTTAAATCAATTCATGATGCTAGATTTAAATTAAATTTAGTAGTTTTTCAGTTGTTAAAACTGTAGCAAACATTTTATGAAGGCTTACTAATGCTATATTATGAATGTCTTCTGCAGCATAGTAATTTCCGTCGTAAGCAATGCGGCCAAATGTAGCAGTTGCATCTGAAACGACATAAGTTGAAAATCCTAAATTACCAGCCATGCGTACTGATGTCGATACACAATAGTCTGTTGTTAAGCCGATAATGACGATAGTTTTATAATTGTGTTCTCGTAAATAAAATTCTAAATTTGTTCCGATAAAAGCGCTATTTACACTTTTTTGAAATACTGGTTCGTTTGGAAGCGGAATGGCAAAGTCTTTAAATTTACTTCCGCTATTTTCTTTTCTTAATGGATGATTTTCTTTATTGGAAATGTGCTGCACATGGATTACAGGACGATTTGTTTTTCTCCATGTTTGTAGTATGAGTTTCATGTTTGTTTCAGCATCAATATTATTACGTTCTCCCCAGCGAGGATCATCGAATTCTTTTTGGATATCAACTAAAATAAGTGCAGTATTTTTAGGTAAGTGATTCATTTGTTATGCTCCTTTTCAAAAAATATTTTCTATAGGGTAATGATATCAATTGTTGTAAATGTTGAGAATTTCCAGTTTTTTTGAAGGGTATAACGAAAAGTTTGGACAAGGAGATAAAGAGGATGGAGATAGAGTGGTTTCGGTGCTTTTTACTTTGCTCACAATACAAAAGCTTTTCAAAAGTAGCAGAGCATCTTCATATGACACAACCAGCAGTAAGTAAACAAATAAAGAAATTAGAAGCTGAATTAGAAGTGGAATTAGTGAGTAGATCTCCACAAGGTATAGAATTAACAGAAGCAGGAATGTATTTTCAAAAAAGAATCCTTCCATTTGTTAAGGAATGGGATGGTATTAGACAAGAAATGAAAGACATGGGAGAATCCATACACGTAACGTTAGGATTACTTCCTAGTCTTGCGGCATTTTATCTTCCTGAAAAACTTGTTGGAAGCCAGATTGAGAATATGAATTTAGAAACGAAGGTATATGATATGTCTAAAGAGATTATGGAAGATATTTTATCAGGAAAGTTAGAGGCAGGTTTAGTAGATGAAAAGTGGGTACCAAAAAATCTTTGGAATAGGAAGTTATTTGTAGAACCGTATGATGTAGTTTTTCAAAAGACACATCCGTTTAGTAAAAAAGAAAATGTAAATATAAAAGAACTATTATTAGAGAAATTAGTTATGTATCCAGTCGGTTGCGATATTCGAAGAGCGATTATAGAAGAGTTTGAAAGATTGAATGCGGACCCTGATATTTGTTCTGAGGTATCGTTCCGAGACTTTATTCTTGGCATGGTTGCCGCAGGAGCTGGAATTACAATTGTTCCACGAACGATTTCAGAGCGTATTGAACATTTGCCGCTGCGCTCTTTACCCATTCGGGATTTTCAAAAACAAAGAACCATATATTTGATTGCAAGAAATGAAAAGATTGGCAAAGTACTCTTTAAGGTATTTACAGGAACTTCTTTGTAATTGTTTAGAAGTTATTCTTTTATACTAAATTATTTCTTTTTCATACTTATTTATATAAAATTGAATAAGTAATACAGTAACAGGGGGATATGTTTTAGTGGAAAATTATCAAAAATTGAATTTGAAAAATGATATGAGTTTTAACAGTTTACGAGCTGATTGTGAGAATTGTTTCGGTTTGTGCTGCGTTGCATTACCTTTCGCAGCTTCAGCTGATTTTGCAGTTAATAAAGATGCTGGTAAGCCTTGCGCAAATTTACAGTCAGACTTTCGTTGTAGCATTCATAAAAATCTTAGGCAGAAAGGTTTTAAAGGGTGTACTGTATTTGAGTGCTTCGGTGCGGGACAAAAGGTTTCACAGGTTACTTTCGAAGGAGTTGACTGGCGTAAAGATTCTAAGCATGCGCAGAAAATGTACGCTGTTTTTCCAATCATGCATCAGCTTCATGAGATGCTTTGGTATTTGAATGAAGCTTTCGCGTTAAAAGCAACACGACCGATTCATAGAGAGATTCGTACTGCGATTGAAGAGACGGAACGACTTTCTTATCTTAGCCCAGATTTGCTGATTGATGTAAATGTTTCATCACACAGAGCGTATGTAAATGAACTTCTATTAAAAACAAGCGAACTAGTATGGGCGGAATCACGTCACAAGTATAAGAGTGCGAAAAAAAATAAAAGGATGAATCACCGAGGAGCAAACCTTATGGGGGCAAAGCTGAGAAGAGCAGACTTTAAGGGGGCGAATTTACGAGGAGCATACCTCATTGCAGCTGATCTGCGAGAAGCTGATTTAAGAATGGCTGATTTTATTGGTGCTGATTTACGGGATGCTGATCTTAGGGGAGCGAACCTTACGGAGAGTATTTTTCTGACTCAAGTTCAGGTTAATGCAGCGAAAGGAGATGTAAACACGAAATTACCAAGTTTACTTTCTCGTCCAGCGCATTGGTCTGCGTGAGAAAAATATAAATTTTATCTTAATAGATAATGTAAAAACACAGGCTATATTTTTTATAGCCTGTGTTTTTATTATTTTTTCTTTTCAAGTGTAGTTATCACGACACTAAATATAATAAGAACACCCCCAATAAAAAAGTTACGATTTAACGTTTCATTTAAAAGTAGCCACCCTAGCAATGAACCAACAATAGGTTGAAAAAAGAAAAAGAGTGAGCCAATGCTAGCATCCATTAACTCAAGTCCTTTATTCCAAAGAAAAAAAGCACCGGCAGTAGAGATGATTCCTAAATAGAGAATGCCTAAAATGATAGTGGCGTTTAAGTTTCCAACTGGATTGGATTGTAACTCCCAAATCATGCAAGGTGTGATGAAAAATAATGAAAAGAAAATTGCGTACGTTGTAATGATTAAGGATGAAAAACGACTAGATGCAATTTTTACATAAATAGATAGTAAAGCCCACGTAATAGCGGCCCCAACTAAAATGATTGTGCCGATAAAATAAGATCCTACTTCTATATCCCAACCAATAACAATTATGACACCTATTGTGGCTAAGAGAGTAGAGAGTATTCTGCGAGTCGTTAATTTTTCTTTCAAAATCAAAGTAGCGAATACGACCATAAATGCTGGCGTAGCTGATGTAACTAAAGAGCCTGTGTGCGCATCAGATAGTTTTGTTCCAATGAATTGACATGTAATTGAAACGAAGTAGCCGATGAAACCAATCCAAGCAAAGAGTAGCCAATCTTTTTTGTTTATTTGTATCGTTGTTTTTTGTTTTCGCTCTGTCGTTTTTAAAATCATGTACAAAACTACAAAGGCAATAATAAAGCGAAGCCAGACAAGTGTAAGTGGGGGAACAAAATCTAATACATATTTACTGACAACGTACATACCACCCCAAATACTTGCTGCAAGTGATAAACATATAGCCCCTAAAATGGTTTGTTTCACTGTGAAATACCTCCGTCTATTTGTAGGATTGTGATTAGAAATCCTAAGACGAGGCATATTTTTGATAAAATATACGTATGCCCGCCTTAGATTATAGACGGATTACAGGTTGATCGTTTTCGAATAGGTTGTTGTAGTACATTAGAAATTCTCCTCTCAATATGTGTATTTGTTTCCCATGAATCAGTTTTATATTAAAATTATAACTTAATTTTCAGATTATTAAAGGGTATCTATCAATTCTTTTTACTCTGATGTTGAAATTTTAAATTCAACATCATGAAACTCTAAATAAGAGAAATAATAGTAAAATAACACTTGTATTTCACCAAATAAAATATGGCATAATCATTTTGTCGCAAAATAGATAGAAAAGTAAGGGTATATAAAAGGAGAAAATGAATGAGTTTTGCTATTGAAGTAATGATTGAAGCACCAATTGAAGTTGTTTTTGATTATGTAAAAGATGATGAAAAAGTAAAAGAATGGAATGCATTTTTAATCGAAAATCATTATCCGTCCGAGCGAGTGAAAGAAAATCCACGTGTAGGAGATACATTTATTTCTATACAGAAACTAGGAAAGAAAGTATATGAAGCGGAAGTGGAATTTCTAGAGTATGAACCTCCGTATATCATTACTCTCGGTGGTGAGACGAAGCAAGGATATTCTACGACAACATATGTATTAGAAGAAGAGGAAGAAGGGACACTTCTTACATTAATTTTGGAGTATGCACCTAGTAATCTATTTTATCGCATTTTATATAAGTTAACAGGCTGGATGTCACGTGCGGTATATGCGGAACAACTTGAGCATTTAGCAGAATGTGTAGAATCTACATACAATAAAGGAAAATCAATATAAAAAGTAAGGGGATCTGCAACACATATAGCAGATCTTTTTGTATATATTGTGAATAACGAACCATCACGTTTGACTGTACAGTTTATGTATTGTATGATGTTCTTAACATAAATGGGGAGGGAAAAATCGTTGGGAAGGTGTATCGAATCGGACAGTTGGCTCACTTGGCTCACGTATCGAAACGAACGATTGATTATTATACGAATCTAGGTATCTTAAAAGCGGAGCGATCTCAATCTAATTATCGCTATTACGACGAAACAGCATTTGAAACATTACAATTTATTGAGAAATGCAAGGAAATGCATATGCCGCTTTGTGAGATTAAAGAGAGGATCGAGGAGAGAAAGAAGCTGCTCGGTATCAATGAACACGTTTCGAAACAAGTGAATGAAGTGACAAACCATATCCATCAATTAGAAGCAGAGTTAACACAGTTGAAACCTCTGTTAGATGGGTTAACAGATTCACAACGTGAGAAAATATCGAAATCTTTATCTGGTCAAACGACAGCTTTAATACAAACTCTAGTACTATTGTTATAGTTAAAGTTGGATCCGACTCTTTTAATTTCTGTATAGCGCTATGTTTTCTAGAGAAACAGAGAATAAGAAAACATTATAAGTATACAGGAGGTGAACACCTTAGTTTTTTAACTAAGGGGATTCATTGGAAATATTTAATTTAGTCATGGTTGCGATTTTAATCGCATTTACTGGATTTTTCGTAGCAGCAGAGTTTGCGATTGTTAAGGTACGTTCAAGTCGCATAGATCAGCTTGTTTCGGAAGGAAAACGCGGTGCGTTAGCAGCAAAAAAGGTAACAACAAATTTAGATGAATATTTATCTGCTTGTCAGTTAGGAATTACAGTTACAGCAATGGGACTTGGTTGGTTAGGTGAACCGACAATAGAAAAGCTATTGCATCCATTATTTGAGAAATGGAACTTAAACCCTTCTATTTCACAAGTATTGACTTTTGGCCTTGCATTTATGACAATGACGTATTTGCACGTTGTAGTAGGAGAATTAGCACCGAAAACAATGGCAATTCAAAAGGCTGAAAGAGTAACTTTATTATTTGCTGGACCTTTAATGATGTTCTATAAAGTGATGTATCCGTTTATTTGGATACTAAATGGTTCGGCGCGTGTCATAACTGGCTTATTCGGTTTGAAACCAGCTTCTGAACATGAAGTGGCCCACTCTGAAGAAGAATTACGCCTTATTCTTTCAGAAAGCTATGAAAGTGGAGAAATTAATCAAGCTGAATATAAGTATGTGAATAATATCTTTGAATTTGATAACCGCATTGCGAAAGAGATTATGGTACCACGAACAGAAATCGTTGGTTTTTATCTCGAAGATTCAGTAGAAGAACACATGAAAATTATCCAAAGTGAACGATACACACGTTATCCAATCTTTGGAGAAGATAAAGATGATATTATCGGTATGGTCAACGTAAAAGACTTCTTTATTCGATATATGAAAGGCGATACAAAAGATTTATCATCTATTCGCACGTATATGCGTCCAATTATTGAAGTGATGGAAACAACTCCAATCCATGATTTACTTCTACAAATGCAGAAAAAACGAATTCCAATGGCTGTTTTATATGATGAGTACGGAGGGACAGCCGGAATTGTAACGCTTGAAGATATATTAGAAGAAATCGTTGGCGAGATTCGTGATGAATACGATGAAGATGAACATCCACCAATCCAACATGTAAATGAACATCACAAAATTGTTGATGGGAAAGTGTTGATTACAGAAGTAAAAGATTTATTTGGTTTACACATCGAGGAAGAAGATGTGGATACAATTGGCGGATGGATTATGATGCAGAACCATGAAATTGAAGAAGGACAATGTGTGGAAGCCGAGGGATATGAATTTAAAGTTCTTGAAAAAGATGCATACCAAATTAAACGCGTTGAAATTCGGAAGATTGATCATCAACAAGAAAAAGCAGCAACTGTGTAAGTTGCTGCTTTCTCTTTAGCTATAGGAAAACTTGAAATAAGGAGCGGATATTTTGATTGAAGTTGCGTTACGAGTATACAAACTACAGTTATATATGATTTTTAGTGGTTTACTACTTTTATGGACGATAACGCCTTTTTCAAAGCAAGTGACTGGATTTGGAATCGGATTAGCAGTCAGTGCATACTGCCTTTGGCTATTAGCAAGGCGAGTTGAAAAGATCGGAAGAAGTATTGTATTAAAACAACGTGCGCCAGGACTTGGGATTTTAAATCGTTTTGCAGCTGCGATATTGGGTGCAATCATTATGTATGAAATTGAACATGAAATGGAAATGTGGGCATTTGGTACAGGCATTTTAGGTGGGCACTTTTTAATGATTGCAAATTTAGCGTATGCGAATATGCAGTTAGCAAGAGAAGAAGAGGAAAAAAGGAAAAAGAGTGCACAGGACTCAAAATAAGAAGATAAAAGGGAACCGAAAACGGTTCTTTTTTATCTTCTTATTTTTTATTTTTCATGAAAAAATAAAAAAAATTAGAAAACCCATCGCTTTCTCAAGGTTATATATGTTATTATGACAAAAGACTTTTTGAAAGAGGTGGATGCAAATGTTACAAGCGCTACTTATTTTTGTACTTCAAATTATTTATGTTCCCGTGTTAACAATCCGGACGATTTTGCTTGTAAAGAACCAAACAAGATCCGCTGCTGGTGTCGGATTACTAGAGGGTGCAATCTATATTGTAAGTTTAGGAATTGTGTTTCAAGATTTATCAAATTGGATGAATATTGTAGCCTATGTTATTGGCTTTAGTGCCGGACTTTTATTAGGTGGTTATATAGAAAATAAATTGGCAATTGGGTATATTACATACCAAGTTAGTTTACTAGATCGTTGTAATGAGTTAGTAGATGAATTAAGACACTCTGGGTTTGGTGTAACTGTATTTGAGGGAGAAGGGATTAATTCGATTCGTTACCGTTTAGATATCGTTGCGAAGCGCTCTCGTGAGAAAGAGCTTTTGGAAATTATTAATCGCATTGCACCGAAAGCATTTATGTCTTCTTATGAAATTCGTTCTTTCAAAGGCGGCTATTTAACAAAAGCGATGAAAAAACGAGCATTAATGAAGAAGAACGATCATGCTTCATAAGAAAGAAGCGAATGAATTCTCATTTTGAGAATCATATCTATATAATGTTATACATTTTATAAAAAAGAAAAGGATAGATGCAAGCAGAGTGAATCTGAGTGATCTATCCTTTTTTTGTGCGTTATAACTGCAATAGTGTGTAGTAGGAAAAGGTGATTTGTTGATATAATGGTATAAATATGATAGTTGTTTCACACTATTTCAGAAATAGCTGGGAATTGCATATACAGAAGTGTATAAATATGAAAAATGAATGGGAGGATATTTCTGAAATCTGTAAATTACTTTATTTGCACATATTGATAGATTTTGAATATGAGGAGGAAAAACGTGTATAAATTACCGTTAGGCATACAAATACCAGGTCAAATTGATTACCCAAAGGGGTATGATTACGACACTATACAACAAAATCGTGCGCAGGCGAACATTGTAGAAGGCTACAAGATGAGAGCAATTGAAGGCGAAAAATTTCAGTATTTTACAGAAATCAATATTGATGCTGATAAAGTTTGGCGCTTGTTTGAGACATTAGTCAATATAATGTTTAAAGAAGGGATAGCCTATGGATTTGTAGGAATGAAAGGTGAAGAGCCATCTTTCAGTTCTTTTACCAAATCTGACCGAATCATGAATCTCTTTGAGGAATATAAATTTGAACTGATAAATGATGGATTTCTTCAATTTGGAATCGCGGTCGAAGATGGTACATCCTATAATGAGATTTTTGTGACAAACTTTAAAACCTTTCAAGTATGGAGTGAAAACAAAAATGATGTTTTAGATGCATTAAATCAATTGGATCTAAAGGAGTATAAAGACTTGAATTTCATTTATGATTTTCCGGTAACGTCAAAAGCACTATCTCCACAAAAATATCCTGGAAGCCGACACTACACAGAGGTTTTGGAAGAATTAGAAAAAGCCTTTTCTCTCATAGTATGATAAAAATGTTTTAAATAAAGGTGTTTATAAAAGAAAAAAGTACATCACTCTAGAGAAATGATGTACCAAAATATAATGTGTAGCACTTTATTTTTCCGTTAAGGCGAGTCGAATTCCTAAAATAGCAAAGATTCCTATTTTAGATAGGTTCACTCCTTTTGCGATTTTAGGATTCTTTAAGAACTTATTTGCAATGGTGCCAGAGAGGAATGAAATCATTGAAAATACAATGATTGCTTGTAGCATAAATAATATGCCTAGAGTGATCATTTGCATTGGTACTTCCCCGGCACTCGGGGTTATGAATTGAGGTAAGAAGGCTAAAAAGAAAAGAGAGACTTTAGGATTTAATATATTCATCAAAATCCCTTTACGATAGAGAGCGCCGTAATTTAATGAAACAGCAGCGTGTTCTCCAATTCCTTCATTACGTTCTTTAAATGCTTGCCAAGCAAGATATAGTAAATAGATTGCTCCTGCATATTTTAAAATTTGAAAGGCAATTGTAGAATGATACAAAATTGCGGAAATCCCAAGAGCAGCAGCTAATGTGTGTACCGTTATACCAGTGCATAGTCCCAGTGCGGTCATAATACCAGCTTTTTTACCTTGGCTCATGCTTTGGGCAAGAACAAATAAAATGTCAGGCCCTGGTATTAATGTTAAGAGCATAGCCGCAAAGACAAAAGCAATTACATTTGAAAAATCCATACATCCACCCCTTTGGAAAATTTTCCTTATTTTATCATGGATTACATCGTTTGTAATGTTATAAGTATACTCTGTTGTTTGATTAAAACGGCAAACTTTATAGATGCCTCTGAGAAAATGTGACATATGATATATTGTAAATGAACTAAATATTTCTGGAAAAATGTTTTTCCCCTGTTAAGTGCAGAGAAACATATTATAAGTAACGGCTAAAAGTTGAGCTTAAGGACTTGATGATTGTGTGTTCCTAGAGCTTTGTAAAGGGGTTTTTTACTATTTTATTATCATAAATAGTTTAAAATTATCAGATAATACTAGATATTTTAGTCTATTAATTATTATAATAGATTATGAGATGGGTTATAATTGAGACAGAAAAGATGTATTCCTAGGTGGGGCCTAGGTGGCGCAGTTCTTTTTGTGGCATAGAAGCCAAAAGTGCCTAGTCTTTTTTGCCAATATAGGGGATGGAGAGATTATCATGAGCAACATGCAGAAGAAAACAGACGTTATCTTAATTGGTGCCGGAGTTATGAGTGCGACTTTGGGGTCATTATTGAAAGAGTTAGCACCTGAATGGGAAATCAAGGTGTTTGAGAAACTGGCAGATGCAGGAGAAGAAAGCTCAAACGAATGGAATAATGCAGGTACAGGTCATGCTGCACTGTGTGAGCTTAACTATACATCTGAAAAATCTGACGGATCTATAGATGTTAGCAAAGCTATAAAAATTAATGAACAGTTCCAGCTTTCAAGACAATTTTGGTCTTATCTTGTAAACAGCAATCTGATTCGTAATCCGCAGGACTTTATTATGCCAATACCTCATATGAGTATGGTACAAGGGGAAAAAAATGTTACGTTTTTGAAAAAACGTTTTGAAGCGCTTTCAAATAATCCGCTGTTTCAGGGGATGGAATTTTCAGATGACCCTGAAAAACTGAAGGAGTGGATTCCACTTATCATGGAAGGCCGTACATCAAATGAGGCGATAGCGGCAACAAAAATTGACTCTGGAACGGATGTCAACTTTGGAGCTTTAACACGCATGTTGTTTGACCACTTACAGAGTAAAAACGTCGAAATAAACTACAAGCATAGCGTCCAGGATATTAAACGTACTAGCGACGGATCTTGGGAAGTGAAAGTGCATGATATCAATAGTGGTAAAATCGAATACCATACTGCAAAATTCGTCTTTATCGGCGGTGGGGGCGGAAGTCTGCCTTTACTACAAAAAACCGGTATTCCTGAGTCGAAACATATTGGAGGGTTCCCGGTAAGCGGATTATTTATGGTATGTAATAATCCTGAAGTTGCAGAGCGGCATCATGCAAAAGTATACGGTAAAGCTAAAGTTGGCGCTCCTCCAATGTCTGTTCCGCATCTTGATACAAGATATATGAACAACAAAAAAACATTGTTGTTTGGACCGTTTGCTGGCTTCTCACCAAAGTTCTTAAAAACAGGTTCAAATTTGGATTTGATAGGTTCCGTAAAACCGAATAATGTCCTCACTATGTTGGCGGCAGGCGTAAAAGAGATGGCGTTGACAAAATATCTGATCCAGCAAGTGATGTTATCGAATGAAAAGCGTATGGAAGAATTACGTGAATTTATTCCGAATGCTAAAAGCGAGGATTGGGATATAGTGGTAGCGGGTCAACGCGTGCAAGTAATTAAAGATACTGATGCCGGCGGTAAAGGAACACTTCAATTTGGTACGGAAGTTGTTAGTGCTGCTGATGGCTCAATCGCTGCATTGCTTGGTGCTTCTCCGGGGGCTTCTACTGCCGTTCATGTTATGCTTGAAGTATTAGAAAAATGCTTCCCAGAGCATATGACAGAGTGGGAACTGAAAATAAAAGAAATGATCCCTTCTTATGGCGTGTCACTAGCGGAAAACCCAGAGTTTTTCCAAGAAATTCATGCTTTAACAGGGGAAACGCTTGGTTTAAGTAAAAAAGAACTGGCTTATAGTTAAATTATTGGGGTATAGAAACAAAGCTATGTAAGGCCATTAAACAGTTCAATAAAAAAGAAAATCAACTATACAAAAGAGGCTGTCTCCAAAAGATCGTTTTTAGCGATTTTTTGGGGCAGCCTCTTCATATGATTCTAAATAATATTTAAAAAGCTAAATCCATACATCGCAGCAACTGTAAAAATGATTGTCCATACTGCTAGACTGATCGTCATCCAACTTATGACGTGTGTCCGGTTCGATCCAAATGTTAAGGCTAATACGGCTGCAATATCAGTTCCTACAAGAATTGGAGCTAACAGAGCCAACCCTGGAATACCATATCGTTCCCATATTCGCCTTGATCGAGTTTCTTTTTTAGAAGGTGTTGTTATACCTTTTTTTAATTTTCTTGCTGCTTGCCATTTTGTGTACTGCTTAAAGAAGAAGCCGAGTAATAAAACCAAGATAAGATTCCCTGCAAATGCTGTCACTCCTACTGCAAATGGCTGTAATCCCCATGCAATACCGAGTGGTACAACGATTGATACATCCATCCATGGAGCAAAGGCTAGTAAAAATAAGACCACATATTGCCATAATTCACCTGCATTTTGAGCCCATTCTAACATATTGTTCCCCCTGTTTTGTTCAGATTAAATACGATGGAAAATCAGAATAGTAGTTAACCAATAGACAATGTATTGACCTAATCCTAGTAATCCTATGCATATTAAAGGAATAAGAATATTATGAGAAAAGAGGAAGCAAACTCCTGCTGTTATTGGAAGTGCAAAGCTATAGTAAATATACACATTCCTACAAGCCTTATAGGTCACCCATTGTTGACCTTCATCTATTTCACGAAATTCGGATGGGATAAATCCAAATAATTTAATTTTATCATCAGGATTCTTCCGATTATAATGCTTTGTAAGAACGAACCACAAAAAAGTAAACATTACCAAAATCCCAAAACACAATCTAGCTATAACGACTTGTGTATCCATAAGAGAAAATAGTAAAAATGCAATGATCAATACAAATAAGCTCGTACCTATAAGTGGAGACCTCAAAATATGTTTCATCAAAAATATTCATTCCTTTCCTGTTAAATAAAAAATATCTTCTACAGTAACTTGAAACGCAGTAGCTATTTTTAACGCCATCGTAACAGATGGGGAATAATCACCTTTTTCAATTAACCCAATTGTCTGTCTTGTCACGCCAACGGCATCGGCTAAATCTTGCTGAGTCCACCTAAATCGTGCCCGTAATTCTCTAACTCTGTTTCCAAGCATTATAATTTCCCTTCCCTCATTACTAATATTGTAAATTATTGTTTACAAAATGTAAATAATTATTTGCATTTTGTAATAAATAATTGCTTGAGAAACATAAAAAAACACCATCTATAACTAAAATGGTGTTGTTTCGTTTATCTAGCTTTTAAAATTGAATAGTTTTATCCGTTAAGAAGATAGAGGATTAAAAAATACGATGAAGAATTAGAGTAGATAATGCAAAAAATAGAAAGAGGGGAAAAGATGAATTTAAAATTAGTAGATGTAACGGAAGAAAATTTCTTTGAAATTATTAATTTAAAATCAGATGAAATCCAAGAGAAATACATTCAAATATATGAAAGATGGGTTGGTTCCAATGCTTTCTTTCTTGCAGCTTGCCAAACGTTTGGGTTTACTCCGAAAGCTATATATGATAATGACGTTTTAATAGGTTTTGCTACGTATGGGTTTAGAAATGAAACGAAGCAATATGAGTTAATTAGTATGATGCTTGGCCATCAATATCAAGGATTAGGGTATGGGGTTCCTATTTTAAAAGCAGTAATAGATAGTATGGTTCAGACATATAAATGTGAAGAAATATTCTTATCGGTTATTCACGATAATGAACGCGCAAAGCGGATCTATGAAAAAGTGGGTTTTAGGCCAACAGGAGAGATTGAAGAGGGACATCATCCAGAATTTGTTTACTGTTTAAAACTAAAAAACTATGTAAATGTATAAATTTGTATTATTGAATCAAAAGCACCGTCCTATAAACTGGACGGTGCTTTTCATCGTATTATATATGCTTATAATCCTGTATTCATAATTTCTTTTTCTTGTTTTTGTTCCATATTTTTTAACATATGAAGCAAAATAAATCCTGTAACACCCATTGCGCCTAAAATTAACCAAGGTGTATATGTCTCTTGCAACTGTGATGTAAACCATGTTCCAGTGTAGTTACCGATTGTAAATCCAATAGCGAGTGAAAGCTGATAAACTCCAAAATATGTGGCCGTATAAGATTCATGACTATAATTTGCAATTGCAATGTCAGCATTAGGTAATACAAGTGTTTCACCAATTGTAAATAAAATGACACAACCAAACAGCCAATATGGGTGTGGGAACAAAGGAATCATCAAAAAAGAAAGCCCCATGAATAGCACACCACATTTTACAATCGAAAGTGTGTTGTATTTATGAAATATTTTTCGAAATACAATCATAAATAAAACGCCTGTAATTGCATTCACTGTAATAACGAGACCACCTACCTTTTCACTATGACTTATGTTGGTCATGTGAAGGGGGAGAGCGACAGTGAGCTGAGTAAACATGATGTAAAAGAAAATCATGATAAATGAAAATGAAAGAAATTGTTTGTTTTTAAACACGACTTTTAACCCAGATAAGAGCTGTACATTTTCAGTAGAAACTTGGAAGTGGGATCTAAGAAGATAAAAAATAATTGCAAAGAATAGCATAAGAAGTCCAGTCAGTATAAATGGATACAAAGGATTCCACATGAGTAATAAGCTGCCAGCAATTGGGCCGATAATCGCACCGCTGTTAAAAGCAAGATTTAAGTATGTAAATAAATCTTTTCGGATGTGAGCAGGCTGCGAACCGAAGATAGCACGAGCAGCTGGTTCATAAAACGCAGTACCAAATCCAATAAATGAAGCGGAAATTGAAATCGTATGAAACTCTGAAAATATTCCTAAACAAATAAAGCCAATGCCTCTTAATAATAAACCAGATATCATCATAATCATGTATCCAAATTTATCGGCAATGATACCAGAAAATAAAGGGATTACTCGTGATGTAATCGTCATAATGGTTAAAATGGTCCCTACTTGCACAGCGGAAAAGTGTAAAAAACTCGATAAATAGATGGCGAGGAAAGCGTATACAGCAAAGTATCCAAATGCCATGAAAAATGACGAACTGAGTATAACGCGTATCGATATTGAAAAGTTTTTCATAGATTCTCCTTTCTATAATGTAACCAGTAAAAGTTTTTAATGGTTAACTCTTTTATATTATTATTATACATAAAGTCAGAAAAAAGTAAATTTTAGAAAGATGGTGAATGGATTTGAGTCAGAGTCAAGGGGCGCCGGGACAATTAGAAATCGTAAGAGAGTTTTTAAATACATGGAGAATTCCAAATGACACAAGAAAGCAGGTAGATGAGCTTAATACAATAGATGATGTACTTCGATTTATGAGAAACCATTTTAGTGAGGAATTTTCTTTTGGTACGTTGGATGAGCTGAAGCAATTTAGAGATGACGTTCGTTTCGTGATTGAGGAGAAAGGAACACTACAGAAATGGTTTGAAAAATATCCATTTGGCGTATGTGTGACGGAAAATATGGAGTTTATTACATATGAACCAATTGGGGGACGGAATTTCTATACGATGATGTTACAAATTATTTTGACTGCGATTGAACAAAAGAGGTGGAATCGGTTGAAAGCATGTCCAGATTGCCGCTGGGTCTTTTATGATCATTCTCGTAACGGAAGTAAGCGCTGGTGTGGGATGTATGCAGGGAGTAAAGAGGGAAGAGCTTGTGGTACGATTGCGAAAGTGAAAAATTACCGGGAGAAGAGAAAAGGAAGATCGAGTTACACGATGTAAACTTTAGAGGGAAATGTGAATTGAGGGAATGTTGTTTAACTTGATGAGTAAGAAAGAAGTTGGAAGATGTACAAGCGGTGCTGTATAAAAGAAAATTAAGCATATACATAAATGAACTTATTCAAGCGGGATTTATAATTGAAAGAGCAGAAGGGGGAGCCATCTAGTGATTGTAATGAACAACAGATGGGATTTTATCTCGCACTAACGGCCCGATTGGTGAGGGCTGATTAAAGTTTCACTTTATGTGAGTTGTTGTTCTTTGGATAAAGTAAGAAGAGCGCCAACGACTTTAATTGTTAAATCAAGAAAATAAGTTTTTGTGCAAAAGAGAAAGTGTAACAGAAAAAAGCTTTGCAGTAATAGCAAAGCTTTTTTCATGTTCCGTCATACTGTACGTATAAATGATCTTACATAGGTAAGAATTTCACTTCATCTTTTCGGCTGAAAAATATGTTGAAAAAAGTATTTGTGATGTAAACTATCTACAATTTTGTTTGCTTGATACGTACGTTGTTGTTCCAATCGAATACGTTGCTCCATCATTTTCATTTCATGATCTGATAAACGTAACATTGTACGAGTCTCCTTTTCTATAAATATAGGTTTCTAATGACAACGATTCCACATACTTTATAGTTAAGGAGGGATACTGTGTATCATAGGTAAAAAGCACCTTCCCTCTCCCATTACGCTTACGAGGTTAGCTGTCGGACTCGGGAAGTGAGAGTTTCCCTACTTAAAAAAGATTCGCCCCAAGTAGCGTAGGCTACGTAAATGGTTCCCCCGTTCCAAAAAATTGGATTCAGCAAAAGGTTTTATAAAAAATAAGATAACATAACTTGTTAGAAAAGTCAAATTATTTTGCGTTTTCTGTCCTTTTCAACTGTGTAAGAACGAGTCCGTCAGGTAAAATAATATCTGTTACTTCAATGAATCCGTGTTTTTTATATAGAGACAGTGCAGGGATGTTTGCTTTCCCTGTTTGTACAATATATTTCTTTGTATCAGGGGATATGCTAAATAAATGAAGGAGTAACTTTGTTGCAATTCCTCTATGAAAATAGTCAGGAGATATAACTAGGCGATGGATATCAATAATAGCCCCTTTATTTATAAAAGAAATAAAGCCTATTAGTTTATTTTCAAAGAAGTAGCCATAAAAGGTTTCATTACAATTTTGGATGTCTTCTATCGTATCATATAAACGTGGGATTGCTGTGCTGTTCATGTACTTTGCTTCAACTTGATAAGCAGGGATTTGAATCGCTAAAATAGCTGATGCTACTTTAATAGAAGTAGGTGGAATTTTACGAATCATTATCTAATCTCCTTTTTGTATGTTAAATTTTATCTTAAAATAAGAAAAAATATGTATTAAATATTGATATAATTGTTATTTAAGGTGAGATAAAAAATATATTTATATAACATTAATCGCTTTGAAATTTGACAAATTTTAGCTCCCTTGGATACAATGTATGTACATAAATTTCGTGATATGATAGTAACTCTCCTGTTATGAGTGGTTGTCATTCAATGAGAAATTATAAAGTGCCAGTAATGAACTAAGGGTGTGTATAACTTTTCTATTGAATCATAAATTTACATCTTAATAGAAGAGAAGACCTAAAAATGAGATGGATCGTGCTATAACAGATAAGAAATTTCTCTTTCCAAGTTTGGTAATATTATTTTTAGCTTATTCGGTACATTATTTAGAGAAGGGTGACTAGCATTACAAGGTGTAGTTGTATCGTTTGTAGTTAAAGCTGCAAATGAATAGAAATATATTACTGATTGTTTCATAAAGCCCTTTTCAAGGGCTTTTCATACTTAGAGAGGTGGTATATTTGGAGAAAGTCAATTTACGAAAAAGAGATAAGCTGAAAAAGTTTTTTAAAGAACAAAATTATTTAGCAGTGCTACTTGGATTTGCCTTACTGTTTGTGAATATATTATTACTAACAAAAATTTCGTTTGTATTTACACCCTTCATTGTCTTTTTAAAAACAATCTTTTTTCCAGTGTTGTTAGCTGGGGTACTATTTTATATTTTACATCCATTGGTTTCGCTTTTAGAAAGAAAAGGTGTTTCTAGAATCATTTCCATTGCTTCTATATACATACTTGTAATGGGGTTGTTTGTTTTTCTTGTTGTAACAGTGATTCCGATTATTAAAGATCAAGTAAATGCGTTAATAGATAACTTGCCATATTTCGGTCATGAAATTGAAAGGGCAGCACGTAAATTTGGGGAAAGTAATATAATTGGAAAGATTCAAGATAGCTTAAATATTGATGTAGGTAGTATCGTGAAAGATTCTACAATGAACTTTACAAATTCGCTATCATCAGTGACTGGGAATGTAACTGGATTCTTAAGTACACTTACAGAAGTCGTGCTTACATTTGTAATGGTACCTTTTATATTATTCTATCTTTTAAAAGACGGAGAGCAATTACCGAAGTACTTTTTAAGGATTATTTCAGAACAAAGAAGGCCTTCAGCTAAGCTTATATTAGATGATATGCATTACGCCATTAGCTCATATATTAGAGGGCAAATTATTGTTAGTTTGTTTATTGGGATTATGTTATTAATCGGTTATTTCATTATTGGGATTAAATATGCGGTCTTACTTGCTATTTTAGCGATGATTGTAAACGTAGTACCTTATGTAGGACCGATTATTGCGATTACACCGGCTTTAATCATTGCCTTTATTGATTCACCAGCCATGATTCTAAAAGTTATTATTGTGATGATGATTGTACAATTGGCAGAAGGGAAGTTTATTTCACCACAAGTCATGGGGAAAAAATTAGACATTCATCCAATTACCATTATCTTTATTATTTTAACAGCAGGGAATCTGTTTGGAATTATGGGAGTTATCTTAGCGATTCCGGGATATGCGATATTAAAAGTGCTTGTTACACATGGGTATAGATTTATTAAACTGAACTCTTAAAAAGAGGAGCTAAAACAGAATGTGTTTGTTTTAGCTCTTTTTCATTTTCCGATTCATATTTTTGTAAAAAATAAATTAAACAGAAAATTTATGTTTATTAGAAAAATAAACGTGGTAAAATGTAAGAAATAAACAAAAGCAATGATGGAGAATAGTACATGTTCGGAATTTTACAGAGAGCTGATGGTTGGTGGAAATCAGTAAGGGATGAATATGGAATGGACTCTGGAGCTTCTAGCTGAAATGAGTAGGCTAAGACGATTTGCTTCGCGTTAAAGAAGCATCAAGTGAGCTATGACTAATAGTTAATTAAGGTGGTACCGCGGGAGTCCCTCGTCCTTTTCTAGGATGAGGGACTCTTTTAATTGTAGAAAGGAGGAGTTAGTGTGAGTGAGAAAATCATGTTAACAGGAATTAAGCCAACTGGTCACCCGCATTTAGGAAATTATATAGGAGCGATTAAACCAGCATTAAACATGTCTAAAAAGAAAGACGGAAAAGCCCTATACTTTATAGCGGATTATCATGCGTTAAATGCCGTACAAGACCCTAATCTATTTTGTGATTATACAAAAGAGGTAGCTGCAACATGGTTATCGTTAGGACTTGGAGAAGATATTATCTTTTATCGACAAACTGAAGTCCCGGAAATTTTAGAATTGGCATGGATTTTGGCTTGTCTGACTCCAAAAGGACTTATGAATCGCGCTCATGCATATAAAGCAAAGATAGAACAAAATAAAGAAATAAGTGTTGATATTGATACAGGTGTCAATATGGGATTATATACGTACCCAATATTAATGGCTGCTGACATATTATTATTTCAGTCTAGTCATGTACCCGTTGGAAAAGATCAAATTCAACATATTGAAATCGCTCGTGATATTGCTATGTATTTTAATCATACTTTTGGAGAGACATTTACACTCCCAGAGTATGTAGTGCAAGAAGAGGGGGCTATTTTACCAGGACTTGATGGACGAAAGATGAGTAAAAGTTATGGAAATGTCATTCCGCTATTTGCAGAACCTGAAAAGCTTAAAAAGTTAATTTTTAAAATTAAAACGGATTCTTCATCACCTCATGAACCGAAAGAACCTGAGACGTTATTTATGATATATAGGGAATTTGCCACAGAGGAAGAAACAAAAAGTTTGCGAGAGCAGTACAGAACAGGCATTGGCTGGGGAGAGGTAAAGAAAGAACTATTTCGTGTTGTAAACCGAGAATTAGAAGAACCAAGAGAAAAATATGAGAGATATATGAATGAGCCTCACTTGTTGTATGAGGCTTTAGAAAAAGGTGCGAAGCGTGTGAGGGAAATAGCGAAGGTGAATTTAGCTGAAATTAAAAAGAGGATTGGATATGAGAGGGAACGATAAGCGTTCCCTTATTTTTCTGTTTTCATTGCAATCGATTGCTGAAATTGATCAATAATCATTTTAGGTACAGCGCCAATATTATGTGAGAGTGTATGCAATGAGAAAAAACGCAATCCTTTTGATTCAGTACGGTCACATTGCAACTCACCTTCATAATTTTGGCAAATATAAACTGCCATGACACCAAATACTTGATCGCCGTTTGGGTATATTTGAAACAAGTTTGGTCCTGAAAAGGTGTGAAAGAGTTCTAAATCTTTTACAATAAGTCCTGTTTCTTCAAATGCTTCTCGTTTTGCAGCTTCTTCTAATGTTTCTCCATATTCAAGAGCGCCACCAATAATGCCCCACATATTGAAATCAGTGCGAAGCTGAAGTAATATTTCATTTTGTTTATTTAAAACGATTACGTGTGAACCAGTTATGATAAGCGGATGGTTCCCTACAAGTTTTCGTATGTCTTCGATATATCCCATTTTCATTTTCTCCTTTAGAATTAACAATACTTCGGTAATTCCCTTAACATTTTTTCAGCTCGATTTGCTACAGAAGTAAGGTTAGGGTCTGTTTTTGTTCTGAAAAACAAGGTGCGTAAAAAAGTTTTTACATTTGCACATAATATAAAGTATTCATGACAAGAAAGTCTAATTTTTAACTGTGTTAAACGTTTTATTTTTTTATAGATAATCGAAAAAAGTTGATCCCTTGGAAAGTCATAATAAAGCATAGATAAGAGGGGAGTTACAATTCGTTCATCTTCATTATTATGATATACGGTAGAATAAATGAAGATTTTATTTAATAAGCAATGAGCAATCTCTTCATAACAGGAACAGGTAATATGCGCACTGTGTACCAGTTCGTTAAAAGCATCGGATACATGGGCAACGCTATGAGCCCAGCCTTTATCTTGTACATAGCCACGATAATCCATTTCAAGATTCGTATATGTAATAAGCTTTTCTTTTACGTTTTGCACAGTTTCTTGTAATAAGAACGAGTGAGAATTATCGAACTGTATAATTAGTCCTATTAATAAAGTGGTATAAGAACGAGTGAAAACTCCATCTGTATTGGGAGAGGAGATTTCTTGATATAAGTAATCGTCACTTAGACAGGTTGTTAACAAAGTTTCTAAGTTATCATGGGATAGAAATTCATTTTGAATAAAATGTGCAAAACTTTTATATATTAATTGATTACGTACATAGCTATCGGTCGTTCCAATATGCCCAATCATATGGGAACTTAACTCATTAAGATCGATGTTCTGCATCTGTGTATAGTCATTTTGCTGAATGAGCTCCAATTGTTGTTGCAATGTGGTGATATCCAAAGCTCCTCCTCCTCTATGCTTTCGTAATGCATTGTTTCCTAGTATTCTATATATTCAAAGACAATCCTGCTCATGCAAGGATAAATCATAACCTCTCTCGAAGTAGTCAACAGGGGGGCGCTGCTTATGTTAAAACAAAATCTTCAACATATGATTGTACTATACCCAGCTGTGTTATTTGATGGGTGGCATATTGAAAATGTATCGGAGCGCAGAGAAGGAGAGAAATGGGAAACACTTTGGTTTCAAGTTTTTACACCAACAGGAGTGTTTCGGGTAAAAGAATTTTTTCTAGATATTATGGAACCAACATTTCCTGATAGCTGCATTTATCAAGCGCAAGGTGAATGTTTTCAGTATAATCATCTTGTATATTGGAGGGGATTAAATTATAAAGGGAAAGTCAGTTATGTCACCTCTAAATGGAAAACGCAGGTTGAAATTTCGATTGATGAAGGATTCGTGCAGCAACAAGAAATGGAGCAGTTTTTAGAAGGTTTCCAGCCATTAGATCTAGAAAAAGCAAAAAAACATGTAAATAAGCCGTTTCATCAATTAAGTTTTCAAGCAAGAGTACAAATTGACGGTGAAATAAGTAGATGCAGTAAGTGGTATTCACCAAATGAAGTGCAATTTGAATCGTTACCAATTACAACACTAGATGATTGGCGGCTTGAATCGGTTGGTTTTAGAGATGACGAAATACAATATGTGTACTGGGATAAAAAGAATCAACTATATGCACTTTGGGCGTGTCGTCATGTAAAGCGTAATTATTATCCAGTATCTTCGTGGACTCAAAATTATAGCCCAATGCAAATGATTAATGGATTAGAATTTTATAACCATCCTCAGCGTGGCACCGTTGTATATCAAGATTTAGGTGACGAGCAGATTGCCTACGTATTTCGTGGTACTCCATGTACAATATTCGCAAAAGTACAAGAAATCTTTTCTTAATTTCAAAGAATAGACAAAAGAATGTCATAAATATAGTCACGACAGGACCCATGCATTTGTAATAAAATAAAATAGAGTATTGCTTTATTTAATGGATTATACAGAGAAAGTATTGGTGAAATTATGACACAACAAAAAAACTGGTTACAAGCAAGTGTAGAACGAAATCAAGATAATAAGTTACATATAGTATGGGAAGATGGAATAGGAGAAGTTACTATTTATTGGAGTACTTCATCAGAACATATTGAAGAAAATGGACAATTGTTATTAAACGCTACTAAAGCAGCTTCATGTACAATAGAAGATCCTAGCCCTAACGTACGTCCTTATTTCCGATTAGTAGCAAGTAATGGACAAGCAGTTACTGTAGCTGAGCGTCGTTTGCCATTACAAGGAGCGTTTAATTTCCGCGATTTAGGTGGCTATGAAACAAGTGATGGCCATAAAGTAAAGTGGGGGAAATTATATCGTTCAGAAGAATTAGCAGGATTAACAGACTGGGATATTGCTTATTTACAACAGTCTGGTTTAAAACTAATCTGTGATTATCGAACAGATTTCGAAGTGACGCATAAACCAAATCCGAGCATTGCTGGTGCTCGCCAAGTTTGTTTGCCAGTTATGCAAGATATAGCGAAAGATTTAAATATTAATGAGTTTTTCCAAGTGGGGGATTTATCAATGCTTGGAAAACCAGGTGAGTATTTAGTAAAAATGAATAAAGGTTTTGTAGATGGGAATGAGGCATTTTTACGTTTTCTACAACTAGCTCAAAATCCGGAAAATTTACCTTTAGTGAACCATTGTACAGCCGGAAAAGATCGAACAGGATTTGGTTCAGCACTATTATTACTTCTTCTTGGTGTTTCAGAAGAAACGGTTATGCAAGACTATTTGTTAAGTAATGGATTCCGTGAAAAGTTAAATCAAAAAATGATGGCCTTTTTAGGTGCGAAGCTGCAAAATGAGGAAAGTAAAGAAATATTAGGAGCTATGTTTGAAGCTCGTGCGGAGTATTTACAAGCAGCAATTGATGAAATTACACGCACATTTGGCAGTATTGAAAACTATGCTGAAAAAGGACTTGGTTTTACAAAAGACCAGTTAGAAAATATGAAGACATTGTTATTAGAAGAGAAGTAATCAAACAATCCTGTATTATGTCAGTAATACAGGATTGTTTTTATTAATCAGCAGATGCGTAATGGAGGAAGTTATGAAATACAAAGTTATATTCTTCGATGTGGATGATACATTATTAGATTTCAGTATGTCAGAAAAAAATGCACTACATAAAGCTTTTATAAAATTTGGATTACCTACGGGACTAGTAGATTATAAAAACAGCTATAAAGAGATTAGTAAAGTATTATGGAGAGATTTAGAACAGGGAACTACTACTGTATCAGAATTGGGTGTAGAACGATTTAGAAGGTTGTTTTTAGAACATAACTTAGAGATTGACGCGGCTACATTTAACAGTGTGTATCTTACATACTTAGGAAAAGAAGTACATCTTGTACCGGGAGCTGTAGAATTGTGCAGCAGTCTTACTGGGTGCAGGCTAGCTATTATAACAAATGGATTTACTGATGTGCAAAAAAACAGAATAGAGGAATCTCCTCTTTGTAATACCTTTGAGCATCTTATCATTTCAGAAGAAGCTGGGTTTCAGAAGCCGGACCAAGGTGTTTTTGAATATGCATTTTCTAAGTTGAAGATTACTGATAAAACGGAAGTGTTAATTGTAGGAGATTCTTTAACTTCTGATATCCAAGGAGGAATAAATTACGGGATTGATACTTGTTGGTTTAATCCAAATGGTAAGGAAAATCATATAGGTATTCAACCAACATATGAAATTCGTGAGTTAACTGAGATTATAAGGATTGTAGGAGAGAAGGAGAACTGAGGGGACTTGAATAAATATTTGTTGATTAGATAGGAATTACTTTTAACAATACGTGTAACTCTTATAAAAATCCCTCTCTATAAATAGGAGGGATTTTTTGAATTTCATCAATGAAAGCATTCAATGCTTTCGCAACGTTATGCGCGAGTTGTAAAGAAGGATTATACCTTCCTTTCTCTACGAATGAAGGTTATATATTTAGTTAAAATTCAGAAAAATGATAATATTATTAGGTTATCAACAGTAAAAATATCGTAAAATGGTTGCAAGAGGAAGGGAGGGGGCAATGTATGATTAAGTGGATGTTAATTATGTTAATGATTGTGGCAGTAATAGTTGTTGGAACAATAGTAGTCGGGAAAAATGGAGATGAAAATTATAGTAAAGCAACGAAAGGTAATATTACAAGGCTTACAATGATTTATCTTTTATTAGCAGTGGTTTTAATTGTTGGACTAGGTTTATATATTTATTTTAATGGTTAGATATATATAATCAAAAACCAATATAAAACGAGAGCGTTTGTTTTTGCGTAGAAGCGGTTTTAGCCAAATATTAAGTGAAACGATCGGAAAATCAAAATAAATATGGACAATAACCTTTCTTAATAAACTGATACATTTTGTCGATCTGTTTAATCTGAAAAATACAAAAATCTAAAAATAGAAGTATGCTATAATAGAGATATAGTTTATTGGTAATTGAGGAAAGGATTGGATAAAATGATTGAGATTGTCAATGTATCAAAGAGTTATAATGGTTCGTCATATGCAGTAAAAGATTTAAGTTTAACAGTACCAAGCGGAGAAATTTTTGGGTTCTTAGGGCCAAATGGTGCTGGGAAATCGACAACAATTAAGATGGTAACGGGTATACATGCGATAGATAAAGGAACAATTTCGATCAATGGAAAAGATGTGACAAAGGAACCTTTAGAGGCAAAGAAAACATTTGGGTATGTGCCGGATAGCCCAGACATGTTTTTACGTTTAAAAGGAATTGAATATTTAAATTTTATGGCTGATATGTACGAGGTTCCCAATGCAATCCGGCAGGAGAAAATTCAATCGTTGACTAAGAGATTTGATCTTTATAATGCTTTGTCGGATCAAATTCAAAGTTATTCACACGGAATGAGGCAGAAGATTATTATTATTGGTGTACTGCTGCATGATCCAGATGTATGGATTTTAGATGAACCAATGACAGGGCTTGATCCAAAATCAGCGTTTATTTTAAAACAGATGATGAGAGAGCATGCAGATAAAGGGAAAATAGTATTTTTCTCAACACACGTGCTTGAAGTAGCTGAGAAATTATGTGATCGAGTTGCGATTATAAATAAGGGGAATTTGCAGTTCCAAGGTAATTTAAATGAAATGAGGGATCATTTTAAATCCGATGAACCACTTGAGAAAATGTTCTTGGAGATGACAGGAAATGAATAAAATTTGGACATTAACAAAAGTATTATTGAAATTAAATTATGCAGATATCATAACGGATAAGAAGAAACGATGGGCGTATGCATTTTCATTTCTAGCATTATTATTTGCTGGCTTTATATTTATCGGTCCACTTACATATGGAATGTACGCTGGAATGAAAACAATCGGACAAGAAACATCGATAATTGGAATGGGATTAGCTGTTGCGAGCATATGGGTATTTGTAATTAGTATTACGAACATTTTAACAGTATTTTATTATAATAATGATGTTGAAACTTTATTACCTTTACCACTGCAACCATCACAGATCATTACAGCAAAATTTATTACGGTATTAATTACACAATATGTAATGGGATCTTTCATTTTATTTCCAATCTTTATTGTATATGGTGTGCAAAGTGGTGCATTTATTACGTACTATTTATATGTAATACTTATTTACATATTTTTCCCCATTATCCCGCTAGTACTTGCATCACTTTTAATGACAGTTATTATGCGTTATACAAATATAGCTAAGAATAAAGATCGTAGTAATATATTTATTGGAATATTAACCTTACTGTTTGTCGTAGGTATTAATGTATTTATTCAGTGGCGAAACAAAAGTGCAGTATCAGGAGATATGATGGCAAATTACTTTGCTGATAATCAATCGTCTCTATTCGTTCAGATGACAAATTATTTTCCGACAACATACTTTGGTGCGATGGGGTTAATAGAAAATGCTTCTTGGAAAGGAATTATATATGTTCTAATTTTTGCAGCGATTTCCTTAGCATTTTTTGGATTGTTTTTCTATGTTGCACAGCGTACGTATTTAAAAGGAGTTATCGGACTTTCAACGAGCACTGCAAAAAAAGAGGCCATCTCAGCAGAAAACTTAAAAAAATCAACTGTACAAAGCTCACACATAAAAGCTTATGTCAAAAAAGAGTTTAAAATTTTATTCCGAACACCACAATTTTTTATAAATTGTATCGTGCAAACTTTTGTGATGCCAATTATGTTATTCTTTATACTTTTCATACAAGAGGGAAACTTAAAGTGGTTAACTAAGTTTATACAAGAACCGGAATGGTCTGGTCTAGCTCTTGGCATCGGTTTCTGTGCAGGTTTATTCTTAATGGGAAGTAATGTCATTGCCACAACATCTTTTTCTAGAGATGGGAGTTCGTGGTTTATCAATCGTTATTTACCAGTAAAGGCATCAGATATATTTTTTGCAAAAGTATTTACAGCATGGCTTATTAATATAACAATTTTAGCTGTGTTTGGTCTTATTATGACAATTGTTGCTGGTGTGTCACCAATCTTTATGTTGCTATGGTTTTTACTAAGTGCAAATGGTCTTTGGTTAACAAACTTAATTGGTACACGTTGGGACGCTCAAACGGCGGATATACATTGGGATTCGGAGCAAAAGTTGTTTAAAAGCAGGTACACAACTTTATGGAATTTCCTTGCAAATATTGCGATGGATCTAGTAATCGTAGCTGGAGTTGTTGGATTATACTTTTTCTTTGGCATCGGTATGTGGGGAATGTTTAGTATTTTATTAATCGCATTTATTATTATAAATGTAATTGTAACACGTAGTTTACAGTTAGGAGCAGAGCGCATTTTAGCGAATATTAAATAACACGATAAATCCTCTGCATACATGCAGGGGATTTATTTTACGGAATAGGGGGAATAAACCAGTGACGAAAATAGCAATTGTTACAGGTGCGACACGTTTAAATGGAATTGGGGCAGCGATTTGTAAGGCACTTGCTCAAAAAGGCATCGATATTTTTTTCACGTACTGGCCTAGGTATGATAAGGCAATGCCATGGAGTATGAATGAGGAAGAACCATTTTTATTGAAAAGAGAAATTGAAAATTATGGCGTGCGTTGTGAAATGGCTGAGGTGAACTTATCACAATCGTATGCACCAAACCGGTTATTATATATGGTATCAGAACGATTAGGAGAGCCGTCTATTCTCATTAACAATGCTGCTTATTCCACTGATACAACTGTTGAAGAACTTGATGTAGAGCAACTAGATAGGCACTATACGGTAAATATGCGCGCTACGATGTTACTAAGTACACTATTTATTAATCATTATTCACTTGAAACAAGTGGAAGTATTGTAAACCTTACATCTGGCCAATCGTTAGGTCCAATGCCAAATGAACTTGCTTATATCGCAACGAAAGGGGCAATTGAAGCTTTTACTAAGTCAGTAGCACCTGTTGCTATGGAAAAAGGGATTACTGTAAATGCTGTTGACCCAGGTCCGACCAATACAGGGTGGATGACAGAAGAAGTTCAATCGTATTTAGTAACCAAATTTCCAGCGGGAAGAATAGGAGAGCCTGTAGATATAGCACGTCTCATACAATTTTTAGTAAGCAAGGAAGCAAAATGGATAACGGGACAAGTCATTCATTCGAATGGTGGATTCTATTAATAGTTTATAATTTTATTATGTTAACAAAAAGGTTGAGAAATAATATGAAGTGAAAAATAATTATTGAATTGATTTTTATATAAAATAAATAGATTGTCAGTAAATAGCGGCTTTTGATAGGGGAATATATTGTCATATAAAGAATACAGTTCTTGATATGACAATATATTCTCCTTCTCTTATGTTAAGAAAGGTTGATCGGGTAGAAAAAGCTCGAATATTAAATGTAAACAATTGGTCAAATCGCATATCAATATGAAGATTTCTGTCGGAAAGATGAGAGTTAGAACAAAAAGGGATTTTTATGGCAAAATAGAATCGTAAAGGGGAGGATAAAATTGTAAATATAGGAGGCTTTTTATGAAAATGAAAAAAATCACGATTGCATCACTAGCAATTGGTACAATGCTCTCCATTACAGCTTGTAGTCCTTCTGCAGAAAAAGATCAAGCGAAAAAGGAACAAACGAACGCACAAGAAGAAGCAAAAACAACGAATGCTGATGAAACATCTGCAACAAAGAACGACGGGAAAGAAACAAGTACAACTACTAATGAAAAAACAGAAAAAGATCACAAAAATTCCAAAGAATCGTCTGGAACGGAGAGCAATGCTAAATCTACAGAAAAAGAAACAAATGCTAAAACTAACGAGCAAGCGACAAATGGAAAAACGACAGAAAAAGAAACGAATTCAAAAGCAACAGAACAATCTACGAACGGAAAAACTGCAACGAAAGATACAAATAAAAGTGCGGCTGTGAAAACAAATGTGAAAGCAGTTGCACAACTTATTGACAGTTTAGATAAACAATTAGCTGCCAACCCTAAGCTAGATACAGTGAATAAGCTAGGAAAGCAAATTAATGAAAAATGGGATGTAATCGAAAAAGAGTTAGAAGCGACTCATCCAACTGATTATAAAACGATTGGGCAAAGTATGTACCCTTTAATTGTCGCAGCTGAAAAAGAAAAAATAGATGTGAAACGGATCAAATCATTGACGACGAAAACAAAGCAAGATTTAAATCAGCTTTTAAACAAACTTTCTTAAATGAAATAACGTATAGTGAAAAGGAGAAACAATATAGGTTTCTTCTTTTATTTGTGTCTATTGAAACTTGAATGTACATACAATGTGAAAATACTAGTTTAGGGTGATGAGGAGGCACATATGGACGATAATATAAATCGCATGTTCCCGTGTACTTGGTATGCTATCTGTTTTTCAAAGGATGTTACGAGACGACCGATAAAGAAAAAAATAATAGGAAGGGATTTGGTTTTATTTCGAAATAAAGATGGGAATATACAAGCAATAGCGGCTTATTGTCCGCACCGAGGGGCAGATTTATCTTTAGGTTCCATGAGAAAAGGGAGAGTAACATGTGCATACCATGGATGGGAGTTCGATGGAGGAGGTACTTGTGTATGCATTCCATCTCAGCCTTCGAAACCGATACCGAAATTTGCACACACGAAGTCTTATCCTGTAATTGAAAAAGCTGGACTGATTTGGGTATATCCAGACTGCCAGGTAAGTGATGAGGAATTACCGGTATTGGAACTATTTGAAGAAGTTGAAGATACAAGCTTTGTATTTTCAACGTATAAAGCGAATTGGAATGCTCACTTTACAAGAGTTGTAGAAAGTGTACTAGATGTTGTCCATTTAAGTTTTGTTCATAAGAATACAATTGGGAAAGGTACGAATCCTGAGTTAGAAGAATTGCAAATTGAAGGTGATTTAGATGCCTTTTCCTTGAAAAATGGTGAGGCCTATTTATGTTATAAGTTTCCTCAGCAATGGCTGTTAAAGCCGTTAGAAGGAGTAAACAAGAAGTTTATTAATTTTGTTACTTTTACACCGATAGATGAAGAAGAAACGATGATTTTTGGATTAGCAGGAAGAAACTTTGCGAAAAAAATGCCGTTTCTACATACAATTTTTAGCCGGTATAGTTTGAAAGTTCTTCAAGAAGATCAAGTGGTAGTAGAAAGTCAGCATCCAAGACCCATACCAGAAGCTTTAAAAATGGAGGCACATGTATACGCAGATGCAGCTCAAATTAAGTTTCGGCAGAGATGGTTTCAGTTTTTAACAAGTGAAGAGCGAATTTGCTATTTAGATAAATAAAATAGAATACTATAAAATTATTATGTGAACTAAATTTGTAATTATAGCTAAAAGATTATGTATAGAAAAGTGGCCCACCTTTTAGCAAGCGGTTCTCTTTTGAGGTATCCGCATTGCAAAAAGTATATATAAACAAGTTCTTCATCAAAATGCTTTTCGTATACAAATCATTGATACAACAATAAAAAAACAGAGCGCATTCATGTGCGAATTGCTCTGCTATTATACCTACTTTTATAGTTACGGATACTTCAAACGAGAACCGCTTAACTTTTTTAGTAGATCCTTTTTTATAAATAGTCCTTTAAAGTCCCATCTTCAATACAGGATAGGGGAATGGTGCTTTCAATACTGTTTTTCATATCTCGTAAAACGATTGTTTCTGTGCTGATTTCATTTTCACCAATTATAAGCACATATGGAATACTTTCCTTGTTAGCGTAATTAAGCGCACGTTTTAATTTACGCCCAGTCAGTTCTAATTCAACTTTGAAGTTACTGTTAAAACGTAACTGTTGTGTAATTCGTAAACATTCCACTTCGGTGTTAATGGGAATAATAAAAATATCGACAGAAGAAGATTCCGTTTCTTTTTGCGCAAGAGCTGTATAAATAACATCTAGGCCAAAGGAAATTCCTACTGTTGGATAGGAGGCATTATCCTTACGAAAGGCTCCAATGATATTATCATAACGTCCACCACTACCAATACTGGAAGTGATACTTCCATCTGCTAAAAAGATTTCATAAACTGTGCCTGTATACATTGTAAGCCCTCTTGCTAAAAATGGATTGAAAATGGTATTGTTTTGGGTACCAAGTGCGAGTAGATATTGCTGTAATTGCTGTAGTTCATCGATTCCATCTGTAACAAGTGAATTGGAGAAAGTTTGTTTAAATTCATCAAGCTCTAATGTTGTGCAAGATTCAACAGTATTACAAACAACCTCTACAGTGTCATTTATGATTCCACGGCTTTGTAAATCCTTTCGTACGCCATCAATCCCAATCTTTTCAAGTTTATCTAATGATAAAATAACATCGTTTGTTTGTTCATCTGGAATTTCAATTGACTTAAGGATACCTGTTAATAACTTACGATTATTATATTGAATGGTAACATCTAAGTTTAAATTTTTGAAAAGATCAAAGGCCATAGCCATTAATTCAGCTTCAGCAATAACAGATTCTACGCCAACTATATCAACGTCACATTGAATAAATTCACGGAACCTTCCTTGTTTTATCGGTCCATCACGAAAGACTTTTCCGATTTCATAGCGTTTAAATGGGAGCCTGATATCAGGGTTCATTGCTACTACTTTTGCAAATGGGATTGTTAAATCATACCGAAGTGCGAGTTCGCGATTTCCTTGATCGCGTAATGTATACATTTCTTTTAAAATTTCAGCACCGCCGCCATATTTGTAGGCCATAAGTTCACACATATTCACAGTAGGTGTTTCAAGTGGTTTACAGCCATATCGTTCAAAAGTTTCTTCACAAGTCCGTTTAATTTTATTTCGTAACAACTGTTCCTCGGGCAAATAATCTTTCGTTCCTTTTACATTCCTTACATCCATTTGAATCACTCCTTTTTAAATTAAAAAAAGCTATGCAGGTATAAAAATACCCACATAGCTTTATGAACGCTTCGTGGGTAACAGGAAAAGCCCTGTACCCACGAAGAAAAAAATTCTTCGGATACACGGCGTTATGTATGATGATGAAGTTGGAAAGAAGTATTAAAATTACACATATCAAGTCTCTCCTTAAGTTTTTTCAAAAGTATAACAAATGATTTTTGAAATATCAATGATTTTTGAAATATCAATGTTTTTTGAAAATAAAAATAAGATTAACCAATGAATGAATTATAACGTATATAAACAGTGTGAGTTATAGGATATGTTTGTCATTCCTTGTGAAAAAATACCAAAGTAAGATACAATATTAATGTATTTGAAATTATATTTTTAACATCTTCGTCTCAATTCCTATATGAAATCGTACATATAAATTTATTGCAGGAGGATTTATCACGATGGAATACAAAACCAATGTCATGCGGTTGTTAGATAAGAAGAAAATCGATTATAAGCATTATAGTTATGCAGATACTGATGCGATTAGTGGAATTGATGTTGCGTTAGTATTAGGACAATCTCCCAATCAAGTATTTAAAACACTAGTAACCATGGGGAAATCAGGACAGCACTATGTTTTTGTTGTACCCGTAAACAAAGAATTAGATTTGAAAAAAGCAGCTGCTAGCGTTCGGGAAAAATCAATCAGTATGCTGAAATCAAAAGATTTACTCTCGCTTACTGGTTATATTCATGGGGGATGCTCACCGATTGGAATGAAAAAATCTTTTCAAACTGTCATTGATAAAAGTGCTACTGAATTTGAAACTATCATTTTTAGTGCAGGGAAGATAGGATATCAAGTTGAGTTGGGATTAGAAGACTTGAAAAAAATCATTCGTTTTGAACTACACGATATTGTAGTTGAGTAGCATATTGCTAATTTCGATGATCGAGTTGGAGATAGGATAGACCTATGAACTGGAATGAATAAAAAGAGCCATTTGGCTCTTTTTATTATTTAAATTGAGAGAATCCAATCTTTTAACGGATTGAAGGTAGTGGAGATAGGTACTCGAGTTTAATTCGTATTATTTTGGAATTTCGGTATCTTCTTAATGCCTTCGGTTCCCATAATGCTGCCAATAAGTGCAATTAATACACTTGAAGAAATAAATTTAACTACATAATAAATTCCTGTTCCAGTAACTAAATCTAAGATTAAAAATTTTTTTATTGTTGAGCCTTTTATTATATAAATAACAATTTGATCGTTTTTTCTATTCAACATTGTCACACCCTTATTCTTTTATAAAAGAATATTACAAGGAAAGGTTGTCATATTCATTCATGACTACTCTCAGCATTGATGATTAGAAAGTACAAAGAGGTTAACTAGCTTTTTATTGAACTACCCCCACCTACACTTGGTTTAGAGAAGGGGTCTTCTCGGTTGAAATTAAAACAAAAGAGCAGCTAGCAAAAGCTAACTGCTCTGCCCCAGGGAAAGGGAGAAAAGATTATAGGTACTACAAATTGGATTAAAGCTGTTCACCAGCCTTTATATAGTATGTACAGAATTTGAAATATTATGCAGGAGGGAAAACTATAGTATACAAAATTTTGCAATATAAGACAGGTGAAATGTGAAACGACAAGAATATGTAACATATACTAAAAAGAAAAGAGGGAAAAAGATGTGGAAAACAACTGATCTTTGTGATGCCTTTGAAAAAGAAGTACAAGTATGTCAGCCCATGTTTCAGTCGTACGGTATGAAAGAACAATTTCAAGGGAAGATTGCGACTGTTAAAGTGAAAGATGATAATGTATTAGTAAAGGAAGCACTGCAAACTGTACCAGAGGGAACCGTTTTAGTAGTTGATGGAGGGGCTTCGACAAACTGTGCATTACTTGGAGACAACTTGGCAAATATAGCAAAAGAGCGGAATTTAGCAGGTATTATCGTATATGGGTATGTTCGCGATTCTAAGGAACTACGAAACATAGATATTGGTATTTGTGCATTAGGTACAATGCCGAAGAGAAGTATAAAAGAAGGAAAAGGAGAAACAGCAATTCCTTTACAATTTGGAGGGATTGAATGGGTTCCCAATCACTATGTGTACGCGGATGAAGATGGCATTATTGTATGTGAAAAGCGTATTCATGATTAACATACATATATAGCATATAATAATCTATTATTCTTAGAAAATAAATCCGATAAAGCATAGACAAATTCTTGTGTCAATAGTAAAATAATACAGAAATTTGTAATGTGATAAATGTATAGGTGTATTGTTTTTTTGACAACTTTTAAAAGAAAATGAGTGGAAATGGAATTTGAAGTGTCATTGTAAGTGAATGTTATCACAATATTGCATTCATAAGCCGAATAATCTTTCCTATACAAATCCAATCGCTACTTATTTAGACAAAGGGAGGTGTTGCGTTCTTTTGTGTAGTACGCCTAATAAGCAGTGCTGCTATTACATGCCCTTAAAGGGTCTTTTTTCTGTATAAGTAAGCAAGGGGAGGAATAAGCGGAAATGGCAATGATAAAAAAATGGCTGCTTACGTCGATAATGGCAGTTGCATTAGTATTTGTTTCATTCACAAATACTGTACATATTACGTTTGCTGAAGGTAAAACAGCAACACTTGCGATCATTGGGGAATCGCAAAAAGGAGTTATTTTATGTCCGAAAGAAGTGTCAATTGAAGATGGGGAAACAGCCTATAGTTTGTTACAAAAAGTTATGGGGACGAAAGTAACAGCTGAAAATACGAAATATGGTATCTATGTTAAAGGTATTGATGGTTTAATGGCTGGTGATACAAGTGGATGGACATATGATGTAAATGATAAAGCTGCCATGGTAGGGGCAGATAGTTATACATTAGAATCTGGAGATGTTGTTGCATTTCGTTTTGTTGTAGATTGGAACAACATGAGTACAGAAACATTGCAACAGGTGCTCGATAAGATTGGAACTTGTAAAAAAGATCCAGATACAACTAACCCAGAAGAACAAAAACCAGAAGAGCAAAAGCCTGAGGAACAAAAACCAGATGGCCAAAAGCCTGAGGAACAAAAACCAGAAGAGCAAAAGCCAGATGGTCAAAAGCCTGAGGAGCAAAAACCAGAAGAGCAAAAGCCGGATGGCCAAAAACCTGAGGAGCAAAAACCAGAAGAGCAAAAGCCAGATGGTCAAAAACCCGAGGAACAAAAACCAGAAGAGCAAAAGCCAGATGGTCAAAAGCCTGAGGAACAAAAACCAGAAGAGCAAAAGCCTAATGAGTTGAAAGAACCAATTAAAAATGAATTATTAATGAAACAATTAGATCAAGCGATTGCTAAAACATCACAAAAGATGATGGAAGATGGAATTGATAGTGATTGGGTAGCTATTGCACTTGCTCGTTCAGGATATAATATTCCAACGGAAACAAAGATTAGTTATTTACAATCTTTAACACAAACAGTGGAAAAGCGTATGAATCGATTTACTGCGACAGATATAGCAAGAACAATTTTAGCAGTGTCAGCAGTGAATGGAAATCCAACGAATGTTGCAGGGGAAAATTTAGTACAAGAAGTGTACCAATCTGAAAAACTAAATTCTGTTACTGGTTATACATTTGCTTTACTTGCACTTGATACGAAAAAATACGAAGTGCCAGCTGGAGCGAAATGGAATCGCGCTGCTTTAGTAAAAGAGATTTTAAATGCGCAGCATACAGATGGTGGATGGACATATAATGTTGAAAGTAGTAAGGAAGAAGCTAGTAATATTGATGTAACAGGTATGGTTTTATCAGCGTTGGCACCATATCAAAAACAACCAGAGGTAAAACAAGCTTTAGACAAAGCAGTGCAGTATGTAGCAAATAAACAATTAAGCACTGGTGGATTTGAAGCTGATGGTCAAGAAAATTCTAACAGTGTTTCGCAAGCGATTATTGGACTTGCTATTACAGGAATCGATCCAACTGGTGAAGCGTTCACTAAAAATCATGTAAATGCAGTTCACAATTTACTGTCATATCAACTTGCAAATGGTGAATTTAAATGGTTACCAAACGATGAAGAAGGTAATGGTATGGCTACTGAACAAGCATTTTTAGCACTTGTTCAATATAAGGCATTTGTAGATGGAAAAGGCTCTATATATGATTGGACAAATCCATTGACTGGAAATGATAAAACTTCAGTTGAAGAGCCGAAAAAACCTGTAGTAGATGAACCAAAGGTAATTGAAAAGCAAGAAGTGATTCAAAAACCGCAGGAACAAATACATGATGAGAACTCTCGTGTTGTTATAAAAGACAAAACAATAAATAATGAAAAAACTGCAATAAACCGTCAATTACCAAAAACAGGAGCGTCTGCCTGGGATAATGCTATGCCAGTAGGAATGGGCGTATTATGCATCGCTTCAGCATATGTTTTATGGAGACGAAAAGCAGCTTAACGAAAATTAGGAGCAATGATTTGCTCCTAATTTTATTAGGAAAGGTGAGGAAAACATGAGTCTGATGAAGTGGTTACTCTCATTTGCTCTCTCATTTGGATTGCTTGTTGGATGTAGTCAAAATGAATCAAAATCTGAGCAACAAGTGGTATCAAAGCAAATAGAACAAAAAGATAAGGAAAAACAAGAAGAAATAAAAGAAGAAAGTAAACAGGAAGAATCGCAAGAACCAGTTGCTAAGCAAAAGCAACCAGAAGAGCAAGAGCAGCCAAAAGATAATCAAGAACAAAAACAGCAAGAACAACCTGAAGTAAAACAAGAAGAGAAAAAAGACCAAGAACCACCTGCTCAGCAAAAAGCGCCAGAACAACCAAAAACACAGCAAGAAAACGCTGAGGTAAAGAAAGCGCCAGAAACAAAGACAGAAGAAAAAACAGAAGTAAAAGAAGAGGCTAAAGTCGTTAACCAGCCGAAAGAAACGCCAAAGCAAGAATATCCGAAAGATCCAGAACCTAAGTTAGAGCCACAGCCAGCACCACAACCAGAACCGAAACCAGTAGTGCCAAAACCAGAACCAAAGCCAACACCAACACCACAGGCCCAGCAAGTTACGATTTCTGTTCGTGGTGATCAAGGTTATGTATTAGGTGCAAAGAAAGTAGATATTCAAGGAGAGCCTACAGTTTTTGATGTACTAAAAGGTACGGGATTGGAGATTGATTCAACTGGATCAGGAAATAGTAAATATGTAAAAGGAATCAATGATTTATATGAATTTGACAGAGGGCCAAAAAGTGGATGGAAGTATCGTGTAAATGGTACTTTTCCAAACCGAAGTGCAGGTGCATATAAAGTGAAACCAGGAGATAAAATCGAATGGGTGTATGTATCAAATTAGGGAAGGGTTTTAGGTAAAGGTTATGAAAATTATCTTTTCTTCTTTACATCCTTTTGTGAATTTTTTCTATTATATTGGGGTGATGATACTATGTATGGTGTGTCTTCACCCTCTTTTTTTAATGGGTGCTATTATTATGATGGTGTTATTGAACGTTATGCAAGGAAATGGCGAGAGAATAAGAAGGATGTTGCCAAGTACGTTCATTTTCTTTTTGATGGTTATCGTGCTAAATCCTTTGCTAACACATAGGGGAGCCACTACATTATTTCGCTTAGGAGATAATCGAATTACATTAGAAGCATGCATGTATGGACTCATCATGGGGTTATCGTTACTTGCTATTATGTTCACATTTACTTCTTACAATGATATTATTTCAAGTCATAAATTTTTGTACTTGTTTTCACGAGTTTCACCGAAAGTTGCGCTATTGACAATGATCACGGTGCGTTTTGTTCCTTTATTTATCCGGCGCTTAAGACAAATTACACTAGTTCAAAAAACAAAAGGTGTTCAATTAGATTCAGGCTCATTCATCGGGAGAATCAAAAATGGAATGAAACTTTTGCAGGTGTTACTTGTTTGTTCTTTAGAAGATGCATTACAAACTGCAGATTCCATGCAAGCGCGTGGGTTTGGAGTGACAAAGCGTAGTACGTATATACGGTATCGCATGGGGAGCCAAGATTGGTATATACTTGCGTCTTTAGTGGTTTTATTACTAAGCAGTTTTGTGCTCAATTATTACGGCGCTGGCAAATTATCAATCTATCCAAGAGTGGAATCACTTGCATTTCAGCAATATGATGGGATACTATTCGTGTTATTTTTACTATTTATTAGTTTACCAATCCAAATGGAAGGGAGGGAATGGTTATGGTGGCGCATGCAGAAATAAAAGACTTAGCTTTTACGTATGCAGATGAAAATGTACAAGCATTAACAGATGTTTCGTTAACGGTTTTTCAAGGTGAATTTATTGTGCTAGCTGGACGTTCAGGATGTGGTAAGACAACGCTTTTGAAACATTTTAAGAAAGAGTTACTTCCGATTGGAAAGCGCACAGGTAGTATGTATTATAATGGAGCTTCTTTACTCGAGATGCCTGATTTATTATCAGCGCAAGAAGTCGGAATGGTATTTCAAAACCCTGAAAATCAACTTGTAATGGATACGGTTATTCAAGAATTGGCATTTTCTCTTGAGAATGTTGGTCTAGAAACAAAAGTCATCCAAAAGAGAATTGCTGAGTTAATTAGCTTTTTAGGATTTCAAGATTTATTACACCAGTCTGTTCACACATTATCAGGGGGACAAAAACAACTCGTTAATTTAGCGGCGGTTCTTGTGCTGCAGCCTAAATTGTTACTTCTTGATGAACCGACAGCGCAACTTGATCCAATTGCCGCAAAAGATTTTTTAGGATTATTAAAACGGATTAACGAAGAACTTGGAATTACAATTATCATGAGCGAACATCGTTTAGATGAAGTCATTCCATTAGCAACTCGAGTTGTGTTTATGGATGCAGGGAGAATTATGTATGATGGAATCCCGCAACATGTTATATCGAAAATGTGGGCACTAGAAGAATCTCGATCGTTTATCCCTCAAATTCCAAGGTTGTTTTTAGAATGGGGTATAGAGAAAATTCCATTTACGGTAAGGGAGGCGCAAACACAAATTCATTCCGAGTTACCAATCGAATATGAAGTACCGGCTATATCACAGGCAGAAACAAAAGAAGTGATGCTACAAGCAAAACATATATCTTTTCAATATGAAAAAAATAGTCCGTTTATTTTGCAAGATTTAACGCTATCGATTGAACAAGGAAAGTGGACTGCGCTTGTTGGAAAAAATGGTACAGGAAAATCAACACTTTTAACTATATTAGCAGGATTAAACAAAGCTAGAAGAGGAAAGGTGCGGTGGAACGGAACGGAAATTCATAAAATGAAGTCCAAGGAACGATTTGAAAAAATCGGATTTGTATCACAACATCCCTATTATCATTTTACATTTGAGACGGTGTGGGATGAAGTGTTTGAAAGAGCAAATGAATTATATGGTGATAGAGGGAAAGAAATTGCGGAAGAGATGTTAAACCGATTTTGGCTGTATTCCATTCGCAATCGTCATCCACATGATTGTAGCGGGGGAGAACAACAGTTAATCGCACTATGCACAGCCTTGTTATCTAAGCCCCAATTATTATTATTAGATGAACCAACAAAAGGGCTGGATCCAGAGAAAAAGGAAAGATTAGGCGAACTGTTTCAAGCGTTACAAAAGGAAGGAACAACAATTGTGATGGCCACACATGACATTGAATTTGCAGCGAAATATGTGGATCATTGCATGATGTTATTTGATGGGAAAGTTATTATGGATGATGCGCCAAAGAAATTCTTTAGTGATAATTTCTTTTATACAACATCTATTAATCGTTTTATTCGCAAGCAATTACCTTATGCATTAACATGGGAGGATGTGTATCAAGTGTGTCCAAACGATATGTTGCTCTCATAACGCTTATTTTTCTTCTTATAATAAGTACACTTCTGTTTACTTCCTTTGTAACAGATGAATATTTTATTTGGTGTAGTTTATTTTTATTGTTCATTATTATGTTACCTTTTTATATACGATTTGAAAGGAAAGCATTTGTTTCACGTGAAATCGTTATTGTAGCTGTTTTAGCAGCCATAGCAGCAGTGAGTCGTGTACCATTTTCTCTTATGCCGAGTGTACAACCAACTTCTTTTATTATTATTGTATCTGCAATTGTTTTTGGAAGTGAGACAGGTTTTATTATTGGCGCAACGGCAGCACTTGTATCTAATATATTTTTAGGACAAGGGCCTTGGACACCTTGGCAAATGTTTTCTTGGGGAATGATAGGTTTTACAGCTGGTTTGCTACGAAATACATTTATTATGAGAAAGTTATGGGGAAGAGTCATCTATGGGTTCATAGCCGGTTTTGTTTTTGGCTGGATTATGAATTTGTGGGGGATACTTGGCTTTTTAGAAGGATTAACATGGAAAGACTTTATGGCATACTACGCTGCAAGTTTTTACTTTGATTTCGCTCATGCACTTTCAAATGTAATTTTTCTTGTTTTGTTTAGCTCATCATGGATCCGAATTCTTATGAGATTTAAAAAGAAATATGGGATTTTAGATGATAACGAGCTAGTATATCAAGGAAACAAAGCATAAGCATATATCATAAAGCATAAGAATATAACGTAGGATCGCGACTTACATATTCGTTTGCCTCTTTCATGCTTCTTACCATTGGTGAGAAGCATTTTTTTATAATGATACTTTGGTTTGGAAAATGTCAAAAAATTGTTTTAATATATTCAACTTTCGGATGGAACTTTTTATATAATAGGAAATGAGAAAGGTTTTCAAAGAGGAGATGTAATATTCATGAAGCTAGTTGTTCCAAAGCAGCATGGCGCATGGGGAATGCTGCTGATTCCATTTCTACTTAGTGTTCTACTTGGTAAACATACAGTTTACCATATTCCACTCTTTATCGCTTGGTTATTTATCTATTTAGCAACGTATCCATTTTTAATGTACATGAAGCAAACACGAAAAAAAGAATTTTTACATGCAGCAATTATTTATTTTGTTATTGCATGTGTTTTCGGGATTGTATCTTTACTATATGAATGGAGAATTCTTTTGTTCGCGGTTACGATGATTCCACTCTTTATCGTAAATATATACTTTGCCCGTCAAAAAAAGGAACGAGCATTAACAAATGATATTTGTGCCATACTTGTTTTTTGCATTGGTGGTTTGATTAGTTATTATTTTTCGATGAAGACAATTGATGGGACGGCATGGTGGATTGCGGCTGTTTCTTTCCTTTATTTCTTAGGTAGTACATTTTATGTGAAAACAATGATACGTGAAAAGAATAATCCTACTTATCGTTATGTTTCATGGGGATATCATATTTTCTTAATCATCGCTTCTTTCGTAGTAAATCCATGGCTGTCTCTTGTATTTATACCGAGCCTAGTTCGTGCAATCGTATTGTATGGTAAAAAAATATCTATATTAAAAGTTGGAGTTTTAGAAATCGTTAATTCTGTATATTTTTTAATTGTGACGGCAATACTGTTGTCGTATGCCATTTGAGATATTGCTCATCTCTTAAAGAGGTGGGCAATATTTATTTTTGTTCTAAAATATTAACCGTTTGATTACATTTTTGTAACGCATCTTCCACAGCTTGTAGGGATTGTTCGATTCGCTCCCGATTATCGCTCTTTTCGACTGTTTGTAATGCATGTTCTAAACAATTCTTTGCTTCTTGCAATGAATGGAATGAATCTTGAACGTATCCGCGGGCATTTTTATCCATCATAAATTCCTCCTTTTTTACATACAATTTTAGTATGGGCGTTAGGAAAGAAAATATAACTTATTGTATGTTGTTTGACAATTATAATAAAAATAGCTATAGTAAGATATAAAGTGAATATTTTCTTATCCAGAGAGGTGGAGGGACTGGCCCGATGAAACCCAGCAACCGCGATGCAGGTGCTAATTCCAGCAGAACATATTTGTTCTGGGAGATAAGACGAAGATATATACGTAACTTCTTCTTATCGAAGAGGTTTTTTTATTGTAAAAAAACCTCTTCCAAAAACAACAACATAAGAAGAAAGGGGTTGCAATTGTACTGTGACACTTGAAAAATACGTAAAGCTGCGTAATGCAGTATATGAATATATGATGGAACAAGATAAACCCATATCACTATTAGATATTCAAGAACATATCGTTTCGCATCATGAAGGAAAATTCACGAAAAAAATGTTACACCAATTTTATTTATCAAGGTTATTAGACGAATTGAAACTGGATGGGAAAATTACTTTAGCTAATGATGAATACCACTATGCTGAAAGAGGGGTATACTATAAGGCGAGAAAAGGGAGCTAAGCTCTCTTTTTTTATGTTATAATTTATCTAAAAATTCAAATTGTATGTAGAGTAAAAGACTGCAGAAGCAGCCTGATACAAGGGAATGGTGTTGAGTGTGTAGTGTCAAAAGTTGAATATGCCCTGAAAGAGGCATTTCATTCGGCTAGAAACGAAAAGAGACACCTCCGCCGAGTAGGTGTCAGTTGGTTTGTCAAATGGGCTTGCCACTTGACATGTATTAGAATATCATGCAAACCGTTGGGAGTCAAAAGGGAATATAAGGAAAGGTGTTGTTTGGAGATGAATATACTCATCATATATGCACATCCCAATCCATCTAGTTTCAATGCATCCATTTTAGAACATGTGCAAAAAGGACTTCAAGAGACGCATCATTCTGTTACATTGCTTGACCTTTATAAGGAACAATTTAATCCAGTGCTTATTTTTAATGAAGATAAGAGAAGACGGGATTTAGTATATGAAGAAGAAACTGAGAGATATAGAAATTTGGTCAAAGAAGCAGACTCTTTTATTTTTATTTATCCAACATGGTGGTGGGGCATGCCTGCTATTTTAAAAGGATTTATTGATCGCGTTTTTGTTGCTGGGTTTGCATATAAATATGAAGGGGTAATGCCGAAAGGATTGCTTATAGGGAAAACAGCGTGGGTTATTAATACTTTAGATTCACCGTTATGGTACGTGGCACTCTTATATCGCTCTGCTGATTGGGTGATTATGAAAAAGGGGATTTTACGATTTTGCGGTATACGTCAAATAAAACGTTCTGCTTTTCAGTCTGTAAAAACAAGTAAGGAAACAAAACGTGAAAAGTGGCTTTTAGAAATACAGGAAAAGGCTAAAAAATTATGGGTGAAGTAGAAAATATAATGAGATGTTGTAATCGGAATGATGATTTGTTTCGTACGTATATCGTTTGTTTACTTCAATTGAAACATCATAATGAAGCGTTTAAAAAGGTATGCGAAGAATTAAGAGCAGATTATTTAGTAAGGGGAATTTGTGAAAGAGAAGTTGATGGGATTATCCAGGAAAGTAAGGAGTATAAAATGTATGATATACCGAGAGTATTAAGATAGGATTTTTTACGAAATAATCCATCAATGATTGAAAACATTTGTACGACGTTATTTACATATAAAAGGTTAAATCTTTCATGTGAAGAATGGGGAAATGTAATTAGATGCATAGAAAACGAATGATTATCACTATAGTTATTATGTAAAAAAGCTAGTATAAAACTAGCTTTTTTACATTGCTTCGATTTAAATGATAAGGAAACATAAACCAATTACTACGCCAGCATAAAGGAGATTAATAACACAAAATCCCATAATGTCGCGTGCACCTAAACCGGCGATTGCTAATGCAGGTAATGCCCAGAAAGGCTGTATTAAGTTCGTCCAAGCATCTCCCCAAGCAATTGCCATCGCGGTTTTCGCAGCAGGTACACCAAGTTCTGCGCCAGCTGGGATCATGATAGGAGCTTGTACAGCCCATTGACCGCCTCCAGATGGTACGAAAATGTTTACAATTCCTGCACTTAAAAACGTGAATAGAGGGAAAGTGGTTTGATTCGAAATGCTAATAAAGAAATTAGAAATTGCTCCTCCAAGTGAAAGACCTTCGCTGTTTGCTCCAATCATCATTCCCATAATTCCTGCGTAAAATGGAAATTGGAGTAGAATGCCAGAAGCGCTTTTCGTCGAATCTGAGAAGGCGCGAATATATTGAATCGGAGTACGGTGAAAAATAAGGCCAGCAATTAACAGTATAAAAATAACGATATCAAGTGTCAGGTTAAAACCTTTCGTACTAAAATAATGAACAATATAAATAAGACCTAATAGTCCAACACATACCGTTATCCAAATGCTATTTTCCATTTTCTCAGCAAATGTCTGGGTCTCTACTTCTTGAGCAGCAGCTTCTTCTTGAAATACGCTAGGATCCACTGTAATCGTATGATTTTCATCCGGATGCATCGCCTTATTTATAAGTGGCATCGTTACTAAAAATATAAGTACAGGAACGAGCGCATATGGTGAAAATAACGTTTCTGTTATAGGGATTGCTTCCTTTATACTTCCAGCAGTTGTTTTAATTAATGTTTCGCCGCCAGATGCTAAAGTAAGCGGTATAGAGGCGGAAAGTCCCGCGTGCCAAATAAGAAATCCGGAATAAGAAGAAGCGATGGCAAGTCGATAATCTAAATTTTGTATGTGTTTTGCAACTTCCTTTGCATATAAAACAGACACTACAATGCCGAATCCCCAGTTTATGTATGCACCAAGTAAACTAACAATAGAAATAGCGATAATACCTTGTCCGCTTGTTTTTGGCAGTTGTGCAGCTTTTGCTAAGCCTTTGCGAATGAGTGGAGCGTTAGCTAATACAGAACCTGTAACAAGTACAAGTGCCATTTGCATGGCGAAGGCTAAAAGTCCCCAAATTCCATTTCCCCAATGAGCAATCATTTCTACAGGTGATTGGTGCGTCGCAAACATGCCAAAGAAGATAACAAAAATTGTTAATAGACAAGATAAAATAAAGGGCTCTGGTAAAAAACGCTGCACAAGAGCAACACAACCGTTTGTAAAAGAGCGAAACAAATTAATCAACCTCCTTAAGTTTTTTCTTTTACATATTCGCTATGGGCAAAGAGATAACCTTTATTAAACTGAAGATTCAGATAAATGAAGGAAAGCTTTCACTTTTGTGAAAGCTTTCCTCAGGGTGTTGGGAAACGAAAGACAATAGATTCTTATTTTTGTGTCGCTATTTGCCGAGTGGTCGATATTCTTTGTCGAATCGCCGATAAAATTTCATTTACTATGTTACATGAACACTTTCTTCTGCGATATTTCATAAAGTTCCCCTATAATAGTTCCTTTTCTAAATGTTTTCCAATTTGTACATACATATTTGAATAAGTAGCATGAACATCACTACTTGGCTCAGCATTTGATGAAAAATGTACAATGACCATATTTGCTTTAGGATCTATATAGAGGCATTGCCCATAGCTTCCTAATACTTCAAATGCGCCTTGCTCATTATGAGGAATCCACCATTGATTATGATAAGAAATGGATGCACCTTGTCCGATTGCTAATTCGCCTTCTTGCACGTTCTTTACATTTTCGGAAATGGAGGAGGGGAGAACTTGAACTCCATTGTAACGACCGTTATATAAAATCAATTGCCCAAACTTCGCCATATCTCGTGCAGTCGCATTTAAACCAGCGCTTGCTTGTTCAACTCCCGTTTCATCTGTAACATAATACGCATTTTCTTCCATACCGATTTTGGACCAAATTCGTTCGCTCACATTTTCCGCTAACGATTTACCGGTGATAGTTCGTATAATCCAGCCGAGTGATTCAGAGGAACCGTTATTATAAGAAAACTGTGTTCCAGGTGGTGCAGTTTCCTTTGCTTCTTGTAACATATCATAAATTTTCATTGGACCGTTATAGTTTTTACCACGAGGAAGAATATTGCTGGCTAAATACAACTGAGCATCTTGATTTTCTAATCCTTGCTGCATATATCCATGTGTAGGGTATTCAGCAGAAACTTGCATGTCCATTAGTTGCTGAATTGTTGCTTTTCCAAATGGAGTATTTCGTAATTCTTTCACGTATGTTTCAGCAGTGTTATTTACATCAATAAGTTTTTCTTCCGTTAATGATTGTATAAGTGCTCCGGTAAATACTTTCGCTAAAGAAGCCATTCCATGCGGTTCATTTTGTTTATATCCATTGAAATACTGTTCATAAACAAGTTTTCCGTTATGCACGACGACAAAGGCATCTGTTTTATTCTCATCTAATAGTTTCTTTAACGGAATATTGCTTCCGTATTCTTTTTTAACAGAGAAATCATCTAAGTTTTGTAATGCGGTAGGGAATGTTGCTACTTGCTTAGGATTGTTTTTCACTTCGCTTGTTAACGCTAGTTCTTTCATATGTGTGTATGACCAGCGTAAATAAGGATCTTGTAACCAATTTTCCTTTGTCACGTTTTCTTTAGAAGGGGAGACTTTATTTTGTTTGAAAAATGCAAATCCAAGCCCAGTTACGATAAACAATAGTGTAAGTATAATTAATAAAAGGGGAGATTTTTTTAAGTTCATCTATGTACCTCCTTGCTATTTTTACAGTAAGTATACGCTCGTTGTCTTAGAAATACAAAATAAGGAAAGTAAACAGAGGAGTTTACTTTCCTTATTAACATTAAGCTGATAATTTTCCGTCTGTATGTTGCTTTTTGAACTTTTGTTTTCTGCCATGTAGGAAGTAATAGATAAGTAATGTAAATGCAACGATAATGGCAGCAATGAAATACATATTATGATAGCTTGATTGTGCAGCTACGATACCAAGTACAAAGGAACCAAAACCAATACCGCTATCAAAGAATGAAAAATAAGTAGCTGTTGCTGAACCGCGGCGATGGTTTGGAGCTGCGGAAATAGCAATCGTTTGGAAACTTGGAATTAATGTTCCATAGCCTAAACCGATTAATACACCTGCACCAAGGAACCAAAATGAGGTTTGTGCTTGGCTTAAGATGAACATTCCAATTGTAAAAATAATAATCGAAGGATAAACAAGTATATTTTCACCGAAACGGTCAAATATCTTTCCTGTAAATGGACGAGAAAGAACAACAACGAGTGCGTAAACGATAAAGAAGTAACTTGCAACTTCCCCTACACCAATTTCTTTTGCATAAATAGGAATAAAAGATAATATGCCACTATAAGAAAATGCTAAAACAAATCCTGTAAGAGCAATTGGAACGGAAGTAGGTTCAATTAAATCTTTCCATTTCATGCGTTCACGCTTTTGTTTATTTACTGGTTTTTCATGTGGGATATTTACAAGTAAACCTAATAGAAATGCTAGTAATGAAAATACAGAACAAACGATAAACAGAACGGTAAATGAAAAATGTGAAATAATCGTTAAACCTAAAAAAGGACCGATTACCATCGGCAGACTCATAAATACACCAAAATAGGCAAGTGCTTCACCGCGGCGATGAGGTGGTGCGACATCTGTCACAATTGTACCTGTTGCTGTAGTCGCCATTCCAAACCCAATCCCGTGAAGGAAGCGAAGGGCAAGTAATAAGAATAAACTTTGTGCACCGAAATACATGACGGTAGCAGCTAAAAATAAGGAAAGAGAAATAAATAAGATCTTCTTTCTCCCTAAATCGTCAAGCCACTTCCCGGTAAACGGACGGCATAGGACAGAAGAAATAAGGAATACAGTTGCGACTAAACCAATTTCTTCAGGTTTTCCTTTCAATCCGTCTATTACATAGACGGGCAGGGTGGTCATAAGCATGTAAAACGTTAAAAAGAGAAACAGACTACTAAAACAAGTTCCAAGGAAGTCCTTCGTCCAAAGTCTCTCACTTTGCATCGTCATCCCTCCTATTAATCATCTAAATTTTTAATAATTTTTTGTAGTACTTGAAATGCTCGTTGCAAATCTTCTTCATCAATATTTTGCAACGTTTTTTCTTCGAAAGTATCAACTTCTTCTTGCCATACTGGAATCATTTTCAGTGCTGTTTCTGATAAGGAAATAAGCTTTTCACGGCGATCTTTTCCTTCCGTTCGAATAATCCAGCCCATTGTTTCCATACGCGTTAATGTACGAGTCATCGTTGGAGATTCAACGTTTAAGTATTGACATAACTCAGTTTGTGTACAAGGTCCTGTTTGGTTGATGCGGAAAATGACAGCCCACTGTGCACTAAATAAACCTGTTGGTGACACACGTTCATTAAATTTTTTCGTAAACTTACGAGAAGTTTGACTGACAATGTGAAAAAAATGCTGTTTTTCGTCCATTTGTTTGATCCTTTCAAATTAGTTACCTAGCTAACTATATACCCTTTTGCCAAAATTGTCTAGTGATGGACATGTTGTTTTATGTAAAAATTTTGTATCGTTTTTGTGTTGAGAACATACATTCTGCATGGTATGCTAAAGGTAAGTTTAGAATTTTCTTTCTATTAAAAGTGAATGGGGGAGCTTGTGATGATTAAGCCTGCAACAATGGAGTTTGTTTCGCTGTCAAATGGAGAAACGATTGCATATCAAAAAGTTGGAAGGCAAAGTAAAGAAATACTTGTACTGATTCATGGGAATATGACATCCTCACAGCATTGGGATTTAGTTATTGAGAAACTACAGGACGAATATCATATTTATGCGATTGATTTAAGAGGATTCGGGAAATCAACATACCATAAACCAATAAACTCATTACAAGATTTTGCAGATGATTTCAAGCTATTTATAGATGAACTACAATTGAAGAAGTTTTCACTGATGGGCTGGTCAATGGGTGGTGGTGTTGCGATGGAGTTTGCAGCTTGTTATCCAGAGTACGTAGAAAAGTTGATTTTGGTTGAATCAGTTGGAATGAAAGGCTACCCGATCTTTAAAAAAGATATAAATGGTCAACCAATTGGTTCTTCTCTATTAAAAACAAAAGAAGAAATTGCACAAGATCCTGTTCAAATTGCTCCTGTACTAGATGCAATTAAAAATATGAACAAGCTCTATTATCGAACGGTTTGGGACTTACTCATTTACACACATAACAAACCAGAACCAGAGCGTTATGAAAAGTACTTAGATGATATGTTAACGCAGCGTAATTTTGTAGATGTGAACTACGCTTTAATTACATTTAATATTTCAGATGAACATAATGGCGTTGTGCCTGGAAATGGACATATTCATCAATTGCAAGTGCCGACACTCGTTTTACAAGGAGATCGTGATTACGTTGTTCCGCAAGTAGTCGGAGAAGAATTAGCGAAGCATCTCCCCAATGCAAAGTTAACTATATTAAAAGATTGTGGACATTCACCGTTTATCGATTGCTTAGATGAATTTATTCAGCATGTTACAAATTGGTTGGAACATAAATAAGCCGAACATATAAAAGGAAGTTAGAGGCGGGTTTTCTAACTTCTTTTTATATTCTTACACATTGTTGTTCAAAACGTTTATAATGGAGGTCGGTGAACATATAAAGGGAAGAGGGAAGCGGATGTCAATACGATTTACATTTTGGATTATGGTTGGAATTGTTGCGATTTCTGGATTGTCGCAAGGGATGCTTCTGCCAGCAATCGCAATGATTTTTGAGCAAGAGGGGATTCGCTCTAGTTTTAACGGTCTTCATGCAACGGCGTTATACATTGGAATTTTATTTATTTCGCCATGGCTTGAAAAACCGATGCAACGGTTTGGAATGAAACCGATTATTGTAATCGGTGGTTTTCTTGTTATTATTTCATTATTCTTTTTTACACAAACATTTTCATTTTGGGCATGGTTTATCCTTCGCTTTTTAGTTGGAGTAGGAGATCATATGTTACATGTCGGAACACAAACGTGGATTACAACGACAGCTGACCCTAGTAAAATCGGAAGACAAGTCTCTATATATGGAGTCTTTTTTGGTATTGGTTTTGCGGTAGGTCCATATTTAGCTAGCACTGTCCAATACGGACTTGCAACGCCATTTATTGTATCGACAATTCTTTGTTTAATTGGATGGCTATTGCTATTACCAACTAAAAATGCCTTTCCAGAGCAAGATCATAAAGGAGAGAAAAATGAATCATCACTTTCTCGTTACAAACAAGTATTTGTTCTAGCTTGGATTGCGCTGATGGGACCTTTAGCGTACGGCGTGTTAGAAGCAATGTTAAATAGTAATCTGCCAGTATATGCACTTCGAAAAGGATGGTCTGTCTCTGATGTATCTTTCTTACTACCAGCATTTGCAATAGGAGGAATCATTACGCAAATTCCGCTTGGTATATTAAGTGATAAATACGGAAGAGACCGCATTTTAACATGGACATTCAGCATCAGTACAATCATCTTCTTACTTGCGGCAGTATTTGACGGGTATTATTGGATTGTATTTGGGTGTATGCTATTAGCTGGAATGGTAATTGGTTCCTGTTTCTCTTTAGGGCTTGGCTTTATGACGGATTTATTACCAAGACATTTACTGCCAGCTGGAAATATATTATCCGGAATCGCCTTTAGTATTGGAAGTATTATAGGGCCTGTATTAGGAGGCATATTTATAGAAAAAATACAGTATACAAGCTTTTTTATAGCGGTTATGATGATAATGGCAATTATTGCACTTCTATATATCGCATATATGAAAAGTCAATCCGCATCAAGACAAATAGAAAGTAGGTTAGGGCATGACAAAACAACCTAATAAGAAAAAATTTGAAGTACAAGAGAATGAAACAATTACAGATTGTTTAGCACGTATGGAACGTGAAGGATATGCACCATCACGCCGCATGGAAGAGCCGATCTTTCATGAAGTGAAGAAAGATGGAAAAACAGTTGTAGAGCCGTGCGGGAGAAGAATTGTTTTTGAAGGGAAATTGAAGTGAGGAGAGGTCGTGAAAATGACCTCTCTTTTTTATGGGGTAGTAATCAGTGCTATATTATTTTCTGTAAATTATATAGAGAGCGTTTCATCTTAATAAATAGTGAAATGGCTTTCACTTTTTGGTAAAATATTCACATGAAATTACTTATACAAGAAAAATTTTGAAAATAATTACAAGGTAGATTGTATGTAAAGTATTGAGAAATCGATTGTTTTATTAGAGGAAATAAAGGAGGACAAACATGGGGGAGCATTTGATAGATTCCATTGGTAACTTTCTTCATATTTCATATACAGATAGTGAAAGAAAGCGGGATAATTACGATAAACTACATGGATATTTACAGGCGAAAGAAGGTAAACTGAGAACTTTAATCGAGCAAGCGGAATCAGCAAAGCGTAGTTACGAAGGAAGCAGTCATGGATTGCCACAAGATAAAATTCCTGCCCGTGAATTTGAAGCAGCTCGGCACAAGAAAGATTCGGAATTAACCGAGACGATAAATTATTTTCGCCAAATGCTAGGAGACGTTACGTCTGCTAAAAATAAAGCGTATTACAAGTGGGAGGAATATAAATCAAAAGCAGATGCGGAAAATAAAGCTGAAGCTGAAGCGGCGGCTAATGCGTTAAAGAATTTATTCGGAAAATAAGCGAAGATAAAGAAGTATGGAATACGATGGGGGAATAGAAATGCACGGTAAAGAAATCGAAATTTCTGGAAGCGAAGCGTTAAATGCTATTTCTTATGCTGAGCAAATTGAAAAAGGGGTAAAAGATTCACTCCAGCAAGCAAAGGAATTACAAGCATACGTCATAAGTTCACATTGGAATGGGAAAACACGTGATGCTTTTTTAAGCTATTTAGAATTATTAATTCAATTTAATACAAAAATGGCAGAAGCACTTGAAGGGCATACGAAAGCACTTAAAGAGCTTGATAAACATATTCAATCCTTTACAAATCGTCCTGAAGTTGAAGGCGTAAAGAAACTGTGAAATAGGACTGGGGGAATGAGGAAATGGTACATACAATTGAGAGTTTTACCCCTGGTGAGCTTTATGTATTAGCTGGTGCCGCTGGCATTACATATTTATTTGGTTTACCAGAGCGAGAAAAACTTACTTTAGCGGATCCAGACTGTGTAACAAAAGCGACAGAAAAGTTGAAAGCGAAGAGATTAATTACAGAGGAGAATGGTCTCACACCAGCAGCCTTTCAACTAATTGAATTATTAAAAGCGTATCAGGAAAGTAACGAGTACACACGGTTTAATAATCTTTTAATCGGATTTTTGCCACAAGATAAAGATAGAGTAGCCGTATTCACGGAACGAAAACAAAATGAGGAATACGAAATTGATTACATAGCGAAGCGCGATGTCTATTTCTCGTTATTACAACGTGTTCCATTTTTAATGAGAGAACCGAGAGAAATAGAGCATACTTTTTTAACGAATAAAATGACAGAAGAAAAGCAGCGGTTCTTTGAGGAAATGGATTTGTCAAAAAAAGATTTATTGGCCGTTGAAACATTTTCTCGTCCGCGGGATCGGCGGGTAGGCAACAAGGGGAAATGGGAATGCTTCTTGTACTTTACGGAGGGGGAAAACTTCATTCAAGTTGATATCGAACGTAAGCAGTACGAGTGGGCTAGTTTATATGCCGTGAATAAGAAGTTATACGACGGCTTGAAAATGCCATATAAAAAGTTAATTGATCCAAGACAATTCTCATTAGGAGGAATACGTTAATGCAAGTATCTATGAGCGATGGAAGTACAGGAGGAGCAGGTGGTAATTCAGAAGTATTAGTAAATTTTTCTGAAATGGTTACAATCGCGATGCGCCTTGAAACGATTTATAACCTGTATGCGAATGGTGTGCAGCAAAATATTAATAATCTAGCAAATTCACATTTCTATCAAAAAGGTGAGGCAACAAAAGTTACCGATCATTATAAAGACATATTAGAAAAAACAATGGAATTGGCAGATAACTATAAACAAGCTGCAATGGTTGTGAACTATACACTTGAAGAAATGATAAAAAAAGACGAGGAATTACAAAAAATATTACAAACTCTTGAGTAATCAAGGTGCGGTAGTGGGGGGATGGAAAAGAGATGGATGTGCAATATAGGCCAGAACCTTGGCAACAAATGAAAGATGGGATAAATGAGATTACAAAAGATGCAATTATGAAATTACGGGAAGCAAATGAACTTCTAGGTGATATACAAGATAGAATACAAGACTTAGATTCAGATAGATGCATTTATTTCCATCATAGAAACCAAGAAAGGAAAATAAATACATTACTTGAGGATTATACAACTTTACATACATACTGCGATGATGCAGGACGTGTCGTTTATGAACATATAGATGAGCCGTTCTATAAAGATATGGATGAATTTGCTCAAAAAATGAGAGACTTATCTATTCGGGACTTTAAAACAGAAAATCGAATTGGTACCACAACGACAACAACATTACCAAGTGAGCATGCGTATGGGGCCCCGCAAACAATTACGACAAAAAAAGATAAAATAACAGTAGATGACATTTTTAAAGAATCACTTGCCTTTGATCATGTGCTTCGCACGCAGTATAAAGAAGTCAAAAAGCAAAATCCAGATGCGAAACTAAGCTACGGGGAATATCGAAAACTAGTCCCGTCTATGCGAGGATTCGAGTATACATCAAGAGAAGACGAGCAAAAAAAATTAGAAACATGGCGTGATTTAGCAATAGGAGGAGCACTAATCGTCACTACAATCCTCTGTCCGCCGCTCGGAATCGCCGCTTCAGTTGCATACGGTGGTCTACAAGTAAAAAGTGCCATCGAAGGGGAAGACTGGGGTACGCACCGAAAACTAAGTAAAGAAGAACGATTAGAAGCTGGCTTCTTCGGAGCACTCGACCTCATCCCAGGGCTAGGTTCAGCAGCAAAAGCATTCAAAGGAACACTCGACCTCGGATCCCTTGCAAAACTAACAAAATTGAAAGAAGGAATCGCTGATTTCAATCCAAATGTGGGGAAAAATGTGGTACAATCGTTAAAGGATAATGAGACGTTAAAGAATGCATTACATACATTGAAAAAAACGAAAGTCCCAGTAGCAATCAGGTCAGCAGACACTGGAATGGGAATAAAAATTCCTTATATAGAACATTCAACTGTTGGAGAAATAGCGGAAAACTTTGCAAGGGCGCGTGCAGCCGCTAAAGATGATGCTTATCAACTTGCGAAGGGGAATGGTGGTTCGGAAGTTAATAAAGAAGTTAGTGATGCGGCTAATAATAGAGCACGCATTGATGAAATTGAAGTTCAATTTAAACGTAATCCAAAACATGATGAGGAGGAGTTTCTACGTCAATTACAAAACCAAGAAGATGGAATGGGTAGATTGACAGTTGATGAATTTATTCGGAATCGCGATCAGTATCTGCTAGAAGGAAGATCGAAGCAAGGAAATGCAGCACAAAGATTAGCTAGAAAACAAGCTATTCAAGATAAAATAGATGAGTTAATGGAAGAAGGACTTTCATTTAGAGAGGCAGAAGAACAGGCTTCGAAGTGGATAAAAGGTAAAGCCGCATTACATGACCCAGATCAAATAGCAGGTGGTCATCCGTTAACTATAACTGGTATGGGAGATTCTAGAATTAATTCATCACTAGGTTCGCAATGGAAAAGTAGAATAGTTGATGTAGATAAGAAAATTAGGGAAGTTGCTGAGAATATTTCAGGCGAAGAAAAGAAATCGACATATCTTAATGTTAAATTGAAATCAAAGTGAGGAATATTATGGAAAATATAAAAAGTTTTATATCGATTGAAAAAGCGCCAACAGAAGTTATCGAAAAGTATGTTGGAAAAATCCCAGAGCAGATAATAGATATTTGGAAAAAATATGGATTTGGAAGTATGCTAAATGGCTATTTAAGAGTTGTGAATCCTGAAAAATATTTAGAAATATTAAAGGACAGTTATATTCGTTATCAGGAAGCTATACCAGTTTTTACAACCGGTATGGGAGATATTCTCGTGTGGGAAAATAATTATTTATTATTACTTAATTATCGAAAAGGTGTAGTAGATGTAGCTGCTGGGAAATTTAAGTTCTTCTTCAATAATGCAGCAGATGATTATTTTTTGGAAAGAGTATTGGATTGGAACCCTTATCAAGAAGCGAAAGATAGATATGGAGAACTTGCATTTGATGAATGTTTTGGTTACACGCCGCTTCTTGGATTAGGTGGATCAGAAAAAGTAGAGAATCTGCAAAAAGTTAAATTGATTGAACACATTTATTTAATTACTCAATTTATGGGGCCGATTGAATAAGTATTAAATACAATGGCGTTAAAAAGTGATATACTTTCGTTATAATGAGATTAAACTTGTAAATTTAGAAAATATATGAATTCAGAGCACTCGGTCGTCTATGATGCGTAACGAGTGCTTTTTGGCGTTTTAGTATAGAAAAGGTGCATTATAGTTTTATAAGTGGACTCAGTGTTGAATTTTTATTACTGTTTTAATAGATTGTAACGGCTATAGGATAGTAGAGAAACAATTGTAAAAAGGATCGAAATAACAACAAACCTTGGGTTATTAGCGAAGCTGCGAATTGGAGAAACCAGTTTTAATCTAAATATAGTACAATCATTCCAAGCCAGCAAAAATATTGCGCTTGACTGCATGAGACTAGCAAGCCTAAAAGTAGAAAAATACGGAAATGAAAAAATGTATCAGCTCGGCCAAACAATAGCCGGGGGTGTAGATTATGTAACAGCTTTCTTCAAAGGCGTTGAGGCAGCTGGAGACGGTACATTGATAGGGAAGCAAATTGGTCCAGGGAAGGGTACTGAGTGGGTTAATACACGCCATGCAGAGAGTACTAAGTTTGTGGATGGTAAGATTCAGGGGCGTGAGGCTTCGCTTGCTACGAGAATAGGGAATGGTGGTTCAGGAGTTAGTGAGACTGGGAACATCTTGATAATATGAGAAAAAACAAAGAAATTACAGGCCAAGCACATCATCTAAGCCAAGATGCAGCTTTTAGGGATGTTATTCCTAAAAAAGAAGGTTTATCTGTAGAACTAGAAGGAAATATATTTAAGGATGTTGATAGTCCACATTTTTTAGCTCATCAAAGTCTAGAAGAATTTTGGAATACTTTTAGAAAAAACGGAGAACGTTTTAGCGAAATGCCTACCGTTTCAGAATATAACGAGGCATTATACGTATCTTTGAAGTCAGCTGGTTTGAGTGATACACAAGCACAGAAGGTTGTTCAAAGAGCCATGGAACAACAAGTGTTTTATAAATTAACTGGAGATTCATTTGTTCCAAGGATTCCTGGTAGAATTAATTTACCAAAACGTAAATAAAGGAGCAATTACATGAAATTAAATACTTCTGTAGTGGAAGCTGTATTGTCTAATAATTGGTTAAAATATTGTGGAACAGAGAGCAATTTTCCTCAAGGAATTGAATATACCTATTTATCAAATAAAAAGAAAATGGTTAAGAGTGTGAATGGGATAGAATGGGAAAATATTTGTCTTGAAGAAAGAAATAATTTAACAGGCTATTTAGCAAAGAATGAACCTGAAATATATAATGGGAATACTTTGGTTAAAAAAATTAAAGCAGAGATATTACCAAAAATTACTGATGATATTGAAAAACAAATAATAAGATTGGGGTTATCAAAAGATATATTAAATGCTGTTAAGTTCGATATAGTAAGTATAATAATGGTACTATCTTATGAAGAATATTATAAGTCAGTATTTTATAACGAAATACTAGAAATCTATTTAAGCGGACATATTCCTTGTGGGTGGAATGGAAAGTACCCAGAAGGAAATATATCTATATACTAGAGGGACAAAAATGACTAATGATGTAGAATATTACAGTGAAGTGAAAAAAATAATTCAGCAGTTTTTAAATACTTCACAATTGGTTCCAGAAATATTAAACGAACAAGAAAAACAAATAGTAGCAACATTTTGTTTTGGTATGATAAATGGTTATTCTTTAAAAAATAAAAAGAATGCCATACAAATACAGGGAGCTACAATTGATATATTGATAGAAATGTTCTTCTATTCTCCAGCAGCTAGTGCGGAATTCTGTAATTTTTTAATTGAGTGCACAGATAAATCATTTCATCCAACTATGCATTCTATCATCCATAGAGGAATTCAAGGGTATTATCAATATGAAGAGGCTAAACATAATGAGTTGAAAGATAATATTGAGAATGTAATTGAAGTAGTAAAGAATCATTAAAATTTAGGGTATTGACTGAGGAAATTTAATCTTAGTTAATGCCCTTTGTGTATAGCGCTAATAAAAGAAATTGCAAACTAGTTTGGATTAATATGGAAAGTGAAACTTATACTAAAATTGGTGATAATCGTGTATAAGTATTGGATAAAAAAATTGTTAAGAGAATAGATGGATAGAAAAGTTTTTATTATTGGTGAAAAAGATTATTAAGGAAAGAGATAGATAGGCAAAGCGGATAAAGGTTTAAAGAAATCGGTATATAGCATTACAAGGTTATCGTTTCAATAAATTAAGGGCAATGCACTCTGCTAGATATCCTATTCAAAGTATTCGTGATTTTTACTGAAAATATTAGATATAATGGTAAATTTACAAATAAGTGAAGAGAGGACTTGTTAATTGCAAGGGATATCGATCAATTTAAATCTTGCACCAATGCTTTGAAAAAGGAAATAGAGGATGGGAAAATATCAAAAGAAATATTCAGCCCGTTACAACTAGAGCAAATTTTTGATGGTCAACCAAGATTACACAAGTTCTTTAAAAAAGGGTCTTCAAAAAAATTCTAATGATCTTATTCAAAATATAAAAGAGACACTTCATTTTAATTATTATAAGGGGATAGATTTATTAGATTTCATAGCTTTTGTTCAGTCATTTGAAATGTCCATTGTAATGTATTCTATGGATGGAGGAGCAAGTGAAGTCTTTTATGAAGGAAATGATAGCAGTATCTTTTCAGGCAGTTACGATTTGATAGATGATGTAGAATACTACAAATTCCCTGATGGTAAATCAGATGAATTTTGGGAGTTTTATGAACAAAACGATGAAGTAATATCTGAAATTGAAACAAAAGCTATAGTGGAATGGTTTGCTGCCTGCTGGAATAAAGCAGGTGGTACAAGCGTGAAATTACGCTCTTATTTTAGTTTTCATGATTATGATCAATGCTTTGATTTACATAACAATAAATGGATTACTGATGGTGATAAATGGTTTGATTAAATCATAGAACTTGATTGGTTTAATACGCACCATACGATGTATTATTACAAAAATTAATGAAAAATGACGTTGAAGTAACATTTGACTTGAATCGAGAAAATACATGTTAATAAGGTTGAATAGAACACCTAAACACTTTAAGTTGTTTAGGTGTTTTCTTTTGTAAATTAGGGATAGAATAATAGGATAAGTGCGGAAGAAATAGTAAGAAAGTATAGTTTTGGAGGCTAGAATTACCAGAGTCTTTCTTAAACTTTAATTAAAAATACAAAAGTGCACAAGACAAGTACTTGAAAAAATTAATTAAAAAGATGCTACAAACGTTAATTTTAGTAGAAAGGGTTATTTACTTTTCAACCACTTATCCCTAAGCAATTCCTTATCTTCTAATAAGTTGTTCTTAGCTAGTTCAAAACACACTAACCAAAAATTCTTTTGCCACTTTGAACAGTCTTCCTCGTAATCCGTAAGCATCTGAAGCATACAGTATGAATCAGATGGCTGAATATGAATCATATCATTTTTAAAAAATAAAGCTGTAAGACCATGTTCAATAGATAGCAAGCAATTTTTATGAAATGAAATTGCAAAGTAAGCATAGTTGTCCTTCGTATAGTCAGGTAAAATCTCAAATGTAGGGGTTCCTAAATAAGAATGGATTTCTGCCATACTATTAAAAGTAATAGGGCTAAAAGAATGGTCATTTTCATTGTATATTTCGTATCTCATTAAATCTTTAAATTGCAATTCAAATAGAGCATTTAGTATATTTTCATAAATAATATCAAAGTGTTCCTTTAAATAACATAGCGTATTGTAAGCTTCTTTTGTTAAAGGTTGATTACTTTCTAAATACCCACCTATCTCAATGTTTTTTTGTTTAAAAAACGAAACAGAACAATTTACGTTTATAGATCCATCCCAACAGTCGTGTTCTTCGGAAAACTTAAAATTGTCTACTTTGTATAACAACATTCACACCTACCTAATTAAATTTTGTTATTCATAATTAATGCTTCTTATTAGCGAAGTTTAACGGCAAAATAAATGAGTTGACCAATACTAGTTTTCTATTCTAGAAAGAAAAGATAATAGATTTAAAGCAATTAAAACCATAATGTCCCCCCATTCTTTCATAGTATAATTGCAAATCGATAAAGAATGGGGATTATAAATATACTCATTCATCTAAAATCGGCAAGGATACCCCTACTTCAATCGTGTGAAGGGCGATAGCCCAACGATAAGTGGGGGAGGAATTGCCGGCAGATACGGTATGATACGTTGAAAATCGTAAGATTCTGTACCATATCAAGTATCTGAAACTTCCACCTTGCTTCCTCCTTTCTCTATTTAAGTTGTTTGCTTTCACTAAAAATCTGTTACAATTTAATTAGTAAAAGGCGGTGAAAATAATGCCTACAATTACTGCAAAAATAAAAATCCATGTTTCCGATAATCAAGCTGAAAGTCTAAAGATAACAACGAACGCTTACCGCAAGGCTTGTAATTGGTTATCAAAACACATATTTGAAACAAAGAACCTTAATCAAGTAAATCTCAATAACTTATATTATTCTGATTTGCGAAATCAATTTAGGTTAAAAAGTCAAATGGCTCAATCTGTGATGAAAACTGTAATTGCTCGTTACAAGTCGGCTAAATCAAATGGACATGAATGGTCTTTGATTGGCTTCAAACTTGCAGAATATGATTTAGTCTGGAATCGAGATTACTCACTAACCAAAAACCAATTTAGTGTAAACACGCTTGAAGGTCGCCTAAAACTAAATTATGAGCGTAAGGCTATGAAGAAATACTTCAACAGCACTTGGAAATTTGGTACTGCTAAATTAGTGCATAAGTACAAAAAGTGGTTCTTACATATTCCGATGACAAAAGAGTACCAAACATTAGATTTCGCAGATGTAAACAACATCGTTGGTGTTGATTTAAGAATCAACTTCCTTGCAACCACTTATGATAGTCAAGGAAAAACAACTTTCTACAACGGAAATATTGTTAAACATAAGCGTGGTAAATTTAAAGCTACTCGTAAGCAATTACAAACACGACAAACACCATCTTCTCGTAAGAAATTAAAACAAATTGGCTCAAGAGAAAACCGTTATGTAACTGATGTAAACCATCAAATTACAAAGGCACTCGTTGATGAATACCCTAGAGGTACTATGTTTGTTTTAGAAGACTTAACAGGTGTTCGTTCTGCGACAGAAAAAGTGCGAGTGAAAAACCGCTATGTTTCTGTGTCTTGGGCTTTCTATCAGTTCCGTCAAATGCTTGAGTATAAAGCTGAATTGAATGGACAAAAGGTAATTGTGGTAGACCCCAAATATACTTCCCAAACTTGCCCTAAGTGCGGAAACATTGAAAAAGCGAATCGTAATAAAAAGCTACACACTTTTAAGTGTAAAAATTGCCAATACCAATCAAATGATGACCGTATTGGTGCGATGAATCTACACCGTAAGGGAATTGAGCATATCGGTGTAGTTACCACAGGAGTATAGCTCTTGTGGTAGGGGCGAAGTCAACCGTCCTTATGCTCCACCATACTAAGGTAGGAGAGCATTGCTCGTTCGTACTACTGGGTAGGAATAAGCGTAGTTGCTCTCTATGAGGGGAGAAGCACTGTCGAACTCCGACAGACGCAAGCCCCCACTTCAAACGACCCGTAAGGGTGTTAAGTGGCGGGTTGTTGACTAAAATTATAACTATTTAATGGAAGCAGCAGAACAAAATAAATATAGAAGAACATCTTTTTTATCGAGATGTTCTTTCTTCCTTATACCTAAATTAATTCTTTCGTTATATTATTGCGCTTCATCTTCAGGAATTAAAAAGCTTATATCATACTCATCTAACTTCTCAAGTAATGCTTCTCCATCGATTTTCAATAAATTCATATGAATATTAAATGGTATAAATCCAGCACGTTTATTAACTCGATACAGCCGTTGTCCTTTTGAAGGTATAGAGGCGATATATCGATCTTCAACATCATCTTCCATCACAATTCCTAAATACTTTTGCCCTTGGATTGCATAAGGTAAAACACCGTATACATCCTCCAAAGCAATTTTTACAGGATATTTTGGGTTGTTAATAATTGTAATGTATTCTTGCTCTAAAATGATAGCTGGTTTTTTCGTAATCATTTTTTGGATAAATTTCCAAAGCGCAATTAGTACAACGAATGCAAGAGCTCCAAATAAAAATCCAACTATGAAATTAGGCTCCTCAGATGAAAATGCATACATAACAAAAAAGAGAAACATCACTTCAATTACCAAAGTCAAAAAAAATAATCCAACTACTTTTCTCTTTGATTCATAAATATCATATCTTCTCATACGATTCCTCCATTTTCTAACAATCTACCGGTAATGCTTTTTCATGTCTTGGCACAACTTTTATACATTTGCAAACACCACCAATAACTTTTCTTTCAAATATATTAGTTGGTACTTGTCAATTGAGGCTTCAATTGACTTTCTCAAAAATTGGTATTTATATATCATATCATGAAAACATTCATTACTTACTTTGTTTACCCCGTATTAACGGGGAAGTAGTAATATACCCACCTCGAAATTCGACGAAAGCAAAGAAGTTAGGCGGGAGATAAATTGTCCGTAAAAGCCCGATTGGTGAGAGCTAGTAATTAGTGAGGGATGAAGAAAATCCCTGCTGATTAAAGTTTCACTTTATCTCTAAACCAAATCTTCAATAATTGTTTTAAGTAAATATAAAGTTTTAAAAGAAACGTATGTTCGTTTTTGGAGTGGTATGATATACTAATAATGTAAATATATTCCGTATTTTCAAAACGGAAATTTCAGATATATGCAAAAATGAGTGTTATCATAATTATATGATGTAACTACCTACAAGTTGTAGTGATGAACAGGGAGGCAGAGAGGATGGCAGTCAGTACATTTCAGTTGTTTCAACACCTTAATATGACAGGGGAACAAGAAGAATTAGCGTTACGTTACTTGCAGACGAGGGATGAAGAAGTTTTAAAACATATAGAACAAACGACGATTCGCGAAAATAAGCGTAGTGATTTTGCTTGGCAGTTTATGAATGATTTTAGGAAAACGTATAAGCAAGATTCAGGTTATTTTCGGTTATTCTATCATTTGCTTGAGGATCAACTGTTGAATGTTCTTCTCGTGCGCTTTTCATATATGAGTTTTCCAGATATAAAGGTTTATTTCGAAAAAAGCGATCTTTCATTTGATAGACTTGTAGCATTTGCTTGTAAATATTTAACGAATCTTTCGCGTTCTGTAAATGAAGCGGATGTTTTTCTTAGAGAATTAATAAGGGAGAATCCGAGGTATATAGAAGAGCAGTTACAAGTTATAACAGGACAACAAAAATTACTTTTACTTCTAGTTATGTTAGATGCAGATTATGAGAGATTTCTACCTTATCGTTCTTTACTGGAAGATGAATTGCAAGAGCAAGCGGAGTATATATTGAGGTTAAGCGGAGCAGAAGAGAAGGTTGAAGCAGCCAAAAGGTACGTTCGAGGTGAATCTGTTAGTAAGGTGTTTGCTGGTGGGTCTTTACCTGATTTTACTTGGCAGCAAATTTTTCGTTTGTATACGCATTCGGATGTTGCAAGAAGATATATGGAATTGTTAGTGAAATGCTCTGTTAAAAATTTTATGAATTATGCAATTTCGCATGTCAGCCATACTCTTGAACAGTCTGGAAATTACAAAAAAACAAAAAGTTTTTATGCACAATTATATGAAACAACCCGAGATTTGTGTGAGCAATTCGGTATTCTAGAGGAAAGATTTTTCGCATATCGCCTTGCACAGCATCAGTTAGGTGTTGTTGATTTTGATCGCGTATATGAATACCAATTGTTGCTTCAAATGGTGGAAGAACAATCAGAATTTGTACAACGTACACTGCAATATTTAAGGCAAAGTCATTACCTTTTTGTATCAATGCTTTTAGCGGAAAAAGGGTACGAGCTACATAAAAATAGAGTACGTGAAGAGTTTTTAACGGTTGTCCTTCAAACGAAATCATCTGACATACGTGGTACATATCGTAACTATTTATTAGGAAATGTATCATTTGAGGATATGAAGCGATGGTTCGAAAGTTCGAAGTTTAGAAATAATTACTGGAGAATGCCGGTTTTAGAAATTGCATTACTTTGGGATATAGAGGAAGCGGCAAAGAGAGAAGCAGCTCTTACGCTTCAACTTGGGAGAAATTACAGCTATCACTATAGTTTATACGAACTTCTGCAGCGGTATGCTGCGATGGAGAACTCACCAGAACAGGTGCTAGAAGATCTGCTTTCCTACGGTTTATCGATGGAGAAACTCGTTTCTTATTCTATTGAACAAGCTTTCGGGCATAGTGAGAAGCGAGATAAGGCGACGGAGGCACTCGTTCGTTTGTTTGTAAAAGAACGGACATATGTAACAGAGAAATTCGCGGAGTATTCTGCAGATGAACGAATTTTTATTTTGGATGAGTTGGCAAAGGATAACGCCGTTCAGACGCGTGATCTTCTCATTCAAAGCCTTGGGGATTCTTCTAAAAAAGTACGTACCGCTGCAGTTGAACTTCTTACAAAAGATATAGAAGCTGCAGAGGATGTAGCAAAGGAATTAAATCATAGAAAGAAAGTTGTACGCGAACATGTAATGCAAACACTTTTATATTATAAAACTGACAAATATACAAAACTTGTACAGGAAGCATTACAAGAAAAGAAAAATGCTTCTTTGATGGAGAAATTTGCTCCATTGCTTGATGAGGGGGACTTAGAAGGAGCATCAGGTAATATTGAAGCGCTTTGCGCGCGTATTTTAACGCCGCAAAAAAGGAATGCACTTGTGCAGTGGCTCGGGTTTGAACCACAAATTCGCCTTCGTGATTCTGAAGCAATTGCAGATGCAATGATTCCTCTTGCATATTTCCAGCAGTACGTATCAGATTCTGTTATTGAGAAGAAGGAAGTGGCAGAAGTGATAAGCGCCGCTCTTAACGAACAAGACTTGAAAGAAAATATACAAGCAATTTACCAACTTTGGATTTCTCAAGGTGCGGAATCGAAGAAACGCGGCATTCTTTCGCTGTATGGCATTTACAGTGATGATGAGATGGTGATGCAGCTTAAAAAGCAGATTGATGAGTGGGCACTTGGTATGCGCGGAGCTATTGCTGCTGCGGCCGTTCAGGCGCTAGCGTTGTCTAAGTCGCACATTGGGCTTATGTCTATTCATGCGATGGCATTTAAGTATAAACATAAGCAAGTGCGTAATGCTGCGAAAGAAGCGCTGAGTCTCGCTGCTAAAACGCGTGGTATAACAGAAGAAGAATTAGAAGATCAGCTTGTTCCAGACCTTGGTTTTAATAAACGCGGTGAAAAAACAATTGATTATGGCAATAGAACGTTTATTGCTTATTTAACTCCAAATTTGAAGATTGAGTTAAAGACGGAAGAAGGAAAACGACTGAAGTCGCTTTCGAAACCAAATGCAAAAGATGATGCGGAAAAAGCAGAGGAGGCTAAGGCGGAGTTATCCTCTATAAAGAAACAGCTCCGGACTATGATTACGATGCAAACGCAGCGTCTTGAAACAGCGCTTTCTCTTAATCGCTATTGGTCACAACATACATGGCAGTCTCTGTTTGTGGAAAATCCAATTATGCAGCAATTTGCTATCTCGCTTATTTGGGGTGAATATAAGAAAGGAAAGTTGCTTGCGATGTTCCGTTATATGGAGGATGGCACGTTTAATACAATTGATGAAGAAGAGCATGAGCTTACACCAGATACCGTTATTGGTTTAATTCATCCACTAGAATTGTCCGAAGAGGAACGGGAATTATGGAAGGAACAGCTAGATGATTATGAGGTGACTCAGCCATTTCCGCAAATTGACCGTGAAGTATTTCAGGTTGAGGAAAATGAGGAAGTTACTGTGGAGAGGTTTGCTGGTACTCAGATCAATGGCCGTTCACTGTTTGGTAAGATGACGAAGTACGGATGGAGTCGTGGATCAGTTCAAGATGCCGGTGTATATTATACATTCTATAAAGAAGATACTCGCGCTGGATTAGGAGCGGAGCTTGCGTTTGAAGGGACACCGGTTGGATATGAAGGCGAGGAGGATGTGTGCGTATTTGAAATTCAATTTTACAAAGCAGGAACGGTGAGCCGCGGTTCATATGATTACGACGAAATTGATCATGAGAGACGCGTTTTACCAAAACAAGTATCGGAACGCTTTTTCAGTGAAATTTTATATGATATAAAACGGGCAACAGAATCGAACCTTGGCCGTGATGAAAACTGGCGCAGTAAGCGATAAGAAAGGAAATGACATATGCAGTCTATTAAACCATTAATGGAAGAATTATATGAAATAGAATTGAATGCGTTAGAAGCGAATGATTCGTTTCCCAAACCACCTAACTGGCGATTGTCACCGCGTGCCGTTCGTACGTTTATTATCGGACAAGAGGAACCGCTTCTTTGGGAAGGAAAAGAAGCGGAGATTAGTCGTAAGTTTTATGGGAATGATGCGCTTGTGGAACGTGCGATTGTTACATTAGCAGGGAATCGCGGGCTTATGTTAATTGGAGAGCCAGGAACAGCAAAGACGATGCTGAGTGAGCTACTTTCTGCCGCAATATGCAGAAATAGTCGCAACACTGTTCAAGGAACAGCTGCTACGATGGAAGATACGATTAAGTATTCGTGGAACTATGCACTTCTACTTGCGAAAGGACCTGTAAGAGAGGCACTTGTGCCAGGGCCTCTCTTCGTTGGGATGGAACAAGGGATATTAACTAGATTTGAAGAATTGACGCGCTGCCCGCAGGAAGTGCAGGATTCATTAATCAGTGTTCTGAGCGATAAGGTGCTGAATATTCCGGAGTTTGGAGAACAAGGAATTCTTACGGCAAAGCCTGGGTTCAATATTATTGCCACGGCCAACACGCGCGATCGCGGTGTGAATGAAATGAGTAGTGCATTGAAGCGTCGTTTTAATTTTGAAACGGTGCATCCAATTAAGGATGTAAAGCTTGAAGCAAAAATAATAGAGTCACAAGTAACACGGTTATTAGGAGCGTCGGGCATCACGCCAGAAGTGGATAGGGCGGTTGTTCAGCTGTTAGCGACTGTTTTTCATGAACTACGTGAAGGCGTAACTGCTGAAGGGAAACGAATTGATCAGCCATCTTCTGTAATGAGTACTGCAGAAGCCGTATCTGTATATTATCAAAGTGCAATGGATGCGTACTATTATGGAAGCGGACAAGTGAAAATGGATGCACTTGTTCGGTATTTGTCGGGCACAATTGCGAAAGAAAACAAGGATGATTTAGAAAAGCTGCGCAGTTACTTTACAAGCATCGTTAGGGCGCGAGGGCAAGTAGGAGGAGAGGTATGGAAGTCGTTTTTCGAAGCTCGCAATCAGCTGAAGTAAATGCATGGTTTCAAAGAGCTTACAATTTAGATCACAACGTCGTATATGTGCCGATTCGCCATCATAGTCCTGCGTGCTCTTTTCATGTACAAAAAATCGTTGCATTATATAAACCGGATGCGATTCTTATAGAAGGACCGATAGATTGCAACCCTCTTATTCCGCATATTGTGAGTGCAGAAAGTGAGGCTCCGATTTGTATATATTGCAGTTATGATGATAAAACGGATGTGCTTGAAAGAGGAGAGAGTGGAAAGTACCGTGCGTACTATCCCTTTCTCAACTATTCACCGGAACTTGTTGCGCTGCGGGAAGGAGCTGCAAAAAGCATTCCTGTTTCATTTATTGATCTTCCTTATAAAGAATATTTATTTTTAGAGAAAAATGAGGAAGAGCATGGGAAGTATGACGAACAATATTTTCAGCATAGTCAATACGTTCGCATGCTTTCGGAAAAAACGGGGTGCCGAAACTTTCATGAATTTTGGGAGAAATATTTTGAGTTGCAAGGCTTTCATATGACAAGCGAGGAGTTTGTCCGTCAGCTCTTTCATTATTGTTATTATACGCGCGTGGATTACACGCAGGAGATGTTGATAGAAGACGGATGCGCAGCCAGAGAGATACATATGGCAAAGGAAATTGAAAAAGCACGTAAAGTATATGACAAGGTGCTCGTTATTACTGGAGGCTTTCATGTGAAAGGGCTTCTCGAATTGGAAGGAAAACAGAAAAAACTGCCCAAAAGTCCATTGTCTAAAACATATGCAAAAAACTATCTTATGCCGTATTCCTTTTTGGAAAGTGATCAGACGCATGGTTATGAGAGTGGTATGCCTGCACCTGCTTTCTACCAACATATTTGGGAGAACAGGGATGAAGCGGTAGCTGAGCAATTTATGATACGAATTGCTCGGCAGCTAAAGGCAGAAGGAATATCAATGGCAGATGAGATTGAGGCTGCGCGAATGATACGTGAACTTGCACTGCTTCGGGGAAAGATGCAACCTGGATTGTATGAACTGATGGATGCAGTGAGCAGTACATTCGTGAAAGGTGAGATATTCTCGGTAGATAAGCCTTTAACGGTGCTTCAGAAGAGTTTGCAAGGGACAAAGCGCGGAAAATTGTCAAAAGAAGCGGATGTACCGCCGCTCGTACATGATTTTCGTGCTTCTGTTCGTTCATTTCGCCTTCCAGCGCGTTCTACTGTACCACATGAGACGATTCTTGACATATATAAGAAAGAACGACACCAGCGTTTAAGTCAATTCTTTCATTGCCTCACTTTTTTAGGAGTTCCGTTTTGTGAGAAGTTGCGCGGTCCTAATCTTGCGAGAAAGCAGAACATCAATCTTATGCGTGAAACTTGGAAATATCGTTTTTCAGCACAAGTGGAAAGTGCTCTGATTGATTTATCTGTGTATGGTGGAACTGTGAGGGAAGCCGCACAGGAAATGCTAAGAGCAAAGCTGCACAAGGCAAAGGGACGGGCTGGAGAGGTGGCCCTTTTATTGCTAGAAGCCTACTTAAGTGGTTTATTTTCTGATTTCACCTTGTACAACCCGTTTATAGATGAAGCAATACAGGCGGATGGAGATTTTGCTTCAATGGCAGATTGTGCTTACTATTTATCACAAATAGAAAAAGCAAATCAGCAAGCGAATCATGCTAGACATAAAGCACTTTCGTTATTTTCTGTTTTAGATGGAGGCGAACCAGCAATTATTGCGGAAAAGCTTATCGATTTGTACACAATGCAGCCTGCAGACCAGCAATTTATTGAAGCGCTGGAGCTTTATTTGCAAAAGGAAAAACGAGAAAGCCAAGTAGAGGGAGCGGTATTTGGGCTGTTAACTTCTTTAGGGAAGCGGAAAATCGATGAGGTCATGCAAGTGGCAGAAGGATATTTTTATGGAAGTGGCGATATGCAAAAACAAGCCCCGATATTTTTGAGTGGTTTGTTTGCTGGCGCAAAAGATATCTTTTTATATAACGAGTCACTGCTTGATGGAATGTCCCATGTTCTAGAAGTACTTGATGAAGAGACATTTTTACAAGTGTTGCCGCATTTACGCCTCTTGTTCAGCCAATTCACGCCGCTTGAGGTTGGTACGATTGCTAGACAGGTTGCCGGGTTATATGGTGCCACAGAAGAAGTGATAAAAGAAGAAGCGATTTCAGAAGATGTGCTGGCGTATGCAATGCAGTTAGATCGGAAGGCACGTGAGATTTTAATGAGACGGGGGCTAGAAGATGGAGAATAACATTTCTTTAAATCGCTGGCGTCTTGTCCTTGGAAAATATGCGGATGACCAAATTACATTTCAGGAAGAAAACCGTGCATACAGAGAAATGGATGAGGTGCTGGAATTTTTATACGAACGGGAACGCGGAGAGGAACGTGGCGGGTCGCTGGATCCCTCTCAGTTAACAATGCCTACTTGGGTTTCGAAAGTGCGGGAGTTATTTCCGCAAGAAACAATTGAAATTATGGAAAATCATGCGCTAGAGAAGTATGAATTAACGGCTCTATTACAAGAGAAACAAACGCTTGAAAAAATGGAGCCGAATATGAATTTATTAAAATGCATTTTACAATTTAAAGATTATGTAAAACCGGATGTATTGGATACAGCTAAGCGTATTGTAGCGAAAGTTGCCGAGGAGTTACGTCGTAATTTAGAGCAAGAAGTGAAGCATGCTTTAAGCGGTAGACCGGATCGAAATCGCTCTAGTCGCGTGCGCACGATGCGCAACTTTGATTTTAAGAAAACGATTCGAAAGAACTTGAAGCATTTTGACAAGGAAACAAACACCATACATATTGAAAAACCGTACTTCTATGCTGCGACGAAGTATGTTAGCCCATGGCGTGTGATTCTCGCAGTAGACGAGAGTGGAAGTATGATTGATTCTGTTATTCATAGTGCAGTTATGGCTGGCATTTTTGCAAGCTTACCGACGATTAAGACAGATTTGTTCATCTTTGATACAGCTGTTGTTGATTTAACGGATCGTATTGATGACCCGGTGGAAACACTTATGAGTGTACAGCTTGGGGGAGGAACATATATTGCTCAGGCACTGCGCTACGCAACGAATAAAATCGAGATGCCTCATAAAACAATTGTCGTGCTTGTAACGGATTTATATGAAGGTGGCAGTTACAATGAAATGTACAGAGAAGCGATGAAGATTGTAGAATCAGGAGCAAAATTGATTGTGCTTACTTCTCTTGATCCGACTGCACAGCCTTTTTATGATAAACAGGCAGCTAAAAAAATGGCGGCGCTCGGTGCTCATGTAGCAGCATTAACACCAGGGAGGTTGGCACAATGGATCGCAACAATCATTTCTTAAATGTTCTTTCCTCTATTGATGAAACATACTTAATCGCCATGTCCAACAAAGGAACATATAAGAGAGCAATGAAGGATTTGGCTGCCGCAACAAATGTCAAAATGGACGTAGAAGAGGGGGCAGCGCAAATACATCTTGGTGATGGAATTACTGTAACGTTTACGGGTGATATACGCAGTTACTCTTGCACGTGTGAAGCCCGTTCGATTTGTAAGCATGTCATTATGGCTCTATTAGAAGCAAAGAAGATGTACCAAGGTGAAGAGAATATAAAAGTTGATTTCTCTGCTCTTTTGAATGTGGACGTTCGCAATATTGTCTCCGAAAAAATGTGGGCTGAAATAATGTTCCGCGAAACATTTCAGCAAAAGTTTGTTTTAGAAGAAGAGGGTGCTTTAATTGCGTCCTTCCCAGAAGAGAATATAACGGTTCGCTTTCTGACAGCTGAATCGGTAGCGGATGCGATCTGTACGTGTAAAGCAGAGGGAATATGCCGGCATAAGGCAGAAGCGGTATACTGGTATCAAAAAGAGAAAGGAATTTCGCATGAAACGAAACAGATGCAACCTCTTATCATTGCGACGGATAAGCTATCTATTTTCAAAGAGATGATTGAGCAAGTTGTTCACTTTGGATTAACGCGGCTTACTGAAAATACAATCTATGAAATAGAACAACTTTCTGTAAAAGCCCGTTCTTTGAAACTAGCAAAGCTAGAAAATTTATTTCGTAAGCTTGGGGCCGATATTAGGCTATACCGGATGAAACATGCATCTTTTCAAATGGCATCCTATCGGCAAACGCTGTCCGCGATTTATGAATACATTTTGTTGCTAGGGCGCCACCATCTGCAAGAGAGTCCGTTTCGTTCGGAATATTATGAAGTTCCACCACTTACTTTGCATGCTTTTGGTGCATCCGGCTGGCAAACGAAGTCCCGTTATGTTGGTGTGACGTATTATTTCTATAACCGAGAACAGGAAAAGTGGATCACATACACGCAGTCGCGCCCTATGTTTTATGAAGGGAGTAGCACAACTCCTGAAGAACTCCATGAAAGGCAAGCACCATGGGCGATTGCAGGGAAAGGATACGAACTATCTCGTTCATCTTTCGGGTTGAAGCAGGCAAAACTTAACGCTGATTTTCAATTGTCATCTAGCTCACAGACAGTAGGAGAAGTGGAAGGAAAAACAAATGTGGCAGAGTGGAAATCTCTCTTTTTAACCTCATGGGAAGAACTACTAAAAAAAGTAAAAGAGAACAGGTTAGAGGCAAATAAACAAGGAGTCTTTTGTATCGAAGTTGCTGAAATAGGAGAATGGGAATTTCAGAAGCAAGAACAAAAATGGATCCTACCTCTTATCGATAAGAATGGTAAAGTATTGCAAATGCAAATGATGGAACGACCAGAAAATGAGCGGATGATTCGAATTGTAAAAATATATTTGGACTCGTTACATGTAAAGAAAATGCTAGTCCATTCTTATCAAGAAGGAACAAAGCTCGTTGTTACACCTGTCATCTTGTATACAGAAGCAGGTGAAATTATAAATATTACACTCAATGAAGGAGAAACGTTCTATGATAAAGTTAGTACAAATAATCGATGAATTAGAACAACTTCTAGATGAGATGCTTATTTCAGGAGCGGGGAGTATACCACTTTCTTTGTTCCATGATATAAAACGAGAATGCGAAAAGTACGGTCTTTCCTATGCTGCCGCGCAGTTGCTTATTATAGAAGAAGAGAGAAACAAGGCCCGCTTTCTTCATAAAGAAGAAACAAGCAAATTGACAGAAGCATTTTGTAAGTTGCAGGAATATATTCAAGTTGTAAAAGCTGAAATGCTACATATATGATTTAGCTTCGGACAAGACGTATTTTTAGTCACTTCTTTATGATTTAGTCGCTCATAAAGAAGTGATCATATTATAAGTTCTTCAGCAGATGACAAACCCATGCATGTAATAAAAGAAGCCCCATATAAGCCCATTCCAAGCCTCTTATAAACCACTATCAAGTAATAAATCAATTAAATAAATAAAAGAAAAACAACTACAAGAACAAAAAGAATTACAAAAAAACAACTACAAGAAAATAAAAAAGTAACATTCTCGTATTAGTAAAAAAATATAAAATAAATTCACCAAATTCCTTCTTGTAATCCTATATATAGTAAGGAGTCACCAACTCTATATTTATCACTAAAAGGGCGGGAGGAAGAAACATGGGAGTATATCGGAGTGTACAGATAAATTTTTGGCAAGATGAGTTTGTACTAGATTTAACGCCAGAGGAACGTTACTTTTATATATACTTGTTAACATGTTCGAAGACGAGACAATGCGGAATTTACCCACTGCCACTACGTTTGGTAGAGATGGAAACGGGGTATAATCGTGAAACAGTTGAGAAGTTGTTGCAGCGGTTTGTTACGTATGGAAAGATATTATATGACGCGAAAACGAAGGAATTATATGTTCTAAATTGGTTGCGTTATAATCCTATTACGAATACGAATATAGAAAAGTGTGTGTTACGTGAATTAAAGACTGTGAAAAATATAGAGCTTGTACATATGTTTATTCAAAGATGCCTAGAGGAAGAATTGAATATTCCGCTATTGCTAGAGTATTTCGGAATGCCGATTGGAGCATCTGATGTGATTACGCAAGAAGTTGTTCAAGATTGTGGGCGGGAGGAGAAAGTAGAAGAAGTAGAGGTTAAGGAAGAAGTAAATTCCGGTAGCAATGTATTCGCATTTTATGAACAAAACTTCGGTAGTTTGTCATCTTATGCAGTGGAAATATTAAGTGAATGGATGGGGAAATTATCAGAAGAGCTCGTATTAAAAGCACTCCAGATTGCATATGAAAATAATAAGCGAATGCTTGCTTATGTGAAGGGGATTTTACGAGATTGGCATGGGAAAGGATATACGAAGCTCAGTGAAGTAGAGGAAGCAGCAGTGAAATTTCGAAAGAAAGAGCCGTCTCTTCTTAATGAAACGGAGGAGTTTTTGAAGGAATGTGAAGAGTGGGAGAAGAATGTACCATCTGAGGAAGAATTACAGAAGTTCTTGCAGGAAGAAGGGTGGAAGCCGTGAGTCTAGGCGGAACAAGTGCAACAAAGCCTTTGGTAACCGATTTTAGAGTATTACAAACAAAACTTCTTATCAATGAAAAAGTAAACGAAGTAGACTATCAAGATGTTGCGATTTGAATAGGGTGGAGTGATATAAAGATAGCTTAGCGTTTTCTTTTAAAATATGAAATTGATGAAGAAAAGAAGGCACTCAATTATATTATGTATAAAGAGTTTTAATTTATATTGAAATTTGAATAAAGCATGAGGTGAATGAATTGTTTACAAAAGATACATATATTAGCTCGGTAAAAGAAAATCTTGAAAAAAATTCAGAAAGGTTGATTAAAAATATAAGAAAAATTCGTAGTTTTAATTATTACATTAAAATAGAGTTGCTAGATTTTATGATTTTTATTGGATCATTTGATCTTTCTATCATGATGTTTTCTATGAATAGAGAAGCAGGTGAAGTTTTTTATGAAGGAAATGATAGTAGTGTTTTTGCAGGAAGTCATGAATTACTCGAACGTATATCATACTATAACCTTTCTGATGATCAATCAGACGAGTTCTGGGAGTTTTATGAAGAAAACGATGAGATCATATCGGCAGATGAGGAAAAAATCATCGTGGAATGGTTTGTTGATTGCTGGAATAAAGCAGATGGAGGAAGTATAAAATTCCCCGCCTATTGTGGTTTTCATGATGCTAATCAATCATTTGACTTACAGAAAAATATATGGGTTTCTGATGAGGAAAAGTGGTGGGATTAAAACTCAGAAGATAAAGGCGTATTTTTAATGAGAATAAAAAAAGATTCAGTGATTTTTCCGTTACCTTCTGAAGACTTAATATTTAAGAAAGAAAAGGCTTGGAGAGTTGAATTACCGCTAGATTATAAGAATTTTATAAAACTGCATAATGGTGGGCTTCCAGAAGAGAACTCTTTTATTTGTAATAATCATAGTTACGCAGTTATTCGGTTCTTATGTATCCTTGAAGCTCCAGAACATATTGAAAGTGGCATGTTTGATATTGATGTAATATGGTCTCGATTTGATGAAAGGCTTACAGATGATGGGGATTTACTAGGAGTAGCTTTATTGCCAATTGCTGTTTTGTTTGCTGGTGATGTTTTATGTTTAGATTTTCGCGAATCAAGAAATAGTCCTACAGTTTGTGTGTGGGATCATGAAAATTCTGCTGAGCTTGAGCCAGTAGTTTATCATGTTACAGATACTTTTCAACAGTTTCTAGACATGCTTCATTAATAAATCTTAGGTTGCTATTCACCAAAACAATAATCGGCAAAGTTGTCTAGTGAATGATAAGTAGTATACATATAGAGTCTATCTAGAATACGGATTTTACAATTGATATTCATTATGCTATACAATATTTTTGGTTATAAAAGGGGATTTAAACGATGATAAACTGGAAGGTTCATATATCGGCAATGGTAGCGGTGAAACAGGATGTGGAGCAAATATGGCCACATCACTTTCCGGAGGTTGGAGCAAATGAGGCAGAGATCTGCCTTGTTGAGAAAAAAATAGGATACAAACTTAATCAAAAGTATAGAAATTTTCTGAAATATGCGAATGGCTGGAAAGGGTTTTATCAAACAGTTGATTTATTTGGGACAGAACAACTTAAAACAACAATGCATTATGCAGAGAAATTATTAAATGCAATTGAGGAAGATATCTTAAAGGAAAGTGGTGTTTTTAGAAATCAATTACTGCCAATCGCAGTCACTGAATTTGACAGAGATTTATTTACATTATGTTTGCCAAATTCTTCTACGCCTGGAGCGGTCGTTTGGTTTGCTGGAGAGGAAATAGATCGATTTGAAAATTTCGAAGAGTACTTTTTAAAGATGATTGATTATAACCGGGAAGAAGTATTTGTTTTAAGAGAGTAGCAGATAATAAAGTTTCATTAACAGATTTAGGGTATCACAGAATAGAGAAAAATGATTTTTTATTGAAAGAGGACTTGTTGTTTATATAAACTAGCTCAATCACGTTAAAGTAGGAGGGGATTAAGTGATTACATTAAGACCGATGAATAGAGAAGAATTTCAACTATACATTTCTAGTGCAATTGAGAACTATGCGAAAAACAAAGTGACTTCAGGAAACTGGAGTGAAGATGAAGCAATGAATCTATCTAAAAAAGAATTTTCTAGACTTTTACCTAAAGATGAGAAATCTGAGCTGAATTACCTATACTCTATTTTTCAAGACCAACAACTAGTCGGAATGATTTGGATTGCAAAAACATCAACTACAAATCCAGATCAAGGCTATATTTTTGATTTTATAATCTATAAGCCACACCAAGGACAAGGGTATGGTAAGCAAGCAATGAAAGAAATTGAAATTATTGCTAAAGAATTAGGAATGAATAAAATTGGTCTTCATGTTTTTGGACATAACAAAGTTGCACGTAGGTTATATGAACAGTTAGGTTATGAAATTACAAATATAAATATGGTGAAGGCTATCTAAAAAAGGAACTGTATAGTGTATCAAAGTAACGTTATAAAAACTTATATGTAACTGAAATATAAAGCGCTCATTTTGATCAACCTTTTTTCAAGTTGAGCGTTTCTTTTTATTGTACAATCAGTATTTGTAGCTATTTAATAATTAAACTCTATGCTAAACCAATATTCTAGAGTATTTGTAATATAAAAAAATTAAGAAGTATTAAAATTATGAACATCATAATATATGATTGTTTTATGTTAAATAATTAATGGAGATTATTCCGTATTTATTAGTGTTACTTGAAAAGTAGGATGAAATAACAGATACGTCGATGATCATAAGAGATTCTATTGACTTTTTTATAAACTATCAAGAGGTGATTGGAGAAGAAGCAAGTGTAGAAGAGATTGGGGAATTTTATCTTAATTACACGAAAAACTGTGATATGGAAAAATATTATTTCTATCAGAGTCCGGTGTTTCCTGGAGATTTAACAAAAAAACTGTTTGAAAGAGTAATAAGAGCAGCAAATCATGAAGAACCATTAAAAATGGAGTTGATGCCATCCTTATTATCAATTTGGACAGGAGAGAAAGTACCTGCTGATTATCATACGATAATTCGTAATGATAACTATAAAGATTTTGTAGCTTATATAGATGCTATCTCGAAAAGAGATTGGGAAAGAGGGCAAAAATATTTTTATGGGTTTACGTTAGCATAGTGGTTGAAATGATGGAATAATAGAATCTTAATTGAAGGAGGGAAGTAGATTTGGTTACTGTAAATCTAGTAGTGCTTCATGATTTGAATTCTAATAAATATCTTCCTTTGATTAGAAAGAAAACATCTAAATCGATAAGTGAAATCAAACAAAATATGAAAACAGAACGACCTGTAATGGAATGTAACTATAGTGATGCAGATTAATTGAAATCGTTAGTGAAATTTGCTGAGGAATTACTTTCAATGGGAGCAAGTATAAAAGTTTATGAAGATGGAGAATGGATTACACTTGAGATGGTAAGAAACTTAATTGGGACAATAGAAGGAGTTGCAAAAGACAGGGAAGCAATTGATAATGTAATATTTGGGGATGATTTCGATGAATAGTAGTCCCAAAACAAATAAAAACTAGCAAATTTCATTTTGCTAGTTTTTATTTGTCTTTATGAATGTAAACAACAAATCTCGTGCAACTTTTCAGTAAACTCTTTATAATGACTTGTGTTATAGCCTCCATGATGCCCTGAAAACTCCACGATTTCTGTTCCTAGTTGTTCGGATAATGCGACTGCGCAGCGGTAAGCGAAAAAATCCCGTGAATCAATTCCCCCGGCTGGAAGCACCTGCATTGATGAAGATTTTAATGTGGTTTTCAAAGCATCGATATCTAGTGAATAACCAAGAATTCCTGGGATTTCATACTGAACGAAATACGTTGAATTACTAAGCATCCGCTCTGTTTGCCCATCTTTCGGTTGTTTTTGATTGCTAGTGTCCGCTCCTACATTTGATAATAACTTTATGACTTCATTTTGATGATTTTTCTTAAGGTCTTCCATGAATTTTCTAGCCTGCATCTGCTCATCACCGAATAAAAGTTGCAATAAGACGGGTTCGTGAGGGATTAGTAGCTTTACCTGCGCCGGATGGCGTATACATAGGTCGAGTCCGATAACAGCACCGGAGCTACTTCCAAATACGTATGCCGGTTCATCGGTCAGTTTAGCTAGCAGACGGTGTGCGTCGTCACTATGTGTTTCTACGCGGTAATCCTCAGTTTGATTGGTAAGATGACTGCGGGAATGACCCCGACGGTCGTAGGTAACAACTGTATACCAATCAGCAAGATGGTCAGCGACTTTAAGAAATTTATCAGCGTCACCACCACCGCCATGAATCATTAGAAGTACAGGTCCTTTTCCGCGAACGTCGTAGTAGATGCTCGCTCCAGGCACTTGCAATGTTCCATTCTTCACTATAGTCATTTGTAAACTCTCTCCTTTCTCTTATCTATCAAAAAATGAATAAGAGATTCCATTTTCATCGTTATTAACTATAATCGGTAATCCTCTTTACTTTATATGATTGGTGAATGATGTTAAATGCAGAAATTAACTAAGAAACAAAGTCACCATATCTCAACGTCTGATCAAATTGTTGCTTTGAAATATTGTAGGATTTATTATAATTTCGGAATGATATTATAGGGTAGGGATTTATATTGGACGGACAGGTGAAAATACTGTAGCGCTTATAGGTATATTTAGTACAATAGATTTATTTCTTGAAATATGTGTACGGTATAAAAACAGAAAATTAATAATATATTGACCTTTTTATAGTTCATACTATAAAATTGAAAGCGATAACAAACGTTTTCTTAAAAATGTTTTCCGTGATCTTTTGATGTTTAGAGATATAACAAGGAATAAGTAAGTCTTTTTTTTGATGTTTAATGCAAACGTTTTCGTTATTTTCTTATTCCTTTCTATCTTTGATTTTTCTATTAAAAGATCATTGAAATAAATAAGTAAAATTCCATATGGAGGTGTTATAAAAGCAATTTCTAGATTAATCTATGCAGAGTTATTCAAAATGAATGGTTCGTAATATTTTTAGAAAGGGTGGATGGAGTGTATATGACAAAAAATATAATAAACAAGACGTTTTTATTACTTACTGTAATTGCTTTGCTATTATCTGGTTTTTCTTTTCAGAGTACACAAGCAGAATCAAATATGAAAACAACTGAAATTATCGTTCATTATAAGGAGAAGGCTGGAAATACAAAAGACTGGAATCTTTGGATGTGGACTGAAAATGCGAGTGGTAGGTCCTATGAATTTACTGGGGAAGATGAGTTTGGTAAGTATGCTAAGGTGAAAATAGATGGTGATTATAATCGCGTTGGATTTATCGTGCGTACGAATGACTGGGAAAAAGACGGTGAGGATCGTTGGATCGAAAATATTAAGGATGGCCGTGCTGAAGTATGGGTTCTTTCTGGCGATGATAAAGTATATGATTCAAAGCCTTCTTCTGAACTTTCTATTCAGAAGGCCACTGTTGATAGCTTCAATGAGATTACTGTAACTACCAATGCTCCGTTCAATATTAAGGAGCAAAAAATTGAAGTTGAGGGCGTTAACATTGAGAAAGTTAGTCCATATGATACGAAGAATGGAGATATTACCAATAAGGTCAAAATCAGTACAGAAAAGAATCTTGATGTAAAACAAACATACAAAATTAAAATGGGAAATTCGGTTGAAGCTCATACTGAAATTGGTAAAGTGATTCGTAGCGAGGAATTTGATCATTTATTTTATTATGATGGTAATGATCTAGGGAATATATATACACCGAGGGAAACCAAGTTTCGTTTATGGGCTCCCACTGCGAGCGAGGCAAAGTTGGTCGCTTACAAAAAATGGAATGATGAAAAAGGTACTGAAATAAGCATGGATCAAGCTGAAAAAGGAACTTGGACTGCAAAACTTACAGGTGATCAAAAAGGCCTATTTTATACATATAAGGTGAAGGTTGGAAACAAATGGACTGAGGCCGTTGATCCATATGTGCGTGCTGCTTCTGTTAACGGTGATAAAGGTGCAGTCGTTGATTTAAAAGAAACGAATCCGAAAAATTGGAAGGGGAATAAAAAGCCGAAATTTAAAAATCCGGAAGATGCTATTATTTATGAGTTGCAAGTCCGTGATCTTTCCATTCAATCTGAAAGTGGTATTAAACAAAAAGGAAAATATCTTGGTGTTACGGAAAAAGGAACGAGAGGACCAGGTGGCGTAAAAACAGGTCTTGATCATATTAAAGATCTCGGTGTTACTCATGTCCAGTTTTTACCGATATTTGATTATGCTTCAGTAAATGAAGAAAAATTAAATGAACCACAATATAACTGGGGATATGATCCGGAAAATTACAATGTACCAGAAGGCTCCTATTCTACAAATCCTTATGAGCCGACTGTTCGAATTACTGAATTAAAGCAGATGATTCAAACACTACATGATAATAAACTTCGCGTTGTAATGGACGTTGTATATAATCATATGTATAATGCGGCTGAATCTAATTTTCACAAGTTAGTTCCAGGGTATTATTATCGTTACAATGAGGATGGCTCACTCGCAAATGGAACAGGTGTAGGGAATGATACGGCCTCTGAACGAAAGATGATGAGGAAATTTATGATAGATTCCGTCGTGTATTGGACGAAAGAGTATAATTTAGATGGATTCCGTTTTGATTTGATGGGTATTCATGATGTCGAAACAATGAATGCGATCCGTAAAGCGGTTCATCAAATTGATCCTTCTATTATTCTTCATGGAGAAGGATGGGATTTAAATACTCCTCTAGCATCTGATTTAAAAGCAAATCAAAAAAATGCGGAGAAAATGAACGGAATCGCTCATTTTAATGATGATATACGTGATGGATTGAAAGGAAGCGTATTTGGGGATCAGGATAATGGTTTTGTGAACGGAATGCAAAACATGGAAGAGCGCATGAAAAAAGGAATTACGGCTGGTATCGACTATGATAAAAAGGTGGCTACTTATCAGGATCCTGAGCAAGTTCTAACGTATGTTGAAGCACATGATAACCATACATTATGGGATAAACTTGCTTTGACGAATCCTGGCGACAGTGAAGAAGTACGTAAACAAATGCACAAGTTGTCTTCTTCTATCATATTGACATCGCAAGGGGTTTCATTCTTGCATGCAGGGCAAGAGTTCATGCGTACAAAATATGGTGACCATAATAGCTACAAATCTCCTGATTCGATTAACCAGATGGATTGGGTGCGCCGCGTGGCATTTGATAAAGAAGTAGAGTATATGAAAGGCTTAATAGAGCTGCGTAACAAGTATTCAGCTTTTCGTATGACAATTGCTGAACAAATTAAAAAACATATAACGTTCATGGATGCGCCAAAAAATGTTGTAGCGTATACAATAGATGGCAAAACAAATGGTAATAAAAACGAATATTTCGTTGTAGCTCACAATGCGAATAGAGAAGCGGTAGAAATAACTCTTCCATCAAAAGGCCCTTGGAAAGTACTAGTAGATGGTGAACGTGCAGGAAGTAAAGTACTGTATGTTTCTCATGATAATAAGATGAAGGTTCCTGCATTAAGTTCATTTGTTTTGAAAACAGAGAAACCGATTAAATAAGAATAGAAGATGTAAAAGAAAATTTTGTTTGAAATAAACAGTATCTACATCGGGATTGCAAAAGGTTCTTTGTTATAGACTGTAAAGTAAAAGGTAAAAATACTCATCTTCCTATTAATAAATGAATCTCAAATATGATAATATGTATATTGTGGAAAAAAGATGGAAAATTGTAGAAAATATACTAAACGAAAAAGTGGGAATCTTTTTATTAGATGAACAAAAGTTTAAGGGGAGTTTAAAATGAGTATAAAAGTAATAAGGGCAACAGGAATGATGGGCGGAGCTACAAGAGTAGCTTTAAAAGTGGATAATGAAGTTGTAATGAAATTAGAAAATAATGAAGAGTACATGCTTCCTTCTGATGTAAAAGAAGCAAAGATAAAAGTAAATCAATTGTTTTTCGGAAGTAAAGAAAAGCAAGTAAAAAGTGGCGATATAGTCGAAATTAAGATTAATGGTCTAGCAATGCTATTGTTTATGGCATCGTTAATAGCGGTGTTATTTGGTTCCATGATTGGTCCTAATGTTATTTTGTTTGGTGTAATCGGCTGCTTAGTAACGCTTGTTTATTCAATCAATAATTGGTTCACGTTAGAAATTAAATAATAGGAAACAGCAGAGATTTTAAAAACTCTGCTGTTTTTTTACATCATAATTGTTTAAATGGTGTTTTGTATTTTAGTAACTAGTGAATATCTATGTCTAAATAATTACTTCAAATTTACCATGATAATGAATGTCTAATGGAGGGATCTGAAATGGAAAACTGGGAATACAATGAATTGTTTGAAGACATCAAAGAGGCCTATAATGATTTTTTAATATTAAATAGGGGATATAGATATGCAATAGCAAGAGCTTCTGATGAGTATATAAATCTAGGAGAAATAGAAGACGTTATTGCTGATACAGCTATAGGTGAAATATTGCTAACTCATGACAAAGTTTTTATTGGGTATATAAAAGGTATAACAAAGAGATTAAGCAAGTTTCATCCACTAGACGCAGTGGGGGAATTAACACAAGAAGAAATAAGAGATTTAACTAGTAGAATACATAAAGTATTGGAAGGTCTTGGAAAAGTAGAGATTGATTATAATCCTTCAGCAGAATAACGCGATGTATTCTCTTTCATGCTAAAGAGGAAGTATTTGAAGGTAAATGAGTAGTAGAAAAGCTATATTTGCATGGAAGGAAATGTTAAAATTGATGAATCCCAATGAATTTCGAAAAAGATGGAACCCAAAAGTATATCCATTCGTTCATTACGAAGAAGATAAACTCAAAAATTTAGATATCCCTGTAGTATGCAAACATTTTTTATTAAAAGCTGGATTACCTGAATCTGCGGCACCATTTTTGAATTTTGAATCAACAAAAAATGGCAGCTTATTAAGCCTAAAGGAAAAATATAATTTAGATGCAAGTTATGAAAAGAATATATATTTAGGATTTACAGGTGTAGGAAATATTTTATCTATGAAAGAACCTTCAGGAATAGTCGTATGTGTAGACCATGAAACAATGGAAGAAGTATATGTAAATCAATCTATACCACAATTAGCTGCATGTATTTTGGAATATAGTGAGTTTATAAAAAGAATCAAAGAAGCGAATGGTAGACATGCATATTTGAATAGAGAATGTAAGAAAGAAGAGTTAGAAGTTATTATTGAAACATTCATTGGAATTGATAAGGATTGTCTGAATCATAATACCTTTTGGAATGAAGAAATAAATCTTTTTCATAAAGATTAGAACTTATAAAGATGAAGAGGAATATGTAGGAGAAAATTATGGGAATGAAAAAGGAAAGAGGTATATAGATGATTTCACCTAGAGAATTTTATGATCAATGGAATGAAAAAAGAGACGGGCCATTAAACAAATTAGATCGAGATATGTTGCAGCGTACAAATTTATCTATCGATACGAGAAGGTTTTTAAGTGAAGCGGGTCTTCCAGCATCAGCTGCTCCGTTTATAGAGTTTAATCATGCAACTGAACCAATGCAGAATGTAACTCAAAAATTTGGCATGCCAAAAGATTTTGAGTTTTATTGGTTGATAGGTACGACCGGTTCTGGAGATCCTCTTTGTATTGATGAAAGAACAAATAAGGTAGTCTATTTACATCATGGAAACAACTATGAAGAAATCTTCATGAATTCTTCCATTCATCAATTTGCAGACAGCCTTCTATTGTTTTCTAAGTTAATTGATGAAGCGATTCACTTAAATGGTGAATTTGCTTTTTTAGATAATGAAATTCCGGAATCAGTATGTATATGGTTTGAAAATGAATTAAGGCGTATCGATCCAAAGGCTGTGGAAAAGAATACGTTTTGGTTTGAGGAAATTGAAAATCTAACTGAATAACAGAGTGGATTTTTATATCCAGGAGGTCAAAGATGAAGTTTTGTATGGGATTTGGCGATACGAATTTTATTGGGGTTGTAAATGCGGAGCAATACAAGTCATTTGTGGATGAGGATTGGGAATTAGAAATGTTGCTACAGCATTTTACTGATGAAATGAAAAACGGTAATGCTTTAGTATTCCAGATGACTGAAGAAGGTATTGAGCATTCGTGGAATGCAGAAGTGAAAGTTGGAGAAGAACCAATAAAGCAAGAGTGCTTCAGAAAAGCAGAGGGTTATATAAGAGTAACTGAGAACCAATTATATTTAGTTGATTATGACTACCTTACAATGGCTGCACAATTTGAAGATGAGAAAGTACCTGATGAAAACTGCTCTAATTATAAAATTAACATTGAAAATGGAGTATATAAAGTGGAAGTCCTTCAATTTTATAATGTAGATAACGATGAATATGTTGGGACAAATGAGAAAGATATTCTATTAAACTTTATGAAAGCACCTGTTTTCCAACAAACAGTAGATCATGTATTTTGGCGTAATTTTTAACGAATTGTAGAAGTTGATTATCAAGATATTTAAACTATAGAACGAGAAAACATACATATTAATAAAGTTTTGCAAGATAAGGGTGTTTGCTGTGCGGGTATGGACCTTTATACGATAGTATAATAAGGAGAGACAATATGGAATATAAAGGGATGGCTTCGTTGTGGCTTGGAACGAGTCAATCACTTAATCAGCTTCAAAAATATGTGGATATGGAATATACAGAAGATGGAGATAGTATAGATTCGAAATTTGGAGTGAATTTCGGTTTTGGTTATTATGATGAATATCAAATCGAAATTATGTTTTATGAGGAAGCTAAAATACATATAGAAGAGGTTTTGCAGGATTTCTCTTATAGTGAAATTATCATTCCGAGATTTAAAGATTTAATGAAAAGAGTAGATGTAGAAGACAATATAAATTCTGTTATCGTGCTTTATGATTTTCAATACGATGGAGAGAAAGTGAAAGATGCATATGAAGGTTTAGAATTTATATTTGTTGGTGCTGTACCTTATTATGAATAGCTTTAAGGGATTGAGTGATGTGAAAAGCCAAATGAGTAGAGAGGAACTTATTGAACTTGTGAAAATGATATGTGACCCTAAATTGCTGGATGAGTTAGGTAGTAAATATATTAATATTTTAGAAGCAAATGTTCCCCATCCAGCACCTAGTGACCTAATATTTTGGAATGATATAGAATTAACAATCGAAGAAGTAGTTGAGATTGCATTAAGCTATAAGAAAGAGAAGGAATAATTTAAATAAGTAGCTGAGAGGGTTTAGAAGGGGATTGTATTTGTATTTACATAGAGAAATGTTGTAGATAAGGAGAGGGTTAGATGGAAAGCTCAAAAGTTGTATTATGTATACCTGGTTTATGGAAGAATAGAAGTGAACTTATTGAAGCAATTGTAAGAAAAAGTGAGGGATATATATTTGCTGGGAATTATATTAGTAAACTAGGGGATTCGAGTATTTTTTTTGAAGTTGATATATATGAACATGACGAGCGAGTAGCGGAAGCTTTTGAAATTGCTGGATACAATTCATTTACTGAGGAAGAACTTGATCTTATTAGAGGGCATTCCTTAACTTTGTATTTAATTGGGGACGGAGGTTCCATTGAAAAGATAAGGAAATTAGTTGATACTGCAAATGCACTTGTAAAAGCTGGAGGACTTGGCGTGAAAGTTGAATCTTCAGGTACTGCAAATACAATTGAAAGCTGGAATGATATGTATCATACAGATGATGCAGTAGAATTATTTCAAGCTTTTGTTACAGTGGCAGAAGAAGATGATTTTTACTATACGTGTGGTATGCATTGCTTTGGACTCCCGGATGTAATTACTTTTAAAGATCAAGTAACTCCGCAATATGCTCAAGAATTAATGAACGTTTTTTGTCTGTATAATCTCATTGAAAATCCTAGCTTAACGGACTATTCTACGTTCAGCTTAGATGAAGAAAATCCTCATTTCATATTGCAACATACGGAGTGTAAACATTTTTTAGAAGATGAATTGTTTTATAATCAGTATGGTATTTGGGCTTTAGTAAAGAAGGACTAGTATAAAAATTTTCCGTGAATTCGAGATAAATGAGTGTAGAACTTGTTAAAGCGATTTATAGGGAATATAAAAAATGTCCTGAAGCATTTGGCAATTACGGTTGAGGAAGTTGCACAAGCTGAAGAGGCTTTATAAATAAAGCTCCCAGGTAGTTATAAAAGATTTCTTTTAATGTAATGGATTTGGAGTAGTTGGTGAGGCAGTTATTTTAAGGTTAAAGGATGCGGAATTTATTGTGATAGGAATAGATGGTGTAGGAAATCCGATTTGTTGTAAATAACTAACTGTAGAAATGATGAGAGTTGGTATGGATACAGGTGAATAAGAATGGAGTGCTTCTAATTTAGGGGCATATTTACAGAGGCATTTATTGAAGAGATACAAATCCATTTTTGATGAAAGATTTGTAGGGGGAAAATTAAGTGAAGTAGAGGGAGATATGTGTGTCTATTCAGAATGCAATGCAACAATACTTTAGGTTAAGAATAAAATTAGCACACGAAGGCTTAGATTTTCTATTAAAAACACCAGTTCTTGAAGAAGTGAATCCTATTCTTTATGAAGGAGAAATAGATGAGGAAGGTTATATTCTATGGAAACCAATAGAAAAAAATATCGTACATGATTTTATTCACTTAGAACAAGAAATGGATGTTCAATTTCATCAAACAGTTATTATGTATTTTAATTCCTATTGGTTCGCTGAATTAAATGGTTTTTATAAAAATTATTATATTGAATTAGAAACGGTATTGCCGAATATTGAATTGAATTCATTCGAAGAACAGTTAAAGGGTTATAAGGAGAACCACCAAGAGAGATTAAAACATATCCCAATAGGTATTGAAGGCAACGGAATGTTAGTTGTGATTGACAATGAAAATGGGAAAGTTAAATTAGAAGATTTTGAGAGAGATTCATTTGAAACGATTTCAGAAAGTATACAAGAATTGATTTCAAATTTACGTTTGAAGAGGTGAACGGCGTTGAAAGCGATTATGCAACGTTATTTTGAAAGTTACTTATTGAAATGGAGCGATTGGAACGGAACACACCCGCAGATTCCATTTGATGCAGAGATTGATCATCGCTTATATATTGGTGAAAAGGATGAGGAAGGCTATATATTTTGGAAGCCAAAGGAGAAAGATAAATATGATGATTTTCAAGAATTTGAAACAGAACTAAATGCTACCCTTCATTCTGATATGAAAGAATATTATAATTCCTATTGGTTTCTCGAGATGATTGGTTGGATTGATAATTACAATATTAGCTTATTCTCTGTAACACCAGGTGTTGAACCGCATTTATTTATAGAGCGTGTCCAAGATTATTTATCTCTTAGACAGAAAGATGAAATATATATTCCTATAGGATTTGAAAGTGGTGGGATGTTAATCCTTATGAACAATCGTACTGGAGAAATTGTTATAGAAGATTTTGAAACGGAAGAGTATCGGCATCTTAGTGCAAGTTTAAAGAAACTCATTTCTCGATTAAGCTTCCGATGAATTTGGTAGTGTTTTGTTGGCTTTATATCTGTTAATTGGTGTGTAGTGTTATAGCAAGTAAAGGGGCGTATTTATATGACAATCCGGTTTTGTAAGGAAGCAGTTGCATACTTAAAACCAGTAATAAAAGAGGATCTAGATGAAGAGTGTTTTACCCTATCCGAAGAAAATAGTTTTGTCCATACATTTTTTAATAAAGATTTAATCATTACTTTTTTAGTTGATGACCATCAGAACAATTATTTTCATTATGTTCAAAATAGGCATATATTAGAAGAAGGATTGGATGAGGAGCAGCTATTAGAGATTGGGGTAGATAATCTTTATAAATTAGCAGATGAAAAAGAACTACGGGTTCACACACTATCGGAAGGGTGTTTTGCTTTAATTCTTGACGGAAGTTTCGAAGCTAGCTTAATTGTTTTAGACGATTTATGGGATTACTCACTAAAAGAATTCGTATCAAATGGATATGCGGTTGCGATACCAGCGAGAGATATTCTTGTCTTTTGTGATTGTAATGCTAGTAACGGAATTGAAAAAATGAAAAGTATTATAGAAAAAGTTTGGGAAGATGGAGATCATTTACTTATTGATAAAATTTTGATGAGAAGTGAGGGGAAATGGAGTTATTTAGAGTGAAAACGAAGTACTTAGGAAAAGTGGAGGGAAATTAGTGGAAAAGTTTATGAAGAAGATAGGGGATAAGACTTTCATTGCTCAGGCAGAAAAAATCTTTGCGATGCAGGTAGAAGGATTATTTCATTTTTTAACTGAAGTAGAAAATGATCGATTAATAGATGGTTTTTCTATACAAGTTGGTTGGTCGATTTACTTTCTTGATAAAAGAGAAGATGGCTATCATATTATCGTACATGATTATACGAAGAATCCATTTCAAGATATGACAGATGATTTGACGATATCTTTATGGATATTATTAAATCAAGTGAGCTTTGTAAAGTCATTAACAATTGAAGGGGAATTACTACGCTTTTGTGACAAAATTGTAGCTGCTAAAAATGTATTGAAATTAGATGATATTTACTTAGAAAGAACAAAGGGTTGTGAAGATGGTGACTCTGGTTGGTATATTGGTCCTATTCATGATGAGCATGACATAGAAGAGTATGAAGCGTTTTATGCATATGAATTACTAAAATTAAGGCCTTCTCTTCTTCAAGTGTTAACATTGCCTTCTGGATATCTTGTAATCTTTGAAAAAGATGTAGTGACAGCAGTGGTAGATGAAAATAATGTGAACATTTTGGATAGAGTCAACGATTTATAATCTAGTAGAGAAAAAGAGCTAGTAATTTGTTAAAGTCAGTACTTCAGTAATATCGTAGAATCGAATTGAGGTAGGATAAGCCTAATTACATAATGGAGCAATTACTTAGGGAGGAACATTCTTGGCTTATAAAGACAGTTTATTTCATGTTGTTAAGGATAAAATTATATTAATCATGTTTATTTTACTAACAGTTTTCCATATGATGAATTTTGTATTTTTTTCTTTATTGCAGTTACGGTAGCTTTGTTTTGGGACGATCCGAATGCTGATATGAGTACGGAATATGTTCCAATGGTTATGCCATATTTATATCCAGTTCTCATCGGAGGGATATTTATATTTTTAGCTTTTGTCAGCTGTTATTTCTATCAGAAGTACGTACCGAATTCTAAGTGGAAAAAGGTGGCTGTGGAAGTGCTTTTTCTTATTATTGCATTTGTCATTCCGAGATTTTTTGGTGCGTTTAAAATTCCTTTGTTGGACATGCTTTTTAAGATAAAAATATAAAAAAGAATCTCAGTAAATCGAACGTTACTGGGACTTTTTTATGTATGACAGCTCAAGATAAGGATGTGAAAAAGTAAAAAATGCGCTACATATGAAAGATGAGAGGTTCTCTACAATCTGAAAGGGTTCTCTCCTAAGATGAGCGAATACATTGAAAAAGGAGGGAAGCTTGTATAGAAGTGGTTGTGAAGCAGCGGAAGAAAAGAGGTAAGGGAAAAAGAATTTTCATTTGGTCTGGTAGTATCATTCTTTTTATATTTGTTGCCGCGGCAGTTTTTGCAAACGTATTCGTGATGAAGTCCATGCCAAAGGTAGAAGGGACGGTTCATGTTGGTGGGTTGCAAAAATCGGTTCAAGTAACACGAGATGAAAGAGGGGTACCTCATATTAAAGCTGAAAATGCGCATGATTTATATTTTTCACAAGGGTATGTTCAGGCGCAAGATCGGTTGTTTCAAATGGACTTAAGTAGAAGACAAGCATCCGGAACATTAAGCGAAGTAGTTGGGAAGGCAGCGCTAGATAAGGATAAATTATTTCGAACACTTGGGCTTAGACGGGCAGCAAAAGCATCCGAGAATCAATATACTGGCGAAGCAAAAGATGCATTGCAGTCGTTTGCCGATGGAGTAAATGCATTTATAAAGGAAGCGAAAAAAGAAGGGAGATTGCCAGTAGAGTTTCATTTACTCGGATATGAACCTGCTGAATGGACTCCGGTTGATTCTTTAACAATTGGCAAGTATATGGCTTTTGATTTAGGTGGTCATTGGCATGGACAAGCATTTCGTTTTTGGGCACTTCAACATCTTTCAAAAGAGCAGGCATATGAGCTGTTTCCAACTTATCCAAAGGATGCGCCTAGGCTATTAGCGCAGTTACAAGATCTGAATGTGAATGTGGCCAGCAGCTTTGCGAAAGCGATTATTCCGCCAGAATCTAATGGGAGCAATAATTGGGTTGTAAGTGGAGAAAAAAGCGCATCTGGAATGCCTATACTTGCGGATGATCCTCATCTTTCTTTGGCGACGCCATCCATATGGTATCAAATGCATTTAGAGATGAAAGACATAAATGTGAGCGGCGTTATTTTTGCGGGTGTTCCCGGTATTATGTTAGGACACAATGAAAAAATTGCTTGGGGTGTTACGAATACAGGTCCGGATGTACAAGATTTATATATTGAAAAAAGAAACCCTGACAATCCAAATGAATTTTTGTATAACGAAAAATGAGAAAAAGCTACGATTGTGAAGGAACCGATAAAGGTGAATGGCGGAAAAACAATTCCACACGAAGTAACGGTTACGAGACACGGTCCTGTTATTTCGGAATTTGCTTATAAAAATAAAGATGAGGCTGTTTTTGCTCTTAAATGGACGGCACTCGAACCTTCAGCGGAATTAAAGGCCGTACTCAATATGAATAAAGCAACAAATTGGACTGAATTCGAATCAGCGCTGGAAGATTTTCATACTCCTACTCAAAACTTTTTATTTGCATCCACAGATGGCACGATTGCTTATAAAGCCAATGGAAACATACCGATACGTAAAAAGGGAGATGGGATTTTACCCGTTCCTGGGTGGACAGATGAATATGAATGGGACGGCTACATTCCGTTTGATAAACTTCCGAAGGTCATAAATCCAAAGCAGGGATTTATTTCGACAGCCAATAATAAAATTATAAATGATGATTATCCATATCATATTAGTCATATTTGGGCGCAGCCGTATCGTCAAATGCGTATTCAAGAGTTTTTACAGGAAAAGGATAAATTGACTGTAGCGGATTTACAAACATTGCAAATGGATCAAAAGAACCTTCACGCAAGAGAGTTTGTTCCCGTGTTTTTAAAAGAATTGGATAAAGTAAACGTATCAGACGTGGAGAAACAGGGAATAAAAGAGTTAACAAATTGGGATTTTTACGATAGTAAAGATCAAGCGGCCCCGTTAATTTTTCATTTATGGATGAAGGAAATATCTAATACTCTATTTTCAAAAGAAATACCGAAGGATGTAATGGAATTGTTTGAAGGCAAGCAACAAGTGATTGATGAATTGATACGGAAACAAATGAATGGAGAAAATAGCGTATGGTTTTCTAAACATGGAGGCTTCGCAGAAGTTTTACATATGTCGTATTCAAAGGTAATGAAAAAGCTTGAAAAACAATATGGACGAGACGTAACGAAATGGAAGTGGGGAGCATATCATCAACTTTCGTTTATACACCCTGTTTCAAAATCATCTGATGTACTCGCGTTCTTTTTCAATCGTGAAAAACCTGTACCAATTGGAGGAAGTAATATTACAGTCCAAGCAGCAAGTTATGGAGATGATGGCATTGTGAATCATGGAGCATCTTGGCGATTTGTAATAGATACAAAGGATATGTCGAATGGCTATCATATTGTAGGTCCAGGACAATCAGGACATTTTAAAAGTGACTGGTATCATGATCAAATAGAAGATTGGGTAAATGGAAACTATCATGTGACTACACTTCGTACAGATCGCATAGATGGTAAAACATTAACCTTAAAACCAAAATAGAAGTTATAAGACTCTTACACATGTAAGAGTCTTATAACTATACCATAAGCAAATTATGGAATGCTATAATTTAGAGAAGGAGAATTTCATAGTTATACACATATAGGGGTGAATACATGACGAATTGTTATTTTGAATTTGTAATACATAAAGAGGCTCGTTTTCGTAGGCTAAGAGAATTTTTTTATAAACTTAAGGAAGAGAAAGAAAAAGAGATGATAGATTGTAATGATTCTATGTGGTTAGCGTATTTTGAGGAAGAGGTGTTAAAACAGTTTTGGTGGCCGACGGAAGAAGAGTTACAAAATTACCAGGTTTTATGGGAACAAACTCCTGTAGAAAAACGTTTAACAGACCCTAAACTAAGAACTCCATGGGATTTTGAATCTATGATTGATACGTTTGCCTCTGGGGAATATGAACTCGTCTCTTGTGAAAAGGCAACAAACAATATTGGGAGAATTGAATTTTATCCTTATGCTTGGCCATACGGAGGGAGTGATGTGTTTAGAGCTTTAATTGAATATAGTGGGTTCAAAATTATTGATGAGAGTGTATAAGGTAAACAATCATAAAAAGAAACAATGGAAAGGGTGAGAGAATATGTCCATTTACATAAAGTCAGAGTTTATTAAAAATGCAGGCGGCTGTATCGTATCAAAAAACATTTTGGAGGAGAATGGAAGGTTAAAATGGTTGGTTAGAGATGAATCTGTAACGAGTGTTGATAATGGCTGGAGATTTTTTTCGGATATTGATGATGATGATTATGTAAATGATCCAGATAACTTGGTTGTATGTGATTTTAATACAGTAGCTCAAATTGAACCTGCTATTTTAGCGGTGTATTCCTTTCCAGTTGGTAGTGACCTACAACTAGTGGTAGAGAAGGGAAGGTGTTATTTTATTGATAATATAACAGAAGAGGTTATCGATTTTTTGTACCATTAAAATAACATAGCATTATGAATTTTAATTTGTTTGGTTTATAAAGGGCATACTGATAATCCAGTTGTAGTTTTTGTGCAATTCTAAATAATAGTTTAGGAGTAATAAAAATGAAAGAAGAGATGAAACAGTATTTTCATACATTACTTAAGGAATGGAAACACTATAATCATTCATTACCAAAATCTGTGTGGAGAGAAGAAGCAGATTCTTTTATATATGAAGGAGAACCAGATACAGAGGGATATATCTTTTGGAAGCCTACCGAAAAAGATATATTTCATGATTTTTCTAATATAGAAAGGGACTTAGCCATACAATTCCATCATTCTATTAAAGAATACTATAATTCCTACTGGTTTTTAGATTTAGCTGGCAATTATTTAGAGTATAACCTAGAATTAAATTCTGTTATACCAGGAATTGAACTTCGAGATTTTTATACTTCTTTACAAGGCTACAAAAAAGCGCACCATAATGAGTTAAAGAATATTCCTATAGGTATGGAGTGTAATGGACTTTTAATTGTTGTAGATAATGAAAATGGACAGGTGAAGATAGAAGACTATGAAAGAGGAAGTTTTGAAGTGATTAGTAATAGTTTAGCTGAACTTATTTCCATGCTTTAGCGAAAATATATAATGGAGCGTTCCATGTAAGATATAAGTTAAGAGGTAATGAAGATGATTAATTAGTACTAGAAAAAATTGATGTAATGAAAAATGCTTTAGGGAAAGATCCATTTAGTTTGGTTATTGGTGAAATTGTAGAAGAAGAAAACCAAATAGCTGAAAAATTAGTAGATAATATTTTAAAAGATTATTATTTTATTACAAGAAAATACAAAATATTGAATGGTGGAGTAATTACTATATACGGCCATCAAAAACTTGAAAGTATTCAGTTTTATGTGGAAGAGATGCCAGTTAGAGATGATAAATGGATTTGCATAGGGGCAGTAGAAAACTATCCGTTATTTATTAATAAAGTGGATGGAGAAGTATCTTGTTTGTTTGGAGATTTAATTGATCAAAATTTTGTGATTGAATCATACGGTAATTTTAACAGTTTTTTAGAAGATTATTTTTTAGGAAGTAAATACATTGATATCGGGCTGTCTTTTATGGAATCGGGTGAAATAACGAATCCTATTGGAAGTGAAGAGGACGAGTGGTATAAACTGTTAGAATTAAATGGATTCGTTTAAAGCTAGTGCTTTACATGTAGTATCGTGATTAGTATTGAAGTGTAGTAAGTAGAGGGTTTGAGAATTACTTTTGTGTGTTAAAAAAACGATATATGAATGGAGATTGTATGCATGGAAAAAGAAGGCATGGTCTCATTATGGCTAGGAAATATGGAATCTGAAGATCTTTTAGAGGATTATTTCCGTATAAAATATACAGAGGATGGTGATTCCATACCATCATCATTTATAAAAGATTTTCATATTTGTATGTATGATATTGATGAAGGCTTTATCGAAAAAGAATTTTATTTCAAACGAAGTAATCATCTAGAAACTTTACTAGCAGGGTGTTCTTATGAAGAAGTTGTGATACCACAGATGAAAAGACTTACTTCAAATATACTAGAGATGAAGTATAACACGATTATTATGATATATAACTATGAATATAGTGGTGAAATAATAAATAAAAATGAAAATCGTTATGAAATGAAATACATAGGAGCCGTTTTGTATAAATAATAATAAAAAGAGGATGAGAACATGGAAGTTAGAGAAATACATTCATTTCATCTACATTCAGAAGAAGAATTTTCTGAAATTCAAGATAAACTCATACATAGCATTGAATTGAAAAATAACTTTTATCTAGAAGATGTCAGTTTAATTGCTGGAGTAGATTTAGCATATTGGGAAAAAGATGATAAGCACTACGGAACGTGTTGTATTGTTGTGATTGATTATCATACGAAGGAGGAAGTGGAGAAGGTTTATAGCTATGGGGAAGTGGCAGTGCCTTATATACCAGGTTTTTTAGCGTTTCGTGAGTTGCCTTTAGTAATAGAAGCAGCCAAAAAACTTACTTCTAATCCAGATATAGTTATGTTCGATGGAAATGGCTATTTACACTATAAACATATGGGGATTGCAACGCATGCCTCTTTTTTCTTACAAAAGCCTACAATCGGTGTAGCGAAAAGCTATCTTAAGATTAAAGATGTTGATTTTATTATGCCAGAGAATAAGGAATTTGCTTTTAGTGATATTATGATTGATGACGAGGTATATGGAAGGACTCTAAGAACGAAAGAGAATGTAAAGCCTATTTTTGTCTCTTGCGGAAATAATATCGATTTAGATACGAGTGTTCAAATTGTATCGTGTTTAATAGGGAAAGAAAGTAGATTACCAATTCCGGTTAGATTGGCAGATTTAGAAACACATAAGGTGAGAAGAGAGAAAAGTGAAAATGAAACAGCATAGTCATGTATGCAATGCAAAAAGGGATGGAGGAATTATCCCTTTTTTTGTTTTTGTACGACAAAATCCGACAATGTGACGGAAGCTTGTTTGTTATGATACTTTTTGGAATACGATACTTTTTTAGTAAGGGGAAATTGCAGCATGAAACAACAAAGATCTGAATTCATTACAGGACTGATTGGTTCTATAATGGGAACATTCTTGGGAGCAGCGGTATTTGTTATATATGCTTTTATTCTGGCTATTCACCAAGCGATAACGTGGTTACTGATAATACCATTCCTCATTTTTATCCTCCAAATTGGAGCAATCGTTTTAAGTTGTAGTGTTAATAAAATGAATCATAAGTTATATGGGGGATTGATGATTGGTATTGGTGTTATTACGATAGGAGGCTCGTTTTTATTTTTATCTTTGCCGGCTATTTTGTATATAGTTTCTGGTGGGTTGGCTTTTAGAAAATTAAAAGGTTCTCCGCAAATAACATCCTAGCATTCATTCCAATATAAATACTTATTATAGGAGAATGTTTATGAAAAAAATAGAAGACGATTAGGTAATTTAGGAGTATGTATCATGTTATTTTCTTTTTGTTTCCAAGGGTCTGCGAAGGCGGATGTATCTACTGTACAACCTGGAAAAATAAAGGCAGGAAATGTAACAGTATGGGAAGTAGACAATGTAGCGAAAGTTTTAGAAGATGTGGAACGTTTGAATTTAAATACGGTGAATGTACCAATTCAAGTAGATATTCCCCATGTGAGTGCTTCAAAAATGGAAATCAATGAGGCGCAAAAACAACAAGCGATTCACTTAATTCAGGAATTATTAAAACGTAATATTCAAGTCATAGTTGAACCATTTCCATATATTCAACAAGGCAATATTGGGGAAACGGAGTGGAATCCAAGTAATATAAATGATTTCTTTTGGAATTGGAAGACAGTAGTGTTACAGGATATTTTTGAAACGATTACAAGTAAGTACAATATTTACGGATTAAAGGTTGCTTCTAATTTTGTTAATATGGAATATGCAGAAGGGTATTGGAATGATACGATTGATTTTGTCCGTCAGCGGTATAAAGGAAATGTTCTATATCAGATGAATTGGTGGTCAACTGCAAATTGGGATCCATCTTATGAAGTGAAATTTATAGAAAAAATACATCGCCCGTATTTAAAAAAAGTAGATATTGTGAGCATTGATAGTTGGTTTGAAGTTTCAGATGAGAAAAATCCAACATACGAAGAAATAAAGAAAAGCTTATATGCGACGACAGTTTACAATCGTGGGCAAAATGTGATTCAGCAGCTTGAACAGTTGCATAATGTAACTGGAAAACCGATTTACTTTGGAGGTTTTAATATTCCTGCACGAGAATTTGGGTTGCGAAATCCATGGAATCCAGATGTTTCAAAGGTCTTCTCCTCAGAGGTGCAATCGAATGGTTGGCGTACATTTCGAGATGTTTTAGAGCCGAAACCATACTTTAAAGGATTTTCCATATGGTTTATTGGTTCTAATGATCAAACTCACGCATATCAAATTCATAGTAAGGAAGCTGAAATGGTTATAAAGGACTGGTATAAAAAAATAAATTAATGAGAAACGCGCAAGTTTTGAGATTTGTTACATATATTTTAGTGAAAGGCCTTTCACCATTTTATCACCTAGGGGGCAATCATAATGAAATTTTTGTCTTACCTTACAGTAATTCTGGTGATTCTTGGCGGTTTGAATTGGTTGTTTGTGGCGCTGGATTATAATGTAGTTGAGAAATGGTTTGGTTCTACACCAGCTCTTGTGGATACTATTTATTGGCTTTTTGGTCTTTCTGCTATTTATCAAATTTATGATCGGTTCTTTACGGACAATTAGCTCTTATAAATTTATGGATGGGGTGTTAGGCATGATAGAATGCTTAACACTTTTTTGTATGTTTATGAATACAAATACATCTGCAAACGGTTCCATTGCATCTTACAACCCAATAAAGCAAAACAAATTGACCGTATATTTTATATGGGTTATAATTCAGAAAGTTTAAAAATTAACAAATATAGAAACAGGGAGGTCGTAAGAGTGATGGAGAGGGTTTACAATTTTTCAGCAGGACCATCTATACTCCCTTTGCCAGTTTTGGAAAAAGTGCAAAAGGAGCTTTTAAATTATAACGGGACAGGCATGTCTGTTATTGAAATGAGTCACCGATCTTCGCAGTTTCAAAATATTATAGATGAAGCAAGTAGCTTGCTTCGTGAATTGATGCACATTCCTGAGAATTATGATGTTTTGTTTTTACAAGGAGGGGCATCCCTGCAGTTTTCAATGGTTCCATTAAATGTAATGACTGAACATAAGAGAGCTGGATACATAATCACAGGCTCATGGTCTAAAAAAGCCTTACAGGAGGCACAAAAAATTGGGGAAGCAGAAGTTATTGCTTCATCGAAGGAAAAGCATTTTTCAACGATTCCACATGTAGATAGTTCAATGGTTTCAAAAGAACTAGATTATGTACATATAACAACGAATAATACGATTGAAGGCACGAAATACGCCGAGTTACCACAGTTAGAGAATATTCCACTTATTGCTGATATGTCTTCAAATATTTTATCAGAAGAATACGATGTAGAGAAATTTGCTTTGATTTATGCGGGAGCACAAAAAAATTTAGGGCCTGCAGGATTAACGATTGCGATTATTAGAAAAGACTTAATTGGTAAAGCGAATCCTTCTTGCCCTACAATGTTAAACTATGAAACTTACAGTAAAAATAATTCCTTATATAATACACCACCATCCTTTAGTATTTATGTGACGAAGCTAGTACTAGAATGGCTAAAGGAGCAGGGCGGCGTACCTGCGATTGAAGAACAAAATAGGAAAAAAGCAGCGATTCTATACAATTTTTTAGATGAATCAAAATTATTTACTTCACCGGTCGATCCAGCGCACCGTTCGCTTATGAATATTCCATTTACAACACCATCCAATGATTTAAATGAGCAATTTTTACAAAAGGCGAAAACGTTAGGTCTTGTTACGTTAAAAGGGCATCGTTCTGTAGGGGGAATGAGAGCGAGTATTTATAATGCAATGCCAGTTGAAGGCGTTCAAAGATTAGTAGATTGCATGAAGGATTTTGAGCTAGAGAATAGATAGGGAGATGGGGAAATGTTGCGCATTCAAACATTAAATCAAATTGCTGAAAAAGGCTTGCAAATTTTTGAGAAAGAACGATATGAAGTGGGAGAAGGATTAGAGCATCCAGATGGTATATTACTCCGAAGTTTCTCTTTGCATCAAGAGGAATTTTCAAAGGATGTAAAGGCAATTGCACGAGCGGGAGCTGGTGTAAATAATATTCCTGTAGAACGTTGTACAGAAAGAGGTATCGTTGTTTTCAACACACCAGGAGCAAATGCGAATGCAGTGAAAGAACTAATTCTAGCGAGTCTTATTATGTCATCACGTAATATAATAAATGGGGTTGGCTGGACAAAAGCATTAGAAGGTGAAGAAGTTCCACAGCTTGTAGAAGCAGGAAAAAAACAATTCGTTGGCTCAGAAATAGCAGGAAAACGACTTGGTGTGATTGGACTTGGTGCAATTGGCGCTCTTGTCGCAAATGATGCATTATCCCTTGGTATGGATGTTGTTGGATATGATCCATATATATCTGTTGAAACAGCATGGCGATTATCAACACATGTACAACGTGCATTTAGCTTGGATGAAATCTTCTCAACATGTGACTATATTACATTGCACATTCCACTGACAGATCAAACGAGAGGTATTATTGGAGAACACGCAGTGCAAACGATGAAAAAAGGTGTTCGTCTCTTTAACTTCTCAAGAGGAGAACTTGTGGATGAAATTGCATTAGCAAAAGCTTTAGAAGAAGGAATTATGAATCATTACGTAACTGACTTTCCAAATAAGAATGTTATAAAAATGAAAAATGTAACGGCAACACCTCACCTTGGCGCTTCCACATATGAATCTGAAGAGAATTGTGCAATTATGGCTGCCCGCCAGTTACGTGACTATTTGGAGACAGGAAATATTCGTAATTCAGTAAACTATCCGAATGTAGAACTTCCTTATGTCGGAAAGAAACGAATTACAATTATGCATCAAAACGTTCCGAACATGGTGGGGCAAATTACAGGATGTTTAGCAGAACATCATATTAATATTGCGGATATGATAAACCGTAGTAAAGGCTCTTTTGCATATACAATGATTGATATCGATAACGGAATTGATGATATAATTAAAGAAAATGTAGTTGAAAACATAAAGAAAATTACAGGTATAGTAGCTGTTCGAATGATTGTATAAAGGAGAGAGAAATTTGGCGACAATTCGACCATTCAGGGCAATTCGTCCAGTATCTGATAAAGCTGCACAAGTTGCAGCATTGCCGTATGATGTGTTAAATAGTGAAGAAGCAAGAGAAGTTGTAAAGGGAAATCCATATTCCTTTTTACATATTGATAAAGCAGAAATAGACTTAGACCCAGCTGTTTCCCCATATGATAACAGTGTATATGAAAAGGCAAGTGAAAATTTACAACGTTTAATGAAAGAAGAAGTATTGATACAAGATGAAGAGCCATGTCTGTATATTTATCAATTAACGATGCAAGGGAGAACGCAGTCTGGACTTGTCGTTTGTACATCAATTGATGAGTATACGAACAATACAATTAAAAAACATGAGCGAACTCGTCATGAAAAAGAACAAGATCGCATTCGTCATGTAGATGTATGTAATGCAAATACGGGACCGATATTTTTAACATATCGTACGAAAGAAGAAGTAACAAAGTTAATTGCAACTTGGCAAGAAAATCATACGCCAATTTATCAATTTACTGCGGATGATGGTGTGGAGCATGTCATATGGAAAATCGCAGAAGCTGATGCGATTTCTGCGTTAGTAAAATTATTTGAAGAGATTCCTTCCTTATATATTGCGGATGGACACCATCGATCAGCATCTGCCGTGAAAGTTGGACTTATGCGTAGAGAACAATATCCAAGTTATACGGGGGAAGAAGAATTTAACGTCTTTTTATCTGTTTTATTCCCTCATGATGAACTATCAATTTGGGACTACAATCGCGTTGTGAAAGATTTAAATGGTTTATCAGAAGAACAGTTTTTACAGCAGATTTCACAATATTTTTATGTGGAAGAAATAGGTGTCTCTCCACATAAACCAACTGAACCAAAAACATTTGGTATGTATTTGGATCAGAGATGGTATAAATTAATCGTAAAAGAAGAAACGTTTGATGCACATGATGTTGTAAAACGTTTAGATGTTTCTATTTTACAAGACCATTTACTCAGTCAAGTATTACAAATTCACGATCCACGTGCAGATAGCCGCATTGATTTTGTTGGTGGTATTCGCGGTTTAGAAGAGCTAGAGCGCCTTGTGAATCTTGGTAATTATAAAGTAGCGTTTGCTTTATATCCGACATCTATGGAAGATTTATTAGCAATTGCTGATGCGGGAGAAGTGATGCCACCAAAGTCAACATGGTTTGAACCGAAGCTTCGTAGTGGACTTTTTATACATTCTTTAGAATAGAGGGAAAGACAGCATATTACGTGCTGTCTTTTTTCTTTTGTCCAATGCTCTTTCAATTCCTTGTCATACAAGGATTCGATACGTCTTCAGATATGGCTAAAGTGATTTTCTATATAGTTCAGAAGAATAAGGGAAGGAAGAGGAGGGCCGGATTTGGGGAGGGAATGACAAAATAACAAGGGAATACATGGACAGAATTGAAAGGAGACAAACTTATTAAAAAATGATAGATGTAAATATTTAAAATATTTGTAAATAATTTTAAAAAATGCTGTGCATTTTATTTTAAATCGTATTAATCTTGTAGTGAACAAGTTATCCCGCATTAACGGGCAGTAATACTCTCACCTCAAAATTCGGTAGAATCAAAGAAGTTAGGTGAGAGATAAACTGCCCGTAAAAGCCCGATTGGTGAGGGCTGATAATCAGTGGGGAATGAAGAAAACCCCCACTGATTAAAGTTTCACTTTATATATTATTTAAAGGGGGCAAACAAATAATGGATATGATGATTGAAAAGATTCTAGCATATCGAATTGCTTACATAAGGCAGATAGGCCCTTATGGAATTAACAATGTGCGAACAATGGAAAAATTAAAAGAATGGGCAAAATCTAACCAATTATTTAATGCCGACTCGATAATTTTTGGAATTGCTCAGGATAATCCTGAAACTACTAAACCTGAAAACTGTCGTTATGATACTTGCATAGTTGTTTCAAACGAATATTCAGTAACGGATGGCTATGTAAGACAAGGTAATATTGTTGGAGGGAAATATGCTGTTTTTAAAATTAACCATACAGCAGAAGCAGTTCAGAAAGCATGGATTGATATTTTTCCAGAATTATCAAGACAAAGATATCGATTTGATGAAACAAGACCAATCATCGAAAGGTATGTAGTTAAAATGGTGAATAATCATCATTGTGAAATTTGTGTGCCCGTATTTTAAAGTAGTAATTTTCTTTTCCTTGCAAAAAACACAATTGTTTCTTAATGTTATGGTGTAGAAGGATAAACAAGGAAGGACTTAATGAGTATGATACATATTTTATTAGCAGATGATGATAAGCACATTAGAGAATTATTACATTACCACCTACAAAAGGAAGGGTATAAAGTTTTTGAAGCTGAGGATGGAAAAGTAGCGCAATCTATATTAGAAAAGGAAAATATCCACCTTGCTATTGTCGATATTATGATGCCGTTTGTTGATGGATATACTTTATGCGAAGAAATTAGAAAATATCATGATATACCTGTTATTTTATTAACTGCTAAAGATCAATTAGTAGATAAAGAAAAAGGATTTATTTCAGGAACGGATGATTATATTGTAAAACCATTTGAACCAGCAGAAGTGATCTTTCGCATGAAAGCTTTACTTCGTCGTTATCAAATGCTAAGCGCAGATGTTATTACATTACATGGAACAACGATTGACAGAAAAAGCTTCGAAGTGAAATGTAATGAACAAACGATTCTATTACCTTTAAAGGAATTTGAATTACTGTCACAACTTGCAGGTTATCCTGGTAGAACATTTTCAAGAGAAGAGTTAATTGAACTTGTTTGGGGGATGGATTTTGAAGGGGATGAACGTACGGTGGATGTTCACATAAAACGTCTTCGCGATCGTTTTTCAAAACGAACAGATGATTTTCAAATTAAAACAGTACGTGGACTTGGTTATAAGTTGGAGCTGAAATAAGATGAAATCACTTTATTCAAGATTTGTATTGATTACGATTGGGATCATGCTGCTTAGTAGTGTGATTGGTTTTTTATTAACAAATGTATATTATCAAGTGAAATTAAAACCGTATAATAGTGAAAAGATTTTACGTTATGCAGAGGAAGTAAAGTATTTATATGAAAAACAAACTGTAGAAAATCGAGAAGAGTATTTACATTCCATTGCGAAATTAGGGTATGAGATTTATGTAGTAGATGATCAAAAACAAGGAAAACGAATTGGGAATGCTTTTCGGACGATAAAGATTAGTGATGCTACTATTAACAAAGTCTTACAAGGTGAAACATATAATGGTGTTTCTACCTATCCAACACGCTTATTTATAACAGGCTTTTTTGATAATGAATTAATTAATAGTGTAGGGGTTCCGCTGAAACATGATGATAAGCAATATGCTTTATTTATTCGCCCTGATATTCAGCAGCAGTTTGGTGAAATGAGGATTTTCTTGGCGCTATTACTCGGGTTTATTGTTGTATTAAGTATCATTTTTATTGCGATTGCAGCGCGTTATATCGTTCGTCCAATTCAAACATTTACAAAAGCGACGCAGAAAATTGCGAGTGGTGAATATGATATTGAACTAGACGAAGGACGCAAAGATGAAATTGGGACATTATCTACAAGTTTTAAAAAGATGACAAAAAGTATAAAAGAGTTAGATCAAATGAGACAAGAGTTTGTTTCCAACGTATCTCACGAATTTCAATCTCCGTTATCTTCTATTCAAGGTTTTTCGAAGACATTACAGTCAGAAAAGATGACAGAAACGGAACGGAAACATTATTTGCAAATTATTGAAGCTGAAAGTAAACGAATGTCTAGTTTATGTAAACAGTTGCTGACGCTTGCTTCATTAGATAAAGAGGAAAAGGTTCTGCAAATAAAAGAGTTTGATTTGCACAAGCAAATGAAAGATGTCATTTTTATGCTCGAATGGAAATGGCGTGAAAAAGATATAGCGATTGAATTTGATGTGCCTAACATCAATATAACAGGCGATGAAAATTTACTTCATCAAGTTTGGACAAATATATTTACAAATAGTATAAAGTTTACAGATCAAGGCGAAACGATAGAGTTTGCTGCTAGGGAGTTGGAAACGAGTGTAGTGGTTTCCATCTCAGATAATGGGATTGGTATGGGGCAAGAAGAAATAGAGCGGATTTTTGATCGGTTTTATAAGGTGGATACAGCAAGGGCTCGTAATGTAGAAGGAAGTGGCTTAGGTTTATCCATTGTGAAGAAAATTGTTGAACTGCATCATGGGACAATTTCAGTGGAGAGTAAGAAAGGGAAAGGTACAACATTTCGAATTGAAATTCCTAAATAATGAGAAGGGCTGATTTGAAGAGAGAATCTTTAAATCAGTCTTTTTTTATAGGAGGCTATATAGAGGATGAAATGTTAAAAATATGTAAATCGTATGAGATTGATTGTTGGGATTATTCATTTGAAAATGAAAAATTTTTGTTATCTGTGAGACAGTTAAACGGGAGAACAAATAAAGTGAATTTGTAATGTAAGTAGAAGATTGCGTTTTTTACTCATGCTTCTTTATATATTGAAGAATAAAATTAATATATCAATAAATTGGAAGGAGCAAATAGGATGAATACATTATTATCCGCGAAAAATGTTACAAAAATTTATAATAATAATCAATTGCCTGGACTGAAGCAAGTATCTTTTAATATTGAATCAGGTGAGTTTATTGGTATTATGGGTGCTTCAGGATCTGGGAAGACAACTTTATTAAATATACTATCAACTATTGATACACCGACAGATGGAGAGGTTTTGATAGATGGTATCAATATTAAAACACTTAATGATAACAAAACTGCGGATTTTAGGAAGGATCATTTAGGTTTTATTTTTCAAGAGTATTTTTTACTAGATAGTTTAACGGTACAGGAAAATATTGCTGTACCACTTACTCTGTTAAACAAATCTCCAAACGAAATCCAATCGACTATAGAAAGTTTGGCAAAGCGTTTTGGCATATTCGAACAATTATCAAAGTACCCTAGTCAACTTTCTGGAGGACAAAAACAGAGGGTTGCGGCAGCAAGAGCGATTGCGAAACAGCCAAGTATACTATTTGCAGATGAACCAACTGGTGCGTTAGATTCGAACTCTGCAACAGAGCTACTTCAAAAGTTAAGAGAGGTTAATGAGGATTTTCATACAACCATTTTAATGGTAACTCATGACGCTTATGCAGCAAGTTTTTCGAGTAGAATCCTAATATTCAAGGATGGAAATGTTTTAAAAGAATTAAAAAGAAACGAAAAGGATAGAAAAGAGTTTTTTGAAGAGATATTAAAGGAAATCTCAAAAATTGATGAAAAGCGATATAACTAAGGGTGTGAAAGGAAGGTACGACTGTGGGATTATTAACAATAGCAACAAAGAATTTGAAGAATAACTTTTCCTTCTATTCGTTTTATTTCGTTTCAGTGGCTTTCGTTTTGATGGTATTTTTCGCCTTTATTTCTTTTTCCATGAACGATATTATTATGGAAAAGATTTCGTCTGATGGTAGAGTAGAAACAATGTCGAGAACGGTGGCAATCTTCGTTATGGCATTTGTACTATTCTATATGTCATACTCCAATACTTTCTTTATGAAAAAAAGAATGAAAGAGTTGGGAATTTATTCACTCTTGGGCTATCGAAAGTCAACTATGGTAAAATTACTAACCTTTGAAAATATAATAATTTGTTTTACTGCTCTAATTGTAGGTATCGTGCTGGGGGCAGTTGCTCATAAAGGAATTATCGAGGTGATAGTTAGAGTATTAAAATTAAACATTAATACGTCTGAAGTGCCATTAATTAATCTTGATTCGGTACGATTTACTTTTATTTTTATATTTGCTGTTTTGACCGTCTTATTTTTATCAAACTGGATAATCCTTCGAAAAAGTTCCTTACTTACTTTGGTACGCATGGAGAAAAAGGAAGAAAAGCAGGTGAAAGTTAGTACATTTTTATCCCTATTAGGATTATTCTTGATTTTGATAGGCTATTTCTTAGCTATTGATATTATAAGAGGAACCGAATCATTGTGGAAAAAGATAGGGTTTTCACCAATCGCACTTGTAACAATGTTAAGTGTGGTATTAGGGACGATTTTCTTTATTCACTCCTTTTTACCTTTTGCTATTCAAAAATTGAAGAAAAAGAAAAAATGGTTTTATAAGGAATCGAATATTATTATCATTTCGAACTTTATATTTAAAATCCGTTCGAAGGCAAAAACTTTAATTTTGTTAACTCTATTAGCTACAGGAACTTTAGCTATATTTGGCTCCACTGTACTAACGCTTTACTATCCAGTTGCTGCTACAGAACGTATTGTACCGTCAGCTATTGAGTTTCCAGTAGAAGATAAAGAATTGGCTGTTAAAGCAATTAAAGTTGTGCAAGATACTGTTGGAAAAGAAAACATAAATTATAAAGAAACAACTATTATTCAAGGAACATCCTCTTCTGAAAATTTGCCTAAAGAATACAGTGTAAAGAAAGAGCATGGATTTGATCTTATCTCTGAGTCGGATTACAGGGAGTTAATAAATTTTCAGGGGAAAAATGTAGAATTTGAAAATTTAGCTAAACATGAAAGTATTTTAGTGAAATATAGGCCTGAAAAAGAAAAGTTAGATAAAGGGAATACATATACTTTGAACGTAACATCTACGAATAGTGTGGATGTAAAAGTGAAAGAGACTACATTACTTAATCCAATTGGATTTGCAAATAGTGTAGGGACCCTTATTATTTCTGACAAACTTTACAAAGAAATAAAAGCATTAGGGCTTCCAGAAAAGGCTGTGATGAGTATGAACGGAACAGATATGAGAGATAACAAAGAAGTTTATGAAAACTTAGTTCCACTATTTAAAGATAATATCTATTTTACAAGTAGTTATCAAAAGAATGATTATATTATTGAACAAAATAGCTCAACATTTCTGCTCATTAGTTTTGTTACTATCATCTTTTTTATTGCAACAGGTAGCATACTCTATTTCCATAATCTTTCGAGTATGATGTCAAATAAAGATGAATTTACTATTTTACAAAGAATGGGATATAACAAGAAAAAGATCAAAAAGATAATTAGAAAAGAAATCTTTACGTTATTTAGCATCCCTTATACATTAGGGATAGCACATAGTATTTTTGCATTGATAGCATATAAAACTGCTTTAATGGACGATTTATTAGGAAAAAGCAGTGCCTTTATATTACCGATTCTTTTTGCGGTAACTATTTTTACAGTGGTTTACATCATTTATTATTTGTTAACAAAAAGAGCTTGCTATAAAATTATATTTAACAATAAAAAGTAAAAATTTACAGATAAAGCTGATGATAATAAACAAGCATCAGCTTTATCTGTATGTAATCTAGTAAAGGTAAGTGAGCCTATGAAAAAGTATTATGAGCAAAAACAAATCTTTATTTTAATGAATCAACTTTGTATGATTATTTTTTTATGCTATGAATTTTTGCAAGGGAATATTGCAGGAACAGAAAAGTTACTTCCACTAACACTTATAACGATAATGGTCATATATGGGGCCTATATTAGTTTTGTAAACATAAAAGAAAATAACACGTTATCAAAATTCTCGAAATTGCTGCTTTTTGCTTCATGGCAATTTTTACTTACACTTAATGGGAATCACATTTTTTATACGCTAAGTATATTACTTAGTGTAGTCATTCTATATAAGACAGTACAATTTTTGCTTGTATTCTTTTTCCAAGATTCTATTTATACTTATAAAAAAGAAACTGACTGGATTTTAAAGGTTATGTGTGTATCAACGCTGGTTGTGAAATTGATAAACGAAAAACTATTTGCCGTTTTATTTTTGTGTCAATGGATTTTTAGTTTTTTATGTATTATTTTTCTGTTTTTGAAACATCGAAAACGAATCAAATTTATCTTCACAAGCGAAAAAAATCATTTACTTAAATCCTTTGCTATTCTTATCGCTCTCTTTATTGTGTATGCTCTGTTGTTTGCAAGAAGCCCTGAATATTTAAGTAATTTAGGGTGGTATATCGTGATCCTATTACCTTTATTCAGTATTCATGCCATTGCTTTTAAAAGCCATCTATTTATAAAACAATATTTTCTTTTAAAAGAAGAAAAAATGGTATTCATGTTTTTATGTTGTATTGTTTTTATAAGTTCCCTTGGGATGCTGTTTAGATTTAATATGATTACCTATTTTATCATTATACATACGATTTTTTGGTTTGTTCTTCTTTATTTTACACTATTATTTCAAGACGTAAAAAATAAAATCGTAAATGTGGATACAGAAGAAGCCAGAGCTGTGCCGGAAAGCTCTTATGTTCACAATCTGTTGCAGATAGCGAAAGAGGAGAAGTTGAAAAGTCAGTTTTCTAATTATCTGCATGATGAAATATTGCAAGATATATTAGCGGTTAAAAATATGATGAATAAATCTAACAAAGAAGAAATTCATAAAATGATAGTAAGAACATTGGATGACTTAAATCAGTCTATACGCGTACAAATGCAAGAATACCATCCAACTTTATTAAAGACACTCACATTAAAAAAGAATTATAGCAATTTGCTTGAGATGATCCAGCAAAAGTACGGAATGAAAAATATTGATATATCTTTTAACTGCAATGAAAATTTATTCTTAGTTGAACCGTATAATCTTGTTATATATCGAATTTTAAAAGAATTAGTAACAAATGCATTCAAACATTCTGAATGCTCTCAGTTAGTTTTGAGTTTGGTACAAGAAAATAACGAAATAGAGCTTATCGTAAAAGATAATGGGGTGGGTATGGGAAAGCATCATATTCCTAATGAACATAGAGGATTGAATTCTATTAAAGAACAACTATTTTTGTTAAACGGTAATATGACAATTTCAAAATGCGAGCCTTCTGGTTTATGTATTTTTATTTTTATTCCTATGAAAGGAGATGATTCCTATCAATATTTTATTAATAGATGACCATGCTTTGTTTTCAAAAAGTTTGGAAATAGCTTTAGAAGATTATCCTGAGATAGATGAATTCTATTCATTGCAAAATGTTGAAAATGTTATCACAATCATAAAAGAGTTTAAGCCAGACATTATTTTAGTAGATATAAATTTAAACAATATCAGTAGCGAAGATGGTTTAGAAATAGCAAAAAGTATTTTAGATAGTAAATATGAAACGAAAGTAGTTATATTAACAGGTTATGATTTACCTGTTTACCGATATGAAGCTCAAAAAGTTGGTGTAAGTGGCTTTATTAATAAAAATATTATGCCAGATAAGTTGCTGGAAATTTTAATTAAGATTAACGAAGGCGCATGTTATTTTCCAATGTCCACGGATTATGTTGAAGAATTAACGGATAGTGAAAAACAAATTTTACAGCTACTATGTGGAGGATATAAGCGTAAAGAAATTGCTACTATGTTATATGCTAGTGAACGCACAATATCAAACCACATTCAACATATATTTAATAAATTAGATGTTTCATCCTCATTAGAAGCTGTAACAAAAGGAATACAATTAGGGTATATTCAACCTCAATATAGAAATTGTTAATGAAGCCATGAGCTTGAGTTCCATGTATTTTATTTAATGGTACATTTTTAATCGGTTTTATAAAGTGGATATAGCAAGGGCTCGTAATATAGAGGGAAGCGGCTTAGGGTTATCCAGTGTGAAGAAAATTGTTGAACTGCATCATGGGACAATTTCAGTGGAGAGTAAGAAAGGGAAAGGTACGAAGTTTCGAATTGAAATTCTTAAATGATGAGAAGAGTTATTTGAAATAAGTAATTCCGTTTTCGGGGAGAAACATTCTAGATAATAAAAAAGGGAAATTTCTGTAATTTTATATTAAAATTTAGAAGTTATTTAGCAATGATAAAAAGGGGAGAAAGAAATGTTACAAGCACTGATTTTTGATATGGATGGAACTTTATTTCAAACAGAAAAAATTTTAGAATTATCACTTGATGATACGTATAACCATTTGCGATCACTCAATTTATGGGATGCAGCAACCCCTATTGATAAATACCGTGAAATAATGGGTGCACCTTTGCCAAAAGTTTGGGAAGCTTTGTTACCTCATCATTCAAATGAAATAAGGGAACAAACGGATGCTTATTTTCTGGAAAGATTAGTTGAAAACATAAGAAGTGGGAAAGGGGATTTATATCCTCATGTAAAGGAAGTTTTCAGTTATCTAAAAGAGAATCACTGTGCCATTTACATAGCGAGTAACGGTTTAACGGAGTATTTGCAAGCAATTGTGAGTTACTATAAATTGGATCATTGGGTTACTGAAACATGTAGTATTCAGCAAATCCAAACGCTTAATAAAGGTGATTTAGTTAAAACAATTATACAAAAATATGATATAAAACAGGCAGCAGTAGTTGGAGATCGCCTATCCGATATAAATGCAGCTAAAGATAATGGTTTAATTGCAATTGGATGTAATTTTGATTTTGCGCAGGAAGATGAACTTGTACAGGCTGATTTTGTAATAAATGATTTAATGGAATTAAAAGGAATATTGTCTGAAGTTACGAAACAAACCGGAGCTTTAACTGAATAAGCGAAATACAAAAGCGTTCAGATAGTGTATCTCTGAGCGTTTTTTCTATTAAGAATGCGATTTATAATGTGAATGACCGTGTTATTAGAAATGTTTTTTAGTTTTTCTTTATAGGAAGTTATATAAAAATGTGGAATAACATAGTAGGTACAGAATGGAGTGATCAATATGTTAAAAGAAAGTGCACAAATTGTACAAAATAAATTAATAGAATTAGGCTTAAAAAATGAAGTAGTAGAATTGCCAGAAAGTACCCGTACGGCGCAAGAGGCTGCAGATGCCATTGGGTGTGGGGTAGCGCAAATTGCTAAATCGATTATTTTTAAATTGAAAAATTCTAATGAACCCATTCTCGTTGTAGCTAGTGGAATTAATCGAGTAAATGAAAAGAAAATAGGCCAATTGCTTGGTGAAAAGCTCGGAAAGGCAGATGCAGACTTTGTTCGTACACATACTGGATTTGTAATTGGCGGTGTCCCTCCATTTGGACATGTTCGAGAAATCACGACTTTTATTGATGAAGATCTTCTACAATATCATGAGATTTGGGCAGCTGCGGGGCATCCGAAAGCAGTATTTCAATTAACGCCTGTACAATTAAGAGGAATAACGCGGGGACGAGTCGTTTGTGTGAAGTAAAAAGAATAAGAAGATATATGAAAAAATACAAATTAACATATTTTAAAGTATAAGTTAGAGGAAGAAAAACAATATAGTGAGTGAATAAAAAGAGATTGCTACAAAAGCAGTCTCTTTGTTTGTAATCTTCTGTTCATATTCCGTTCATATTTCTTTTTTAAGATGAGTACATAGAAAGAAATAGGAAGGAGCGAGCGAAATGTTTTTAGCTCTGCGTGAATTAAGACAATCAAAATTAAGATATGGATTAATCGGACTCATCATGGTTTTATTATCATTTTTAGTCCTTGTGATTTCAGGATTAGCAAATGGTTTATCATATGATAATGCCTCTTCCATTCAAAATATGGATGCAGCCAAATTTGTTTTAGCAGATGATGCCGAAAATAAATTACTCCGTTCACAAATGAAGAAAGAAGATGTAGATGCGGTAGTGGGGCAAGTAGATGCGAAAGATGCTGTACCATTTCATGTAAAAGTTTCTACGTATGAAAAGAAGGGTAGTTCAAAAAAGGTTGATATTGCAATTTTTGCAAGCGAACGTGATACGTTCTTAGAACCAAAGATTGTACAAGGGAATGCATTAGGAACAGCGCAAGATGAAATGGTTGCTGATGAATCAATTAAAGAAAAAGGCATAGATATTGGAGATACAATTATCGATCCGGTCTCTAAAAAAGAATTCAAAATTGTTGGTTTTACGAAAGACCAAATGTTTAGTCACACACCAGTTGTGTATGTGAATCAAGATGTATGGGGAGAAATCGCGCAGCCAAACCAAAAGGATTATAGCGCAATTGCACTTCGTACGGATAAAGAAGTGAAAAATGCACATGTAATCGAGAAAAAAGAAGTTCTTCAAAGTATTCCAGGGTATAAAGAGGAACAAGGAACATTAACGATGATCATTGCATTCTTGCTTGTGATTGCTGCCTTATTAATCGGTGTATTCTTCTATGTCATTACACTACAAAAAACACAGCAATTAGGCGTACTAAAAGCAATTGGAACGAAAAATTCGTATTTAGCAAATAGTTTAGTTGTGCAAGCATTATTCTTATCTGTTGTCGCGATGGGGATCAGCATTGTATTAGTAGAAGGATTGCAAAAGATTTTACCGGAAAGCATGCCGTTTTTATTAACAACGGCTATGATTGGTCAATATGCAGGAATCTTTATCGTTATTAGTATTCTTGGAACGCTTATTTCCTTATATCAAGTATTAAAGGTTGATGCATTAGAAGCAATTGGAGGTGGCATGTAATGACTTCATTATTAAAATTAGAGGAAGTAAGTAAAGTATATGGAGAAGGAAATACAGAAGTAACGGCTCTATATCCAATTTCACTTGATGTGAAGGCAGGGGAATTTATCGGCATTGTTGGTCCCTCTGGATCAGGGAAAAGTACACTATTATCGATTGCGGGAGCGTTATTATCGCCGTCAAAAGGGAATATTTATATTCGCGAGCAAAATATCACGCGTTTATCAGAAAAGGAAATGACAGACATTCGTTTAAGAAAGATGGGTTTCATTTTTCAATTTGCAAATCTTGTTCCCTATTTAAATGTGAAAGAACAATTACTTTACATTGCAAAATTAAAGAAAGAAGACAAAAAAGAATCTGAAAAGCGTGCAGATCATTTGTTAGCAGCTTTTGGATTATCTCAGAGAAGCAACCATTACCCAAATCAATTATCCGGCGGTGAAAGACAAAGGGTTGCAATTGCACGTGCTTTCATGAATAATCCAGATTTAATTTTAGCGGATGAACCAACAGCAAGCCTTGATTCAAAACATGGGCGCGAAGTTGTTGAAATGATGAAACGAGAAGTAAAAGAAAGTCAAAAAGCAGCGATTATGATTACGCATGATGAGAGAATGCTTGATGTATGTGATCGCATTTTAACATTGCGTGATGGGAAATTAGTATAGGTACGATAGGGAAAAGCACAGGGAGAGATTCCTGTGCTTTTTTACATTCATTTAACTTTAAATGTTATAATAATTTTATTATTCTGTTATTCGAATGATTGGAGGGGAAAGTGTGGAAAAGAAAATCATACATCTTGAAGGGCTTATTGTTTTAGTCACAAGTATATATACGTATTCATTATGTGATTTTAGTTGGTTTATATTTTTCTTATTGCTTCTAGCACCGGATATTTCAATGCTTGCATATCTTTTGAATGACCAGGTTGGGGCGCAGATTTATAATTTGTTTCATACATATGTAGTATCTATATTACTAGTGGGAATTGGGGTGTTTTTTAAATTAGATGTGATTTTGATGATCGGCCTCATTTGGACGGCTCATATTGGAATGGATCGTATGCTAGGATATGGACTGAAGTATAAAACAGGTTTTAAAGATACTCACATTCAAAAGTTATAAAATACCACAATACCAAGTTGGTTATATGATTTCTGCACGAAAAAACACACAATGATTCTTTACATTTTTACATAGAATTTATATTTTCTGTACTTGAATTCATATATTCCTACTGCAAATTTGCTTTGGGATTCATATGAAAAATAGTTTTTCTTAAAGAATACTTAAAACTGTATTTAACTGCTTTTTACAAACTCTCTTTATACTATGAATGGGACAAGCATCTGAGAATAAAACAACACGTGTCAATGGGATTATCATATGATTAGGGGGAGAACACGTGAAAAAGACAGTTTTATCATTGGCAGCTATTACAGCATTATTGCCAGTTTTTTCAGTGAATGCTGAGACGAAAGAACAGGACCGGGTGAGAAAATCAGCAACGATGTTCAATGTAGTGAGTGATATTCAAGGGGACTTAGGGGATTTTGACCATGTATTAAAAGATATGAATAAAGTAACGCCTCATTACCGTGCTTTAATTATAAATGGTGATATTACAGGGACAGGATTGCAATACCAATACGATGATGTGAAACGTGTATTACATAAAAATAAGCTCCCAGAAAATGTTTGGTCTACAGTAGGAAACCATGAGTTTTACGCACCAAAATGGACAGCTGACGGTAAACTTGCTCAAAATACATGGCCAAATGGTATATCAGAACAATCACTATTTGACCGATATTTACAATTCAGTGGTGAAGAAAAGGTATATCATAAAAAAGAATTAGATGGATATCCTCTTTTATTTCTAGGAACAGAGAAATATATGAAATATCATGATCCAAAAATGTGGGATGAGGTATATCTTAGTGATGAACAGCTTGGCTGGCTTAAACAAAATTTAGAACTGTATAGTCAAAAAGATAAAAATAAACCAATCTTCATTTTCTCTCATCATGTTCTTCCTGATACTGTATCGGGATCACGTCAATCACCGTATTTACAAGATTATTTAAATGTAGATAAGCTATACGATATTTTAAAAGACTATCCTCAAGTTGTTTTCTTTACAAGCCACACGCATTGGGACTTAAATTTACCGGATTGGGCTGGGAAAAAGAAATTTGAAGGCGGAGATGAACGCGGGTTTACAGTGGTTAATACGGGCGGTATTGAAACGGGCTGGATGTCAGCCGGACCGAACGGTGGTGAGAAGGTAGCACCGGATGATTATTCTTTCAAGCAAGGATTACAGGTGAAAGCGTATGGTAACGATGTAATGGTAACTGCTTATGATTATAAACGTGATAAAGCGATTAAAAAGTTATCGATTCATGATGGAAAGATTACGCAAATGGCACCAGATGTAACAGCTGATGATATAAAGAATTTGATTGTTGGTGCAACGCAGTATATGGAATATGCTATAGAAGGAACGAATGAATGGCATACGTATAATCCAGCACACCTCCCTAAGTTTGAAGGGGATCAAACGGTATATGTACGTCATAAAGGGGAAATGAATTTGCAACCTGGTTTAACGCAAATTGTTCGGTTCTTAGCTAATGAATAGTACAAACACTCTGCCTTATATAAAGGGCGTTCTTTACAAGTATAAAGATCTAAATGATATAAATCTATAAAAATAAAGGGTGATACATATTAGTCATGTATAATATGTATCACCCTTTTGCTCTATAATCTTTGTTTGACGACTATTCAAGCGGTGTGTACCAGCGACGGTATACGTATTGATGTTGCTTTAGTATAAGGTTTATTCAAATTGATACGAATTACCTTGATAAAAAAGTTTAATTATATCTCAAAAATTTTCTCGATTCCCTTCATTACTTCAAAGGCTCCAGAACTTTTATTTGAAAGGATTGCTAACTTGATTCCTGATTTAGGATAAAAAGCAGAATGGAAGCTTACGCCAGGGTCATATCCCATTACATGATACTTAATTATAGATTCTTCGTTTTTAGTAATCCAAAGTCCATATCCATAATCTACCCCATCTTTCACATGGATTTGTGAATTTAAAAGTGTTTCTGTGCATTCTTTACTTAAAAGCTGATGAGTAAACAATGCCTCCCAAAATTTGATCATATCTGATGGTGTGATAAAAGCGCCTCCATCAGCTCCACCTTTTATTGGAATCGAGTAGATATTTGTTCTCCATGTTCCATCTTTATTATCTATGTACCCATAGGCAGTGTTTTTAGGGAGTCGGTCTAAAGGGAAATATCCTGAATCATTCATTCCACATCGTTGGAAGAGATTTGCTTTAATATAGTCGGTAAAAGAAAGTCCTGATTGTTGTTCCACAATTAAACCTAAAACAATAAATCCAGCATTATTGTAGTGGAATTTTTCTCCAGGTTGGAATATCATCTCCCCATTTTGAAATAAAGGAAGAAAATCTTTTACGTCATTCAAAAGATACATAGGTGTTTGTTTCCAAAGGTCTTCAAAGTTATTCATTACTTGTTCATCAAAATAGTCTGGTATTCCAGAACTGTGAGTTAAAAGGTGATGAATCGTTATGTCTTTGTTAAAATGCGGAAATTGTATGTTCAAACAATCTTCAAGACGAGTTTCGAAGGATAGTAAACCTTTTTCAACGAGTTGGCAAATCGCAACAGTTGTAAACAACTTACAGCCAGATGCAATTCCAAAGCGTGTATGAACAGTATTCAATTTTTGATCAGCTCTGTTCGCATAACCAAATGCGGATTCAAATAGGACTTCATGGTTATCCTTGATGTAAATAGCTCCAGAAAATTGCTTATCTATTATGTTATGAATTGTTTTAGTAAGATTTAAAACTTGATTGCTCAACATAATCCCCCTCATAAATCGATAGTAATGTATTATTTCTCATTTTAATGCGAATTTCCTTTTAAATTCCTGTGTAGCAGGGGGATCAATTTCAAATATTTTTAGGATGTTTTTGAATTCTAGATGTCGAAAGCTAAAAGTATCTAACCCGGCACCATGTATGACATATTGTTTTAATCCTAATATAACTTCATTAAGTAATACTTTTTCACAATAGGCAGCACGTGTTAAGGGCGTTGGAGAAAGTTAAATCTATGTAATCCATTTTAATATTTCTTCTTTATTTTCTTTGAATTTTTGCGCTATATCTTTGTTGAAAAACTTGTATGTCTTTAACCATATTCTCTTTTGATGACGTTATATTCTATTTGTGAAATTAAATCTTTAGCTATATAGTCATTAAAGATTTTAGGTGTATCGCATTAAAATATGAAACGACTTTATTTATGGGAAAAGCTCTTTTTTATATTTTTTAACAGTGTTTTTCATCATTAGAGTCGCTTTACTTGGATGAATCCAGTATACTGAAAAATGTTTCCTGAAAATAATTTGCTTTAATCCCCATACATATAGCGGAGAGCAGCAATTAGAGAATGAAGAGAGATATAAAGGAGAAAGAATATGAACTTAGCAAAATTCCCTAGAAAAAAATACACAGAATCATACACGCCAATTGAAAAACTAAATCATTTTTCTGAAGTGCTAGGAGGACCTTCTATTTATTTTAAGCGAGATGATTTACTTGGTTTAACAGCTGGCGGAAATAAAACGAGAAAATTAGAATTCCTTGTGGCGGATGCACAAGCGAAAGGTGCAGATACGCTAATTACTGCTGGTGGTATTCAGTCCAATCATTGCCGATTAACATTAGCGGCTGCGGTAAAAGAGAAAATGAAGTGCATTCTTGTATTAGAAGAAGGACTTGAACCGGAAGAAAAACCAGATTTTAATGGGAATTACTTCTTATATCATTTATTAGGTGCTGAAAATGTAATCGTTGTGCCAAACGGAACTGACCTTATGGATGAGATGCAAAAAGTAGCGAAAGAAGTAACCGAAAAAGGAGATACACCATACGTCATTCCAGTTGGAGGATCTAATCCTACCGGTGCAATGGGATACATTGCTTGTGCAGAGGAAATTATGGCGCAATCGTTTGAGCAAGGAATTGATTTCAATGCGGTCGTTTGTGTAAGTGGTAGCGGAGGTATGCATGCTGGTTTAATCACTGGATTTTATGGAAATCAAACGGGGATACCGGTAATCGGAATCAATGTGAGCCGCGGAAAAGCTGAACAAGAAGAAAAAGTATGTAAGCTTGTAGAAGAAACTTCAGCACACGTTGGCATTCCAAACTTTATTCCGCGTGAGGCAGTGGTATGTTTTGAGGAATATGTTGGGCCAGGTTATGCATTACCAACATCTGAAATGGTAGAAGCTGTTCAGCTTTTAGCAAAAACAGAAGGGATTTTACTAGATCCAGTATATACAGGAAAAGCAGTAGCGGGACTAATAGACTTAATCAGAAAAGGTACATTTAAGAAAGAAGATAACATTTTATTTGTACATTCAGGCGGTTCACCTGCGCTATATGCGAATACATCACTATTTTCCTAATATGTAAGAAAATCAGCACCAAAATAAGTGGTGCTGATTTTTTATTGAAAAGAAGTATAATTATCTCTCCGTCTCAAAAAACTCAATCCACTCTCCGTCAGGACCAGCGAAGAAAATATAACGCGTTCCATCAGGTAATGTTTCAATTTCTTTACTTAATAAAAAAGTAACCTCTAATTTTTTTAGTCGTTCAATTTCATCCTCTAATGAATCCACTTTAAAGCAAATGTGATGTACTTTTCCTTCTGTTGGAAGAGAAGGGTTATAGCCTTCAATTAATTCAAGAATTGTTTCTTGTGATTCTTCTACACCTAAAAAAGCGAGTTTTAAGTTTGGATTTGGGTGCCCCATACGTTTGATCAGTTTTAGCCTAACCACTTTTTCATAAAATGAGATCGATGTTTCTAAGTTTGCAACCATGATTCCGACATGTTCGATTCTTCTTATTGGCATGATGAATTCCTTCTTTCTATAAAGTGAAACTTTAATCAGTGGGAGCATCCCCCAACTGATTATCAGCCCTCACCAATCGGGCATTTACGGGCAGTTTATCTCCCGCCTAACTTCTTTAGAAAAGCGGAAGCGGCTCGTTCAGAATCCAGGACGCCCGCGCCCCTGACAGAGAGATGCTTTTTGCCTCAGCGAAACGACCGGAGATTCTAGCCACTAGAGCGGGACATTGCTTGCACCGAATTTTGAGGTGGGGTATTACTGCCCGTTAGTGCGGGATAAATTTCATATGTATCATAATATTGAAAATTAAGAAAATAAGCAAGATAAAAACCTTACAAATTGTATGGCGTTCTATGATATAGTGAGAAAGTATGTTTGGAGAGAAGGAAGGAGACAAAAAGATGAACACAACTTCGCAAACTCCTTCATTAACGGAAACGATGAAAGAGTGGCATCAAGCGTTAGCATATGAAATTAAACATTGGAAAACGATAGGCGGTAGTAAACTATCTATTATCAATGGTCGTTTTCTATATACAGATTATGAAAGTACGGTGTATGTGTTTCAGCTTATTTCGGAAGTAAGCTTACCTGATGGTACTCCCATTCGAATTGAATTTGATGGTGAGGAAGCAACCGGAGAAGTATTATCTGTACATGGATTAGAAATTGAACTAAAATTAAATGATTATATACAAGGCGAAATAAGAGAAGCGGTTTTATATAGTGAACCATGGCAGCTATTAGAACAGCTACAAGAACGTTTGAAAGAGGTTCGAAAAGATAAGCAAAAGCGTCAGCGTGTAAAACGTCTTTTAGATGGAAAGAGTACGCCAAAGCATATAGAGAAGATGAAAAATCCGAAGAATGAACTGGCATATCGTTCTTTTTACAATAGGACGACGTATGTGTGGGGACCACCAGGAACGGGGAAATCTTATAATTTATCACGTATTATTTCCGCGCATTATCAAAAAGGAAAATCAGTACTTGTACTTGCTCATAGTAATGCAGCGGTTGATGTATTAATGAGTGAAGTAACAAAGCAAATCGAAAAGAAAGAAAAATGGACACCAGGAGAAATCGTCCGGTATGGATTTAGCCAACATGAACATATACGGAATCATGATACATTACTAGCTTCTAGACTAGTGGAAACAACGAATGGATCATGGGGAGAAGAAAAGCTCTATTTAGAGGAAATGCGTCAAGATCTTCGACAAAAAATCTTATCGTATAAAGCAACTGCTTCTGATAAAAAGCGTATGCAAGAAATTGAAGGAGACCTCAGAAAACAAAGAGCGAAAATTAAAGAAGTAGAAAGAGAATATATTGAAAATGCAAAAGTAATTGGTGCGACGCTATCCAAATGCGCAATTGATTCTCTTATTTATGAGCGAACATTTGACTTAGTTGTTGTAGATGAAGTGAGTATGGCATATGTGCCGCAACTCGCATTAGCTGCTTCTCTTGGTAAAAGAATTGTCGTTTGTGGTGACTTTTTACAGTTGCCTCCAATTGCGATGGCAAACCATGAGCTTGTTAGAAAATGGCTAGGGGAAGATATGTTTTATCATGCTGGCATTGTCCAATCTGTAAATAGTTATGAAGCACATCCAAATTTATTTATGCTGCAAGAACAAAGACGGATGCATGAGGATATATCTAAATTTACAAACTCATTTATTTATAAGAATAGAGTGTTCGACCATCCTTCTGTTTCGGCAAGGCAGGAATTAGCGGAATTACAGCCATTTGCAAATGAAGCGACTGCTCTATTTGATACTAGTTTGATGGGAGCCTATTCTTTAAAAGATGCAGCTTCTGGTTCACGTTTTAATATGATGTCCGGTCTTGTTGCGATGCAAATGATTTTAATCGGTTTATTAGATGGTGTTCAATCCATTGGAGTTGTCACACCATATCGCGCACAGTCCCGTTTCTTATCAACATGCATAAGAGAACTATTGCAAAAAACAAAGTATCGAAATACACCTGTTTTAGCGGCAACTGTTCATAAATTTCAAGGGTCTGAACGAGACATGATGATATTTGATACAGTAGATAGTTATCCGCAAGAAAGACCTGGTGTGTTATTTTTTGATCATAAAAATCATCGTCTTGTAAACGTTGCGGTAACGAGGGCAAGAGGGAAGTTCATTCAGTTATCGGACTGCCAATATATGCGGAAAAATCTTTCGAGAAAACAAGCGTTATCTCATTTAACTTCTCACATAGAAAGACACGGAAATGTGTATGATCGCAGGTCATCACGTCCGTTGTTCGAACGAAAAATTACAAAGCGCTTGAGATGGTTTATGCAAATGAATTTGGAAGAGACAAAAGTATTGTTAAAAGATATTTTGTCAGCAAAACAAAAAATTATTATTTCGCTTCCAAGTACAAGACAGGTAGATAAAAGAGTATGGCAGGCATTAATGCGTACAGTGGCGCAAGTCACAATATATAGCGATGGACCCATTCCATTAAAAAATGTAAGAGTACAAAGACAAAATAAATCACTTCCATTTATATGTATTGATGATGAAATCTTTTGGGTAGGTGCGCCGTTAACGTCACAAATGACGTTTGAAGGAAGTCCAGAATTCCCTTATATATGTGCGAGAATGCATACTCCTGAAACGATTGGCGTTTTAAAAGGATTTTTAGATATTCGGTAAAATCAAATCGGAATTCCTTGACATTTAGTCGGAATAAAACTAGAATGAAAATAATTTAATATAATTTTATGAAAATAAAAACGATTTTCTTATCAAGAGAGGTAGAGGGACTGGCCCTATGAAACCTCGGCAGCGGATTCAATATGAATACTGTGCCAATTCCAGCAAGTGAAAGACTTGAAAGATAAGAAAGAAGGCATTTTTGAATCTGTATTTTTCAAGCCTCTTTCTATCTTTTAGAGAGAGGCTTTTTTATATGTAAATTTAAAGGAGGAATAGGAAAATGACAACAAAACAAGTAACGTCACACCGAAATAGTATTACTGAAAGCATAGAAAGAAATAAAGAGACGTATGTAAAAACAAGTCATGATATACATGAGAACCCTGAAATTGGTAATCAAGAATTCTTTGCATCAAGAACATTAAGCTTATTACTAGGAAGTGCAGGTTTTCAACTGCAACACAATATAGCAGGACATGAAACAGGCTTTATCGCACGGAAAAGCTCAGGGAAACAAGGACCTACAATTGCTTTTTTAGCAGAGTATGACGCTTTGCCTGGATTAGGTCATGCGTGTGGTCATAATTTAATTGGCACAATAAGTGTTGCGGCAGCGATTGCATTATCAGAAACAATTGAAGAAATTGGAGGTGAAATCGTCGTATTTGGAACACCAGCAGAAGAAGGTGGACCAAATGGAAGTGCCAAAGCAAGTTATGTGAAAGCAGGTTTGTTTAACAATATCGATGCAGCACTTATGATTCACCCGAGTGGAAAAACAGCAACAACAAGTCCATCGCTAGCAGTTGATCCACTTGATTTTCATTTTTATGGAAAGTCTGCACATGCGGCAGCATCACCAGAGGAAGGAATTAATGCATTAGATGCGATTATTCAGCTTTACAGTGGGATTAATGCACTTCGCCAACAACTTCCAGCAGATGTGAAAATTCATGGTGTCATTACTGAAGGTGGAAAGGCGCCGAATATTATTCCAGATTACGCAGCAGCTCGCTTTTTCATTCGCGCAGCAACGCGTAAAAGATGTGCTGAAGTAACTGAAAAGGTACGAAATATTGCACAGGGATCCGCATTAGCAACAGGAACAACAGTAAAAATCAATCAGTTCCAAAATGAAATTGATGAATTATTAGTAACAAAAACATTTAATGAAGTGATTGCTGAGGAATTAGAAAACCTTGGTGAAGATGTAAATCGTAAAGAGAGACTTGGAATCGGTTCAACAGATGCAGGGAATGTAAGTCAAGTCGTACCAACAATTCATCCTTACATTAAAATTGGTCCAGACAATTTAATTGCTCATACGAATGAATTTAGAGAAGCAGCTCGTTCGGAACTTGGCGATAAAGCATTAATTACATCTGCAAAAGCATTAGCGTATGCAGCATACAGATTAATTACAGAAGAAGGAACACTTGCTCAAATTAAGGAAGAATTTAAAGAAGCGCAGCGAAATCAGTGATGTAGAAATATAGTTTTTAGACTTAGAAATTGCAAAATGATAGTAGAAGAAGCCTAACATCTATTTGGTAGGCTTCTTATTTTTTAGTTTCACGTACTAGATTTTAAAATTTCTCAATTAAAGTATTTAAAGCTTTAGATTTTATTCTCTCATATTCCATAGCGCCGGCGAGTTCATCAGCAAGAAGAGGAGATTTTCTAACATATCTTTCACGAATTACATCGTAAAGTTCATATGGAAATAGCATATCGATAAACATGATCTTTTTTTGTTCAGCTGTTAGAGGAGAAATTGATTCGTAAGCGTTAATCATAATATTAAATTGATCCTCATTCCAAACTCCCGTTGTATCTAATAAAGGAATAATCATTTTACGCAAATCACGAATCGGAAGATCAAAAGACACGGTATCTAAATCAATTACCCAAATTTGATTATTTGGGTCAAGAAGGGAATTTCCTGTACCGTAATCTTGATGGCACAGGTTAGGGTTTGATTGTAATTGATTTGTCCAGGTTGTATATTCAGAAGCTAATAGTCGCTGAAGTGTATGTTGTGCTTCTAGAATAAAAGGATCAATTTCAGCTAAGTACAATTGCGAAAATGGATCTTCCTTAGTATTTTCAGCTAAGTTCTTCCAAACATCCATTTGTTGGAATCTCTTGATGTAATGGTTTGGCCAACGTCCTAGTTTTGTGAAAATAGGAACCCCTGGTGGTGGCCTGTAACCAATAGACGCAAGATGGAAGTCAGCTAATCCCTTCATAATCATTTCAAGGTCTTCTTGCATAGTAAGTTCGAAAGGTCTTCCCTCAATCCATTCGTATCCGACAAATAAAAATGGGCCATGTTTTGTGTATAACTGATTATTTTTGTTAGGAATAATACTTGGAACACGCATTCCTTTTTTTGCAAGATAATCTTGTGCATGAATAGAAAATAACGCTTTCTTTTCTGGACGATGAATTCTTTTTAAACAAACAGGTCCATCCGGTGTATGAATTTTCCATACTAATGCAAGTTGTCCCCCCTGTATTAATTCAATGGCATTTACAGTAATATCCCAATCTTGAATCATTGTTTCAGCTAACGATAGTAATTTGCTCTCCTCTTCAGGCGATAATATATATTCTGCTTCTTCTGTGTGTTTTTCCATATATGTCACCATCCTTTATACATTCTCTTATTACTTTATGGTACAAGACAATTGGTTGTTCTAGCCATTCGCCTGTAAGGATAAAAAGTAGAGCTTTTACCTATTTTGTGTTTGGTATTTGGAAAAAGGTGCTCGATTACTCACAATGGTAAGAGCTTTTTCGTAACATATGTTGAAGAGGGTTGTATTCTTTGTGAAATGGAGGGTTAACGTATGAAAATTGCAATAATATCTACTGAAAAACTACCCGTACCAGCAATACGAGGAGGAGCTATTCAAATTTATATGGATGCCGTTGCTTCTATTATTGCTTCAAAAGGAAAAGATGTGACAATTATTTCAATAAATGATCCGGATTTGAAAGATTTTGAAAAAAGAGAAGGTGTTCGGTATATACGTTTTTCAGAAGATGAGTATGTTCCTCGTATTGTTGAACATATAAGCAAGGAAAATTATGATGTAGTTCATTTATGTAATCGTCCAAACTGGATGAAAGTTTTATACGATGCTGCGCCAAAAACAAAATTTGTATTAAGTGTGCATAATGAGATGTTTGCATATGAAAAAATAAGTGATGAGGAAGGGGAGGCATGTCTTTCAGTCGTTTCAAAAATTGTAACAGTAAGTGATTATATTGGTAAGACAATTACTTCTCGTTTCCCAGCAGCGAAAAATAAGACAAAGACAGTATATTCGGGTGTAGATTTAGATCAATATACTCCTGCTTGGACAGCGAGGGGGAAAGCAGTAAGAAGAGATGTTCAAAAAGAGTTGAATTTCCAGAATAAAAAAGTAGTTTTATTTGTTGGTCGATTGAGTAAAGTAAAGGGACCTCATATATTGCTACAAGCACTTCCCAAAATTATTGAACAGCACCCAGATATTATGATGGTTTTTATTGGGTCAAAATGGTTTGGGGATGACAACTTAAATAATTATGTGAAGCATTTGTATACATTAGGTGCGATGTATAAAGAACATGTAACTTTTATTAAATTCGTAAAGCCGAAGGATATACCGACTCTCTATGCGATGTCAGATCTTTTCGTTTGTTCTTCACAGTGGCAAGAGCCGCTAGCTAGGGTGCATTATGAAGCGATGGCTGCAGGTTTACCTATTATTACGAGTAACCGGGGTGGTAACCCAGAAGTAATCGTTGAAGGGAAAAATGGTTATATTGTGCATGACTTCGAGAATCCTGATGTATATGCTGAAAAGATTATTAATCTATTAAATAATAGAAGCAAGTGCGAACAAATGGGAAGAAATGGACGATTAAAAGTTGAGAAGGATTTCAGTTGGAATCGTGTTGCTATGAATTTACTTGGCGTATATGAAGAAGTATCTAGAAAGAAGTAAGAGAGGATGAGGGAATTGGGAGAGGAAACTAGTTTAGAGTATGAACATTTAGAGAAAGTACTGCAATTTTATCCATTTGAGCCGAATAATATTACGTTACAATCAAGCAGAAGTGGAAGAACAATTTGGGAAGTAGAAACAAATGAAGGGGTAAAAATATTAAAACAAGCACATATGAACCCCAAAAGAATGTTATTTGTTGCAGGAGCACATTTACACCTTTTAAACAATGGTTTGCCAATTACAAAGCTTCATAAGACGAAGAGAGGGGCTTTTTGTATTGGGGCTGGTGATTATGCATATGTACTATATGATAAACATCAGGGAAAGGAAATCATTTATTACAGTAAAGAACAACTAGAAAAAGTGCTTATATATGCAGGGCAATTTCAACGAGCATCCGAGGGATATATTTCAGAACCAGAAAGTAAAATACGAAGTCGATTAGGAAAGTGGCATAAGTTGTATAGATGGAAATTACAAGAATTAGAAGGAAATAAAAGGATTGCTCTTTCTTTTCCAAATGATCCATTTTCAATCATGTTTTTAGAGTATGCAGATAAAATGTTAGCGCGTGGTAAGAAAGCATTACAAGAAATTGATGAGCCATACTATAGCCAATGGACAAAGGAAGTTATCGCATCAAAAGGTTTTTGTCAACAAGATTTTACTTTAGCGAGATTTACAGAAATGGAAGACACTGTTTTTATGAAGGAGTTACACTCTATTACAAATGATTTACCAGTTCGAGATTTACGTATTATTTTAAATAAAGTAATGAAAAAAATGTCAGTTTGGGATACTGACTTTGCTGTTCATATGTTGAAGGCCTATGATTCTGAGAATCCCTTGTCACAAGAACAATATCGTGTTCTTTGGACAGAATTATCATTCCCGCATTCATTTTGTGCAATTGCTCATAAATATTACTTGGCGCAGAAGAGGTCTTGGTCTGACGAAAAATATATTTGGGCATTACAAAATATTATTGCTTTGGAGGATTCAAAAGAGGAATTTCTACAAAATTTTCCTGATATTTTTCATGTAATTAAAAGTGGAAGCGGAGGGAAATAAAATGAAATATAAACAGGAGAAAATGGTTATCCCACTTCTTGACCTAGACAAATTTATTTTTTCTCCACCTGGTCCAATGGGATGGGCTCTTTCAGAATATGAACAAACGATGAATAAACCTCAAGATATTGTGTTGAATGAATTATCTGTAGTAGAAAATTTAGCAGCTGTTAAAGGAGTGGAGTTAGTTGAATTACCAACAATTAGCTTTCTCGATGTAAAAGAGGTGGATAATAACCAAGAAATTGCAACAAGTGAGGAGTTAGTAGAAGCGGTAAATGAAGAAGTAAATACTGAGGTAAACGACGGAATAACAGATGAAATAATTGAGTTGGAAGAGAAAGAAGAGTTAGTTTCGCTTGAACCGGAAAAATCGAAACTAAAAGTTAAGATTATTGCACCTGATCAATTAATAGCTCCAAGGCTAATAGTTGGTAGTAATGCTGAGGTAAATGAAGAAGTAAATGAGGAAATAAATGAAGAAGTAAATACTGAGGTGAACGACGAAGTAACGGATGAAATAATTGAGTTGGAAGAGAAAGAAGAATTAGTTTCGTTTGAACCGGAAAAACCGAAACTAAAAATCAAGATTATTGCACCTAATCAACCAGTAGCTCCAAGGCTAATAGAAGGTGCTCAAATTTTTAAAAAGAAAAGGAAGTAAAGAGAAAAAGTCCGCAAGTATATCAATCTTTTGATATGAGTTTAACATACTATATTTATGAAACTATAATAAAGGAGGTTTATCAATGTCTGAAGTGAAAAAAGCAGAAATAAAGTTGGATTTTGAAAACGGTTTTAACTTTGATTCAGGAAATGATTTACAGGAAGCTTTAAGAGTTTTAGTTGATGCAATTCAATCTGGATCACACAATGGTATAGAAGTCGAACTTCAGTATGTAGATGAGTCAGAGGTGAATTTCACTAACGAAGAAGAAGACGAAAGCGAAGCAGAAGGAAACGAAGAAGGCGACGAAGAAGAAGAAGATGAAGACGAAGAAGACGAAGAAGACGAAGAAGAAGATGAAGAAGATGAAGAAGACGAAGAAGAAGAAGATGAAGAAGACGAAGAAGAAGATGAAGAAGACGAAGAAGAAGATGAAGAAGATGAAGAAGAAGACGAAGAAGATGGCGATGACGAAGAAGAAGATGAAGAAGAAGACGAAGAAGATGGCGATGACGAAGAAGAAGACGAAGAAGAAGAAGATGAAGAATAAAACAATACCCCCAAATAAGGGGGTATTGTTTTATTTTAGATTATTTGCATGTGGATTGAGGAGAATCGATTGTTTTTACAAAATTTTCATACATATGTTCTAGCCTATCAGCTGGATGTTGCAACTTGGATGATTTCACTTCTAATTGCTAGAGAGGGCAGCTTTTCTGTAGATATATATGATATTTTCATAAGTTATCCTCTGTTGTAGAGTTGGTTTAAATAATTGATCTCTGCTTGTAACCCGTCAGCTAACGAAATGGAAGGGGAATATTGTAGGAGGGAAGTTGCTTTAGAAATATCCGCCCATGTGTGTTTAGGTTCTCCAGGTACTGCGTTGAGAAAATGTATTTTTGCTGTCTTACCGAGTTTTTTCTCTAGCAAGGAAATGATATCTAAAACGGATGCTCGTTCTTTTCCGCCGATATTGATGATTTCACCTGTTATATGATTTTGTGTTTCTAATGCAGCTATGGTACCGCGTATACAGTCATCGATATAAGTAAAATCACGTGTTTGAGTTCCGTCACCAAAAATAGTAAGAGGTTTATCTTCTAACATTTGTTTTATTAGTCTATGAAACGCCATATCAGGGCGTTGGCGAGGTCCATATACTGTAAAGTATCTTAGAATAACAATCGGTATATGGAAGTTTGTTTGATATATATGACATAGATGTTCTCCGCTTAATTTTGTCACACCATATGGTGATAAAGGAGTAGGAAACAAATCTTCAGAAACTGATCCTGTTTTTTCACCATAAACGGAAGAAGTAGAGATATGAATAAATTTACTTAAATTTATATGCTTACAGGCTTCAAGTAAGCGCTGTGTAGCGAGAATATTATTGGTCACATATGGATCGAAATCTTTCCCCCAACTTGTTCGTACACCGGGAATTGCAGCTAAATGATAGACAATATTTACATCTTGTAAAAGCTTAGATAAATCTGTAGTTAAAATATCACCTTGTATAAATTGAAACCGTGGGTGATTTTTGAATTGTTGTATATTTTGATGTTTTGATGTAATGGGAGTAGGACCGATGAAATGATCGATCCCAATTAAATGATAGGATTCGTTTTTGAGTAATGCTTGACATAGATGGGAACCGATAAAACCGGCTGCGCCTGTAACAAGGATTTTCATGGACGACCAACTCCTATATATTGTAAACCATGTTTTTCTACTTCATTTTTTTCAATACAATTCCGACCATCAACAATTGTATTTCCTCGCATTAATTTTTTTACTTGTTGCCAATCAAGTGTTTTAAATTCATTCCATTCTGTCGCAATGATTACACAATCAGAATTTATAATAGAAGATTTCAAATGAGCATGCTCCGTGACATGTTTTTTTAGAGGAGAAGGAAGGTGGGCTTTTGGATCGTAGGTATGAATTTCGTAACCAAGAGGAATTAATTTTTCAATCAGTGTAATAGCAAGCGAATAGCGTATATCATCTGTAAGAGGTTTGAATGAGATTCCTAAGACTGTTATTCGGTTTGAAGTACGGTCTTTAAATTTGTTTTTAATTTTTTCAATATAGTAGTCTACTTGTGTGGAATTAATAGATTGTACAGCTTGCAAAATGAGAGGCTCGACTTGTCTGCTCTTTGCTGTATAGATTAATGAATTCAAATCTTTCGGGAAGCAGGAGCCACCATATCCAATTCCAGCTTGGAGAAAATGAGGGTTAATTCGGAAATCGTACCCTATTCCTTTTGCTACTTCCGTAATATCAACTTGATATGCGTCACAAATTCTAGCAATTTCATTGATAAAAGATATTTTTGTAGCTAAAAAAGCATTGGAAGTGTACTTAATCATTTCTGCACTACTTAAAGTGGTATGAAAGAATGGAGCTTTAATATCTTTATATATTTCTTGCATAATTTCAAGCGACTTTGTATCGCCCTTTTGTATACCTACCACTGTTCTATCTGGAAAGAGCATGTCATGGACGGCTGATCCTTCTCGAAGAAATTCGGGATTAGAAACAATATTAAAAAGTAAAGAGTCTATCCCTTTTTTTATGAGCATTTCACCTATGAGTTGATTTGTACCAGGTGGAACTGTGCTTTTTGTGATAATCGTTTTATATGATTTTATGTTTTGAGCTATTGTATCGATAACAGAATAAATGTATTGTAAATCTGTTTTTCCATTGGGAGCGGAAGGAGTTCCAACAGCAATCATAATAACCGGCGTTTGATGAATGACTTGACCAACATCACTACAAAATTTTAAACGATTTTTATTTTTATATAGAAGCTCTTTTAAATCCGGTTCGTAAATAGGAAGATCGCCTTTTTGAAGAATATCAATTTTACTTTGGTCGTTATCAACACAAACAACATGGTGTCCTAAATTTGCTAATACTGCTGCTGAAGTTAGTCCAACATAGCCAGAACCTATTATACATATGTCCATAAGAAGACACGCACCTTTCTAAAAATTTGTACTTGCTTGTATATTATATTGATGGACAAGTCTGACTTGTGCCATATCAAAAGCCCTATTCATACGATAAACGATAGGGAGAGATAAGTTAAATGCCTTTTTTTGATAGAGTGATGAGCGGATAACGGATTACTGAATATACTATTGGAAATAGGATGAAGGAGCGAGGGTCGTGATAAAAAAAGCAATAATTCCAGCTGCTGGTTATGGAACGCGTAGCCTTCCTATTACAAAAGTAGTTCCAAAAGAGATGTTTCCGATAGGAAATAAACCTGCGATTCATTATATTGTAGAAGAAGCTGTAAAATCTGGAATTGAACAAATATTAATTGTTCTTTCAAGAACAAAGAATTTAATAGTTGATTATTTTGATTATTCATTAGAATTGGAAACGTTTTTAAAAAGAGAGGAGAAATCACATTTATTAAATGAATTTTCTATTCCGGATATTCAAATTCATTATACGAGGCAACCTTATGCAAGGGGACTAGGTGAAGCAATAAAACTAGCGGAAACATTTATAGGGAATGATCCTTTTGCTGTACTTTTACCAGATGATATCGTAATTTCGGATAAAGAACCAGCTTTAAATCAATTAATTAGGATATACGAAGAGGTAAAAAGTAGTGTACTAGGTATCCATACAGTACCGGATGAAAATTTAGAAAAGTATGGGATTATAAAAGGGGATATAGTAAAAGAGGATTATATGCAAATTACAGATATTGTTGAAAAACCGAAAGTAAATCCCCCATCTAATTTTGCAGTGATTGGTCGGTATGTTTTTACACCAGATATTTTTCCTTTGTTAAAAAACATACAGCCTGGAGTCGGAGGAGAGTATCAACTCACTGACGCAATCCATTCTTTACTTACAATGAAAAATGTGTATGGGAAAATCATCGATGGAAACCGATATGATATTGGACAAGAAGATGAATATATTCAACTTCTTAATCTTATACATGGACAAAATAAAGGAAGTAAGAATTAAAGAGTGGTAATAATTATTCATGCATGTGAGTAGTTTAATAAGTATTTATTAAACTACTCACATGCATTGTTGTAGATTTTTTTATAAGATTGAAAAGAAAGAGAGTAACAAGGGAGTTTGATTCGAAGTTTGAAATGTTTTGCTATTTTCCCAACTTTAGAACCTAAAATGTACATTAGAATTTATTACAATAAAATTGAGTGTTTTACAGATTCACAAAGGGGTATAACAATTGGTGAGATGTAAATATTTTCGTAAATAGTATACATGGAGAGCATGATAATTAGCATATGAGACCTGGAATTTAGAAAAGAGGGTAACAAATGAGGTTGTTGATAACAAGAGCTGTAAGTCATTATTTCAAAGATATTCACACATTACAAATAGAAGATGAATTACACAAAAGAAGTTGGAATAAAGATTTCCATTATAAAATCAATGTAAATGGAAAAAGATATTCCGCAAGATTTTTAGGTGAAAAACGAACAGAAAATCCTGCTTTTGGGCATATAACAAACAAGCAATTAGAAGAGCAAATAAGGTTTTCGCGTTATGTAAGGGAGCATGATATTCCTTTTATGAGGATTATACAATCCTCTACTAATCAACCATTTGTTTCTTTCACATGGAATGATGAAGCGTATCGATTTGTATTATCGGAATGGATTGAAGGTATCCATATTACATATTGTGACGAAAATATTGCCGAGGAATTTGGCAGAGAGGCAAGAAGGTGTCATGATATTTCCAGCAGATTTCAAAGTTCTATTTTTTTAAAGGAATCACATTTACATGGATATAAGGAATTCATAAAACTACTTCGTAACGAAGTACCTGTACGTAATATTTTGAGTGAGAGCACAAGCGCATTACAAAGTTATCTAGAAGTGGCAGAATATCATATTGAGAAAGCGTATTCGAAAGACTTAAACTTCATTATACAATCAGACTTAAACCCTCTAAATATTATTTGGGGTTTGAATCAGAAAGTGAAGGGAATTGTAGATTTTGAATCAATTACTTATGGAGACCGTATAGAAGGGTTAGCGTGGCTTATAAAGTGGTATTCTCGAACGCAAGGGATATTCTCACATGAAGTTTGTCCTAAAGTTGCTCAAGCATTTTTGAAGGGATATGATGCAGGTGATTTTTTAGATTCGACTGAGAAAGACTGTCCTCATTATTATGGTTGTCTGGTTGCTTGAATTGGAATTTTGTTAAGAAGACACTTGAGATTTTAGAAGGAAAAAATTGTGAAAGGTTAATTGAAGAACATCTAGAATTTTTTAAGCTACGAGGAGAAATTTTATATTCCTTATTAAAAGGAGATTGATTGTTTCTTTTTTATTCTAATAAAAAGTCGAGAGACTAAAAAGGAGGAAGAAACAATGTATCAAAATACCCTTGAAGGCTATCAAATTAGAACTGCGCATAGCGAGGAAAGTATTCTTATTATTCATATGCTAAAAGAAGTTGCACGGTGGTTAAAAGAAAAAGAAATCGACCAGTGGCAGTATCTTTTAGAAGGTGGAGATGACGAAGAAATCATGGAAGCTGTAATAAATAAAAATACTTACATCATTTTGAAAGAAAATGAAATGATAGGAACTTTTACAGTGTCTTCCATACAAAATGAATGGGATCGCCATATTTTTGGAGAAGATGTTTTTTCTGATTCACTATACTTACATAGACTAGCGATTATCCCAAAGTATATGAAGAGCGGAATAGGTGAAAAGGCTTTGATGTGGATTCAAGATAATAAACACGCTGATAAAAAGTTCTTAAAGTTGGATTGTGTTGCAAATAATACGAAACTAAACAACTTCTACAAAAACAATGGTTTTAAGCATTTCGGTTTGGTTGATGGTCATAATAAGTATCGAAAAAGGATGGGGAAATAGCTCCCATCTTTTTTCGGATAGTTGGTTTATACTTACATCTTACAGTTGTTATTAAGGAGGAGTTTAGAAAGGTGCAACGAAATCAGTAATGGGATTAACCTTGTAAAAGTAGTCTTCCGAAAGTCTATTTGGGTAAAAAAGTAATTGCACTCAGCTACTTTATAAGAAATTAGAAAAAACATAATTGAAAGAGAATTTGTTTAGATGCATGATTCGGAAAAGGAACTTAAAAAGGGTGGGTTGCAATGAATATTGAACAATTACAATATATTATCAAGGTTGCTGAGACACGCTCTATTTCTAGTTCATCAGAAATCCTCCACATCTCTCAGGCTGGAATCAGTATGGCTATTACAAACCTGGAGAAAGAACTGGGTATAAAAATATTCAAGCGATCGCGAACAGGTACAATACCGACAAAAGAGGGGAAGGAAATCATCCAAAAAGCTTATGAGGTCGTGAACAAACTTCAAGAAATAAGAGATAAGGCTCAGACTTATTCAGATACTATGGAGAAGGAATTGAGACTATCATCAACTCAAGGATTGTTTCTGACCATTTTGCCTAAAGCTTTAGCCTTATTCAAGAAAAAGTATCCGAATGTAAACGTTATTATCGAGGAAAAGGGAGGACATTATGTTATCGATGATGTTGTAAAGGAAAAAGTTGACATTGGACTCATGCATATCCCGAAAAAGAACCCGAAAGAAGAAAAATTAGATTTTCAAATTCTATTGAAAGGAAAACTAATCGTTACTGTTGGTAGGAATTCTTCATTAGTTAATCGAAAAAATGTAACTCCACAGGATTTGCTTGAGCAGAACCTTGTAGTCTATAACGGACCGAACATGCATGCATTCATCCGATATTTTTTTAATCGTTTTGGTAAAATGAATATTTTATTTTCTACAAACAATACAGAAATTATGAAAAAAACTGTGGCTGAAGGTTTAGCTATTTCTTTTTCTTATGACGTTGGAATTAACACCGATCCATATTATCTAAGCGGTGAACTTATTCCTATTCCATTAATCAATATGGAACACAATTCCCTAGATATGGGATGGGTACAATCAAAGAAACATTGCTTGTCGAAAGCTGCCAAAGAGTTTATCAAGTGTCTTGAACTCTATGCATCTACTTATAAATATTAGTACGGTATCTTCGTGATATTTGTACTAATATTTTTTTATTCAATGATTATTCATCATATTTTTGGAACAAGGTTGAATGTTATTTTTTATTTTTTTACATCAATTTTATTTAAGTTATTATAACTAATCGTTAATTTACTTAAATAAAATTTATAACTATAATTAACTAAAGATTCAGAAAAGATAAAGGGATTTAAATCATAATACAAGGTAAGTTAACAAATTATAATTCTGGTATTCACTTAATTATGTAACTATATGAAGTCAAACAAGTAGAAAGAAGGGAAAAATATGATAACAGCAAATGGAGAGAATTTAAAGGTACTTCATACCCAATTGTGTAGTTTTATTCAAAATGAATTACTTCCTTATGAAGCAGAACAGAAATTGAATGCCGAAGAGGATATTCCGATGGAAGCGATTAAATGGGTTAGAAAACGATCAAGAGAATTAGGGTTTTACGGGATTAACCTACCTAAGGAGCTTGGAGGAAAAAATCTTAGCTTAAAAGGGCTGTGCTTGTTGAAAGAAGAACTGGCTCGTTCGGGAGCAGTATTATGGGGGCAGGTTATCGGAGAAATAGGGGGACCACTAAGAATCGGACAAATGCTGGACAGTTTTACACAAGAACAGAGAGAAAAGTATCTTCTTCCAATTGTTACTGGAGAATCTAGTTGTTGTTTTGCTCTCACGGAATCAAATGCGGGCTCAGATGCATTTGCAATTGAGACGACAGCTGTTAGAGACGGAGATGATTATATATTAAATGGAAAGAAGCGGTTTATTAGTGCAGCTCCTTATGCTGATTTTGCCATTGTGATAGCCAAGGAATTGATGGATGAAAAGCAAGAGAGAATCACTGCTTTTCTTGTAGACAAAAAAACATCGAATATTCCCGGTTTCGAATTAGGAAATATTCAAGTCCCAATTTCAGGAGAACGCATTCATGCTGAATTAATATTTAATCAATGTCGAGTTCCAGCTTCCAATATTATTGGAGAGCCAGGAAAAGGATTGCTTCTTGGAATGAAAAGAATTAATGCGAATCGCGCTTCACATGCTTGCGGATTTGTCGGGATGGCTCAACATCTTCTTGATTTATCGATAGAACAAGCTAAAACACGGGTTCAATTTGGGCGCCATATTGCAGAATTTCAGGCTATCCAGCATATGCTTGCAGACATGACTACGGAAATCTATGCAGCTAGATGCATGGTTTATGATGTGATTGAAAAAATCGATCGGGGAGAAGAAGATCGTGCCGGTGCATCGATGGCCAAGCTGTTTGCATCGGAAGTGGTTAACCGCGTAGCTGATAAGGCAATCCAAATCTTCGGATCACAAGGGTTGGAAAAAGGGCATCCTGTAGAAAAAATGTATAGAAGTGCACGTATGTTTCGGATCCTTAGCGGCACCTCTGAAATTCAAAAAAATACGATTGCGAAAGAGTTATTGAAAGAACAGGTCTCTAATAATTTTTTAATAAGACAATGAAGGGAGAATAGACGTATAATGTATGAATATTTTAAGCAGATAAAAGTCATTGACTTATCTCGGATACTTCCTGGACCTTACTGTACCATGCTGCTAGGTGATTTAGGAATGGAAATCATAAAGGTTGAAGATATTGCGCATGAGGATATCACAAGAGATATGGCAAAACCGATATTCAATATGGTGAATCGCAATAAGAAGTCAATCGCTATTGATCTTAAGCAGGAAGAAGGGAGAGAAGTTCTCTGTCAGCTGGTAGCAGAGGCGGATGTTTTTTTGGAAGGGTTCCGCCCTGGTGTTTTAGATCGCTTAGGATTCGGATATGAACAGGTGAAAGGAATAAATCCACAGATTGTTTATTGTTCTCTTTCCGGGTTCGGACAAACGGGTCCTTATAAGGATCGCGCCGGCCACGATTTAAATTTTTTGGCATTAGCCGGTATGGTTGGTATTCCATCACAAATGGAAATGCCTACGACACGTCCTGCTACTCGGATAGCCGATTTGGCTGGAGGGATGATGGCCGCATTTTCAATTCTTGCTGCCCTCATGGAGTCCAAACATTCAAAGCAGGGGCAGTATGTCGATGTTTCTATGACAGATGTATTGGTCACTTGGGTGGGATTATTCTTGCCTGCTCTGATCAAAAACGAGAAAGCGCTTTCTGAAAGGGAGTCTCCATTGGTGATGCCTGGAAATGACATGTATGAAGCTAAAGATAGGAAATGGCTTGCTCTCGGATTAAATGAAGATAAATTTTGGGCGAAATTCCTACATTGTCTGCAGGAGGAATTTCCAGCCCTCAGTTTGAAGCAATGGAGAAGCCCGGTGGAAAGAATGCATAGAAAGATAGAGCTACACCATTTGATAAAAGGAATTATTCTGTCTAAGCCATTCAGTTATTGGGAGAAAATTTTTGGTTCATCGGATATTCCATGGACTCCTGTTAACAGTGCCATTGATGTTATTAGAGATCCACATTTGAAAGCAAGACAGATATTCTATCACTGTTTTAATCAGGAAACAGGTGAGAAAGAGCTTCATGTCAGATTCCCTACATTATTTTCTACATCACTTCCAACTTGTCAAAGTGCAGCTCCAGCGTTAGGAGAACATACCGAAGAAATATTACAAAGCTTGAATTATCAATCTTCAACAGTGGATCATTTACGAGAAATAAAAGCTGTTGGAATCTACAAATAGACTATTAGGGAGGTATTAAATTTCTATGCAACAGACGACATTTCAGTCACTGCTTTTGAAAGGAATGAACAGGTTTGGGGACTTGCCGGCGATAACCTTATTACCAGCAGAGGAAACATTAACGTACAAGGAGTTGTTAGAAAAATCACGACGTATAACTGAATATTTACTCAGTTTAGGTGTAGGGAGAGGCACCCATGTTGCTACCATTATTCCAAATAGCCTGGAGAATGTGCTGTTCAATGTAGCTATTTCGCAATGCGGTGCTATTTTGGTTCCGTTAGGAGAAAAGCTAGGGGTTCATGAGGTTGATTTTATTTTGAAAGAATCAAAACCTAAAGTTGTCATTATGGCAACACAACCTCATGTCGAAACAGTTCTTGAATACTTGCAGGGAGCGGAAGATGGTTCTGTACGCGTTATCGGTCTGTCTAAATTCGGTATCGACTATCCTAATAAGTTTGAGGTATTCCAATGGCCAGAAGAGACAGTTTGTCCAGATTTACCGACTGTCTTGCCAGAAGATATCGCACTTTTGTCTTATACAGGTGGAACAACAGGTACACCTAAAGGAGTAATGCATTCTCAGAGAGGACTAGGAGCTGCTATGATCTCAGCTAGCATCGAGGATTCACTTGATGACCAAGATTGTTTGCTACTGAGCACCCCACTCGTACATTCAGCTGGTTCGCTACTTTGGAGGTCTCTTATTTCAGGAGTACACGTGTATATTATGCGTGGATTCCAAGCTGAATATATTATGAATACAATTAAGCAATACAGAATTACGTCTACATTCATGGTACCGACCATGTTGTACAGACTACTTGATTTGGCGAAGGAAATAGACTATGACGTGAGCTCCGTCAAGAATATCTATTATGGTGCTTCTCCTATTTCTCAAGAGCGTTTGAAGGAAGCCTTTGAAGTATTTGGACCAGTTATCCGTCAGCAATATGGGATGACAGAATGTAATATCGTTATTTCGAGACTTTCTAAAAGCGCTCATATTTGGGCTTATCATAATAACATGGAAGTATTGAAGAGTTGCGGACAGCCGTGTTTGATGACCGAAGTACGTATTATTGACGACAATGGGAATGATGTTAAGCCATTAGAGCTCGGAGAAATTATTGTGAAATCTCCAACTATGATGGAGGGATATTATCAAAAACCTGAACTAACTATAGAGACAATCCGTGACGGCTGGCTTTACACCGGTGACATCGGTAAGCGGGATGAAAATGGTTTTTTATATATTGTGGATCGAAAGAAAGATATGATTATTTCAGGAGGAATGAACGTATATTCAGCAGAAGTGGAGCGCGTGGTAAATCAGCATCCGGCTGTTTCATTATGTGCTTGCATCGGTGTTCCTCATCCTGATTGGGGTGAAGCAGTCTGTGTAATTGTGTCTCCAAGGGATGGAGTTAGCTGTACGGAAGAGGAAATCATCGATTTTTGTAGGAAGAACACTTCTAAATATATGGTACCTAAAGAAGTTTATTTCCGAGATACCTTTCCGCTCACAACAATCGGAAAAATCGATAAGAAGGCGTTAAAAACAGATGTGCTTGCAACGAATATTAACTAATGGATAACTTAAAAGCCGAGGCTTATTATATTCTCGGCTATAAGCTCTTTTTGTTTAGAAGTATTTTCTAAAAAAGAGGTGAAAGCGAATGGATAGTTATTCGGGCGGTAAGCGAAAATTTATTATTTTGGGTTTTCTATTTATAGCAATGATTTTAAGTTTTTTTGATCGTTTGGCAATTAATGTGGGGATTATTCCTATTGAAGAAGAGTTTCAACTTAGCCCTTCCCAGACTGGAGTGCTGATAAGTGCATTCTTTATTAGTTACTCTTTTATGCAGCTATTAGGTGGATGGCTGACAGATAGATTTGGTGCAAGGGTAATGATAATTATTTCTCTCATAAGCTGGTCAGTGTTCACAATGATGACAGGTTTTGCTTGGTCTTTTGCCTCCTTATTATTTATTCGCTTTTTATTTGGATTAGGGGAAGGGCCGTTCCATTCGGCAGCAGTATTGTCTATTCATGAGAATTTTCATGAAAAAGAAAGAGGAAGAGCAAATTCATTTTTTATGTCTGCTCAAAGTATTGGAGGCGTTTTGGGAAGCATAGTTGCTGCATCAATGGTAGTAACTCTAGGATGGCGGTGGATGTTTATCAGCCTTGGCATTCCGGGGATTTTAGTAGCTATAGCATTCTGGTTTGTCTTGAAACCTCAAGAAGTCCAAACTCCCAAAAAAAGTAACCAACGCTTAAATAAAGTTTCTTTAAGAGTGTTATTTAAAGTAGATAACATAGGGAAAATCATTTTTGCCAAGTTTTTTTCAAGTATCGTAAACTGGGGTCTTATCTCTTGGATGCCGATGTACTTGGTGAAGGAGAAGGGGCTTGATTTGGTATCTGCAGGTGGGTTAATAGTTATTCCGTATATTGCCAGCTTTCTAATGTTTAATATAAGTGGTTGGCTTCTTGATAAATATATGGTAGGCCGAGAGAAGTATCTTATTATCATAGGTTCCCTTTTCACTGCATTATTTATCAGCTTCATGTTTAATGCTACATCCATAACGCTTTTTATCACGTTTTTTACATTAACTGCGATGGCTATATCTTTCATCGGAACAACGCTTCTTACTATTATATTAAAATATGGGCCAAAGGAACTCATCGGCTCTGTAACAGGGGTTATAAGTTTTGTTGCTCAAATTGCCGGCGCGATTTCCCCAGCTGTGATTGGATTCATTATTAGTCTGTTTAATGGCTCCTATGATGCAGCGTTTTGGTTTTTAATCGTTTCTGCGTTTTTAGTTGCAATTGCCGGGTTTACTATAAATACAAACAAAATGCATTTATCTGGAAAACAGGCTGAAAAGACAGTATCAATTTAATTATGAGAGGAGAGAATTAGCAAATCTGGTCATCCTCACCTCCTATATGATGTAACTTTGTGTTTCACTTCTTGGCGGGATAATTTTATAAATCTTGCCTATTATAATACATACACGAGGGTCAAAAGCATAGATAGGTAAAATCTAAAAATAGGTATAGTCACGATGAGTGAGCTAAATGTTGAATTACTCCGTTTTATTATTCAAAAGAAGGGGTGTTTACTATGTTAAATCATAAAAGAATTGTAGAAATTATTGAAGATAAGAGGGAAATGTTTATTCATATAAGCGACCGTATATGGGATTACGCTGAAACTCGATTTGAGGAGTTTCGCTCTGCCAATCTACTTTGCGAGGTACTAGAAGAGGAAGGATTTACAGTGGAACGTGGAGTCGCAGGTATGGAAACTGCATTTATTGGAAGTTACGGAAGTGAAGGTCCTATCATAGCTATCCTCGGAGAATATGATGCTCTCTATGGTTTAAGTCAAGAGCGTGGAATGACGATTTATCAACCGATTCAGCAAGGAGGAAACGGTCATGGGTGTGGGCATAATTTGCTTGGTGCGGGTTCATTGGCCGCTGCAGTCGCTGTACGGCATTATATGGAAGAGAATAAAATAGAAGGAACAGTTCGTTACTATGGCTGTCCAGCGGAAGAGGGAGGAGCTGGAAAAACGATTATGGTTCGCGAAGGCTTGTTTCAGGATGTGGACATTGCTGTTTCGTGGCATCCCTTTCCTATAAACGCGGTAGTATCGGTGACCAATCTGGCAAACTATCAAGTGTATTTTAAGTTTAAGGGAAAAGCAGTACATGCCTCTTCTGCTCCTCATCTTGGACGCAGTGCACTGGACGCCGTAGAGCTAATGAACATTGGGGTTAACTTTCTTCGTGAACATATTGTTCCAGAGGCTCGTATTCATTACGCGATTACTAATCCAGGGGGATTCTCACCAAATGTTGTGCAGGCGGAAGCGGAAGTACTCTATAAAGTCCGCGCCCCGAAAATGTCTCAATTAGAAGAATTGTATCAGCGTGTATGTAAGGTTGCCCACGGTGCAGCCATGATGACTGAAACAGAAGTGGATATCATTTTTGACAAGGGATGTTCCAACCTGATTCCTAACCAAACGCTAGAAACTATTATGTACAATAACTTCCGTAAGCTAGGTGTTCCTACTTTTGATGAAGCAGAAAAGGAATTTGCTCGTCAAATTCGCTCTACCCTATCGGAAGCGGATAAACAAAATATGTTTCCAATACAGGTAGATAAAGATTTCATGAATCAGCTGAAAGAAGAGGAGCTTTCTACTGTACTCTTACCTTACATAAACAAAACGTTTGAAATGAAGAGTTCGACCGATGTAGGAGATGTCAGCTGGATAGTCCCCACTGTACAGTGCACGACTAATTGCTTTGCGATGGGGACGCAGCCTCATACTTGGCAAGTTGTAGCGCAAGGAGGGACATCTATTGCTCATAAAGGTATGCTTCATGCTGGAAAAGTAATGGCAGCTACTGCTATCGAAATTTTGCAAAGTACGGAACTTGTCAACAAAGCAAAAGCTGAGCTAAAAGAAAGGTTAAATGGTGCTAGTTATATTTGTCCAATTCCAGAGGAGAGCAATCCTATTAAAAGTCAATAGCTTCCTAAAATCTATTTAGCCCCGACAGTTGCCGCTTGATAACGAAGGGCTATTTTTTTATCTTATTATTTTGCTTCGAAACTTTGGATTCTTTTATTAAGTAATGGTTTTTGCTATGTCTCTTTATAAAAATTCGCTAATAAAGGAGGGGATTTCTTAATTATGGAAGCTTTAAATAAGAAGAAAGGATTACCAGAAGAAAGTGTGAAATATGCCCAACAGTATTTAGCTAATGAAAGAACTTATCTTGCATGGATACGAACTGCTATATCTATTACAGGAGTAGGTTTTTTAACGACTTCATTACATTTTACTATTAAAATTAGCTCTAATTCATATGTTAATATATTAGTAATAGTTCTTGGAATTTTTGCGTGTGTTATTGGTTTCATAACTAGCGTGTTGTCTACTGTTCAATATGCAAGAAAAAGAAGAGAAATTCAAGCAGGTATCTTTATTCCGGCTAATCAGTCTATTATTTTTGTATCAATCCTTTTTTCGTTGTTAATTTTTATGATTTTTATGTATCTGTCTCTCATACTATTTATGAAACCTTAATCACATTAGAAAATTGAGTTTAATGAAATAATAGCTACTTTTACAGTATCTCCTATACAAAGTGAATGGGATCGACATATTTATTGGAGAATAAGAGATTTCTAATTCACTTTATTTACATAGACTTGCTGTTATACCTAAAAATATGAAGTATGTATGGCATAGGTAAAATGATATTGCGCTGGATACAAGAAAATATGCAAGGTGATAAAGAGTATTTAAAGTTGGATTGTGTTGCAAATAATACGAAACTAAACAACTTCTACAAAAACAATGGTTTTGAGCATTTCGGTGTGGTTGATGGTCATAATAAGTATCGAAAAAGGATGAGGAAATAGCTCCCATTCTTTTTTCGGATAGCTTGTTAACACTTTACACATTAAGTTTGTTATTTACTATATACAGAAAAAAGAGGATTATGAAATATTTATACAGAATATTTAGATAACTGGAGGTGTAAAGGAATTGAGCCAAATTGAATTAGAAAACAAAATCGTAAAAACAAGGCAGGAGAAACAAATCATTCTTCGTTTTATCCTTGCTAGTTTGGTTGGTATCTTTATGTTTTTTGTACCTGTTACAATCAACGGTACGTCATCAATCATGATTGATCACATTGTATCTTGGATTCGAGGAGCGGTTCCAACAGCTGTACCATATTATGCTTTATTTGTCATGACAATTGGTGCAATATATCCATTTTATACAAAGAAATGGAGTGCATCAATTGTAGATATTTGTTTTTCATTCTTAAAAGTTATTGGAGTCGTATTCGGAGTATTGTACTGCTTTAAAATAGGACCCGCTTGGTTTTTTGCTCCTGATGTTGGACCGTTTCTTTATGAAAAACTAGTCGTGTCGGTAAGCTTACTTGTACCAATTGGATCAGCATTTTTAGCACTATTAGTCGGATATGGCCTATTAGAATTTATCGGGACATTTTGTAGACCAATTATGAGGCCGTTATGGAAAACACCAGGGCGTTCAGCAATTGATGCGGTAGCGTCTTTTGTTGGAAGCTATTCTTTGGCCTTATTAATTACGAACCGCGTGTATAAAGAGGGGAAGTATACAATTAAAGAAGCTGCCATTATTGCAACAGGCTTTTCAACGGTTTCGGCAACATTTATGATCATCATTGCTAAAACGCTAAATATTATGCACTTATGGAATTTATATTTTTGGACCACACTTATCGTAACATTCATTGTAACCGCTATCACCGTAAGAATCCCGCCACTACGAACGAAACCAGATACATATATTACGAAAGAAGGTTTTCCAGAACCAGTTTATAAAGAGAAGATGTTAGAGCGTGCTTGGGAAGATGCGTTAGAAGTATCGAAATCGGCGCCGAGTGTGATGAAAAATATTTTGGTTAACTTAAAAGACGGGTTCATTATGACGATGGGGATTTTGCCATCCATTATGTCTGTTGGATTAATCGGTATCTTACTAGCGAAATATACGCCGGTATTCGATTGGATTAGTTATATTTTTTATCCGTTTACATGGATTATGCAGCTTCCAGAAGCCGAACTAGCTGCAAAAGCAGCATCAGTTGGAATTGCGGAGATGTTTTTACCGTCATTACTTGTTGTGAGTGCGCCACTTGTAACTAAGTTTGTCATCGCAGTTGTATCCGTATCGTCTATTTTATTTTTTTCAGCATCGATTCCATGTATTTTGTCTACAGATATTCCGTTAAAAGTTTCCGAACTTATTATTTTGTATGTGCAAAGAACAATTTTAGCATTGGTGATTATTACGCCAATTGCATATGTTTTGCTTTAAGGGTGTAAAGGTCTCTCTTATATTATTAAAGTGATTCCTTTTGAATTTCTAGTGAAAGAAATTTTTGGGTACGAACCATTCACCATGTACAAGATTCGGTATGTATACGGTTATTGAAATAAATAATGGAAGAGATAATATGGATTCTTTGTTATTTGGAATGTTGGGAGGAATCATATTTAGTATCATCACGATCGGACTTCAAATTAAATGGAAATTACAATCTATTGAAAATTTGTTAGAAAAAATTGTAGAGCACAAAAATAATAATTCGGAGGAAAGGGATTAAATTTACTTTGAGAGATGAAAAAGGCTCACTTGCGTTATAAAAGTGAGCCTTTTTTCTGTATGATTAGATTTTAAGTGATAGAAAATAAAGTTTTGAATATTTTGATATACGTTGTAAGACGAATTATAATATAGCTAGATACAAGAGAAAAGGGGAATTGTTTATGGAAATAGTAAACGAAAGAGCAATGCTACGATTAATGGGTGCAAATGATGTAGAAAAATTATTTGCTATTGTGGAAGGAAATAAAGAAATATGGACGTATTTAATAGCTAAAATGGACAACTATCAAGATATGGAACGATATGTTGAAACGGCAGTAAAACGTTATAAAAAAGGAACGGATTTACCATTTGTTGTGATAGATCAAAAAACGAATGAAGTTGTAGGGAGTACACGTTTGTATAGTATTTCAAATGATAACAAAACGGTTGAACTCGGCCAAACATGGTATCATCCGAGTGTACAACGAACGAGTATTAATACGGAATGTAAGTACATGCTATTGCAATATGCGTTTGAAGAGTTACAAATGCTACGCGTGCAAATAAAGACAGATTTACGAAATGAAAAAGCGCAGCGAGCGATTGAAAGGCTTGGTGCTGTAAAAGAAGGTGTACTACGAAATGAGAGAAAGTTACCGAGTGGCTATGTAAGGGATGCGGTAGTATATAGCATCATTTCGAGTGAGTGGCCAGTAGTGAAAGAGCAACTACTGAAAAAAATGGATTTACATAAATAGGGGGCATACGTGACAAATATTGAAACAAAGAGACTAAAAATGATTCCCTTTACATTAGAACTTGTTGAGGCAACGATAAAAGGAAGAGAAGAGCTGCAAGAAATCATACCATATAAAGTATCTTTAGAATGGCCCATGCCTGATTATAAAGATATCTTGCCGTGGATTGCAGAAGGTTTACGAAAAAATCCAAAGCAAAGTAAATGGAGTGGGCTCATTATTCATAAGGAAGATAATCTAATTATTGGTGATATGGGTTGTAAAGGTGCACCTGATTCAAGGGATACAGTAGAGATTGGATATAGTATTGTGCCAGAATATCAAGGGAATGGCTATGCAACTGAAATGGCAAAAGCTTTCGTTGAATGGCTACAGCAGACTAATGAGGTGCAAATCATTAAAGCGGATTGTTTCAAGAGTAATATTGCCTCAAGTAAGGTTTTAGAAAAAACAGGATTCAAATGTGTACTGGAAGAACAGCATATGAAATATTGGATTATAAAGTAGATAGAAAAAAGAGGTGTGTTTCTATGAAATTAGGAAAATCACTTCTTTTTTCTTACAAAGTGATTCCTTTTTTTATATACTTTTGTTTCATCATTCCCTTCTGTGAAGAAATTCGTTACAATAGAGTTGTATGAGAAATTTTGTACATAAATCAAATTCATAAAATATGAACCACAAAAAATAGTAAATGAAAAATCCTCTATTTGAATGAAAACCCTTTATAGCACGAATCAATTGTTTAGAAACGTGCCTTCTTTCAAATGAACTCAAATATAATGATTTAAAATAGATTATTTTTTAGAAGTATGGATAATGCACGGGGGCCAGTACAAATGAAACAAAATAAAAAAAGTAAAAAAAGAAGAGTTTTGCAAGTGTTCTTACTCATGGTTAGTTCTATCATTGTATTTATAAGTTATGCAGCTTACGATATTTGGAGTTATCGTTTTAAAACAGATGAGGTGGATACAGATGCTGCTATTGTACTAGGGGCGGCTTCTTGGAACGGAAAACCGTCTCCTGTATTTCGTGAAAGAATCAATCATGCAATTTCTTTGTATAAGAATGGAAGTATTAAAAAAATTATTTTTACAGGTGGTACGAAATTTGAAGCAGAGCAGGAAGAAGCACGCACTGCGAAAGCGTATGCATTAAAGCATAACGTAAAGGATGAAGATATATTAATTGAAACACAGTCGCGTTTTACAGAAGATAATTTAAAGAATGCAAAGCAGGTCGGAATTGATAATGGCTTACATACATACACGATTGTAAGTGATCCCCTTCATATGAAGCGAGCGATGAAAATAGCGAAGCATATTGGGATGGATGCATATGCATCACCAACGCCAACGTCAGCGTATAAAACATTAGATACAGAAATTCCATTTTTCTTTAAAGAATTATGTTCTTATATTGGGTATGTTGCATCGTTACCTTTACGTATGTTGAAAGGCGATTAAAAAATAAAGAAAAGGATAGACAAAGGTAGAGTGGTTCTACGGAGTCTATCCTTTTTTATGCAAATATGATGCGGATTTTTTATGACTTTACAAATTATAGAAAATTTTTAAATAAAAAACCTTGTATTTTCATCGGAATAGTGACACAATAGAATGCATAATCAAATATAATCTTATCGAGAGAAGTGGAGGGAACGGCCCAATGAAACTTCAGCAACCTATCTGTTAATAAAAAAGGTGCTAATTCCGAGTAGATAAGAAGGAAAAGAGATGACAACCTTCTTATATGTAAGGTTGTTTTTTAGTAGGAGGAGAAGGGATGAAGCGTTTATTTTTTGCACTTGTAAGTATTGTATGTAGTTTATTTATTATTACTGGTTGTACGCAGAAATCAGGGGGCGATCAAAAAGAGATTCGTTTAGGCTTTACACCTGGCCCATATAGCGATCAAGTGAAAAAAGCAGTACAACCGTACTTAGAGAAAAAGGGGTACAAAATTAAAATTGTTGAGTTTAATTCACCAAACGAAACAAATCCAGCATTAACGAATAAGGATATTGATGCAAATATATTTCAAAGTACTGCTTTTATGAAGTCTTACGCAAAAGAAAATAATGCGAAAATTTCAAGTATTATTCAAGTTCCATCAGCACCTCAAGGTGTATACTCTGAAAAACATAAATCATTAGATGATTTGAAAGATGGAATGAAGATTGGGGTACCAAATGATCCAGTTAATTTAGAACGAGCATTACGTATTTTAGAAGGGATTGGCTGGGTGAAATTAAAAGAAAATGTAAATATTTTAACAATCTCTGAAAAAGACATTACGTTTAAAAAGAAAGATTTCAAATTAGTACCGCTTGAATCACCACAGATCCCAAGAGCGATGAAAGACTTAGATTACGGTATTATTAACGGAAACCTTGTCATTTCATCTGGACATAAGTTAAAAGAAGCATTGGAATTAGAAAAAACACCTTCGCAACACAGAATTATTGTTACTGTTCGTGATGAAGATAAAGCAAAACAATTTGCGAAAGACTTAATTGAAGCGTACCATTCACCAGAATTTAAAAAGATGATTCAATCTGAAGAACAATTTGAAGGATTCGTGCTTCCTGATTACTTAAAGTAAAGGAGATCTTGATATGACATTATCATTTATAGAAACAGAAGAACAAGTTCTCGTATTGGAGAAACTAAAGGAGCTAGTTCCGCAATTTGCAGGAAGGGAACATCAACTGAGTGAACTCGGATCTTTTCCTTTTGAAAATATTAAAGAGTTGCAGCATATCGGTTATACGAAGTTAACATTACCAAAAGATGTCGGAGGAAAGGCCATTTCATTGTATGATTTTGTTTTATTTCAAGAAAAGATTGCAGAGGGAGACGGAGCAACAGCTTTATCAATCGGTTGGCATCTTGGAATAGTGAAAGAACTTGCGGAAAATCGCTCATGGAAACCTGAGATGTTTTCTTGGTTTTGTGAAGAAGTAAAAAAAGGCGCTCTTTTTAACCGGGCAGCAACTGAACCAAAGACAGGGAGTCCAACGCGGGGAGGAAAGCCAGAAACGCTCGCTGTCCAAAAAGGTGATAAGTGGATTATAAATGGAAGAAAAACGTTCACAACAATGGCGCCAGTACTTGATTATTTCATTATATCTGCGAGCATTGAAGGGCGAGATGAGATAGGAGAATTTGTGATTCCAAGACATGAAAAGGGTGTGTTGATTGAAGAGACATGGGATAGTGTTGCGATGCGTGGAACCGCTAGCCATGATCTTGTACTGCAGAATGTTGAAATCCCAGATAAATTTTTTACAGATGTAAAAGGTTCACAGTCGAAACCGAAAGGAATTGGATGGTTACTTCACATACCAGCATGCTATTTAGGAATTGCGCAGGCTGCAAGAAATTATGCAATTCATTTTGCGAAATCATATCAACCGAATAGTTTAAATCATCCAATCAGTTTACTTCCAAACGTTAGGAGATTAGTAGGCGAATTAGAGCTCGAACTCTTGCAAGCTCGTACTTTTTTATACCAAGTTGCGAAAAAATATGATGAGGCGGAAGATAAACAATCCCTGCAAGCGGAATTAGCAGCGGCGAAATATATTGCGACGAATGCGGCGATATCAATTGTTGATAAGGCAATGAGAATTGTAGGAGCAAAAAGTTTATCTGAAAAGAATCCACTGCACCGCTATTATTTAAATGTTCGCGCTGGTTTACACAATCCACCAATGGATGATGTAACACTCTCATTACTAGCAGAAGATGCTTATAAATCAATTGAAAAGGAGTGAGTGAACATGATAACGTTACGCGATATAAATAAAACGTTTCAGACGAAAGAAGGTTTATTTCACGGTGTAAAATCAGTATCTTTGCAAATTGAAGAACATGATATATATGGAATTGCGGGCTTAAGCGGCGCTGGAAAGTCTACATTATTACGTACAATGAATTTACTGGAAAAGCCGGATTCAGGTGCAGTCATTGTAAATGGTGAAGACTTAACAAAGCTATCAAAGAAAGAATTACGAACAGCCAGACAGTCAATCGGTATGATTTTTCAACACTTTCATCTTCTTCATAATAAAAGTGTATCGGATAATATTGCTTTGCCATTAGAATTGAAATCAGTTTCAAAAGAAGAGAAAGAAAAACGTGTAAGAGAATGCTTGGAGATTGTTAGTTTAAGTGATAAAGCACATCATTTTCCTTCACAGCTAAGCGGTGGGCAAAAACAGCGTGTTGCGATTGCGCGTGCATTAGCAAATGATCCTAAGGTATTACTTTGTGATGAGCCAACATCGGCACTTGATCCGAAAACGACACGATCTATTTTGCAATTTTTACAAAAGATAAATAAAGAATTAGGAGTTACAATCGTAATTGTAACGCATGAAATGAATGTCATTAAACAAATTTGTAATAAAGTAGCGGTAATGGAAGAAGGAGAAGTTGTTGAATCATTCCACTTACGCGACCAACATTTAAAACCAACAACAGAAATTGCGAAACTTTTATTAGGAGTAGAGCAAGAGAGGGGCATTGCACATGTTCAATAATGTTATTCCGCTCCTTCCAGAGATTTGGACATCACTTTTACAAACATTATTAATGGTTGGACTTTCAGTTGGAGCAGCAATTATTTTAGGTATTCCTTTAGGAGTAATTTTATATTTTACTAGCAAAGGACAAATTTTGGAACAAAATATTGTTCATCGTATTTTAAACGGCATTGTCAATATTATTCGTTCATTTCCATTTATCATTTTACTAGTAGCACTTGTGCCTCTCACAAGAACTTTATTGGGAACTACAATCGGTCCAATCGCTGCAACGATTCCTTTATCAGTAGCAGCCATCCCTTATTTTGCGAGACTCGTAGAGCAAGCATTGCGCGAAGTTCCAAAAGGAGTAATCGAAGCTGCTGAAGCAATGGGAGCAACGCCGCTGCAAATCGTGTGGAAAGTACTGCTCGTTGAAGCGCGTTCAGGCCTTGTATTAAGCTTAACTGTTTTAACGGTAAGTTTTATTTCCTATTCCGCTATGGCGGGAGTTGTCGGAGGCGGTGGTGTTGGGGACCTAGCAATCCGCTTTGGATATTATCGCTTCCAAACAGATGTTATGGTTGTTACGGTACTTATGCTTGTTGTTCTTGTTCAATCTGTTCAATTTATTGGGAATCGAATTGCTGCGAAGATTGATAAAAGGTAAGTGTGAAAAAAGAGGCGAAGTCCTTTTTATATAGAGAGATGAATCGTTAAAGGTGTTCAATAATCGACGTGCAGAAAATTAGCTCTATCGATATAACATATGAGAGAATGTAGGAGAATCAATTAGGGAATATATATGGTAAAGGAGGAATGATCGTGGCAGAAATCAAATTTGATATTAAAGAAACTTTTGGAGCTATATCACAGTCACCTAAAGGCTGGAATAAAGAGCTTAATTTAATTAGTTGGAACGGTAAAGAGCCAAAATATGATCTGCGTGATTGGGCACCAGAGCATGACAAAATGGGAAAAGGCGTTACATTGACGGTTGAAGAGTTAAAGGCATTAAAAGATATTTTAAACAGTATGGAGTTATAAAGCGAAATACTTTATGCAGAAAAAACCACTTTTGAATCATGTTTCAAAAGTGGTTTTTTGCATGGATATTATGTTAGAAAAGGCTATACAATTTTTGTCTCTTTATTTTCTTTTTTGTGATGTTCAGGTACGTAGATATATTGGGATACGATAAGAAGAATGCTTATAAAAAATGCAGGGAACATACTCGATATAAATAGACCATCAATTTTTAAAATAGTGATGAAACAGGAGATAATAATGAGTGCTGTATATAAATGAGAAATGTATTTTTTGAAGCGTATTTTAAATACTTCTAGTAATATTTCACAGCATACAAATAAGATGAGCATACTTAAAAAATATATATTGGTATCATAAATAAGGAAACAACAGATCAGGCCGAAAAAAGCTAGATACTCAATGAGTAATGGAATATTACGCAGCATAAGATGTTACCTACCTAACTAAGTAAGGAAGTGGATCAACGGCATTTGTTTTTTTAAAATTCCATGCCCCATTATGTAATTCAAAATGAAGGTGCTGCCCTGTTGAATGTCCAGTATTCCCCATCTGACCTAACATTTGTCCAGTTTGAACGCGATCTCCGACTTGTACAGATCGGTTTTTCATATGCGCATAAACAGTTGTATATAATTTTCCTTTTATGTAATGGGTAACGAAAACGACGTTCCCGTAGCTGTTAGAATAATAGGATTTGATAACTTTTCCTGCGGCTGCAGCACGAATAGGCATATCCCCATCTGCTGTAAAATCGACACCATAATGCATTTGTCCCCATCTAACTTCAAAATTTGAGCTAACTTGTCCCTGTGTTGGAAATTTAAAAACAGCAGGGATAGAAGGTGACACAGACTTTTTTTGTTGTTCATTTTGTAATACATAATGTTGAGCAATATATCCATATCCAGAGCCAAAACGAATTTTATACCATGAACCTACTTTACCTACTACTTGTATTTGTGTGCCGTTTTGCAAAGAGCCAATAACAGCGGTATTTGTTCCTGCCCCACTTCGTACTTTTAATCTAGGAGTTGCAACATAGTAAGAGTTATTTTGTATAGTAATTCCTTTAACGAATGGCTGTGAACGATTGGATACAAATTCTTTTTTTACGTATCCTGTTTTTCCATTGTGAGAGATGAGGTACCAGTCACTGTGCGTTTCTTGCACAGAAATAAATGTCCCGTTTGGTAATACATCAAGAATCGCTGATTGAATATTTGGTTCAGAACGAAGGTTTAAAGCGCTTGTATTTACGATATACTGATTGCGCTCTTGATTTAGCTTTTTCAAAGACAAATTAGATTTTTGTATGTAACCAATTTTGTTTTGGGCGTTTACTTTATACCAGTCATGTGTAGTCTCAAGAATAATAACAGGTGTGTTATATGAAATATTTCCAAGGGAATCACTATTTGTTGTATTTCCTTGATATAGTTGGACGTTATCAAGTTTTACGTATCCGATTTTTACATTGTTCTTTGGTTGTACAGCTGTTGTTTGCATATCCGCTTCAGTAATCGATGGGAGAAGAGAAGTGATTGCGATAGTTGTTGCTGTCAATGTTGTAACTTTCATATTCATCGTATAATGAGCCCCCTTGTATGACTTGTTACAAAATTTAGAATTATATTAAAAGAATACCAGAAATATAGGTATTATGGAAATAAAGAAAATAAATTCATATATTTCTCAAGTATGTCAAAAGCCCTATCGTGAAAAAAGAGTTCGATGCCTTGAGGGGCCGAACTCTTTTTGCTACACGATATAGAAATCTATTCAGGAGAGAATTTTAATGTTATCAATGACACATGAATCTTCTCATGTATTTACTAATCTACTTCATTTATAATCTAGCAAGGCTTTGTTTTATAGGAGTTTGAAAAATCTTTCTTTTTTATTCCTTTTTTCATGTTTTACATGGGAAACCTAGGTTTCTGATTTGTGCTGCGGTATAATAATGTGGAAAAAGTATGAAAAGAGGTAGCTTTATGCTAGAAATCATTGCAACTTGTTTAGAAGATGTGAAACGAATTGAAAAAGCTGGTGGAAATCGAATTGAGCTCATTTCAGCATATACAGAAGGTGGGTTAACGCCAAGTTATGCTTTTATAAAAAAAGCGGTAAAAGCAGTAAACATACCGATCCATGTTATGATTCGTCCGCATGCTAAATCGTTTATATATACGGCAGAAGAAATCGAAATGATGAAAGAGGACATACAAATTGCACAAGAACTTGGCGTAGCAGGTGTTGTTTTAGGTGTATTAAATGAGCAGAACCAAATTGATGAAAAAAACTTGGCTGATCTATTATCTGTTGTAGATGGAATGAATGTTACATTTCATCGTGCGATAGATGAAGTGGATGATCTTGTTGGTGCAGTTCAAACATTACGTAATTTTGAAAAGATTACTCACATTTTAACTTCTGGTGGTCAAGGGAAGATAGAAGAAAATATACCTGTACTTCATGAAATGCAAAGAGTAAGTCAAGGTGATTTCCAGCTTATTGTTGGAAGTGGTGTGACAAAAGAAAATATAAAGCGACTATTGAACGAAACAGGAATTTCAGAAGCACATGTTGGTACTGCAGTTCGAGAAGATAAGTCTTGTTTTGCTGAAATTGATCAAAAATCTGTACAAGATTTAGTGGAATTAACAAAGTCATTATAATGCTAGAGAAGAGGAGAAAAGATGAAGAAAAGTAAGAAAAAAGAAATCATTTCATGGGTGAAAACGATAGGTATTACAGTAGGAATCGCTTTTATTGTACGTGGTATTTTATTTACCCCTTCACTCGTCCAAGGTGAATCTATGATGCCCACGCTAGAAAATAATGAACGTGTACTTGTAAATAAAATCGGTTTTAATATACAGGGGTTAGATCGCTTTGATATTATCGTTTTTCATGGAAAAGAAGGACATGATTTAGTGAAGCGTGTAATTGGCTTGCCAGGAGATACGGTTGGGTATAAAAATGATGTATTATACGTCAATGGAAAAGCGGTCGATGAACCATACTTGGAAGGTTATAAGGCCGAAGTACCTAAAGGAACATTAACGCCTGATTTTACACTAGAACAAAAAACTGGGAAAACAAAAGTACCGGAAGGTCAAGTGTTTGTATTAGGAGATAATCGTCAAGTTTCAAAAGATAGTCGCATGTTTGGATTTGTTTCTGAAGATCAAATTGTCGGAAAAGGTGAAGCGGTATTTTGGCCGTTGCAACAAGTAAGAGCACTGCATTAAAGAGAGGATTTTCATATTTGCGTGAAAAAGCATTGAATGTTAATTTCAATGCTTTTTTTATTTGAGAAAAATATTGTTTAAATAGAAAGAATATTTTATAATTTTAAATTATATTATTGTTTCGAAAAACGGAATTATTGTTCCGAATTGTGGAATGTAGGAGAGTTAAGATGAGTGTAAATAAAACGGCAGTAAAGACGATGGATATTTTAGAACTTTTTTATGAACATGAAGAATTAACGTTAACGGAAATGGTTCATCATACAGGTATGCCAAAAACTTCTGTATACCGTTTAATTGGTTCACTTGAAGAAATGGGCTTTTTACAAAAGACAAAAAAGGGAAGTTATAGGCTGGGGTTGGTATTTTTACGATTCGGTCAACTTGTGTCAAAGCGATTATCCGTACGAAATATTGCAAAGCCATATATGAAAAAACTTAGAGATTCTCTTGGGCAAGCTGTCAATTTAATTATTCAAGATGATAATGAGGCAATTTATATTGAGAAAATGGATGGCGACCAACCAGTAAGGGTATACACAGAGATTGGAAGACGGGCGCCTTTATATGCAGGAGCATGTCCGCGTATTTTACTTTCATATTTTTCAGAAGATGATCAAAAGCAGTATATAGAGAAAGTGCAGTTACAACGATTTGCAGATGGAACGATTGTAGATAAAGAAGAGTTGCAAGGCCGGTTACGTAAGGCGAAAAGAGATGGGTATACGATCAGTTATTCGGAACTTGAGAATCATACAGCTGCCATTGCAGCGCCTATTTTTGCAAGTGATGGCACTGTAATAGCTGGTATTAGTATTTCAGGATTAGAAGTAGAGTATAATGAATCGGCAATTCCAAACTTTATTATAAAAGTAAAAGAAACGGCACACCAAATCTCAAAAGAACTTGGCTGGATAGGTGAAAAGGAAGGTATGTGATGAAATTTTCAGCGTTAGGGGATCAAGCAGTTGTTGTTACGTTTGGGGAGAAAATCGATTTGGATATATATGAAAATGTGCAAAATTTACGTGCTCTATTAAAGAAAAATCCGTTTGATGGGATGATTGAGTGTGTACCTTCTTTTTCTTCTTTAACGGTTTACTATGATGTATATAAGTTATGGAGGAAAAATGAAAGAAAGGTAGCACCTTATGATTTTGTATGTGAATATATGAAAAAGTTACTTTGTCATAATCAAAATGAAGTGCAAAAACAATATGAATGCATCTCAATTCCAGTTTGTTATGGAGGAGAATATGGACCTGATTTAGAAGAAGTTGCGGCATATCATGAACTACATGCAAGTGATGTGATTCGCCTTCACAGTGAAGTAACCTATTTTGTTTATATGCTAGGATTCACACCCGGTTTTCCATATTTGGGTGGAATGCCTAAAGAGTTAGAAACACCTAGAAAACAAACACCACGTTTACAAATAGCACCTGGTTCGGTTGGAATTGGTGGAAGTCAAACAGGGATATATCCACTAGAAACACCAGGGGGCTGGAATATTATTGGCCGGACACCTGTTTCTTTGTTTCAGCCAACTAAAGAGCCACCTACATATGTGCAGAGTGGAATGCATTTACGTTTTATCCCAATAACAGAGGAAGAGTATCTGGTTATGGAGGGAGATAAGAAATGAATGTCGAGGTTTTACATGCAGGGATGTTTACAACCGTTCAAGATTTAGGAAGATATCACTATCAACAATATGGTGTACCTGTTGGCGGTGCGATGGACCAGAGAGCATTAAGAATGATTAATATGTTAGTTGGGAATGAAGAGAATGAAGCTGGATTAGAAATTACAATGATGGGACCGAAACTTCTTATAAAGAAAACAACATTGCTAGCAATTGGTGGTGCGAATATGGAACCTCTGTTAAACGGGGAACCCATTCCGTTATGGCAACCAGTGCTGGCAAAAGAAGGGAGCATGCTTTGCTTCGGGAAAGCGCAGTTTGGATGTCGGACATATGTAACATTTGCAGGAGGAATTGATGTTGTAAGTAGTATGGGAAGTAAAAGTACATATATAAGAGCGAGGTTAGGTGGATTAGAGGGGCGAGCACTGAAAAAGGGGGATGTCTTTCAAATTGGTACACCGTCAAAATTTACTACTTGTATGATAAAGAAATTGATAGATGAAGAAAGAGTAGCAACACCTTGGGGTATATGTAATCACGTCCTACCTAAATACAGTCGTAGTCCAATCATTCGTGTTATTCCAGATTTTGAGTGGGATCAATTTAAGGATGAGAGTTTAGAAGCTTTTTTTACAAAAGAATATAGAGTTTCTAATTATGCAGATCGTATGGGGTATCGGTTTGAAGGTGAAGAACTAAAAAGAATAGAACAATCTGAGATTCTATCAAGTGCAGTTACATTTGGAACAATTCAGGTGCCGTCAGGTGGTCATCCCATTATTTTAATGGCAGATAGACAAACGACAGGTGGTTATCCACGAATTGGTAATGTTATATCAGTTGATTTACCTATTCTCGCACAATTGAAACCAGGTGATTATGTCACGTTTGTAAAGACTTCTATAACAGAAGCGACAGAGCTGTACATAGAGCAAGAACAAAATATGAATCTATTAAAGGAATTCATTGCGTTAAAAGTTTAAAGGAGGAGTAGAATATGGTTACCATTGATTTAAATTGTGATTTAGGAGAAGGATTTGGTGCATATAAGATAGGAAATGATGATAAAATCCTTCCATTTGTTTCATCAGTAAATATTGCATGTGGTTTTCATGCAGGCGATCCAACTGTTATGCGCCAAACAGTTGAAAAGGCATTGAAAAATAATGTAGAAATAGGCGCCCATCCTGGTTTTCCAGATTTATTAGGGTTTGGGAGAAGGACAATGCGCGTTTCACCAGATGAGGTATATGATTACGTTTTATATCAAATCGGAGCATTAGATGGATTTGTAAGGGCGGCAGGAGGGAGTATGCATCATGTTAAACCGCACGGTGCCCTTTATAATATGGCAGCTACTGATCAGGAGATTGCAGACGCAATTGCAAAAGCAATCTACGATATAAATCCAGCGTTATTTTTATATGGGTTAGCGAATAGCAAATTTATACAAGCAGCTGAAAAATATGAATTGAAGCTTGTACAAGAGGCATTTGCAGATCGTACGTATCAACCGGATGGAACGTTGACGAGCCGAACAGAAGAAAACGCCCTTATAAAAAATGAAGATATAGCAATTAAGCAAGTCTTGCAAATGGTGCAAGAGGGGAATGTACAAGCTGTTGATGGAAATTCTGTATCCATACATGCACAAACAATTTGTATACATGGTGATGGCGAGAGGGCTGTGCAATTCGCAGAGAAAATATACAGAATATTGAAATTAAATGATATTTCTGTTTGTACACTAAAATAGAATAAGGGAGAGATACATAGATGTTGAAATTAATTGGAATATTGCTTGTAGCGATTGGCTTTTTATTTCGTCTGAACACGTTATTAGTTGTTATGGTTGCAGGAATTGCAACAGGTATGATTTCAGGGATGAGTTTTTATGATGTGATTAGTATGTTTGGAAAGTTTTTCATAGAAAATCGATATATGTCGATGCCAATTTTATTAACACTTCCTGTTATTGGAATATTAGAACGGTATGGACTGAAAGAAAGAGCGGAAGCGTTAATAACGAAATCAAAAGGAGCTACAACAGGAAGAGTACTTATGTCATATTTTGCGATTCGCGAAGGATCAGCGGCAGTAGGACTTAACATTGGTGGACATGCACAAACAGTAAGACCATTAGTTGCACCGATGGCAGAAGGCGCTGCGCAAGGTCGTTACGGAAAACTTCCAGAGAAACTGAAAGAAAAGATTAAAGCGAATGCAGCGGCAGCTGAAAATACAGCATGGTTTTTCGGCGAAGATATTTTTATCGCAACAGGAGCAATTTTATTAATGAAAGGATTCTTTGATTCTGTAGGAATGCATGTTGGTGTGTGGGATATGGCGCTTTGGGGAATTCCTACGGCAATCTCAGCTTTTATTGTAAGTTGGATTCGATTTAAACAGTTTGATAAATATATTGAAAAAACGATGAAAAAAGAAGAAAGTCAAAAAAAGGAGGCGATATAAGATGAATTTGATTACACTTGATACAATTTATTATTTATTAGGTATTATTGTTGCTTTTGTCGCAATTCGTGTCGCTTTTGATCGTAGGCATCCAAATCGCTTTGGTTCAAGTTTATTTTGGGCATTATTTTCTATCACATTTTTATTTGGGAATATCATTCCATCTTTTTATATCGGTTGTATTGTATTAGCGATGGTCGTTCTAGCATCATTGAATAAAGTAACAAAATCAAATGAAAAAGAAGCACCTACTGAAGAGAGAGTGAAACATGCAGAAAACTTAAGAAACAAAATATTCATGCCTGCTATTTTAATTCCTATTTTTACGATTATTGGTACGTTAACTCTAGGAAAGTTAAAGTTTGGAAATGTATCTCTCGTTGATCCTGATAAAGTCACATTAATCGCGTTAGCTCTAGGCGCATTGCTCGCTTTCGTAGCGGCAATGGGAATCACAAAAGCAAAAATAACAGCTCCTGTACAAGAAGGAAGTAGATTATTACAAGCTGTCGGGTGGGCAGTTATTTTACCACAAATGTTAGCGGCGCTTGGTGGTATTTTTGCAAAGTCTGGTGTGGGTCAAGTTGTATCTGATTTAGTAGGACAAGTATTGCCAACAGAATATCCATTTGTTGCTGTTATGGCATATTGTTTAGGAATGATGTTGTTTACCGTTGTAATGGGGAATGCATTTGCGGCATTTGCTGTTATTACAGGCGGGATTGGTTTACCTCTTATCGTACAAATGCATGGTGGTAACCCAGCGATTATGGCAGCGCTTGGAATGTTTGCAGGGTATTGCGGGACATTGTTAACGCCAATGGCAGCGAATTTCAACATTGTACCAGCGATGCTATTAGAATTAAAAGATAAAAATGCGGTAATTAAAGCGCAAGCACCTATTGCGATTACTATTTTTGTTATTAATATGTTTATCATGTATGGGCTTGTATATCGATTTTAGTAAGGAGTGGGAAGGATGAAAAGCGTATTGTTAACTGGTTTTGAACCTTTTGGTGGAGAGGAGATTAATCCTGCTTGGGAAGTTGCAAAACAGCTTGATGGACAAGTGATTGGAGATTACAGGGTTGTTAGTAAACAAGTTCCGACTGTGTTTCATAAATCATTACAAGTGCTGCAGTCTTATATAGAAGAAATAGAACCAGAGCTTATCATATGTATAGGACAAGCAGGAGGACGACCAGACATTACAGTGGAACGCGTTGCAATTAATGTAGATGATGCACGAATCGCGGATAATGAAGGGAATCAACCAATTGATGAACCTATTATAGAAGAGGGACCAGCTGCGTACTGGTCTACACTTCCGATGAAAGCGATTGTGAAAAAACTTCGTGAAAAAGGCATACCGGCTTCTGTTTCGCAAACGGCAGGTACATTTGTTTGTAATCATCTCTTTTATGGACTGATGCGTATGTTAGCAAAAAGCGAAAATGCAGTTCGAGGCGGATTTATACACATTCCGTTTTTACCAGAACAAGCAAGTAGTCATCCAGGGCAACCGAGTATGTCACTTTCTACTATTACAAAAGGAATTGAATTGTTAATACAAGTCGCATTAGAAGTAGAACATGATATTGTAGCGTGCGGCGGGGCAACACATTAAATAAATTATGTTATTGGTTATCAACAATGAAGTGAAGTTGTAATAAAAAAGGGAAAATCTATTCGACGCAGCTATAGAGTCATTAAGAATAATAAAAAACTCGTGACTAAAAACGAGTTTTTTATTATTCACGATAGTTATTGGTTTTGATTACCTTGCTTTTTTTGACTGTAAGGCGTAATTTCATTAGCAAATTCCATATTTGCCAAGTTTACTTTGGGTGGAATAAACGTTCTTGTCGTGCCTTGGAACAAACGTTGGATAGGTTTCATCATATTTGAATTACGCGTTGCTATTACACTAAAAACTGTTCCTAATCCTAGTAAAGAAACCCAAATCCATCCTCTATTATTCCGTCTATTTCTAAATAAATTAAACATTTGCTGAGTTCTTCTTCCAGAATTGAATAATGACATCAAGAAGTTAAGGATATTCATTTTTTGCCCCCTGTAAAAATAATTAGGAAACTGAAACACTAAGTTCAATTTCACATGATTTATGTTGCAATGTTTTATAGAAATTTATGATGCCAACTTATACTAATCCTTCTTGATTTTTCTTCCTAAAACCCCTAAGATTCCCTAAATATTTTTAATGAAAATATGCAAAATAGTTTTATCAAAAATTTAAAAAGGGAAATGAAAACAAAATGAAAAGCTATGTATTATTGGTTTGGAATTTTCTTGATCCAATATATTATAAATTCACTCGCTTAACTTATATTCATAACGAAATTCACAAGGAAAATATTTTACGTGTAAGGCTCACTCGTTACAAGGGGAAACATGTTACTCTTTCTGACGGCACACAAATCAATAAGAATGATATCTTGGTTAAAATTCATTTACATAATGTGCGTTTAATCAATGAAATGAAGTCTGTTAAAAATGACATTACAAAAGGACGATTTATTTATCAGTATGTTAAAAAGTCCTTGCCTAGTCTTGGATCATATATTCAAAATCATTCTAAGGCAGATGAGATTAAAGGAATAATTGGGATTTCAATGTTAAATAGAGGAGCTGATCGATTAGGTTTTGAATTTGTTGCTATTTCTAATCCTTTTTATAAATGGTTTAAATGGTTAGCATTTTTACCAATATGTTTATTATCTAATAACGATTCGATTTTCAAAATGATAAAGAACAATATATCTGCCCCACCAAAATATTTATTTATGTCTAAGGAGAATTTATTACAAATATATAATTGTGAATCTCGAGATGAAATTACTAAAAGAAAATGTTAATCGCATTTGTTAAAAAGTCAATGCAATTTTATCCCGCTACTTTAGGGCAGTAATACTCCCACCTCAAAATTCGGCGAAGCAAAGAAGTTAGGTAGGAGATAAACTGCCCGTAACGGCCCGATTGGTGAAGGCTAATAATCAGTGGGGGATGAAGAAACCCCCCACTGATTAAAGTTTCACTTTATATACTGCACTCAAAATGATTTGACAGTAAAATATAAAGGCTGTTAACTAGGTCCGTTAACAGCCTTATATTTTATACTGCAGGTAGTTCTTTATTTTTAATTGTTGATATTGATAGTTGGTGCAATGTAATTTCTGGTCGACTTCCCACTCGAATATTTACTCCTGTTTGACCTAGTCCTTCACTAATATAAAAAGGTTTTCCATCTTGCATATGAAGTCCTTTTATAACGTTCATTCTTGCAAGCTTACCCATTTTTGCAAGGTGATAAGCTTTTGGATAGCAAATTTGGCCACCATGGAAATGACCAGATAATAAATAGTCAAAATGATATTCTTTCATATGGAGCACAATGTTCGGATCATGAGTTAATACTAAATTTGTTCCCGATCTAACTTCTCGATAAGAAGCTGTTAAATCACTGCGTTTCGTACTAAAATCATCAATACCAATGATATTTACACGATTACCTTGAACATAAATAACATGATTTTCATTTTGCATTACTTTACAGTCGTATTGTTCAAGTATTTCTTTTAATTTTTGTAAGTCCTTTTCACGTAATACATAATCATGGTTACCAAAAACAGCGTATATACCATGCTTTGCATGTAATTGACTTAATACCTCTAAATATGGAGCAAGTTTAGAAATCGTACGTTTACGGTCAAGGAAATCTCCAGTAAGTGCAATCAAATCAATTGGTTCATCTTTTAGCTTTTCATAAAGCTGAGCTGGGGAAATAGATATATTTTCAAGATGCATATCGGAAAGGTGTAGAATATTTAGTATCGGATCATGTCCGCAGGTTTGCTTTTGATTTATTTGAACTTTATTCATCACGATATCGGTCGTGTTTTTGTGAGCTTTTTTGAATAGATAGAAGAGAATAATAAATAAAACGGATAGTAATAAAATTTTCAATTACATCACTCCTTCTATAAAAATTATACATGAAAAAACCTATCATTTTGTATGTAATTTATGGAACGAAATCCATCGTACGTAATGTATTCTAAATAGTAGCCAGAATAGAAAAAAAGAAGTGCTACATAATAATAGAAATAAATGAAAAGACACATCGTTAAGTGTATTTCAAGAGGTGATTTATGAAGCAACATTCAACACAGAAGACTATCTTGTTTTTGCCATTTTTGCAGATTCCATCAGGCCATCATCAAGTTGCACAAGCATTAATAGAAGGAATACAAAAGGATCAATTCAATATAAAATGTGATCTAGTGGATATTCTCTCGTATAGTTATGGAAGAATAGAAGCATTGGTTTCAAATGTTTATTTAAAATGGATTAAAGAATTCCCTGATTTTTATAATTGGATATATCAAAATTCTGTCTACAAAAATGTCGAAGAGAACAAACGTTATCGATTATATGAACTTCTGTTTGTACCATTCATGAGAAAATTACTAAGGGATAAACAACCTGATCTGATCATTTGCACTCATGCTTTACCTTCATATGTATTAAACTATTTGAAAGAAAAAGGTGAATTGAAAACACCAGTTATAAATGTATATACAGATTATTTCATTCATAGTTGTTGGGGCATTAAAAATATTGATTTTCATTTTGTACCGTCTCATCATATGAAGGAATTTTTAAAAAACAAGGGAATAAGTAATGAAAAAATTTTTATAACAGGAATTCCTATTCATAAAAAGATAAAAAAACAAAAAGAGCATATAGTAAAGTTTACTTCTTCTGCATTGTCAGTTTTAATTACCGGAGGAAGTTTAGGGGTTGGAGCAATAGAAGATTTAATTCACAAAATAGGTACGGAAACAAAAATTCACTTTTATGTGTTATGCGGAAAAAATGACAATTTATATCAAAAGCTTCAACAATTACAACGAGATAACATAACACCTTTAAAATATATTACATGTAGGGAAAAAATGAACAAACTCTATGATCAAATAGATGCAATCGTTACAAAGCCTGGGGGAGTAACAATAAGTGAAAGTTTATTCAAAAGAAAACCTATTTTTATTTATCATGTACTACCAGGGCAAGAAGAAATTAATTTACAACAACTAAAAAAGTTAGGTGTGATTTTCTATTTAAATAAATGGAAAGATGAAAAAGAAACACTTGAAGAGCAAATATATTCATTTTTTCAAAATAAAAATCAGGTCCAACGTTATCAGGAACGTATAACAGAATATCACGGGCAGCTTATTACGAAAGAGCCTTCACAAATTATAAAGGAAGTAATAACGAATAGATAACGCATAGATACTCACATCAATTTTTATTATGCATCATTTTTTGAAAGTTACTTTTTTCTTTAAAGAAGAGTTAGGAATGATTTCAGATTGTTGAGGTGATTACATACATGCCAATGTTGAACGTGGACGGTAGTAGTCTGTATTATATCGTTAAGGGAGAAGGAGTTCCTATTGTTTTTATTCATCCTCCTGTACTCACTTGTGTGAATTTTGAGTACCAAATAGAGGAATTATCCCAAAAGTTTAAAGTGATTGCTTTTGATATTAGAGGACATGGAAGAAGTCAGTATTCAAAACAACCGATAACCTATCCACTGATTGCAGAAGATATTAGACGTTTATTGGATCATTTAAAAGTCGAAAAAGCGTTCATGTGCGGATATTCGACCGGAAGCTCTGTCGCGTTAGAATTTTTGTTAACTTACGTGGAAAGGACATTAGGTGGGATTCTGATCGGTGGAATGTCAGAAGTGAGGGATGGATATCTAAAGAATAAGATTTCACTAGGTGTGAAATTGGCGAAAGCAGGGGCAGTTTCATTTCTAGCATTGTCTATTTCATGGGGCAATTCAAACACACATAAATTGTTCAGAAAGATGTTTAAAGAAGCTCGAAAAGGAAATGCTGAAAATTTCGAGCAGTATTATCGTTACAGTTTGCACTATAATTGTACCAATCATCTTAGAGATATTCAGCTTCCGGTTTTGTTGGTTTATGGTAAGAAAGATAAGGTGTTTTATAGCCATGCGAAATTACTGCATGAAAAATTGCCATGTAATGAATTAGAATTTATTGATAACGTAAAGCATCAAATTCCTACAAAAGCAGCAAAGGATTTAAATGAAATGATTAAGCAGTTTGTTTTTATCCATACCAAGATGAATAAGGAAGAAACTTTTTCTTTACCAGTAAAAGAGTTGATGTCTCAAGAATAAAGTGAAAATTCCAATGGTGGAGAGCCGGCATTTAGCAAAAATATGCGAAGTGACGCCTCCACCTATCGTTTGGATTCTTTCGTTTTTACACGAGATTCAGAATAGTCTCCATCAAAGTCATGTACAATTTCATCCTAATAATAATACAATATCATTTATTTGAGAAGGTGATTCGTTTTCCGTATATCATACTTCGAATTTTGAAACCGATATCCTGAGAAAATTAAAAATAACCATTTTCAATTTAAAAAATAGAAAGTGGTAGTAATATAAAAGAGGTTAGAAAAAGCATGACCACCCGCCAATTGAAAGGTGGTTTTTTATCATTTTAACCGAGAAGACCCCCTCCTCTAAATGAAGTGAAGGTGGGGGATGAATCGGTTTTTTCTTTTTAAAGAAAACGTCTCTCTTTTTGTAGAACTAACGTTCGATTTGGTGTATAATGAGCTTATCAAATAAAAAGAGGTGAGAACAGGTGAAGAAAGCGTATTTTTCGAAACGGATCTACAAGATAGATGTACCGCATGAAATGGTAGATGCATTGGCAGAGACAGTCGAAACATTTAATCAGGCAAAACGTTTTGCATTTCAAACGATGGTTCGAGAAAAACGTTGGAACCGTAAGTTGTATCCAGACAGTCTTCATCTCGTTCTCAAGCGGAAATATCAATTGAATGATTATTATGCAAACAGTGCGGCGCAAGAAGCAAAGGCGTTGTTTACAGGTTTAATGGCGTTACAAAAACGATATGAGAAGCAAACGCAAGAGAAGCTTAAGAAGCTCAAGAAAAAGTTGAAACAAGAACGGACAAAACTAACAAATCTTCGCAAAATCAAACAAAGTTGTGTGAAAGGGACGCTGACGTTTCCGAAAAACACCCGCTTCGCAAAGCACAACAACCTCATCTCCTTATCCCGTAAAAAAGACACCTTAATTTGGCTAAATGAATATCTGTTTGAACACCAATACTTAGATGTTCAAATCAAAAGAATTCAGGCGAAAATCGGTCATCTCACTCACAGACAATCCCGTTTAACGCAAAAACTTTCATCTGATCAAACGCATATTCCAAGCGCAGTATTTGGAAGTAAAAAACTGTTTCGCTCGCAATTTACCATCCGCGAGTTTGTACGGAACCATGACAAATGGAAAACATTATTTTCTCGTGCTCGAAATAAACAACTGATCCTATCTGGACGGAAAGATGCCAAACATGGCAATTTTGTATTTCAGTATGTGCTGGAGACAAAAGAATTGTGGATGACGACAAGTTCCGGAAAAACACTTATGTTTCCAGCTGTTATGTTCCCATATGGGCAAGAAATGATTGAAGAAGTAATCACAACTCAATTACAGTGTAAGAATAAGAAAAAGGATGGCAAACCGATTGCGTGGTCTGTGGAAGACTATGGTTCCTATTATATTGTGAAATGTGTAGTCGATGTACCAGAAAATCCACACACGAATTACAGCACATCAGATGGTGTGATCGGTGTAGATTGTAATCTTGAGCATTTTGCTTGGGCACATGTAACGAAGGATGGGAATTATAAAGGAAGTGGTTCCCTTCGTTTTTCTATTATGGGTAAATCTACAGGACAAATCACAAAAATCATCGAAGTGGAAGCGATTCGCTTAGTGGACTTAGCGGAGCGGTATAACAAGCCGATTGTACTAGAGAAACTAGATACGACCCAATCGAAAACAGGAAATCGATATGGGAATAAGCGAGCCAATCGAATGAAGAGTATGTTTGCGTATGAGAAGATGACAAGTGCCATTCTGAATCGTGCAAATAAAAGGGGCGTGGCTGTCTTTCAAGTGAATCCCGCTTACACTTCAATCTCTGGAAAGATGAAATACATGCGGAAATTCGGCATCTCTATTCATCAATCCGCGGCCTTTACAATTGGTCGCCGGGGATTAAGATATAAAGAAAAAGTACCTCGGGTGCTTCAGCCATATATTCCAAAGAAAGACGCACATCATTGGAGTCATTGGCATCAATTAAACAATCAATTGGATATTCGCACGCATCATTTCTATCAGCTATATGATGTAGATCAACCGCAAGAGGCATTACAAATCGAGCGATTACACTTGTTTGAAAATGAAAAGAAAAAACTAGCAAAACTATCTGTATGATAAAGAAGAACACTTTGTCCCAGATTTTTACGCTTATTACCAGAGCAGATAATAGGTCTAGGAACTGGATGCATGACAAAGTGTTCTAGCCTCGATATAAGAAAAAGTAGTTGTACCTATTTTGTTTGCCTTTCGTCGGAAGATAGAATGGGTCGTCTTACATTCCATATAGACACTACCGAACTCTATATCGTTGTATCCTCTTTGTTGAACGAGAGGAACTGTTTTTGTGAGGACAGAGACAGGGGAATCCCCAACCTCAAGCTCTTGTAGAGGTAGGTGGGGGTAATTCAATACAAAAAATCAACATTAAACATTAATAGATCTAGTAGATAAAAATTCATCTTAGCTTTATGGGCATACGGCTATATTCATAAAGAGGGAGATTTACGGGATTCTGATGTGGTTGAATTCTTATAAGTATTGGAATAGTACGCTAATGCGATGATGCTCTAGCTAGAAAAAACGATCCATTTGAATCATATTGTAACGAAGGGAAACAAAAGTGGTACAAGCAATCTAAAAAGAGCAGCTCGCATAAGCTAATTGCTCAGCCCAGGGAGAAATAAGTTTGGGTAGGGTACTACAAAATTGGATTGTGGCTATTCACCAGCCTATCTATAGTATGGACGAGATTTGGAATATTATGCAAAAAAATGCTATTCTCTTTGTAGAAATATACATAAAGAATAGCGTTTTTTCATTATGAGAATACAAACCAATCTTAGCTTGATGAGGATAGAGAAGAACTTCTATGAGTATTATGAATAAACATTATTGAAATGAAAATAGTTTTTTTATGTTCATTAAGGTATATAACATGATTTAGTTTTATTGCTAAACAGATTCCTCTATACTCAACCTTTTATTCATTCTTTTTTTAACAACCGATTATGTAGTGTTGAAAGGGTGAGTAATGCGAGAATCGAACCCACTAAGGCAAGTGACATATCCCATTGTGCATCCCAAACGTCGCCTTGTGTACCTAAAAAGTCTTTAGCTGCCGTTCCTCCCTTTGTTATTTTAAATGCTATCCATTCGATGATTTCGTATAATGCAGCGATAGCAAGCGAAATGCTTATACTAATCGTCACTAACCAAAAGCCGTTAGTTAGTTGAGTTTTCCGTAGTAATATTTCTCTTATCACAATTGTAAACAAGCCTTTTATCAAATGTCCAAATCGATCGTAATGATTTCGATTTAAATCAAAAACATCTTTTATCCAATTAAAAAAAGGAACCTTTGAGTATGTGTAATGACCGCCGACGAACATTATAATAGCTAGTATTGCAATAATGATATAAGAGAGAGTGGTAAAGCGAAACTTATTGTATATTGCAATTATAATGATTAGACCGAGAACGGCAGGAATAGCTTCCGCTGCCCATGTCGAGTATCTTGCAGGCTTAATAACAGACCATATAAAAACTGCGGTAACAACCAGTAATAAAAATAGATGAATCATTTTATTTTTGTCTCTTATCACTTTTTTCACTCCTATTGAAAGGCTTTTCGCTTAAAGTATTTGAAAAAACGCAGTCTCGTATACAGAGTACTTAGAACAGTTTGCCTTAGTTTACACGAATGGATATGGAGTGAAAGGATGATAGGGATGAAGTGCCTTGTAATCGAAATTGTTCTATTACTTATTTTGTTGTCGAAAATATCGTTGAAAGTTACTTTCTTATATTCATAAATAGAAAAACAGTGTTTGCTACAAGTGAAAATATGGATAATTCGATATACGTTTGATGTGTTAGAAAGAATGCAAAACAGAAGAAAAGACTGGACAAAAAAATTGAAAAAGCAGAAGAAGAGGGCGGTATTGAAAATAAAGTAATGGTACAGCTTGATAGCATTGGAGAGATAGTAAAAAAATAGAGAATATAAACTGAAAAAAGCATTTAAACTAGGCGCTTTTTTCAGTTTATTATTTGGTTTGGAAAATGGTTTAGATCCATCCCTAGATGATATGAAAAGATAAGTAATTTATAAAGTAGTATGCTCAAGAGTGAATACTCAATTTATTGTTACATAACAATAAAGATGTTGCATTATAGTCATTCGACATTTATATACAGGAAATAAAGTCATTTATGAGAGATTTTTATTAATACAACAAAGGTGTATACATTCCTGCACTAAGATTTCATAAAAAGCTCAACTTTAATTATAGTAGGGATGATACTTTTTACTTACCATCAATGGTATGGGTTATGTGAAAAAAAGACGCTTTTAAGCCATCTTTTTGTACTTATCATCAGTATTTTCTTTTCACATGAGTTTGTTTTTATTGTGATTGTTGAGCTGACTGTGTTTGTAGGGACGATTGTACTTGACTTATAAGAGTTTGGGCTTGAGCTATTTCAGTTGAAGCTTGTTTTAAAGCTTCTTCACATAGTAGTTGATCTGCAGCAGATTGTTCAATTGCTTGTGTAATAAGTCCTTTAGAAAGGGATACTGCTGCTTGTGCTTTTTTTAATTGGTTAGTATCAATTTGTTGTGGCATTTTTTGTTTCCTCCTATATTGCATTTTTTTACTCTTATATGATTTTCTTCTGTATCATTTTTTATGTACATTTTTCATATATCTTGAGCTTTTGAAAGCTGGAAATTTCTTTTCGGTTTGAAGTATTTGCAATTCTGATTAGTTACTGTGAAAATGAAGGGAATCAACCGGTTGATATGCCTATTATAGAAGGGGGACCAGCTGCGTATTGGTCTACACTTCCTCTGAAAGCTACTGTGAAAAAACTTCGGGAAGAAGGCATACCAGCTTCTGTTTCGCAAACGGCAGGTACATTTGTTTGTAATCATCTCTTTTATGCACATGTTAGAAAAAGTGAAAATAGGATTCGTTGTGGATTCCATTTCTACCCGAACAAGCAAGTAGTCATCCGGGGCAACCGAGTATGTCGTTTTCAACGATTACGAATGGAATGAAACGATTCGTACAGGTCGCATTAGAAGTAGAAACAGATATTATAGAATGTGGTGGAACAACACACTGAGCAAAAATGCAACGCCTGCCATGGACAAATGTTATAATATAGGAAGAATGATACATAGAGGTGAGAGCAATGCAACAATATGAGGAAGTTCGTTCTGTTCTAGAAAAAGCAAATAAGATTACGGTATTAACGGGTGCTGGGGCAAGTACTGAAAGTGGAATTCCAGATTTTCGCTCAGCAAATGGACTGTATGCAGATGCAAAAGTAGAAATGTACTTATCAAGGGGATATTATAACCGGAGTCCAAAAGAGTTTTGGAAACATTATAAAGAAATATTTCAAATTAACACGTTTCATCAATATAAACCGAATCGTGGGCATGAATTTTTAGCTGATTTAGAAAGAAAAGGAAAAGATATCACGGTATTAACACAAAATATCGATGGCTTACACCAATTAGGCGGGAGCAAGCATGTTATCGATTTACATGGTACACTCCAAACTGCTCATTGTCCAAAATGTAAAGCGAAGTATGATTTGCAATATATGATCGATCATGAAGTGCCACGATGTGAAACATGTAATTTTATTTTGAATCCAGATGTCGTTTTATATGGTGATACATTACCACAATATCAAAATGCAATGCAGCGCTTATATGAAACGGACGTATTACTTGTGATGGGAACTTCATTAAAAGTGCAGCCGGTTGCATCGTTCCCGCAAATTGCAAAAAGAGAAGTAGGCGCAACGACTATATTAGTGAATGAAGAGTTAACAGGGCAAGAATATCATTTTGATTATGTCTTCCAGCAGAAGATTGGGCAGTTTGTAGGTTGTTTTAAATGATTTAATTGTTTCAACGAAGGAGCGAATCAAGGAGTATTACACACTTCTATGGTCACAACAAACAGTGGCAATTGTAATACATTTTCTTCGTGGTGCGGTTCAAGTGAAATTTGCTAGAGTTGTTGGGATCAAAGATGGCCCAACAGCAGTATATATATATCATTTTTCTTGGGGATAAAAAAAGAATTCAGTATTTCAGTGTGTTTAGCTTTGATTCGTAGATTAAGTAGTATCAATTTTCTTAGGCGCTGCCGTAATCGGTACAGCGTCTTATTATTTATTGGGAACTTGTTTTTCGCTATGATACAATTATATTGATTAATAATTCTGATATTAAATGCGGAAAGGAGTGTTGGAAAAAGTGAGCTTCCCAGATGAATTTGCAATAAAAATAAAAGAATATTTAGAAGACGAGAAGGATAAAAAAATTATCAAGAACGGGCACAGAGATGTAATCTATCAATATTTATATGAATTAGAAATTAAGATAGGTTTTATAAAGAATCCTAATTTTAATTTTTTTACATCTGGTAGACGTACTCATATAGTAGTAGAAAATATTGAATTTAAAACAGAAGTACATACTGAAAATAATATCATTGAAATTACCAAAATTGTTGATGAAGTAGTTACTCCTCTTGATACAATTATTGCAAAAGATGGAGAATTGTTCGCTTTAGGTCGTAATGAAAAATTTACGACAGAGATCTTAGAAGACTATCTGCGTGAAACATTTAGTGAAAAACTAGGATTATCACTCACTAATTAACTATTTTAAAGCATTCCTTATGGAGTGCTTTTTATTGCGTGAAAATTACATAGGTGGTCTAATGGATGGCATTTTTGTACGCAAATCTTTAAATAACATTTACTCGATCTTTAAAAAAAGAAACAATCTCATCTGAAATTAAACTTTTATAATCTTAGATTGCTACCTTCTTAGGAACGAATGAGCATAGAGCGAAACGTCTTTCATACAGGTGCTCGCTTTATTTATTATAGATACACACAGATCAGAGACATTATTACTCGCAATAGATACAATAATGTAACGATTGATAAAGTAAAAGAACTTTTAGATATAGATGAGTTCAAATATCTTTACCAATAATAGAAGAAATACATTATATTATTTCTTTTGTTGAACAAAACATGCAAATAAAAATCCGACTTAATGAAAAAATAATAATGAATAAACATTGATATATCAATGTTCTTGTAAAGTTAACGGGTATAATCTCTAAGGAAAATATAAGAGGAGTTTATCTCGTTTTTTGGTGGTTGAATTTTCTTAATTTTCTATAAAAATACTATAAATTATATTATCTATGTGCTTTAATATTATTAATAGAGAAGATTTTTATATCTAGATGAGAAAGTACGGTTTAATTTGTTGTTATGCACGAGATAAGGTGAAACTTTAATCAGTGGGGATTTTTTTCATCCCCACTGATTAGTAGCCCTCACCAATCGGGCTTTTACGGACAGTTAATCTCCTACCTAACTTCTTTGTTATTACTGAACTTTGAGGTGGGAGTCTTACTGTCCGTTAATGCGGGATAAAGATAGTTTAGATACTAGAAAGAGGAGAGCCTAATGAAAAAGAAGGAACAGAAAAAGAAACGGAAAAAGAAAACGCATATTCCCTTCCGATTAAATGTGCTATTTTTCTTTGTATTTCTTATGTTTTCAACTGTAATTATTCAGTTAGGTAAGGTTCAAATTATTGATGGTGAAACGTACAAAAATGAAGCAGAGAGAAAGGAAGAGAAAACAGTAAGTAAGCCTGTTCCGCGCGGTAAAATTTTTGATCGAGAAGGTCATGCGGTTGTTGATAATAAAGCATTAAGAACGATTACATATACAAAGATGAAAAGTGTGAATGCGGAACAAATTTTACATACAGCGACACAACTTGCTGGGATGATTGAAATGCCGCAGGAGGCTATGGAAAAGTTAACAGATGTAGATAAGAAAGATTTTTGGATGCAATTAAACAAGAAGCGTGCAATAGCAAAAGTAACGAAGGAAGATGAGCAGAAGTTAAGAGCCAACAAATTAACAGGGAAAGAATTTGATAAAAAAGTAGAAGAACTAAGACGAGAACGTATTACAGCGGAAGAATTAAATGAACTTACACGACAAGATATAGAAGTACTAGCAATTAAAAGTAAAATGAGTGCAGGTTACAATATGATTCCGAAAGTTATCAAAAAGGATGTCAAGCCGGAGGAATACGCAGTCGTTAGTGAGAAGTTAGCAAATCTTCCAGGGGTGGATACAACTATTGATTGGGAACGGGAATATCCATATGATAAATTACTACGATCTGTACTTGGAAATGTTTCTAGTGCTGATGAGGGACTACCGAAAGAGCAATTAGATTACTATTTAGTCCGCGATTATAACCGTAATGATCGCGTTGGCAAAAGTTATATTGAAAAACAATATGAAGATGCGCTCCATGGCATAAAAGCACAATCAAAAAATACTACTGATAAAGAAGGAAATATCATTCACACGGAACAAGTGGTAAAAGGGAAAAGTGGCAATAATTTAATGTTAACGATTGATATGGAACTGCAGAAGCAAGTGGATGAAAGTATCGAAAGAAATTTAATGGCATTTAAAGCTTCAGAGCCAATGATGGATCGAGCTTTTGTCGTTATGATGAACCCGAAAACAGGACAGCTATTATCTATTTCAGGAAAAAAACTAGTAAATAAAGATGGGAATGTACAAGTAGAAGACTATGCACTTGGTACAATGACGAGCTCTTATGAATTAGGCTCAACAGTAAAAGGTGCGACTTTATTAACGGGTTATCAAACAGGTGCGATTCAACCATTTACTCATTTTATCGATGCACCAATGACATTTAAAGGAACAACAAAAGCAAAGAAATCATGGAAAGATTTTGGTGATATTGATGATGTTAGAGCCCTGCAAGTATCTTCTAACGTATATATGTTTAACACCGCTTTAAAAATCGCGGGGATAGATTACGTACCGAATAGTCCGTTAAATATTAAACAAGAAACTTTTAATAAAATGCGTTATCATTTTGGACAATTTGGTTTAGGTGTCCCAACAGGTATTGATTTACCAAATGAGACTGCGGGGCAAAAGGGAAAAAAAGATCATACACCAGGATTCTTACTTGATTATTCAATCGGTCAATATGATACGTATACTCCGCTTCAGCTTGCGCAATACATTTCGACGATTGCAAATGGCGGTTATCGTATGAAACCACAAATTGTACAAGAAATTAGAGAGCAACCAAATAAAGCAGAGGATATCGGTAAGGTAGTTCAATCGATAGAGCCGGTTATTTTAAATCGTGTAGATATGGATATTCTCTACATTAATCAAGTAAAAGAAGGATTTAGAAAGGTGTTTCAAGAAATGGATGGAACCGGTGTAGCTCATTTTCAAAACCTTCCTTATAAGCCTGCTGGAAAAACAGGAACAGCAGAAACGGTGTATGGTGGCGATAGTGATATAGGTAAGGATGAGAATGGAGATAGAAAAAAATGTTATAACTTAACCTTAGCTGGCTATGCGCCTTATGATGCTGATCCAGAAGTTGCATTTTCAGTTGTTGTCCCATGGGTAAACGATGATAAATCAGGGATTAATTCTAAAATTGGAAGGGAAATTTTAGATGCCTATTTTGAATTGAAAGTGAAAAAATTTGGTGAGAATCCAGTTTCTGTAGTACAGCCAAATCCGAATAAACCGCAATAAAAGATCTTTGAAGAGGGAGTTTGTTTGAGCAAGAAAATTTATAATGGTAGATATATTGCAAACACTGAGGAGAGCTTTGTCTTATTTATTTATCATTTTAACCGAGAAGACCCCCTCCTCTAAACGAAGTGAAGGTGGGGGTCTTCTCGGTTTTTTCTTTTTAAAGAAAACGTCTCTTTTTTTGTAGAACTAACGTTCGATTTAGTGTATAATGAGCTTATCAAATAAAAAGAGGTGAGAACAGGTGAAGAAAGCGCATTTTTCGAAACGGATCTACAAGATAGGTGTACCGCATGAAATGGTAGATGCATTGGCAGAGACAGTCGAAACATTTAATCAGGCAAAACGTTTTGCATTTCAAACGATGGTTCGGGAAAAACGTTGGAACCGTAAGTTGTATCCAGACAGTCTTCATCTCGTTCTCAAGCGGAAATATCAATTGAATGATTATTATGCAAACAGTGCGGTGCAAGAAGCAAAGGCGTTGTTTACAGGTTTAATGGCGTTACAAAAACGATATGAGAAGCAAACGCAAGAGAAGCTTAAGAAGCTCAAGAAAAAGTTGAAACAAGAACGGACAAAACTAACAAATCTTCGCAAAATCAAACAAAGTTGTGTGAAAGGGACGCTGACGTTTCTGAAAAACACCCGCTTCGCGAAGCACAACAACCTCATCTCCTTATCTCGTAAAAAAAACACCTTAATTTGGCTGAGTGAATATCTGTTTGAACACCAATACTTAGATGTACAAATCAAAAGAATTCAGGCGAAAATTGGTCATCTCACTCACAGACAATCCCGTTTAACCCAAAAACTTTCATCTGATCAAACGCATATTCCAAGCGCAGTATTTGGAAGTAAAAAACTGTTTCGCTCGCAATTTACCATCCGCGAGTTTGTACGGAACCATGACAAATGGAAAACATTATTTTCTCGTGCTCGAAATAAACAACTGATCCTATCTGGCCGGAAAGATTCTAAACATGGCAATTTTGTATTTCAGTATGTGCTCGAGACAAAAGAATTGTGGATGACGACAAGTTCTGGGAAAACACTTATGTTTCCAGTTGTTACGTTCCCATATGGACAAGAAGCCATTGAAGAAGTAATCACAACTCAATTACAGTGTAAGAATAAGAAAAAGGATGGCAAACCGATTGCGTGGTTTGTGGAAGACTATGGTTCCTATTATATTGTGAAATGTTTAGTCGATGTACCGGAAAATCCACACACGAATTACAGCACATCAGATGGTGTGATCGGTGTAGATTGCAATCTTGAGCATTTTGCTTGGGCAAATGTAACGAAGGATGGGGATTATAAAGGAAGTGGCTCCCTTCGTTTTTCTATTATGGGTAAATCCACCGGACAAATCACAAAGATCATCGAAGTGGAAGCCATTCGCTTAGTCGACTTAGCGGAGCGGTATAATAAAACGATTGTCATCGAGAAGTTAGATACAACCCAATCGAAAACAGGAGATCGATACGGAAATAAACAAGCAAATCGAATGAAGAGTATGTTCGCGTATGAGAAGATGACAAGTGCAATTCTGAATCGTGCTGATAAAAGAGGTGTGGCTGTCTTTCAAGTGAATCCCGCTTACACTTCAATCTCTGGAAAGATGAAATACATGCGGAAATTCGGCATCTCTATTCATCAATCCGCTGCTTTTACGATTGGGCGTCGTGGATTAGGATATAAAGAAAAAGTGCCTCGGGTGCTTCAGCCTTATATTCCAAAGAAAGACGCACATCATTGGAGTCATTGGCATCAATTAAACAATCAATTGGATATTCGCATACATCATTTCTATCAGCTATACGATGTAGATCAACCGACAGAAGCTTTACAAATCGAACAGTTACACTTGTTTGAAAATGAAAAGAAAAAACTAGAGAAATTGTTTGCATAAAGAAACAGAGCACTTTGTCCCAGATTTTTACGCTTATTACCAGAGCAGATAATAGGTCTAGGAACTGGATGCATGACAAAGTGTTCTGGCCTCGATATAAGAAAAAGTAGTTGTACCTATTTTGTTTGCCTTTTGTCGGAAGATAGAATGGGTCGTCTTACTACATATAGACACTACCGAACTCTATATCGTTGTATCCTCTTTGTTGAACGAGAGGAACTGTTTTTGTGAGGACAGAGACAGGGGAATCCCCAACCTCAAGCTCTTGTAGAGGTAGGTGGGGGTAGTTCAATTTATATATTTTGAGTGTTAATCATAAAGCGATGTTGTTTCGCATCAAAATACCCTTTTTGCAAGATAATCTGATGTATCTTATATAATTCATTTATATATGTTTCAGTTTTGAAATCAGGTACTTGCCATGAGATTACTTGTAAATAATAGACGAGAGCGCCGATATCATAAAACCTTTGAACAGGAAACTCTTCTTTATATGTTAAAACTTTAAAACCATGTTGCTTAATCTCACTTAGAGCAGTTTCTAAATTCCAATTTGTAAATTCAGAATTAAGCGGTACCCCTAGTGCTTCATTGATTTCAGCGCAATCCAGTCCACCTACTTGCTGAGTAAGAAAGATGCCATTTGGAGAGAGGATTCTCTTTACTTCGCAAGGTGAGTAAGATTCATGTTGATTTAAAATGAAATCGAACTGACCATTTTCAAATGGTAATGCGTTATCATCTGTTACTTCTACAACTTCTATACCTAAAGGTTCTAACTGCTTTTTGGAGATAGGAATATTAGGAGCATAGCCTTCCGTCGCGTAAATAGTAGCAGGAAAAGGGCGTAACAAGGATAAAAATTCTCCCCCGCCTGTTCCCATATCAAGCATAGAAGTAGCATGTTGCATAAGCGAGAAAGCCATGCTTCCGTAAGACCACGAAAGTAATTGACTTTTCATACGCCCCGTTTCCGTAATAAAGGAAAAATCCCATCCACTAAAACTCGCATTTGCATTTTCTAAAAGTGCTAAAAATAATTTGTCATTTTTCATATTAGATCCTCCTGTTTATTATATGAGTAGTGAATAAACAGTGGGGGAGGATCTCTAATTACAATATACGGTTGTTACGTTTCGTGTTCTAGTATATTCATAAGGAATCACTCCTGGAAAAGTCTGTTGTTTTATCTTCTAGGTTTGTAAGTAGGATACCTGCTAACAGTAATAAATAAAATAGGTGTAGCTGTAGTATTGTACGAACCTGAAACGAGAAAATTGATATCTCTAGATGATGATATGCAAACTTTTTGTTTTGGAGGCACTTCAACTTACACCGAAAACAAATTATTAAAACTGTAAAAACGTTTCTAGCCAAAATAATCTTTAGCGCAAAGGTGTCATAGTTTTTATTTCAAATCATGTTTCATAATAATAAAATTGTTTAAAAATGTCATTCATGTTAGTTAGCGGTACTTTTTTGTTTTGGTTGAAATTACAATAAATAGAAGACGAAGAAGTAACTGTCAAAATATTTTAGCCATAAGTTTTAGGATTTCATTTGGCTTAATGGGAAATTCTATTGTTAGCAAAGCTTTTACCTAATTTTTAGTTTTAGAAAGGAGAGAAGTGGATGGAGTCATTATGGCTAGAGTATGCTTGGGCACTATTAATTCTAATCGGATTAGAAGGATTGTTATCGGCTGACAATGCCCTTGTACTAGCAGTGATAGCCAAGCATTTACCCGAAGATCAGAAAAAAAGAGCTATAAATTACGGAATCATTATGGCCTTCGCTTTCCGATTTGCTGCCCTTTTTGCTATTTCATTTATTGCAAATGTCTGGCAGATACAGGCAATAGGAGCAGCTTATCTTCTTTACCTAGGATTAAAGCATGTCATTCAGGCACGATTCGGAAAAGAGAATAAGAATATTCATAAGGACGATGAAAAGGAATCGGCAGGTAAAGGGTACTGGTTCACAGTAGGAAAGATTGCATTAGCTGACCTTGCTTTTGCAATTGATTCGATACTAGCTGCGGTTGCTCTTGCCCTGGGTCTTCCAGATTCACCGCTAGACGATTTCGGTGGTATGGATGGAGGACAGTTCATTGTTGTTCTTCTTGGAGGTATTGCCGGACTTATCTTAATTAAATTTGCAGCAACCTGGTTTGTACAACTTCTTGAAAAACGTCCAGCATTGGAAACAACAGCATATGCAATTGTTGCCTGGGTCGGTGTCAAACTTGCTGTAATTACACTTGCCCATGAGGATATTGGTGTCTTAGACCAGGATTTTCCACACAGTACAGCTTGGACTTTGATCTTCTATGGCGTATTAGTCGGTATTGCCCTAATTGGTTGGTTTGCGCCGGGAAATAAGTCAGTTCAGAAAAGTTCTACAAAGTAAAAATGAAGAATTCCCCATGCTTCGGTTAAGAAACAGGGGGGACTCTTCATTTTTTTATCGATAAACCATACACAAGTGTTTCACTAGGAGTCGTAATACTAAAACCAGTCGTTTTATAATCAAGTTTTAATGTATCGCCAACATAGTCTTTTGCAAACTCATCCATTTGAATAATCAGTTGTTCCTCTTCATAAACAACTTCATTTGAGTTATATTCATCAAAAATTAAATCAACATCAACAAATATACTGCAAGAATTCGTCATCGTACCTCTAATACGTATAATAGTTTTATCGTTTGATTTATGTAATATTGCTTTTGCCTCATCTGTTACGCGAATGTTCATGGAATCCCAACTTTCGTTTATAGTTCTTATTCTATTATTGCAAAAACATGAGGAATAGGGAAGTAAAGGGATTCGTTGAATGATACACGCATAGAGATTATGGTTTGGAAAGTAAAGATCGAACTGTAAATGTTTGTGTGAAGCATAATTCGTTATCAATTATTTTCTCAACTTCTTGATACATGATTTCATTCTTTTGATAAAATTTTTTCCAGAAGTTTACCGCTTTTGTGTTACTTTTTAGTTGCATGACATAATAAGTTCCGTTGTACTGTTTCAATAGTTCTAAAATCGCTTGATTTGCTATCTTTTTACCGCGATATGCTTTTAATAGAAAAAAGTCGTTAATACAATAATTGGTTTCAGGTGTGGTGAATGGTGAACGTGCAAACAGAAGAAAACCAATATATTTTTCTTCATATTTAATCAAGTAGGGAACAAGCTCTTCTCGAGTACAAATAAGTTCAAAAGCATCAAATTCAAAAAATCCCTTTTCATTCGGATGAAGGGTAGGAGAGAATTCGGATAAATCATGTAAGTATAACGAATAAAAATTTCTTAATATCTCTCTTTGCGCTGTAGAAACAGCTTCAAGGGTAATGTTCATTTTAATACCGCCTTTTGTAAAAATAACTCCTTTGTAATCTGAAAGTACAGCATACCTTCATATTCTTGAAGTGTTTTCTCCAAGTTTTGTACAGTTTCTTTGAATTCAAATCCAAGTCTATTTAATACATGAATAGATTTTTTGTTTTCTGGAAAGACGGAGGCCATAATTGTCTCGATTTCAATAGTTGAAAAAGCATATTGTAAAAGAGCGGACGTTGCTTCGGTGGCAAAACCTTTTCCCCATGTATCACGCGAAAGTGCGTAATATAGTTCAGTTGAAGTTGGTTCGAAATCAGATGGACCTAATCCACAATAGCCGATTAATTTTTGAGAAGTCTTTTCTATAATAGAAAGATTAAATTTACCAATATGGTTTACAGTATTTCTTTGATTCATATCTATGCTCCAGTAAATAATATCTTCAATTTCTTTAAGAGAATAAATAGGTTCTGGAATATAGAGATTTACTTCAGGTTGTTTTTGTAATTCGTATAAGGCTGATGCATCACAGATCCTATAAGGTCGTATATGTAGTCTTTCTGTTTCAATTCGAGCATTTACAAACATGTATGTCACACCTTCTTTATGTTGATTTTTCACATGTAATACACCATTCACAGAAAATGAGTATATCCTTTCAATATGAAAATTCATTCCAGCAAAAAAAGGTGAGCAAACATAGCGTTTGCTCACCTTTCTCACTTATAGTTCACATTTATCAAGAGGTATTACTTTTGTTTTCTTTGTAAATTTATATCCTAACCACAATACAAGGAAGAGTGGTAATCCGATATAAGAAACGAGTACACCGTTCCAATCGATTGATTCCCCCATAAATGCACCGTAATTTTGTCCTAAGATAACAATGATACAAAGTGCAAATGCGAAAATTGGACCAAATGGGAACCATTTTGCTTTATAAGGAAGGTCATTTAAATCTTTTCCTTGTGCAATATATGCTTTTCGGAAACGATAGTGACTAATAGCAATTCCGACCCATGCGATAAAGCCAGACATTCCAGAAGCGTTTAATAGCCAAACATATACAACGCCGTCGCCGTATAAAGAAGCTAAGAAAGCAGCACATCCAACTAGAGATGTTGCAATTAAAGCGTTAACGGGTACACCACGACTATTTAGTTTACCTAAAAATTTTGGTGCTTTTCCTTGACGCGCTAAGTCCCAAAGCATACGAGTGCAAGCATACATACCAGAGTTACCAGCCGATAAAACAGCTGTTAAAATAACAGCGTTCATAACAGAAGCTGCAAATGCTACACCTGCTTTTTCAAATACAAGTGTAAATGGACTTACTGTTACATCACTTGCTGCAAGACTTTCAGTTGTATAAGGAATCAATAAACTGATAACAAGAATGGCAAAGATGTAGAATAGTAGAATACGCCAAAAGATAGAACGAATTGCTTTTGGAATACTACGTTCTGGATCAGCCGTTTCACCAGCAGCTACACCTAATAATTCAGTTCCTTGGAATGAGAAACCAGCAGCCATAAATACACCGATGATTGCCATGATACCGCCGTTAAATGGTGCATCCGCAACAGTAAAGTTTTTAAATCCAACAGGTTCGCCGCCCATAATGCCGAAAATCATCATAAATCCAACAATTAAAAAGATAATAACAGTTGCTACTTTAATAAGAGCGAACCAATACTCTGCTTCACCAAACCCTTTAACAGATAAATAATTAAAAAGAAATATAATAGCTAAACAAAGACCACTCCAAATTAAAGAAGGGGTATTTGGAAACCAAAATTTCATAATTAATGTAACTGCTGCTAGTTCAGCTGCAACAGTAATTGCCCAGTTATACCAATAATTCCAGCCGAGTGCAAAGCCAAGTGATGGATCGACAAATTTTGTTGCGTATGTGCTAAATGAGCCCGTGACAGGCATATACGCTGCTAATTCAGCTAAGCTTGTCATTAAAAAGTAAACCATAATTCCGATTGCCGCATAGGCTAAGAGAGCTCCGCCAGGTCCTGCTGTGTGAATGACACCACCACTAGCAAGAAAGAGTCCGGTACCAATTGTACCGCCGAGAGAAATCATTGTAAGGTGGCGAGATTTTAACCCACGCCTTAGTTCGCCTTTTCCTTGTGTAGATTGAGTTTTAGAGGTAGCTTGATTCGCCATGCTATTCATGTTCAACACTCCTTTTCTTATAAGATTAGGAAGGAACGGGGAAGAAAAATACAAAAAACCGCCAAAGGAATTTGGCGGAACGTTTCACAAATAACCACCCCATCATACCCTTCCGTTAAGATAGCACCCCACGTTTACACGGTATTTTGTAAACGTGACAGTTCTGTTCCTATTCGGAGACAGCCCCAGCCTATATTTCCAGAGAAGAAATACAAACTTCGGCAGCATTTCCTTTAAAGCGGAGTCATTGACATTCTCTGTGTCTCATCCGTTTTACTAATAAATGCCGCAACCTCTACCTCATCGGATTGATGAGGATTTGTTCATTGCTATGATTTTTAATATATGGCAATTGTAATTAGTTTCTGAAAATATTGCAAGGAATTTTTGTAGGAAATTATCAAAAATAATCGGTTATTGTATGGGAAACGTTTTCAAAATTCCACCCGAACCTACTGAAATATGTAAAAAATGATAAAAAAATTGTTATACAAATGTTTCGCAAAAAGATAGGGAAAATCCTCTAAAATTAAAAGAAAATTCAGAAAAGTAAATTCGACATTGTTTATGTAAACATAGTTATGAATGAATGCATGAAGTTTGTAAGTGGAAAAGAGAGGTACGACAATTGTAAATGAATAAATTTGAAGTGAGGAATTAAAAAGGTAAGCAAACACATCATTTGCTTACCTCCATACTCCACAACTCGTTCTGATTTAAGGCAAAACACGTTTTTGACCAGTCGTATATCCAACATTTTGTTTTGCAGATACGGAATGATTCCGAACTGAAATGAAAAGTGCAATAATAACGATAAGACCAACTGCAACATAGGAAAGGTTAATAATTGTTGGATCTACTTTAAATGATGTAAGCAGCGTCCGGATATTTGTAAAAATAATGAGCCCGCCAACGAGTACACCAAGTAAATGGGAAGGAACAATTCGTACTAACCATGCAGCAATTGGAGCTGCCAAAATGCCACCTAACATAAGAGCAAATACCCAAACCCAGCTCACTTGTTCCCATCCTAATGAAATGAAAAATCCAATTGTTGCGGCTAATGATACCGGAAATTCACTTGTATCAACAGAACCGATTACTTTGCGTGCTTCATTTCCTCGTGCCAGTAGTACTGGTGTAGTGATAGGACCCCAGCCACCGCCGCCAGTTGAATCAACAAACCCAGCGAATAATCCAAGTGGGATAAGTTGTTTACCAGACATACGTTTACTTGATTTCACAATTTGTTTTTGAATAATAAATCGCAATAAAATGTAGACGCCTAACGTAAATAAAAAGAGTGAAATGTACGGTTTAATTAAATCGCCTGGTAAGTTACTTAAAAAACATGCACCGACAAAAGCGCCAATTGCACCAGGCAATGTTAGTCTGGAAACAGTATATTTATCAACGTTTCCAAATCGAATATGAGATACACCAGAAGCTGCAGTTGTAACAACTTCCGCTAAATGTACGGAAGCGGAAGCGACAGCAGGTGCGATTCCAAACATTAATAATAATGAGGAAGATGTTACCCCATACGCCATCCCAAGTGCTCCGTCAATCAGTTGAGCAAAAAAACCAATAATAGCAAAGACAATTAATTTCTGCATGTATAATCCCCCTGTAATAATAAATAAAAAGGCTCTTTTCTCGAGTGAGAAAAGAGCCTTTGGTTTTTCCAATCAGCTTAACATTTAGTTTTTATTATTATAATGCATATTAATCTGATAAAGCAACTGGGTTTTTAAAGTTTTTTAAATTGATTGAAATGACAGAACAGTTATATAATAAAAAGATGTAGATAAAGGGAGGGAAAATCATGTTAGCATTTGATCATCTCGTTCATGCTGTTGGGTGCACACCAAAAGAAGCAGAAGGGAAAATGAAGGAACTTGGATTTCATACCGTGCAAGGCGGGGAACATACGAACTGGGGAACGTGGAATAGTTTATGTTATTTTGATTTATCTTATATTGAATTTTTAGCGGTGCAACATGAAGATAAAGCGAAGAAAGCGGATAATCCACTTGTTCAAGAGACTGTTGAGAAATTGCAACATGGAGAAGGAATGCTCCAAATTGCCCTTCGTACAAATCATATTGAAGAATTAGCTGTAAAGCTTATGGAAAAAGGGTTGCAAGTGAAAGGACCATTCGAAGGAAAGCGAATGAGAAACGACGGACATCTTATAGAATGGAAAATGTTATTTGTAAAGCAGGAAGAGAGTAGACCGAAATTACCTTTCTTTATACAGTGGGAAGAAGTTGATGAGGACAGAAGGAGAGACTTACAAGAAGTAGGTGTCATTGCCCCGCATCGCAATGGTGTAAAAGAAATTCAGACCATATACTATGCTGTGAAAAGTGTACGTGAAACAGTAGAAAGATGGAAAGAGATCCTTGAGGTACAAGTGACTTCACCAGAAAAACATAAAGAATGGAATGCACTTTGTCAAAGCATCGTACTAAAAAATGTAAACATCCAATTTTGTGAACCGATCGATGAAGGATTTGTGCGAGAACAGTTAGTACAACATGGGGAGTGTCCTTTTGCTGTTGAATTACAAGGAGCAAATAAGCAGAAGAGTAAAAAGCAAGTGCTAGACAGTTCATACGTATATTAATCGGGGGAATCAATGTGCAAGAAGTATTAAGGGAATTAGAAAAACAATTAAATTGGCCTCGCGCAGTAAAATGTACCGTTATTTCAAAAGGATTTTCATTAGATCAAAAGTATAAAATTGAATTAGCAAATCAGGAACGCTATTTTATTAAAGTGTGTGATAGTTTGACTCGTGAACGTAAGCTTGAAGAATATGAATATATGAGCCACTTTGAATCATTAGGGATACCAATGCCAAAACTACTTTATTTCGTAAATCTGGATAAATTAAACCAATGTGTACAAGTATTTGAATGGATTGATGGAGAAGATGGGGAAGACATACTTGGGAAATTAACTGAGAAAGAGCAATACTTAGCTGGAAAACGGGCAGGGGAAGTATTAAAGACAATTCATTCAGTGAAGAGAAAGAATATAGAAGAATCTTGGGAAGTGTTTCGGTGGAGTAAGTACGAGAGATACTTGCAAGCATTAGAAGAATATGAGACTGATTTTATTGATTTAAAATCGGTGTTAACTTTTGTAGAAAATCATAAACATTTACTGCGAGGCCGGCCTATCGTATTTTTACATGACGATTTTCACCCAGCGAATCTTATGTTTTATCGTAATGAGTTTCGTGCTGTTATTGATTTTGCAAGATTTGATTTTGGAGATCCGATTCATGATTTTTACAAAATGCCTTTGTTTACAAATGATATAAGTGTACCGTTTGCGGTTGGACAAGTTCACGGGTATTGTGGTGGTGAAGCATCGCTTCATTTTTGGAAATTGTATGCACTGTATGCAGCGATGATTTTCCCAGCAGATATTGTGTGGGCAAATCGAATCACACCTAATTTACTAGATGGAATGAAAATGAGGCTAAGAAGGACTTTAGAAGAACATGATAGTTTTACATCCTATATTCCAAGTTGGTATAAATCTTTTAATAAAGATATAATAAATATAGAATAATTGGAGGTGTTTATATGGATAAAATAGCGGTTATTTCAGATATTCATGGTAATATCCCTGCGTTAGAGGCGGTTCTTGAAGATATAAAATTAAGAGGAATAGAACGAATTTTTTGCTTAGGCGATTTAGTAGGGAAAGGGCCGCAGTCTAGTGATGTAATTGATATAGTGCAGAAAGAATGCGAGCATGTTGTGATGGGAAACTGGGATGATTTTATCACAAAACCAACTGAATTTGAGACAATAAAGTGGCATCAAAGGCAGCTTTCAGAAGAACATGAGGATTATTTAAGAGGGTTACCTTTTTCAATTGAGTTTATCATGAGCGGGAAATTCATTCGAATGTTTCATGCTTCACCTCGAAGTCTATACGAAAGAATTCAACCGTATGCATCAAGAGAAGAGCGCGTAAGCATGTTTGAAAATAGTGATCTGACAGAAAATATCGAAGGTGAAAGAAAACCAGATGTTGTTTGTTATGGAGATGTTCATCAAGCATATGTTCAAAATTTTAGAGGGAAAACATTATGTAATGCGGGAAGTGTAGGGAATCCGCTTGAAATTACACAAGCTTCTTATTTAATTTTTGAAGGAATGTATAATCAAAAAGAGGCAGCGAGTTTTTCTATTCAACTTGTTCGCGTACCGTATGACATTGAAAGGGCGATTCAGCTGGCAAAAGACGTCAGCATGCCAGAGCTTGATGAATACGCACAAGAATTGACGACTGCTATGTATCGTGGATTAAAAAAGTAGATGGGTGTTTGAAGGGAAAGGAAGCCTCCTAAAAACGTACAATTAAACACTATATTGAATTGTAAAAATAACCATATATTTCTATATTTGTTTTGTGTATAATTATTATATACATAGAATTTTTCGAAAAAAGAATAGGAGGCGATTGTATGAATAAAAAGTTTAGAATCTTAATGAAAATTACACCTCCTCTAAGTATATTCTTCATTTTAATTGGTGTAGTATTTGGCGTATTAGGAGTATTGGATCAAAATATAAAAACAATAACTGGATCACTATTTATTATTGCACAAGCCGTAATTGCAATCATATATACGAAGTCTTTTAAGAAAATATGGGGTCAGTAAGTTTGAAGGAAGCAGGTGCAAGAAATTTTTCTTGCACCTGTTTTATGTTCATTTTATCCCGCTATTCGCGGGTAGTAAGACCTCCACCTCAAAATTCAGCGAAGGCAATGTCTAATTCCGACGTCCTGCGATTCTGAGCGAGCTATTTTCACTTTTCTAATGAAGGTAGGTGGGGGATCAACTGCCCGTAAAAGCCTGATTGATGAAGGGTGATTAAAGTTTCACTTGTGGATTTGAAATAAAGTTACGAAGTTTATAAGAAAGACGCGATGTTTATAAAAAAATTGCGATGTTTTGCACCATTGGATCTGTTTATCTAAAGGGATGTTTTTATAGTGAAAAGAAGATCTGCACTGAAAGGTGAAGTAAGGAACTGTTGAGTAGCAATAAAGTTACTCTACTAAGGGGCCAGATCGTTGAACAGCACCTGTATTGAAAATTGGATATTTGTGTTTGAAATACAAAAGAGATTGTGAAGGTTTGCGCTTAAACTAAAGGGCAGGTTAGCTGTACAAGTTATAAATTTAATGGTTTAAAGTTATAGAGCGTTTCTTTGAATGAGGAATGCTTTTTATTTTTGCTTAAAAAACATACAATAAAAATATTGTTTAAATTAATAAAAATTTATTGTAAAACGATAAATTGTATATTAAAATCAAAATCAGAATAAATAAGTGAGGTGCTTTTTATGAAAAAAGTAACAACGTTGTTTTTAAAAATAGCTGTTATTCTTTTAGGAGTCCCAGTTCTTGCTCTGTGCATCTTTTTGGTGCCTGAGATGGCGAATCTTGCAGCAAAATTGCTTCCACAGTTTGCTTTTATAAAATATCTCGTTTTTATCGCTTTTGATGCATCGGCTATACCTTTTTACTTTGCTTTGTATCAGGCTTTCAAACTCTTATGCTATATTGACAAAAATAAAGCTTTCTCCGATTTATCTGTAAAAGCTTTAAAGAAAATCAAATACTGTGCCATCACAATCAGTATTTTGCATGTGCTAGTTTGGCCGCTCTTCTATATCTTTGCGGAAGTCGACGACGCACCAGGAGTTATCTTTGTCGGATTGGTTGTTCCTTTCGCTTCGATGGTTATCGCAGTCTTTGCGGCTGTTCTCCAAAAACTTTTACAAGATGCAATTAATATCAAATCAGAAAATGATTTAACGGTCTGAGGTGAATAACAATGGCAATTATAATTAATATTGATGTGATGTTAGCAAAAAGGAAAATGAGCGTAACAGAACTTTCGGAGCAGGTTGGAATAACAATGGCAAACCTTTCTATATTGAAAAATGGAAAGGCAAAAGCGATTCGATTATCCACTTTAGAGGCAATTTGTAAGGCTTTAGAATGTCAGCCTAGAGATATTTTAGAATACAAAAGTGACGAAGACAGTTAAACATTGTGGAGGAAGCTTAATATAACAATTATTAGGAGAGGTATAACGATGGACATTAACAATTTGATTATTGAAAATATTACTAACCCTCATGAGTTGGAGAGAATGTATAGAAAAGACCCGAAAGCTTTTAAAAAGTCATTCTCACACGCATGGGAACAAAATCCTGATTCTCAGGTTCTTGGTGTTTGGTATGAAAGATTGCATTTCAATGAGACGGCAAATACAGAAAAAACGTCCTTGCTTCAAAAAGGTTTCTTATTCATGGGCATTTTAGCCATTCTGGCCGGGATAAGCACCAGGATCATTTTCCATTTTGTCGAACAGGAAGCAATTGCTCCAATTAACCTAGCTTTTGGTATAATTCCCTTTATTGCTGCCTATTTTGTTTACAATAATACTCCGAAAAAAAGTGTTATTTATTCCCTTGTAGCGTTGTTCTTAATTTCTGGGTTTTATCTTAATATGCTACCATTAAATTATAAAGACAGTATTATCCTTGCTTATTTACACCTTCCTATATTCTTATGGGTATTGGTAGGGCTTGCATTTACAGGAAATGAATATTCAAAAGGCAGTACAAGACTAGCCTATATTAAATTTAATTTGGAATATTGTATTCTCTACGCCAGCATGGCAGTTAGCGGAATGGTACTAGCAGCATTAACCATGCAGTTATTTAGCTTTGTTGACTTGGATATAGAAGACTTCTATTTTAGTAATGTCGTTTTATTCGGTGCTGCCGCTCTCGCTATTGTGGCTACATACCTGGTATCAATGAATCTTAAACTTGCTAAGAATATTACACCATATATAGCTAAAATTTTTAGTCCTCTTGTCCTGGTCACATTGTTGATCTATCTTATAACGGTTATATGGGTCGGGAAAAATCCATTCTTGGACCGCAATTTCCTGATAGCCTTCAACGGAATACTCCTTGGTGTATTGGCCGTTACCATATTTTCCAGTATTGAGAGCGACTCAGACGAGAAAAAGAACATTTCAGATTATATAAATTTCACCTTAATTGTTCTTGCGCTTATCATTGACAGTGTGGCTTTGTCGGCCATCGTGTTCAGACTTTCTTCTTATGGGATTACGCCTAATAGACTTGCTGTTTTAGGAGTAAACATACTTATCTGGGCAAATCTAATTTGGATTATGCTCTCCTATATACGTTTTTTACAAAACAAATCCGGACCTTCAACTATCCAAGATGCCGTTACTAAGTATTTGCCAGTCTATGGACTTTGGGCAGCTTTCGTTACATTTACTTTTCCTATAATTTTTAATTAGAAAGGCTCTGTTAATGTAACGAAAAGTTAATCTTCTATAACGTATAAAATCCTTAAAGCCGATATTATGCAGCTTTTTATACAGAGTTGCATAATATCGGCTTATTTCCCATATAATATGGGTTTGTGGAGATTTTTTGGTTAAAATTTATCGATTTAACCGGGAAGACTCCCTCCTCTAAACGAAGTGAAGGTGGGGGATGAATCGTTTTTTTCTTTTTAAAGAAAACGTCTCTTTTTTTTGTGGAACAAGAGTTCGGTTTGGTGTATAATGATCTTATCAAATAAAAAGAGGTGAGAACAGGTGAAGAAAGCGCATTTTTCGAAACGGATCTACAAGATAGATGTACCGCATGAAATGGTAGATGCATTGGCAGAGACAGTCGAAACATTTAATCGAGCGAAACGATTTGCATTTCAAACGATTGTTCGTGAAAAACGTTGGAGCCGTAAGTTGTATACAGACAGTCTTCATCTCGTTCTCAAGCGGAAATATCAATTGAATGATTATTATGCAAACAGTGTAGCGCAAGAAGCAAAGGCATTGTTTACAGGTTTAATGGCGTTACAAAAACGATATGAGAAGCAAACGCAAGAGAAGCTTAAGAAGCTCAAGAAAAAGTTGAAACAAGAACGGACAAAACTAACAAATCTTCGCAAAATCAAACAAAGTTGTGTGAAAGGAACGCTGACGTTTCCGAAAAACACCCGCTTCGCGAAGCACAACAACCTCATCTCCTTATCCCGTAAAAAAGACACCTTAATTTGGCTGAGTGAATATCTGTTTGAACACCAATACTTAGATGTGCAAATCAAAAGAATTCAGGCGAAAATCGGTCATCTCACTTACAGAGAATCCCGTTTAACCCAAAAACTTTCATCCGATCAAACGCATATTCCAAGCGCAGTATTTGGAAGTAAAAAACTGTTTTGCTCGCAATTTACCATCCGCGAGTTTGTACGTAACCATGACAAATGGAAAACATTATTTTCTCGTGCTCTAAATAAACAACTGATCCTATCTGGACGGAAAGATGCCAAACATGGCAATTTTGTATTTTAATATGTGCTCGAGACAAAAGAATTGTGGATGACGACAAGTTCTGGGAAAACACTTATGTTTCCAGCTGTTACGTTCCCGTATGGGCAAGAAATGATTGAAGAAGTAATCACAACCCAACTACAGTGTAAGAATAAGAAAAAGGATGGCAAACCGATTGCGTGGTCTGTGGAAGACTATGGTTCCTATTATATTGTGAAATGTTTAGTCGATGTACCGGAAAATCCACACACGAATTACAGTACATCAGATGGTGTCATCGGTGTAGATTGTAATCTTGAGCATTTTGCTTGGGCAAATGTAACGAAGGATGGAAATTACAAAGGAAGTGGTTCCCTTCGTTTTTCTATCATGGGGAAATCTACAGGACAAATCACAAAAATCATCGAAGTGGAAGCAATTCGCTTGGTGGACTTAGCGGAGCGGTATAACAAGCCGATTGTCATCGAGAAGTTAGATACGACCCAATCGAAAACAGGGAATCGATATGGAAATAAACATGTGAATCGGATGAAGAGTATGTTTGCATATGAGAAGATGACAAGTGCCATTCTGAATCGTGCAGATAAAAGGGGCGTGGCTGTCTTTCAAGTGAATCCCGCTTATACTTCAATCTCCGGAAAGATGAAATACATGCGAAAATTCGGGATTTCTATTCATCAATCCGCGGCCTTTATAATTGGTCGTCGTGGATTAGGATATAAAGAAAAAGTGCCTCGGGTTCTGAAATCTTATATTCCAAAGAAAGAAGCGCACCACTGGAGTCATTGGCATCAATTAAACAATCGATTGGATATTCGCATACATCAGTTCTATCAGCTATACGATGTAGATCAGCCGACAGAAGTCTTACAAATCGAGCGGTTACACTTATTTGAAAATGAAAAGAAAAAACTAGCAAAACGATTTGCATGATAAAAAAGAACACTTTGTCCCAGATTTTTATGCCTATTACCAGAGCAGATAATAAGTCTAGGAACTGGATGCATGACAAAGTGTTCTAGCCTCGATATAAGAAAAAGTAGTTGTACCTATTTTGTTTGCCTTTCGTCGGAAGATAGAATAATAGGTCGTCTTACATTCCATACAGACACTACCGAACTCTATATCGTTGTATTCTCTTTGTTAAACGAGAGGAACTGTTTTTGTGAGTACAGAGACAGGAGAATCCTCCACCTCAAGCTCTTGTAGAGGTAGGTGGGGGTAGTTCAATTCAACTCAACATCACTTGATTGTAGACAAGCTGTTATAGCTGCATGCAAACGAGAAATCCCATCATCTATTTGATTCATATCTACTTTCCCATACGATAACCGAATGTAACCATCTTTTGCCCCGAAAATACTGCCAGGCATGAAGGCTACTTGCTGTTTTAGACTTTGCATAATCAGCTGTTTTTCATTAATAGGTTCCTTTAATTTTCCCCATATGTAAATCCCGCCATTCGGGTTTAAAAAAGAAATTTTATCTTGAAGATAGTAGTTTAAGGAATCGATAAGTATATCTCTTTTTTGTACGAGCTGTCCCCGTAATTGCTTCATATGCGTATCAAAAGGAACAGTCTCAAAAAATTGCTGCATGAGCCACTGAGGAAAAATACTCATTCCTAATTCCATTTGATGCCGTGCATCTGATAATCTTTCCACTACTGACTGCGGAGCGACAAGCCAACCAATCCGAAGACCTGGAGCAATCATTTTCGATAATGAATGAACATAAATGACAGTTCCGTTCTCATCAATCGACTTCAAAGTAGGGCAAGGTTGTTTATTTTCCAATGTTAATAAGCTGGAAGGATCATCTTCTACGATCGGAATACGTAAGTCTGCGCAGAGAGAGAGCAGCTTCTTTCTCCGGTTCGGATGAAGCATCGTACCGGTTGGGTTTTGGAAATTCGGATTTAAAAAAATCATTTTAATCCGGTGCTTTCGGTATAGTTCATGTACATCTTCCGGGTTAATTCCATTCTCATCAACAGGCAACGGAAAAATTCGAATACCTGCTGACTGGAAGAGGGGTAAAGAGTAACAATGTGACGGACTTTCAAACGCAACTGCATCACCTGGATTTAATAAGCATTGAACGATAAGATGAAGTGCTTGTTGTGCCCCAGAAGTAATCATAATCGACTGTTCGGTCGCCTCAATTTTTAGGTAATCTTTCATATATTTCGCTGCGGCTTGTCTTAATGGAAGATAGCCTTGCGGATGATCATAGCTAAGTGATTGTGTTAAAGGTTGTTTATGTAAAATTTCTTGCAACTGCTCATGGGGGAACAAGTTACAACCAAGTTCTCCATTTGCGAAATCAATTATATTTTCATTTTGCTGGACTTGCTCTCGAATATGACGAAGTAGTGGTAAATTCGGTAAAAAAGTTCCACCATCTACGAAACCTCTCCAGTTGGGCGTGAATGTTGGTGAAACACCCCACATATGTGTGCTGACACGTGTGCCTCTTCCAGTTGTACTTTCCACAATTCCCATAGCGCGTAGTTCATTATAAGCAGTTGTTACAGTGCTACGGTTCACATTTAGCTGGATTGCTAGTTTTCGTTCTGACGGCAAGAAACTACCAGGAGGAAGCTCTCCGTACATAATTCGTCTTTCGATATAGTCGACAACTTGTTGGTATATTGGGATTTTACTTTCTGTATCTAACTGCCATTCCATATAAAACGACTCCTTCAAGTTTTAGCTGTTTTCATTATAGCAAATTGGCTGGGTGAAAAAACAGCCAATTGGACGGTGCAGTATCCAGCCAATTTTACTATGCTAAAGTAGTGGAAGGGGAGATTCGGATGAAACGATGGCAAATGGAATGGCTCCTAATATCAGTTGCTTTAATATGGGGAGCAAATTACACAATTGGAAAATATGGCGTGGCGTATATGTCATCCATTCAATTTAATAGCTTACGATTTTTAGTGGCATCTCCGGTATTATTATTGATTACATTTATTTTAGAACGATCGTTACGTATTGAAAGAAAAGATTGGCTTAGATTAGTAGCCGTTGGAATTGTTGGAACAACGTTATATCAAACGTTATTTATGTTATCTGTAAAATATACATCAGCAACAAATGCGTCTTTGTTAATCGCAATGTCACCAATTTTCACAGGGATTTTAGCAGTATTACACAAACAAGAGCGCTTTTCGATGAAAATTCAGATCGGCTCTTTATTATCGTTTAGCGGAGCAGCGCTTGTATTATTGACAGGGCATACGAATCAATCTACATATGAGTATGCTTGGTTAGGAAATGGAATTGGATTAGTCGCTGCCATTGCGTGGGGCTGGTATCCAATACTTGCACAGCCGCTTATCACAAAATATTCAGCGATGCGCGTAACATCTTGGTCTACATTAATTGGCATTGTGCCACTTGTTATATATTGTTTATTTAATATAAACGCATTAACATGGCCAGCAGATATGCTAAGCTGGGGATCATTAGGTTATTCCATTGTTTTTGCGACAGTCTTTGGGCTGGCAATGTGGTACGTCGGCATCAGCAAAATTGGTTCTACAAAAGTAATGGTCTATATGTATCTCGTACCACTATTTGCAGTTATTGTCGCTGCAGTAACAATTGGGGAAAGAATGAATATGATGCAATTAGTCGGCGGGTTCGTTATCTTTATCGGTTTATATGTTGTGAAAAAAGGAGCGGTAAAAAAGCCGGCTCTCAATTTGAAAAAAGTGAGTTAATGTTAAGATGAGCTCTTTCTTAGGAAGGAGCTCATCTTATTTTTGTAATGCTAAAACTTGCTTCACAGCCCATTGTTGATGTTCGTGTATCAGTAGATGTTGTGCTTCGGAAGGGGAGAGCCAATGTAACATATGATCTTGCTCCATTCTATCAGTCTGTTCATCTATCTGCTTGCAAAGATAGAAATAACCGTCATTTAAATAATATATATCTTCTTTTTCAGCATAAAAATATCGTTCAGCATTGCCGATATATTGCTTAATCTCTATCCGCCAGCCTAGTTCCTCTAATAGTTCACGGTGCAAGCACGTTTCCTGTGTTTCGTCATTTTCCATACCGCCCCCTGGCAAGAAATACTTTGTTCCTTTTTTAATAATTGCTATTTCCGTATAATGCTCATTAAAGATAACAACATAGCAACTGGGACGCAATATATAGTGTTGGTTCTCCTTTTTATAACCAAAGGAGGGCTTTAGACTCATATAAAAATTTCTCCTTTCACAATATATAATTTCGAATATGATTGTAAAAAAATTCAAATTGAAAAGGGGGTATAGTCAAAAAAGCGAATATAGTAAGTATAAATGGCATACATAGGGGAGGTAACAATTATGATTAATCGAAAGTGTTCGCGCTGTAAAGAGATAACTGGCACAATGCATGGGGGAAAAGCAATTCAAGATGAATTTTTATGTGAAGATTGCTTGCAAAAAGGGGTAGAGAATGGGGAATTTGAAATGCCACAAGAAAAACCTTCCTATCTTTCTATAAAAATATTAAAAGTGATGAGCGTTATTTATTTAGTCGTTTCAATTTTAGCTTCTGTATATACCGCTTCTCTTATAAATGGACCTAGTCATGAATTTCAAACATCTATATCTGTCGAAGGATCTGGGGCAGTGGGCTTTATTGTACTAGGTTCCATATTTCAATCCATTTTAATTTTTTGCGCGATTTGGGTATTTATTGTGTTAGTAGAAACGGTGATTAAAATTTATGAGAAAATGAAGTGAGGGAATAAATTTCCCACCGAAAAACAATGAATGTGTAAGAGGTGTTATTTGGGAGTGTCTTATATTAATAGGAGGACACAAATCATGAATAACGCAAACAAACCATGACCGGTTATAGCGGAGTTAGAGATATAACAGTGTATGAGAAAACCGCCAATTATTGGCGGTTTTTATTCGTTTTATTTCATTCCCATTCGACCGGTAACTTTTCTGTATATTTTTGATAGATCGAACCAGCCACTACTGTATCTAAAAAGGCAACCCCAACAGATTTAAATAAAGTAATTTCATCAGGATTTGCTCGCCCTTGTTTATGACCTAAAATAATATCCCCAAGCTCACTATATATATTTGAAAAATCCCATTTGTTTTGCTCACTCGCAATTAGGAAATCTCCAGCTTCATGCTGCACACCTTCTAGTGTATCTACAATAATTTTCTCGCTGCGCTGTAGTGTAATGAAATCAAGTTCTTGCATATGAGGTTGATACGAACCAATTCCATTAATATGAGTACCAGGTTTAAGGTGTGTACCATCAAATACAGGAGTAGTGGAAGTGGTACTGCAAATGATGATATCAGCCATTGCAACCGCATCGTCAGCTGATTCCATAATTTCAATGGATCCACTCCAATTTGGATATAAGGAGCGTAATTGGTTTTTAAATTCAAATGCTTTTTGTATTGTACGATTGACGAGAAGAATGCGTGTTAGGGAACGAACTTCCATTACAGCTTGTATTTGTCCGAGTGCTTGAGCGCCGCAGCCAATGACAGCGCAAACACTAGCATCTTGCCGAGCGAAATGTTCTGTCGCAATACCGCTCATTGCTCCTGTTCGAAGCGTCGTTAAATAAGATGCTTCAATTGTTGCAACATGATCACCGGTGTTTGTTTCTGTTAAAACGATTAAGCTCTGTAGTGCTTTTTTTCCTTTTTGCGTATTTTGAGGGAAGATACTAACGATTTTCGTAGATGCAAATTCGATTGGAGCTACATAAGAGGGCATATAAAGGGAATTTGCCTCTTCTTGAGAGTGCTGGATATTCAGCCTTACAGGTGTTGTAATCTCATTATTCATATAATACTGGAATGCTTTTTCTACGTCTTGCAAGCAATCTTTCATTTTATAAATGTCTTTTACCATTTCTTCTGTAATATGAATCATGTAGATCATCCTCCTTTTTAATAGAAAAGGGGGAGATGGGAATCCCCCGATGGACTAGGCTTGAATATCTTGATTTTGTACATTCTCTGCAATTTGCTTCGTTGAAACTGCAGCGATCGCAATTAAAGAGATGCAGCAAGTGAGTACAATATATAAAGCTACTGGAATCCAAGAATTGTTATATACATTCATTAAATAAGCAGCAATCATTGGTGCTGTCCCACCAGCTAGTGCAGCGCCTAATTGATAACCTAACGTAACGCCAGTATAGCGTACTTGAGTAGAGAAAATTTCAGAGAATAATGTACCTAATACAGCTGTTACCGGTGCCCATAAAATGCCTAAACCGATAACAGTTGCGATAATGATCGAGAAAGTTGTTCCTTGGTTTAGTAGTAAGAAATAGGGAAATGCATATAAGAGAATTGCAACGGTACCCCATATGTACATTTTCTTTCTTCCAATTGAATCTGAAAGTTTTCCCATAATCGGAATCATAATAGTTGTAATGAGCATAGCGATTGTAACTGCGTTTAGGACAGTTGTATTTGGTAATTTCAGCTGCGATGTACCATAGGAAACAATGAATGTCGAGAAAATATAGAAAGGACCTGTTTCCGCTACCTTTGCGCCGGTCGCGATAAGTACTGATTTCCAATGATGACGCAAAGTATCAGCAATAGGTAGTTTGGAAATATTTCCGTTTTCTTTTGCCTTTTTGAAATCAGGTGTTTCATCTAATCCATTTCGAATCCATAATCCTATGAATACGAGTACCGCACTAAGAATAAACGGAACTCGCCATCCCCACGTCACAAAACTATCACCAGAAATCATTGTCATGAAAGAGATTGCCACAGTTCCAAGTAACATTCCAATTGTAACACCTGTTTGAGGAATGCTACCAAAAAATCCTTTTCTTTCCTTTGGTGCATATTCTACAGCTAGTAATAATGCACCGCCCCATTCGCCGCCAATTCCTAGTCCTTGAATAATTCGTAGCAATATTAAAAGAATAGGAGCGAGTATACCAATACTTTCATAGGAGGGAAGTAAACCGATACATACTGTCGCGCCTCCCATAAGAGAGAGTGTTAACACAAGTGTCTTTTTTCTTCCAATTTTGTCACCGATATGACTAAAGATAATCCCTCCAAGTGGACGAATAAAAAATGGAATACCAAAAGAAAGATAAGAAAGCATAAGTGCAACAAGAGGATCTTCGTTTACAAAAAATAATTTGTTAAATACAAGTGCGGCAGCAGTCCCATACAAGAAGAAATCAAACCATTCGATAGAACTACCTATTAAACTAGCTATAAGTGCTTTTCTTTGGACTGAACTTTGTTGTTGCATACATTCACCTCTTTTTGATTTATTTTTTCTAACTATTATGAATATTTTATGTAAAAATGATTTTTATGTCAAAATTTGAAGATAGAAGGAAGTGATACGATAAGTAGCAAATACTATAAAATGTTACTTTTCATTAGGATGTTATGGTTCTATGTATAGAAAATAATAGAATGAGAGGGAGAACAAATGAAAGTTAGGAACATACACGGGGAAGATTATGTAGCAATCCATTCCGTGCTTAATGAATGGTGGGGCGGGAGAAATATGGCGGATATGTTACCGAAACTTTTCTTCGTTCATTTTCGGGAAACGAGTTTTATCATTGAAGAGGATGGTGAGATATTAGGATTTTTATGTGGGTTCTTATCACAAACATATAAAGATGAGGCATATGTTCATTTCATTGGGGTAAATCCGAAGCATAGAAGAAAGGGAATTGCTTCTGCGCTCTATTCTTATTTTTTTGATGCGGTACGCGTGAATCATCGTCATATTGTAAAAGCTGTAACATCACCCGTAAATAAAAGGTCTATTCAATTCCATCAAGAAATTGGATTTGAAATTGAAAAAGGTGATGAAGAAGTAGATGGAGTGTTTATACATACAAATTATGATGGTGATGGAGGGAGTAGGGTTTTGTTTGTGAAGAGGGTGTAGATAACAGTAAAAGATGTAAAGGGAGAGACGGATGAAAACATTCATTTACATGGTGAGACATGGTGAATCACCAAAAACAGAAGGAAATGAAAGAACAAGAGGGTTAACTGAAAAAGGAAAATTAGATGCTTATCGAATCACTGACATATTACAAAGAGAGGGCATTGAGGTCTTTGTTTCAAGCCCATACAATCGGTCCATCCTAACGATTCAGGGATTAGCAAAACGTTTAGGGCAAGATGTTGTCGTATTTGAAGATTTAAAAGAGCGAGTTTTTTCTGCTGGGGATAAGCGAATATCCGATAAGGAGTTAATGCCTTTATTAAAAAGATCATTTTCTAATCCCAATTTTGCTTTAATGGGAGGAGAATCTAATGCAGCCTGTCAAGGGCGGGCTATAAGAGTTTTAAAAGAATTATTGAACACTTATCGAGGACAGAAAGTAGTATTAGGCACTCATGGAGCTGTTATGACTTTGATGCTGGGGTATTATGACATTCAGTACGATTTGAATTTTTTACTACATACATCAAAACCAGATATATATAGAATGGAATTTCATGGTCAGGAATTGGTGGAGGTTAAAAGGTTGTGGAAATAAAGTGAAAATTTAAAGATAATGTTGTCATCCAAAAAGTGCCATACTATTTTGAACAAAAGCAACATCATTTATTAATTTTTTCATCATCTTCCGTAACCTTTTAAGTAGGAAAATCGTTATTTAAAATGAATACTAAATTAATAGGTTATGAAAATGGAAGGGGGAAATGTATGAAAGTCCTAATATTAGGAGGTACTCGTTTTTTAGGAAGAGCTATGGCAGAAGAAGCGCTGAAAAGAGGGCATGAGGTTACTTTGTTTAATCGTGGTACGAATAAAGATGTATTTCCTGAGGTGGAGCAGCTAATCGGCAATAGGGATAGTGATGTATCAATCTTAAAAAATCGGAAGTGGGATGTTGTAATGGATACATGTGGATTTGCTCCGCATCAAATGAAAAAAGTTGCTGCTGTACTTGGAGACAACATTGAACATTATACTTTCATATCCAGTATCTCTACTTATAAAGATTGGATTCCACTTCATATTAAGGAAGATTATGATGTACAACCTCTGCCACCTAGTGATAAGTTGAAAGCGATTGAGGCGGGAGAGATATCTCCTTACGAGTATTATGGCGCGTTGAAAGTGTTATGCGAAGAAGAAGCAGAAAAACATTGGCCAGGGCGTGTTTTGCATGTAAGAGCAGGGCTTCTCGTTGGATCATTTGACTATTCAGATCGGCTCCCGTACTGGGTTGGGCGTGTAGCACAAGGTGGAAAGGTAATGGTGCCGGGGCGTTCAGATCGTCCTGTTCAATTAATTGATGTAAGAGATGTGGCAACTTGGGCGTTCGATATGGCAGAAAAGAGAAAAGTAGGCACATTTAATGTAATAGGGCCGAGTGATGAATTAACAATAGAAGAATTATTAAATACTTGTAAAGTAGTAACAAACAGTAATGCTGAATTTGTATGGGTAGAAGAACGATTTCTACTGGAAAATAAAGCACAGCCATGGACGGAGATGCCTTTATGGATACCTGAAACTTTCCCGTTAGAGGGGGAAACAGAACCATGGAAAGGTGTTTTTTTCGTTAGTATAGAAAAAGCAGTTAACGCTGGTCTGTCTTTTAGACCTATTGAAGATACTATTTATGATGTGTATCAATGGGAGAAATCGAGAGGGGATATAGAACGAAAAGCAGGTATCTCAAGGGAAAGAGAGCAGGAATTGTTAGAGGCTTGGTTTCAGAAAGAGAAATTGTGATGAGGATATGTATTCAACAGAGGAGAATTTATTAGTGGATAATAATTTTTGTATTCTGATATATAGAATTTCATACATTGTTGTTATAGCGAGGATTCCAAAGATCTTCGCGATTTTTTTTGTATGAAATCTTGTATATGATAGTAAAACACTACTCTTTTAAAATATAGACTAGTAAACAAGCTATTCTTGTATCTGAACATATAATAGAGTGAATTCTCTATAAGGAGGTGTTTATAAATGAATCATAATCATGATAAATGCGTATGCGAACAGTTAGCAACTTTACCATTAGGTACAGAAGTAGATATTTTCCTAAGTGGAAATACAATCGAAGACGTAACTTTTGTTAATTTCAATATGGAAAATTTTTGTGCAACTTTTGTAGATAATACAACAGAAGCAGGAACTATAATTGTTTTAGATTGTGGAGATATTTTAGCACTTCGAATTCAATAGTTAGATAGGAAAAAGAGCTTTAAAAAAAGCTCTTTTTTCTTTTTATAAAGAAGAATAAAAAAGTTGCTCTTCTTTAATTGTGAATACATTGATGCAATCTTATGGAGATGAAAATCTAGCTGCTTCAAAATGTGTTCCTTCGTTATTCAAAATAGTCATGTTTCCTCCACTAATCATTGTCCATGCTTGAACTTTATCCATTTTCTTTAATTGTAAAATCGTACTTACTCTTACGGCATGGGATCGTCCAGCTAATTTTGGTATAAAATAGTGATCTTCTTTAACAACATCGATATCATTTACACGTATTAACATTGTTATAGTACGGGGAACATCAAAAGGAAACTTAGCAAGAAATGCTGCACCTGCAGTAATAGTATATACTCCCTTTCTTGTAGGAACAAAGGTCGAATCGGATATATTATACTCATCTTTTAAATCAAATTGTTTCGTTTCATACGTAATTTGTTGAAATTGTGCTGTAAGTATATTCTGGTTAACTGCTTTTATAGCTCTAAATGCGGAGGGTCTAATTAATTGTAGGAAAGCTACTATAAGGATTACCCCCTTTTTTACTAACGTATGAATGATACAAAAAGAGTGACTGGGCAAGAATTTTGGGGACATTAGAAAGAATGAGCTTGATGGCGATGACCTCATGCCCTTAAGTTGAAATGTTATCCCGCTATTCGCGGGCAGTAAGACCATCTTAAAATTCAGGAGAAGTAGGGGGGAAGGGACTTCATTTTTATCAAACTTTATTTTAACGATATTTCAAGAAAAGTTAAAAAATGCTAAATATATACTTGAATGAAGTATATATTTTTGTTAAATTTATCCTATGGATAGAACAAGTTTAATTAAAGGTCATTTAGAGATGTGTGTGTTATCTATTTTGTCAAAGGAAAAAAGTTATGGATATGAAATTATGAAGGAGTTAGAAAAACACAATTTAAAACTGAAAGGAGTAGGAAGCATTTATCCGATTTTGACTAAGCTTAAAGACCAAGAATGGGTTCATACTTACCGTGAAATGACAGAAAGTGGTAAGGTTAGAGTTTATTATGAAATCAATGGAAAAGGGGAAATGCATCTTCAGAAAAAAATCAACGAGTGGTTGGAGTTACAACAGGATATAAAATCCCTACTGCAAAGTGGTTTGAAAGGAGAACATTTCGAATGAACATGAAATTGAATATGGAAGAAGAACAATTTTTAAATGAAGTTCTTGAAGAATTAAAACAATACAAGGTAAGTTCAAAAAACAGAAAGATTTTGAAACAACAACTTTTAGAGCATATACAAGAATGCCGTGAACACGGCCAAAATAGTATCAATGATTTAGGAGATACAACAACATTTATTAAAGATTTTTTAGAAATGAATGAAATAGATCTTCATTCTGAAATAAAACAGATACAAAAATCAAAAAATAAAATTGGAATTTTATTTGTGATTGGATTCGTTACTTCAATCGTTACCTACCTCACGTCACAACTCTTACTTTCTATGTTTTTAACAGAATCATTTAACCCACTACATACTAATAACTCGTTTAACTATAATATTTTGTATCACATAGCAGATAATTCTTGGTGGAATTCTCTGTTAATGATTACTAGCATTTTAATTTCTGCACTAATTTCCATGCTGGTAGTGCTTTATATACGAAAAGTAAATATAAGCAGGTGAAATTTAATATGAAAATACTAAAATTCATGATCATTTTTATATGCTTATTATGGAACGTATTTGATTTATTTCTACCAGTCTCGAAAGTCTCCGCGGAAAAAGATATTAAGAATACGATAGACAACTATGTAGAAACTTTTTTTAAAGAACATCGAATTCCAGGCGCCGCGATTGCTATTGTTCATGAAAATAATTTGTTTTATTCGAAAGCATGGGGTGTAACGGGAGAAACTGAGGAAAAAGTAACTACTGAAACTCCTTTTACAATAGGCTCGATAAGTAAATCATTAACAGGTTTAGCTATAATGAAATTAATGGAAGAAGGTACCGTTCACCTAGAAGATCCAGTTCAAAAACACATCCCATGGTTTACACTGAAAGATAAAGAAGCAGCATCGAAAATAACAATTAAGCATTTACTTACTCATTCAAGTGGGATCAGTACGTATTCTGGTTTATCAATATCAGATAAAGAATCTAAAGATGTTAATGCTATTAAAAACAATGTGGAAAGTCTATCAAACGTTGTACTTACCGCTCGACCTGGAGAAAAGCATCAATATAGTAATGCAAATTTCTTAATTCTTGGTGCTCTTATTGAAGAAGTTACAAAGCAAGCGTATTCTGAGTACATGAAGAAGGAAGTTTTTTTACCATTAGGTATGAGAAGTGCGGCAGCTGACAATGATTCGGCGTATAAAAAAGGATATTTAGCTGGCTATCAGTCATGGTTTGGAATTCCTCGGAAAAGTTCGATAACATATGATAATGGCGGTGCACCATATGGATACATAACAGCAAGTGCGGAAGATATGGTTCAATATATAAAATTCCTTAGTGGACAAGAGAATGCCGATTTTTTAACTGAAAACACGATGAATCTTTATGTATCACCGCATGTTCAAACGGGTGAAACCCGTTACTACGGATTAGGGATAAGAATTACAAATCCAGATTCTGAGAAGAAAATGATATGGCATTCTGGTTCGACTACTGATTCACATGCAGAAATGTTTTTTATACCGGAAACGGGTTGGGGTGGTGTGATCCTCACCAATAAAAATCATATTCTGGAAGAAGAGGCGCTTTCCTATTTGAAGCAAGGCATTATAAATATAATAAATGGAGATGAACTAGTTGATATACCTTCCAATACTCCTATTGCTCAACTCGTTATAATTGGGGTAATATGCTTGCTTTTTATAATGCTTATTTACCTGTTTGTAAAGATGAAATCAAAAAAAATTCGTAAAAGAAGTATATGGTACATTTCCGGTCTTATTTTTTTCGTGCTATCTCTTGCTACAATCCCGATATTAATTTATAGTACGGATTCGCCATGGCATGCGATTTATATATTTTCTCCAGATTTAGCCTACTTATTAATTGGAGTGGTTACCTTTTTAGCGCTTAATGGCTTGCTTTGTATCATAATTGCTTATAAACAAAATTTGCAAGTAAAATATTTTAGTAGTTAAATTTCAAATCATTTAAGGGGGATATATAACAATGGATCTAACATTCAAATCAGAAAAAACGTGTTTTAACTATCGAGTCGGTGCAGTATGTAAACAGAATAATAAAATGTTAATGATTCAAGATGAAGGGGAAGATTTCTGGTATGTACCAGGAGGACGAGTGCAGATGCTAGAAAGTAGTGAAGCGGCGGTGAAGAGGGAACTTAGAGAAGAACTTGGGGTAGATGTGGATGTGAAAAGGCTGCTATGGACAGCTGAAAATTTCTTTACATATGATTCGCACCAATTCCATGAAATTAGTTTTTATTATGAAGTAGCGTTGCTGAAGCTCCCTGCAAAGGGAGAGGATACTTTTGTTCTTGAAGAAGACGGCAGAAGGTATGTATTTCAATGGGTACCTTTAGAGCATGTAAGTGAATATAACTTGAAACCGGATTTCCTAAAAGATAAAGTGCGTGATTTGCCGGTTCATATGGAACATATTATTAAGAATGAATAAGTATAGATAGGAAGATGGGAATTGGGACTTCACTAAGTCTGTATCAAAACAGTATTCCTAAATATGGAATTATAGTATAATAGAAGATAAGTAGAAGAAAAACGAGGGGGTCACTATGATTACATTACAACAGAAGCTGGAGCAGTACACACACATATATGCACAGCTAAAAGGGGAACTAAAGTGGAAAACGAGTGATTCTCGGACAGGGATGATGATTGCCGCTATGTATGCAGGCAGCGATAAACCGTTTCATCTTGGACGATTTTTAGAGATTAGTAGTTATATTAAAGATCAGGTAGGAATGTTTTCATACTTAAAGTCTTATCATCGCTTTGTGGTTGCGGCAACATTAGATATTCACTTTCCACATTACAAAGAAGCGTTTCGGAAGTTTCTAGACTTATATGAACGATTAGTTGATGGTGGATTTAGCCGAAGTATATTCACTTATCTGGCAGCAGCTGCGCTTTTACAAGAAGAAACGGTGCAGTATGACACACGTATTCAGCGGTCCATGCAAGTATATAAACGCATGAAAGAGGATCATTTCTTTCTTACAGGACAAAATGATTATCCGCTCGCTGTTTTGTTAGCAGGGCAACAAGAGAAAGTAGAAACGCTTATGGACCGAGTGGAACATCTTTATCAGAAGCTGGCGGCAGCTGGCATGCGCAAAGGGAATGATCTTCAATTTTTGAGTCATATTCTTTCTCTAAATAAGGATGTCAGTGAAGATATTTTAGGAGTGCGATACATAAACATATGGAATTCGTTAAAGCAAGAAAAAGTAAAAGTGAAACAGATGCATTATCCGGCAATTGGACTACTAGCTTTGCTTGAAGATGGAGAGAAAGAAGTCCGTTCTGTTCAGGCATTTATTGAGAAATTGCAAGGTGATAAGCTATTCCGCTGGCATACGGATGTAAGTATTCTGATTGCGATTCAGCTATTCGTAAGTCAGAAAGGTGCAGAAAGCCAAGCTGCCAATACAGGCTTGCAAACAATGATAGAGGTTCTTATACAGGCGCAGCAGGCAGCTATGATTGCAGCAATTACCGCTTCCTCCGCAGCAGCCACTGCCAGCAGTAGTTCATAACGTGTAATTTGCTGTATGAATGCAAGCGCACTGTCGCTATACTTAAGATTTTCCAAAAGAGCTACATACATTCATCTTATTTAACGAAAAAATCGCTTATCTGTTGATAAGTGATTTTTTGTTTCAACGTGATCCTCTATTTTATTTCCCCATGAAATTTTAAACATAATGACACAGATTAAAACGATTTGTGCACTAATACACGAATAGAAGTAATCTGGTTATTGATGATAATCTATCTCCGTTTATAATTAAACACACGAGTTACTTATTACTCGTATGTGCATTAAAAACACTTAAAAAGGAGAAATAACATGAAAAAATCAATCACATTTAAAAATAATAATATTAGTATGGCAGGGAATCTTTATTTGCCAGAAGGATTTGATGAAAATAAAAAATATCCTGCGGTTGTTACCGTTCATCCTGGTGGAGGAGTAAAAGAACAGACTGCAGGTTTATATGCACAGAATCTTGCTAGCAATGGCTTTGTTGCATTAGCATTTGATGCGTCTTATCAGGGAGAGAGTGGTGGTGAACCACGTTTACTTGAAGACCCGGCTGCGAGAGTAGAAGATGTGCGCTGTGCAGTGGATTATTTGACGACTCTTCCGTTTGTTAATGAAGAAAAGATTGGCGCACTTGGTATTTGTGCGGGTGGTGGTTACGCAGTAGCTGCAACTCAAACGGAACGTCGTATTAAAGCAGTAGCGACTGTTAGTGCGGTTGATATCGGTGCGATGTACCGCGGGCAGGGTGACCTTGCAACACAATTGCAAACACTTGAGGCTGTTGCTAAGCAGCGTACTGCAGAAGCGAAGGGTACAGAAGCGATGTTACTGACTTGGGCACCTGATACACTTGAAGAAATAAATGAAAATACACCTGTGCTTATGCGCGAAGCTTATGACTACTATAGAACACCTAGATGTCAGCACCCAAATTCTCCAAATCGATTTTTGTTTAGTAGTGTTGACAAAATTATGGAATTTTCAGCAACAAGCAATATAAGTAACTATTTAACTCAACCGATGTTATTGATCGTAGGAACTGAGGCTGATACACGTAACTATAGTGAAGAATTTTACGCGTTATCGAATGGACCAAAAGAATTGTTCTGGATTGAGGGAGCAACTCATATTGATATGTATGATAAATTAGAATATGTAACACCAGCTGTAGTTAAGTTAAAAGCCTTCTTTGGTGAAAATCTGTAATAGGTAAGAAAGATGAGGCCGTTTCCCAGTTTTGTATATAGGGAGACGGCTTTATATTGTTTTTGGGAGCTATATAGTTTACCTCCAAAAAAATGTTTGTAATAATCAAATGAATATGATTTGTGATAGTTGATTAAGTTATTTTTAGAAAGCTTGGTGATGTACATTGGCTATAGATAGACGAATAGTTAAAACGAAAGAAGCAATAAAAAATGCTTTTGTTGAACTAATGTCTGAGAAGAATTTCGATCAAATTACGATACAAGATATTACCGATAGGGCAAATATTGGTCGTAGAACTTTCTACTCTCATTACTTGGATAAATACGATTTACTAGATAAGTTCACTGAAGAACATATTAACGAGCTAGAAAAAATCTGTGCATGGTCATCGGATTTAGATTTTATAGATGCAAATGTAATCTGGTTTGAATACCTTGAAAACAATTATTCATTTTTCTCCACACTGTTAAAAAGTAAGGGAGCGCCTTATTTTCGTAGTCGGTTCCTTGAGTTTGTCATCAAAGAGTTAAAAGATGAAGTAAATGTAAACGAAGGAAAAAATCAAGGGTTAAATAAAGATGTCATTATTCAATTTTTAGGAGTAGCGATTGTAGGAATCGTAGAATCGTATTTCACGAATGAATTAAATGAACCATCTCGTGTCGTTGCGGAGCAGGTGGGAATATTGTTAGAGAGAAATTTATAATTTGAGCGGAATGAATAAAACCTCTTTGTAAAAGGAAAGAGGTTTTATTTTTTTTATGTCAGCAAAAAATAAATAAACAAAAGGGTTGCATTTTAAATTTTAATCAGATATATTAATTGATGTATCAATAATTGATATGTCAATTAATTGTGTAATACCTTTGCAAAGGAGGAGTACATTGACCAATTCATGTTCAAAGGAAGCGATTATTTTATATAAAATACACTTTCTTAATAAAGAAGTAAGTTCGAAGTTTGAAGGTTGTACAGGTATGAGTCAATCTAGGCTGGAGCTTATACTTCAGCTATATGAGGTTGATGAAATTAGTCAAAAAGCACTTCAACAAGAAGTGAATATTGATAATGCTGCGGTTACAAGACATTTAAAGCAGCTTGAGGAAAATGGAATGATTACAAGACGTAAAAATCCAGATGATAACAGGATTACTTTAGTTTCTCTTACGAAAGATGGACGAAATAAAGTTCATGCCTTTCAAGAAGAGAAAGAGCGCTTTGCGGCTACTGCGTTAAAAGGTTTAAGTGAAGAAGAGTGCGATAACCTTTTAAATATGTTAAATCGCATTGAAGCAAATATACAAGAAGTCTAAATATAAAATGGAAAAGGGAGATTACATCTATGAGTAACGTAACAAAAATAAATGATTTTACAGAAATTTTAACAGGACGTCGTTCGATTCGTAAGTACGATACAAACGTGAAAATTAGTAAAGAAGAAATGACAGAGATTTTAACAGAAGCAACGCTTGCACCATCTTCAGTAAACATGCAGCCTTGGCGTTTTCTTGTGATTGATAGTGAGGAAGGAAAAGCAACACTTGCGCCGCTTGCGAAATTCAATCAACTTCAAGTAGAAACATCATCAGCTATGATTGCGGTATTTGGTGATTTGCAAAACTTTGATAACGCGGAAGAAATTTATGGAACAGCCGTTGAACGCGGGTTTATGCCAGCAGAAGTGAAAGAAGATCAAATGCAAAAGCTTTCTGCTTATTTCTCTATGGTTTCACCAGAAGTGATGAGAGATACGGTTTTAATTGATGGTGGTCTTGCATCTATGCAGTTTATGTTAGCAGCACGTGCACATGGATATGATACATGTCCAATTGGCGGATTTGAAAAAGATAAAATTGCAGAAGCTTTCGGTTTAGAAAAAGATCGTTATGTACCAGTTATGTTAATTTCAATTGGAAAAGCAGCTGATAGTGGATACAAGTCAGTTCGTCTTCCAATCGATAAAATTGCTCAGTGGAAGTAATTTTAGATACGAGAGGGGAAATACCATGATCATTATTCACGCAGTATTTCAAGTAGACTCAGCAAAACAACAAGCATTTGTAGAAGAAATTCGGCCACTAATTCGTGCTTCCAGAGAAGAAAATGGAAACGTATCATATGATTTATATAAAGATACTGAAAAAGAAAATGTTTATACAATGGTAGAAGTTTGGCAAGATGCAGAAGCAGTGGCTGGCCATAATACAAGTGAACATTTTACTTCTTTTGTTAAAAAAGCGAATCAATTTTTGACAGCTCCATTGGATATTAAAGTTTACGATGCACAACTAGTAAAATAATCAATACCCCCTCGATTACTCTAACATAGAGCCCTCGAGGGGGGTGTTTTATTTTTTCTTCTTTTTCAATGTTTTTTGATCAGCGTAAAGTTTATTTACTTCTTCTTTAAATTCACGGAAAAGTTCAGTGTTCTCCTGATCAGCATATCGTACAGTATTGTAAGCTTTTATAATTGTATCCACTTCAATAGAAACACCTTCCTCGGTCTGAATTCGCTCCATCCATGCGTCAATTGTTTCACCACGATTTCTATTTAAAGGTGGTTTTAATTTCTTTTCTAGTTTGAAAATTTCTTTTCGAATTTCATTTTTTGGTGGTTTATTGTATCGTACTTGTTTTGTGCGTGTTCCTTCTTTATCTGTAATTAAAGTAGATTCAAAAACAGGGATAGTAGGTAATTTAAAATAATCGCGCTTTTTATAAACTTTCCAAATGATATAAACTGCGATGAAAGTAGTAATGAGAATCATAATACTATTTACGAGTATCGGATCGAATTCTTGTGGAATCCCTTCTTCAATTTGTGGCTTATTTAACTGCCCCTTATTATTCCAAAAATCATCTGTATCTGTTAATTCAGCTGCTGAGAACAGTGGGTTTAAAGCAAATCCAAACCCTAAAGCGATTTTTTCAACGATAAAAGATAGAACGAGACGAATGTACGGAAATATTGGGATCAGCAAAGCGCTTATGATTCCAATCGTAATAAGAAAAATAAAGCGTACGAGTTGTTGATTTCGATTCGCACCAGTTAGCCAAAAGGTTATTAGAATATGTAATATTAGTAACATCAACTTCCATAACGAAGGAAATGGAGGATAGAATAACGCTGAAACGACAAACCATACAATAGCACCAATCGATTTTTGGACTGGGGAACTGAAATCCGTTGCATGTACGATAAAAAAGAACAGCGGTAAAAGCATTGTACCTAAAACAGAAAACGATAGAAAAACAGAACAACCAATGATTTGAAGGATTAAGAGTGCAACTAATCCTGTATTTTTCTTCTTTATAAATTTCTTTACGGCAAATAATGCTATGTAACTAGTTGATAAAAAGATCATTACACTTATTATTTCATCTCTTTCCGTAAGTAAAGAAAGAAGTAGAAGGAGAATAAAATCATGCACGTATTGTAGTCGCATTTTCAACTGGTTCCACCATCCCTTCATGATGAATGAGAAACGTAGGTTGCATTGTGAGAGGTAAATCTTCCTTTGGAATACCTAGATAAATCATCGTTGAAGAACGTTCTCTTTTCCGCATTATATAGTGAAGAAATCCTGGTTGTGGTAGTAATGTACTGTCATCTGAAATACGTGCCAATTCTTCTAATGCTTTTGCATAATGCATGTGTCCCTCATTCACTGGTAAATGTATAGGACCAGCTTCGACTAAAACGCTAATAAATAATTCAAACGGAATTTGATGTTTTGTTGCATATTGACAAATGTATGTTGTATAAGATACGAGCTCTTCAATATTATGTTTCCAGCCAAATCCACGTTCGGCAGCTAACGAAAGACAAATTGTCCAGTTGTAATTTTTAACAGATTCATATTGCTTCGCTTGTAAACTTTGCATTTTTGCAGAGGCTTTCCAGTGGATGGAACGAAAAGATTCGCGTTCGTATCGCTTTACGTCAATAATTGATGTTTCATCTTGGAAAAAGGAAAAGTTTGTTTTATAAGATCCCATTAATAATTGCTGAATTTCCTGTAAACCAGCTACTTTTTTAGGAGTAGGGTAAACGATAATTTCCGTTTTTAGTTTATCTAAAATTGGCAAATGTACAGAGAGAATTTGAAAAGGATCTCCAAGGACACATTCAAATTGTTCAATTTGAAACACGCCTCGTTTTGTAGTTGTTAATGATAACTCCCAATTTTGCTGCGAATGAGCAGGTTGAGAAAATGGAAAAGAAAACAATGTTTTCGATATTTTTGTAATTCCTTGATCCGTATGTGGAAGTAAGGATGGGTTCAAATGAAAATAACATGTACCATTGACAAGGGGTAATTTCGCACCATTTTTTAAACGGATATGTAATTGCCCAGTCTCTTCTGGAAATAAGCGAGTTGTTTGCTTGTCATTCATAATTTGGAACTGTTTTTCAATATAAGTAACATATCGATAAATAAAAAATGCAAACAAATAATAAAAGAAAAATAGAAACATGAAAAATCGTTGTGGTAGAACAAACGTAAATAGCAACGCAACTGGAATAGTTAATTGAATAATATGAGTTTGAAAAAATAAAGGTACAGTTACTACGCGCTGACCATTCATGATTGCTCAATCTCCACCGGAACATCTACTTCCTTTAAAATACTTTCAATTAACTTCTGTTTTGTCGTGCGCAGAGCACCTTCCATTGATAAAATGAGACGATGTTTCCATACGAAAGGAAGTAAAAATTGTATATCTTCAGGCGTACAGTATTCACGATCACGCAAAAAAGCTAATGCTTGTATCGCTCTGACTAAGGTAAGTGTTGCACGCGGACTAACACCGTTGGCGATATAATCATGATTTCGCGTAGCGTTAGCGAGCTGAATGATATAGAGCTCTAACGGTTCGGATACGTGTATTTCTTTTACTTTTTGTTGTACTTGTAAAATTTCTTCTAAAGTGATAACAGAACGCATGTTATCTAAAGGTTTGTTATTTCGAAAACGGCGCATCATTTTTAGTTCATCTTCTAAAGAAGGATAGCCAATTGAAATGGTCATTAAAAAACGATCGAGTTGTGCATCTGGAAGAGGGAAAGTTCCTTGTGATTCAATTGGATTTTGCGTCGCAATGACAAAGAATGGTTTAGGAAGAGGTGTGGACTGCTTTTCGAGTGTTACTTGGCGCTCTTCCATTGCTTCTAATAAACTAGATTGTGTTCTAGGCATAGCACGGTTTATTTCATCTGCTAGTAATATATTTGTCATAACTGGTCCGAATCTTAGTTCGAATTCACTCGTTTTCGGATTAAAATATTCAATTCCGGTTACGTCACTTGGAAGCACATCAGGGGTGAATTGAACCCGAGAAAATCCGCCGCCAATACTTTTGGCAATTGTCTTCGCTAGTAATGTCTTTCCTGTTCCAGGTACATCCTCAAGCAGCACGTGACCATCTGCAAGTAATGAAACAAGGAGCAAATCAACCACATTTTCTTTCCCAACAAAAACAGAGCTTATATTTTCTTTTAATGTATGTATCATAGGTATCATCCTTTCAAAAAATAGGAAATTACATTTGTTATATTTTAACAAATTTTTCTGAAAATTAATATAATAATATTTTTGTATAGAATAAATATAAAATTTCTAAAAATCACTTCGTTTTCAGTTGTATTTATTTGGAATAGGATATACAATATCGATATACGATGTATCGTAAGTCGATATATCATACACCGATGTATTGGAGGTAGTTATAATGAGTGTGAAAGCACAAAAATATATTCCATTGACAGAGGCAACGTATTATATTTTGTTGTCATTGGTAAAGCCTATGCATGGTTATGGGATTATGCAGATGGTGGAAGAAATGACGAATGGGGAAGTAAAGCTTGGGCCTGGTACGTTATATGGAAACACGACAAAGTTATTGAAAGAAAAACTGATTGTAGAAGTAGCGTCTACAGATAGAAAAAAATGTTACGTGCTAACCCCAATTGGTAGAGAAGTGTTAGAACTTGAATTTAAACGGTTACAACGTTCTATTCAAAATGGAAGAAATATTTTAGAAGAGGGGATGTAACATGGAAGGTAAGAAGACGTTTAAATTTTTTGCAGCGTGGAACCTAGAAAAAGAAGAGGCGTATTTAAGAAAAATGCATCAAGAAGGCTGGGCATTCCAAAACTACAATTTTATGTACACATTCAAGAAAACAGAGCCGAAGGATGTTGTTTATAAAGCAGATTTCAAATTAGATAATCGAAACTCACAAATGAATCAAAAAGAATACATTGAAATATATGAAATGTCTGGTTGGAAGCATGTAACAAGTTTTACGAAGTGGCACTATTTTTCTAAAGAAGTAACGGATGATCATGAATTACCCGATATTTATTCTGAAAAAGAAACGAAGATTGAAAAATTGATGGATTTAATGAGATTTTTTGCACTTATCTTTGCCATTATGATACCAGGTATGTATTTGAATTACTTAGGGCCTTCGGTCAATAGTCCTATTTGGATAAAACTTATTCTAGGACTTTGCGGGTGTATAGATGTATATGTATTAATAAGGTTATTTTGGAAGGTACGAGAATTAAAAAACGAAGTTTTGTGAACGACGCGGTTTCAAAACAAAGTACAGTTTCATTTCACTGATTGTATGTGACCATTGGATCCATTTATCCATCCATGCTACTACATATCATAGTAGATTTACTTGTACTTGTTCGATTATTTGTATTAAAGGGGAAAGTAATTTTACAGTGAGTTTTAAGAAGATATGGAGAATGAAAAAACGTTACTTGGAAAACAAGTGGCGTTTTTTATTGGTTTCAAAAAGAGTTGTAGTGTTCAGATTGCTATGAAACACACAGTTACAACTTTATATAAAGATAAAAAAATTAGCCAAGAATTAGCAGAAGAAATAGAGAAAAGGGTAAATGATTTAGTTGAGAAACAAGAAAAACAAGTGGAAGTTGCATATAGTCAATTGCAAGAGAAGGTAAGAAAGCGATATGAAGAGATGAGTAGAGCAGAGCAGTTAAAAGTGAGTAATTGATAAATAATCCAAAAGGTAATGAAGTATTTTATGTTACCTTTTGGACTATAAAGGATGAATCGAGTTTCCTAAAGTTAAAATGATCGATTTTGCGCAAGTTTAATAAACTGTTCAGGATTCTCCACAAGACCACATACAGCACATTGCACGCGATATGTAGGTCCTTGATATGCCATATGAAAAGCATCCATAGTTTCATTTGTATATTCTTCTTCAATTTGACCAGTTTGTGGATTTAGTTTGACTGGTTTGACTTGTTGCTCAAGAATATTAAAGCGAGTGCGATTGGTTTTACAGTTTGGGCAAAGCATTGGTTCCATATGTATACACCTCCATTTGTAGCATTTCTTTATAGGAAGAAATTTATTCAAAAGTAAAAGGTATTGATGTAAAAGTAGTTGTTTTTAACTATTTATTCCAAAAAGTTTCTCAATATAAATCATCAATTGTTATATTTAAAATTCAGAAAAAATAAAATATAATCAATGTATGAGCTGGTTATGTCCAAACCAATCTCCTGTTTTATGCCAATATGTTTGAGGCCGAGAAATCGGCCTTCTTTTTTGTTTGCAATTATGAATACCGTAAACAAGGTTTTCTATATCCTTTGTCGAATTTTTAAAAGAGAATTTGAAAGGGGGATTACAATGAACTTAAAAATGAAATATGTCATTTTATATGTAGACCGGTATGAAGAATGTCTTCGATTTTATAAGGAGCTTTTACGCTTGCCAATAAAAGGGGAACATGGTACATACATTGAATTTGATACCGGGGCAACAATTTTAGCAATGAATAGTAGAGAGGATGTACGAGAGTTAACGGGATTGTCCATTCCAAATGGTGCACTAGAATCCTCTCATTTTGAAATTGGATTTGTTGTAGATGATGTTAATGAAACAATTTCGGGATTAAGAGAACAAGGTGTAAAAGTATTGGTGGAGCCAATCACGAAACCATGGGGGCAGACGATCGCTTATGTGTCTGATCCAGATGGGAATTACATCGAAATTTGCAGCTCATTAGAGTAGAGGGAGAAAAGAGAATGGGGTTTCCAATTTTAGAAACAGAGCGTTTAAAATTACGAGAATTAACACTATTAGACGCTGAAACAATGTTTCATTATTTTGAGAAGGAATCTGTTATCCGTTATTTTGGTATGGACTCGTTTCAAGATATTGAACAGGTGAAAAATACGATTCAAACTTTTAGAAAAAGATATGAAGAAGGAAATGTCATTCGCTGGGGAATAGAGTTAAAAGGAACAAATCAATTAATCGGTACATGTGGATTTCATTTAATCAATCCAAATCATAAGAGAGCTGAAATTGGCTATGAATTAGATGATACATATTGGGGGAAAGGTTATGCATCTGAGGCAATGCAGGTAATTCTTACATATGGATTTGAAACGATGCAGCTCATAAGAATTGCAGCAGTTGTTTATACAGAAAATGAAGCTTCACATCGGTTATTGAAAAGGGCTGGATTTCAAGAGGAAGGATTACTTCGAAAAAATATGATTCAAAACAATATTGCTCATGATACCGTAATATATTCATTATTAAACGAAGAGTGGCAAGGATAATATTTTGAAAGAGTTATTAAACCTTGTTTCACAAAATAAAAGTGAACGGTGGATTTTAGGTATAGATGGTTTAAGTCGTTCAGGTAAAACAACACTCGTAAAGCAGTTAGAAGGCAATATGAAAAAAGAAGGTATTCCGTTTTATTTTTTTCATATCGATGATCATATTGTAGAGCGCAATAAACGTTATGATACTGAATATGAAGAGTGGTATGAGTACTATCAATTGCAATGGGATGTGGAATGGTTACAAAAACATTTGTTTCAACAATTAAGGATGGAAAATCAGCTAAGCCTTCCGTTCTATAATGATCAAACGGATACGTGTGAAACGAAAGAGATAATTATACCGAGTCCTTGTACTATTATAATAGAAGGAGTCTTTCTTCAGCGAAAAGAGTGGCGGAAATACTTTGATTATATGGTGTATTTAGATTGCCAAAAGGAACAAAGATTTCTCCGCGAAAGTGAGAAAACAAAAAGAAATCGCGCCAAGTTTGAGCGGAGATATTGGAAAGCAGAAGATTTTTATTTGAGGACGGAATTTCCGAAACAAAAGGCTGATTTGATTATAAATGGATAAATTTATGTTTATTAAGCTAAAATACTAGTTAATTTGTATATATCGAATTATTTTTGCATGAAAATTTAGTTCACGAGGGGTTTATATTATATGGTTCGATTCATTATGGAAAAAGATGCAGAACCTTTTTTAGAATTATGTAAAAAGATTGATGAAGAAACGGAATTTATGTTATTTGAGGAAGGGGAAAGGGCTACTACAATTGAACAGCAACAAAATATGATCAAAAAAATAAATCAATCTCCTAATTCAGCAATTTTTGTTGCTGAGATTGAAAATAAATTAGTAGGATATTTGATGGCAATTGGTAGTAAACCTAAAAGAATCAGACATAGTGTTTATATTGTTGCAGGTGTCACACATGAAAATAGCGGCAAAGGCATTGGAACCCAATTATTTAAAGAACTTGAAAATTGGGCAAAAACGATTGGTGTAATTCGATTAGAGTTGACGGTAAGGATAAATAATACATCAGCAATTTCTTTATATAAGAAATTAGGTTATGAGGTTGAGGGAATAAAAAGAGCTTCTTGTATTATTGATGGAAACTTAGTTGATAGCTATTATATGTCTAAGATTTTGAAATACATGTAAGACGAGATTTTTAGTAACATTCATTTTTTAGTAAAAGTGTTCTTGTAAATCGAAAGTTTAAGGGGAAAACAGAATGCTAAAAAATCGTGTTAGGTTGAATAGAGGATTTCATAACGCCGTTTTTTATATGAAAGAGAATGAATTAAAGTTCTTATGAGGTGAAAGTGATGGTAATAAAACAAAACGAAATTAAAGTAGTAGTTGGAGCTGGAGCATTTAACAATAATCCAGGTTGGATTCAAACTCAAGAAGATGAACTTAACTTATTAGTTGAAACTACATGGGAAGAAAGATTTGAATATAATTCTATTTCAGCTATTTTAGCTGAGCATGTATGGGAACATCTTACTTTTGAAGAAGGTGTAAAAGCAGCTAAAATTTGTTATGAATTTTTAAAACCATCAGGTTATATTCGTTGTGGTGTCCCTGATGCATTTTTCCCAGATGAAACCTACCAAAATATAGTTAAAGTAGGCGGACCTGGACCTAAAGACCATCCAGCTGCAAGCCATAAAATAGTTCATAATTATAAAACATTAACTAAAATGTTTGAAACTGCTGGATTTGAAGTGGTTTTACTTGAATATTGTGATGAAAATGGGCAATTTTATTACAACGAATGGGATGCGAACGATGGTGTTATTTTCCGTTCAAAAAGGTATGATTCTAGAAATCAAGGAGATAAACTTGGTTTTCCATCGCTAATTGTTGCTGCGATTAAACGGTAAGTAATTCAACTAACGCATGCGTTAGTTCTATAAGTTCATGAGTCGCAAATGCGGCTTTTTTTGTTTGTGCAGTAATCCATTATGGTTTATTTCGTATGCAAATCTTTAAATTCCCTACACGTTTTGTGTCGTATGATTTATACCTTTTTTATTTTTATGAACGAGCTAACCTTCTCAATAATCAACGTAATACTTTTAGTTCGCTTCATTATAGCTTCGTAGATCGAAGTAAAAAAATAAACTACCTGTTCCCTATGCTGAATTTGGGCAGGTAGTTTATTTTTTTACTGGATGGCTATGACACAATTACTATCCTTTTTTATATGTATTTTAGTAATTCCTAACAGTTTGTTGGAGTTTTTCCATCACTCTTGAAATAGCTGAAATTGAATGGGCTGTTTCAAATTCTCCAACATTCATGGAGTGGTTTGCATTTGGGATAACATGAATTGTTACACTTGATTTATTTAATTGATCAATTTTATTTGCATTGTAATAATGGTCTTTATCCCCGATAACGAAAAGCCCTTCATGATGACTATTCAAGATTGAGTCAAAAATCGAATCGAAATGTATGAGAGGGGTGAATAAAATTATTTTTGACTTTAAGAATTCCTCTCTCTTCATTAAGTGATTCGCAATTGGAATTGTTCCGAGTGATTTTCCTAAAAAAATCGAATCGTTGTATTGCCCATTGTTTAAAACATCTACAATCACAGGATGAATATCATCCATCATTATTGTTGTTATTTCATCAATCGGTTTTTCCATCATTTGTTTATCGTAGGAGTAATGAATATGGACAACATCGATTTTGTTTTGGAGCATTAATATCGTCGAATAATAAAACAATGGTTTATCGTAATTGTAACCTGAACCTGAAAACATAAAGCAAATCGTTTTGAAACCCATTTCTATATGTGTATAACGAATCACTTTGTCGTTTGCTTGTATCTCCTTTTTAGTTCCTTTCATCCTGTTCCCCTCCGAAACTTTTAAAATATTATAACATGAATTATATCCATAAATTGATAATGTAATTTTATTTTGTCGGTTTATTTTTAATGTTCCGAAATTATAGAAGGTAAAATTCGGTGTTTATAGAATTTAATACATAACAAAATGAGGAGGGATACAATGGAAGTTTTACATGTAACAAGTAGAAAAAGAGAAACATATGACGTTCAAGTCAAGTATTCGATACTTTTCGAATGCGCTCTTGGAATTGCAGCGATTACGAATACGAGGCTGATTGATACGTTAGAAAAATCTCGAAGTGAATGGGAAGAGATGAGACAATCCGTATCGGTAGAATTGCAAGAGCATTTACATTTCGTAGAGAAACATAATACATGGAAAGCGTTGCTACAACTACTATATCAAGAAGATTTTCAGGATTTATATGAGTTTACTCAGTATATCAATTCGTTGTCAGAATCTGGATTAAAGTATATATGCATTCCATTTGTCGGCTATAAATATGAAGAAAAGAGAAAGAATGCAGCAAATGGCGAGAGGGAAGCAGTGCAAGCATTACAAGAAATTACAAGTAGCAATCCATTTTTCCCTGCTTACATCAATTTTATTTGTGAAGTGAATATACAGTTACTTAAAGATCACCTCATCGCCGTTATGACAGGCTGGTATGAAGCTGTTATTGAACCTGAAGCAGAAAAGTTATCACGCATACTAAAACAAGACCATGACATGAAACGTGAAATGAGTGAAAAGATGCAGCCAGAAGAGTTTGTTGAATGGGCAACAGGTGGTGTTACATATTTTCCAGAGCCAAGTGTACATCATGTTTTGCTGATCCCGCAATATACGTATCGGCCTTGGAACATTGAAGCGGATATAGAGGATACAAAAATATTTCATTATCCAATCGCTAATGAAAGCATACATCCAGAAGATCCATATGAGCCAAGTTATTTTTTAGTTCATAAACATAAGGCACTTGGAGATGAAGCAAGATTGCGCATCGTAAAATTATTGTTTGAAAAAGATCGTACATTGCAGGAGATAACGGAACAATTAAATCTTGGAAAATCAACCATTCATCATCATTTGAAAATTTTAAGATCAGCGAAGTTAGTTGAAATTCAAGATGCAAAGTATGTGTTGAAAAAGAAAGCAGTAGAGGCTATAGCAAAAGAGTTGGAAATCTATTTAAATCGTTAATTTACATCAAAAGGTAAAAATATTTTACCTTTCCAGAATACGCACAATAGGAGGAGAAATAAAAAGAAAAGTTGGTGCGAAATGGAGAAAAGTATTTTAAAAAATCGATCGTTTTTCTTTATGTGGATTGGTAGTGCGATTTCTGAATTAGGCGGTGCATTTGGTACGTTATGTAATTCTATTCTGATTTATCAATTAACGGGCTCGAAAATGGCTTTAGGGAGTATGTGGCTCCTTTACTTTATCCCGTCGCTTCTTTTACAACTTGTCATAGGTCCATTCATTGATAAGTGGAGCCGGAAATGGATTATGATTGTATCTCAGTGGACACGTGGACTAGCTTTTTTACTGCCTTTATTGATGATGAGTACTGGAAGTGTAGAGACGTGGCATGTTTTTGTTGTACAAATCATAGTCGGACTTATCACACCACTTTATGTACCAGCCAATCAAGCGATTACACCGACAATTGTATCTAAAGAAGAATTGCAAACAGCGAATGCTTATCTAGATGGTATGGTTCGTCTTATGATGTTTTTAGCCCCTGTATTAGGGGGAGTTGTTGTTGAGTTTATAGGAGTAAAGCTAACTTTATTTTTCGTCTGCTTATTTCTATTTATAAGCGGTACTTTACTGCTATTTATACAGGAGCATAGAGTGATTCAAGAAGTTCGTAAAAGTTGGTTCAAACAATCTATTGAAGGGTTCACATACTATTTCAAACAGCGGATTATCGTTTGGTTAGGTGTTTTTCTCACATTTGTTCAATTTGGAGTGGGAGTAGCGATGGTTACTAATTTACCGTATATAATAGATGAACTATCGGCAAGTTACGCGGCGTATGGCTATTTTTTGGCAGGTTTTCCTCTTGGGTATGTGATTGGCTCTATGCTAGTAGGAAAAGTAAAGCATGATAGTCGACGTTACCTTATGCTTGGGGCATTATTAATAGGGGGTGCAACTTATATTTCTTTAGGGCTCAATCAAAGCGTCATTTTAGCGGTCATTATCGAAGTTGTAGCGGGCGTATGTATGGCGTTTTTTAATGTTTATAACACGACCATATGCCAGCAAACAGTGCCAAATGATATGATGGGAAAAGTCTTTTCAGTACGATTATTTTTAATAAGAGGTGCGATGCCACTAGGTGTTTTAATTGGAGGAGTATTGAGTGAGCTATGGGGAGTAAGGGCGCTGTATATTTGTATAGGATCAATTATATGTGTGACGTCTTTCGCTGGAATCATGCTTCCATACTTCAAATTTCTCGATGAATCGATTCAAAAAAAATCCGCTTAAATATTTTAATTGAAAATAATTATCATAATCAATTATAATAAAAGAATACTAGAAATATTTACATACAAAGGGAGTGGGATCTATGTTTATCGAAACAAAAACATTTACAGTAAAAGAAGGTACTTCGGATCTTGTTGTTCAACATTTTACTGGAGAAGGAATCATTGAAAAATTTGAAGGATTTATCGATTTAAGCGTTCTTGTTAAAAAGGTGAGAAGAGGGGACGAAGAAGTTGTTGTAATGATTCGCTGGGAATCAGAAGAAGCATGGAAAAACTGGGAAACAAGTGAAGAGCACTTAGCAGGACATAGAGCAAGCCGCGGGAAGCCGAAGCCGGATCATATTATTCAAGTAGAGCATGCGGTTTATTATGTGAAGTCATCGAAATCTGCGTATCAGCAGTCTTAATCAAAAAAGGAAATGAATGTTGTGAAATAAAAGACATGGAAGTGTTATAAAGTTTTTTTATATTAATGTCTTATCTATAATATATGAAAAGAGTACATCACACGATATGTAGTGGTGTACTTTTTTATTTTATTCCGCATTAACGGGCAGTAAGACCCCCACCTCAAGGTTCAGAGAGAAACGGGGAAGAATAGGTGGGGATCAACTGCCCGTAAAAGCCCGATTCGTGAAGGCTAATAATCAGTGGGGGATGAAGAAAACCCCCGCTGATTAAAGTTTCACTTTATTGGTACGTGTAAATGTTTAAAGAAACACAAATAATATTAAACATGTAAACAACATGAGAAAAAGACCTTTGGAGACTCAATTTTATTTTGCTGGTGATTATAAGTATCACCAGTATTTTTAAAAAGTTACGTTAAGCAAAATAGACATGAAATGATAATTCTATCCACATATAGGGTGAATGTACATATTTCTAAATGATACAACCTGTTGCATGGCAATGGTAGATTCTATACAAGAAATTGGATATGTAAGCACTTGAAAAAGAGAAACAATTCGTATGTCAAATGTTATAAGATTGCATACAAGTATCTTGGAATTTTAATGACAGAACTCTTCAGTATGATTTTTAATAGAAAATGGAACAAAAGCAACTTTTATCTTGTCTATATAAAGGAGTCAATTATAAAACATGAGGAAAGGTGTTTATGCTTATGCAAATAAGCTTGAGGTGTTGAGATGGAACATAAGGTTATTGAAAATTGCAACCATGATGAAATTGATTATGTTATAAGAGAACATTGGCAAGATGTATGGAATTATTCATTTATTATTACAAAAGATACCCATTTATCAGATGATATAACGCAAGAGGTGTTTATAAAAGTATTTAAAAAATGGAATTCATTTCGAAATGAGTCGTCTGTTAAAACGTGGTTATTAAAAATTACAAGGAATACAGCTTTAAATTATTTGAAGTCCTCCTATTTTAAGCGGATTTCTTTAGTAAGTTTCTTTCGAAATGATAAGGAATATCCGTCAGCAGAAAAACAATTTTTAGAAAAAGAAACTATGAATGAAGTTTGGGACATTGTATTAAAATTGCCACAAAAACATCGTGAAGTATTAATACTAGATGCAAAATATGAATTATCTTATGATGAAATTGCTGAAACATTAGGCGTGTCTATTGGAACTGTGAAATCTAGGCTACATCGCGCTCGTGCACGAGTTTCAAAAATATTATCGGAGGATGAATTATGAACAATGATAGAAAGCCGGATTGGTATAAAGAATTAAAAAGTGGGCCAGTGAAACAGCCTCAAGACGAAGAGGAATTTATTTATAAAATAAAAAAATCTATATACCAAAATAGGAAGGAAGATGGTCCGAAAATTAGACGGCCATTTCGTATAAAGGTATTCACTGCTGCGGTTGTTCTAGTTTTTACGGCTGTGCTGTTTAACTTTCAACAATTCTGGCCGGGCAAAAATGAACCACCAGTGCAAAGTAGCACTCAAATTGAAGTGAAGATGAAAGATGAATCTAATCAAGATCAATCATTAAAACAATTTATGGATGAATTAAATCAAAACACGAGCTTAAAAAATAAGAACGATTTATATAGAGTACTGGATGAAGAATTTGTTTTTAAGGGAAAACAGTATAGTGAAAATGAATGGAAGTTTGATGATAGTATTTTTCATGATTTACAAGTAGCTCTTGCAATGGGAGGAGAATTTGTGAATGATACGAAAACAGTATATAAAATACCTAGTGGATTGGCAGAAAGTAACCAAAAGAAGCAGGAACGCTTTTTATATGCTACTGTTGTTGGTGAAGAAACAAAAATTTTAACTCAACCCAAACCTGATTCACGTGTTTTATATCGGGTATCTAACGAAACTGTAAAAGCATGGATTCCGGAGAAGGTGAAGAATGATGGATATATAAAAATAACTACAATGAATGGTTATACTGGCTATGTAAAAGAAGATCATGTTTCAATAGATATTCAGTATTCTTTCATTTTTGAGAAACAAAATGATGGCATGTGGAAAATAAAGAGTATAGATTCTATATGGTAAAAGAGAAAGGTTCACTTTATTGAACCTTTCTCTTTATTTTTTATTCTCTTTTTGGAGAGTATCCCAAGCCTTTAAAATTTCCGCTGCAACAAGGGCTGCACTATTTGTTTCAGAATTACCACCAGGAATAATAACAGAAATAGCAATATGCGGATTTTGAGTAGGAGCATATGAAATAAATAGAGAATGATTGATAACTTTTTCTTGTTCGTTTGGCGAACCTGTAATTCCAGTTTTACCAGCAACGTCAAAGGGCAAGTTTTTAATTTCTTGTATATTTTGACTCATTCCACTTTGTAAGACATCCCAAGAACTTGAAGGATAATGATTAGAACTTTCTAAAATGGGTTTAAATTCTTTTGTTCTTTTATCATCGTTTTCCGTAATTGCATGCACCATTTGAGGTTTGTATTTGTCTCCTTTGTTTGCAAGAGCAGCTGCATATTGAGCAAGTTGGAGAGGAGTGTGCACTTCATTTGCGCCCCAAGAAGCATTCAATAAAGCAGAAATTCCACTCTCAAACTTACTAGATGCATGCAACTTATATTGTCCTTCTTCTTCAAAGGGTAAATCAATCCCTGTTTTGGAGCGAAGGCCGAATTGTTTTAAATAGTTTGTCCACAAGGTTGCTACTTTTTCTAAATTCCCATTATTTTTATTGAATAATGGAATTGCTACTTTTGCTGTCATAAATGTATTTGATGAATTAATGATAGCTTGACTCGGTGTAATTTCACCAGTTGGAGTTCCAGCAGCATTGGTGATGTTATTTTGATTATTATACTGAAAACGCCCTTTATCTAAATATGTATCTTCAGGCTGAAAAAGCTTTTCGTTTAACCCAATTAATATAGTAAGCGGTTTTATAGTTGATGCCATATTTACATAGGAATCACCATACTTTAATTTTTGGATTGTTTTATTTTGAGCAAGTAATTTGACATTTTCTTTTTCAGACGATGATAAAGGTGTATTGAACATATTTGGATCAAAAACTGGCGAGTTAACCATAGTTAATATTTTTCCTGTTTTAACATCTATCACGACAGCATAACCAGCAGTAGCATCAGGGGTTTTCTGAATTTGGGATCTTAGTGCTTCTTCTGTTTTTTGCTGAAGTTTATAGTCTAGTGCTAGCTGAATATCTTTTCCTCTTTGAGGACTTTGTATGTTCCATAAGAACTTTTTATTTTTCAATTTAAAAGTGAGAGTTTTTCCTGGTTTCCCTTTTAAATCATTTTCATATTGAAGTTCAATTCCGTTTTTCCCAACAGGAACATAATTAGAATCCGAATTGTTTTTTTCATAGTCAACATACCCAATTACTTGTGAAGCAATTTCATGATGTGGATAAACACGTACCACTTCATTTTTTACTATTACATTTTGGGAATTATTTTCGTTTATAAATGCGGCCTCTTTATCATTTAAGTTTGTATGTAATTGTATTTTATTTTTATCATGATGTTTACAAGATTTTTGTAATTGTGAATGTATGTCATCTACTGAAATTTTACGGTTAAACTTGGATGAAAACTGATTTAGAAAACTTGATATCTTCGCCACTTCTTGATTGGTTGGACAACCATTATTATAGACGTAATACGAAGACTTTATTTTTTTATTTGTGGCTAGTATGACTCCATTTTGGTCAATAATTTTTCCTCTTTCAGCTGCAGAAGTTGTGATAGTAAACGAAATAAACCTTGTTGTGAATAAAAACGTCAAAACAACTCCTAAAATGAAAAAAATCGCTAAAATTATCCACCTCTTCGATTTTTTATGTAACATAAAATCCTCCCTTACCCAGATTCTATTCTATATTAAAATTTATTATTTTTTTTGTAAATGTGGGAACAAATTTATCATGTGGATTGTCTATTAAGTGTAATAGCACTTTTAGAGAAAGAAGCTGCTAAGAAAGGAGCAATGATAGTGAAAAAGAAAATGATATTAAAAGTAGGTTTATGTACAAGTATATTGGGGTTTAGCCAATTTGTTAGTTCGATATTTCCAGTACAGGCTGCTGAAAAAGTAGAGCAAATAAAAAATAAAGATCAAGAGAAAGATGTATCTATTTCACAGTTGCATCCAAAGGTATGGATGCATACGAGTATTGGAGTGGTAAATGAAGCACGTATTCCTGCAAATGGTTTAATTCTTGAAACATCTAAAGGATTGGTACTGATTGATACACCTTGGAATGATGCTCTTACAGATCAACTGCTTCAAATACTAAAAAAACAATTTCCTACAAAAGAGGTCACAGAAGCAATTGTGACTCATGCTCATGACGATCGTATAGGAGGAATTAAAACGCTGATTAAAAAAGGTGTCAAGGTACACAGTACGGCTTTAACTGCTGATTTAGCAGAGAAACAAGGTTTTGATAGACCTCTTGGTGACTTGAAGAAACGCGATAATATGCGATTTGGTGATATAAACGTGGAAACATTTTATCCAGGAAAAGGGCATACACAAGATAACATTACAGTGTGGTTACCAAAGTATAAAATCCTATTTGGAGGATGTTTAATAAAATCATTAGATACACAAGAGATTGTACAGACTCCAGGTTCATATGTATCTAATTGGTCAAAGGCAATTAAAAAAGTAGAAAAGAAATACAATAATATAAATATGATTGTACCAGGACATGGAGATCCCGGAGATAATCGTTTATTTATTCATACATTGAACTTGTTAAAAAATAATGAAAATTAATATGGTATGACGGCCACGTAATATAGAGGAACATTCTAATTTTTGTTTTAGATATATTAATAAAAGAATAAGGGAAACTGCTTCTGATTGAATGCAGTTTCTCTTATTCTTTGTCGCGCATTAACGGGTAGTAAGCCCCCGCTTTAAGAGTCAGAGAAAAATGAGGAAGATAGGTGAGGGCTAACCATCAGTGAGAGATGAAGAAAGACCCCACTGATGGAAGTTTCACTTTATGTAAATAGAGGAACGATTCCATCTTTATTCCATTAATTGAGTGAAGCCCTACCTTTTAGTTTTTTTGTATAAAGAGTGGATAACGTATGAGCAAATTTGCATATAAAACTGTAATCTGAACGAAATTCATTAAAATAAAGTATGGAGGATATATGAAAAAGCAGACAGGAAAGAAGCAGAAGACATCGATATCTATCCGGTTAAACATCCTATTTTTTTGCGTATTTATACTGTTTTCGGCTATCATTTTTCAGCTAGGAAAAGTACAAATTGTTGACGGAGAGACTTATAAAAATCAAGTGAAAAAAAATGAAAACGCAACAACGAGTATTCCAGTTCCACGTGGGAAAATTTATGATCGAGAAGGGAAACCGGTTGTTGATAATAGAGCGCTTCGTACGATTACGTATACAAGATTGAAGGGAGTAAGCTCTGAAGACATTTTAAAAACAGCTAAAGATATTGCGAATATAATTGAAATATCAGAAGAAGAAATAAATAAATTAACTGAAGTAGATAAAAAAGATTTTTGGATGCAATTAAATAAGAAGCGTGCCGAAGCAAAAATCACGAAGCAAGACGAGGAAAAATTTAGAGAAAGGGGTGTAGAAGGGAAGGAGTTAGACAAGAGAATCGAAGAGTTAAGACGAAAGCGCATTACAGAAGAAGAATTAACAGAGCTCACGCCACAAGAGTTAAAAGTATTAGTTATTAAAAGTAAAATGAGTTCTGGTTATCAAATGACACCACAAATTATTAAAAAAGATGTGACAGAGCAAGAGTATACGAGGATAAGTGAAAATTTAGCAAAATTTCCAGGGATAGATGCGACAGTTGATTGGGAACGAAACTATGTAAATGGTGATTTATTTCGTTCGGTATTAGGTAATATAACAAGTGCTGAAGAAGGATTGCCAAAAGAACATTTAGATTCTTATTTGGTCCGCGGATATAATCGGAACGATCGCGTAGGGAAAAGTTATATTGAACAACGATATGAAGATGTATTACATGGAACAAAAAAAGAAGTTAAAAATAATATTGATAAAGCAGGAAATGTTATTCAAACGGAAACAGTCTCTAAAGGAAAAAGTGGTAACAATTTAACTTTAACAATTGATATGGAGTTACAAAAAAAAGTAGAAGAAAGTATAGAAAAAAATTTAAAAGCTTTTAAGAGTTCTGAACCATTAATGGATCGTGCTTTTGTTGTCATGATGGATCCGAAAACCGGACAACTATTATCTATGGCTGGTAAGAGATTGGTAGAAAAAGATGGGAAAGCAGAAGTAGAAGATTTTGCATTAGGCAACATGGTAACTTCTTATGAGTTAGGATCAGCTGTAAAAGGGGCTACTTTATTAACTGGATACGAAACCGGAGCTATACAACCAGGGACTCAATTTTATGACACACCTATGAAGTTTAAAGGTACGAGAGTTAAAAAATCATGGAATGTATCCGGATTTGGAAATATTAATGATTTAAGGGCTTTACAAGTATCATCAAATGTATACATGTTTCATACCGCGTTACAAATAGCTGGAGTGAATTATGTACCAAATAGTTCATTGGATATTAAACAAGCAGCATTTGACACAATGCGTTATTATTTTAAACAATTTGGTTTAGGCGTCCCAACAGGAATTAATTTACCGAATGAAATAACTGGACAAACAAGGCAGAAAGATAGTCAACCTGGTTTTTTATTAGATTTTTCTATTGGACAGTATGATACGTATACACCACTACAATTGGCACAATATATTTCAACCATTGCAAATGATGGATACCGAATGCAGCCTCAAATTGTCCAAGAGATTCGAGAACAAACAAGTAAAAAAGAAGAAATTGGGAAAGTTGTGCAATCTATGGAACCTGTTGTGTTAAATCGAGTGGATGTGAAATCGGAATATATTGATCGAGTAAAAGAAGGGTTTAGATGGGTATTTCAAGAAGGCGATGGAACCGGTGTTAAATATTTCCGAAACGCTCCGTATAAACCAGCTGGGAAAACAGGAACAGCGCAGACAGTATATGGAGGAGAAAGTAAAATTGGAAGGAACGAGAAGGGAGAACGTATTGAGTGTTACAATTTAACATTAGTTGGATATGCTCCATACGATAATCCTGAAATAGCATTTTCTGTAGTAGTCCCTTGGGTTCACAATGATAAAAGTGGTATTAATTCATTAATTGGAAAGGATATATTAGATATATACTTTGACTTGAAAAAACAACGTATGAATGGTGAAGCTACTAATATAGCGAATTCTAATCAATAACAGTGAAATTTAACTCTCTATAGGGAGGGCAATGATTACTAGGTTCCAAGATATCTTGTTTGCAGGCAGTAAGACTCTCACCTCAAAATTCGGCGAAAGTAAAGAAGTTAGGTGAGGATCAAATGCCCGTAAAAACCCGGTTATTATGGGCTATATAAGAGGCTTTTTGAATAAAAGAATGGAAGCAATTTTGTGGAATAGTAGCTAATACAGTTATTATTCCACATGATTTTTACCAAGACATAGAACATTATTAAATCTCAGGATCACATGAATCAGTAGAAAACGAGCGGATGTACACTATTTATAGCAAGTTACTAATGTAAAACGAATGACAAGAATTATTTAAGCTATTTTGATTTATTTAAAGGAGAAGTTTAAATTGAAAAAAATATGGATACTACTTTTCTTTTGTTTCACATTTATATTGGTAGGATGCAATAAAGGCGAAACTTCAGAACAAGCATTTGAAACATATATCAAATTATGGAATGACAAAAAATTTGCAGATATGTATGATCAATTGTCAGAACATGCAAAGGAATCCATTTCAAAAAAAGAATTTACAGAGAAAAATGAAAAAATTTACGAAGGTATTGGAGTTGAGAATTTAAAAGTTAAAAGAAAGGAAGTAATTAAAGATAAAACGGAAAATAAGGTCATTTTATTTACTGTAAGTATGGATACAGCAGGAGGAGAAATCTCTTTCTCACATGAAGCAAAACTTGTGCAAGAAAAAGATGGAGATAAGAAATCTTGGAAAATAAATTGGACCCCAGACTTTATCATTCCAGGGATGAAAAAAAATTATAAAGTCCGTCTGCAGACAGAGCAAGGAAAACGCGGTGAAATATATGATCGAAATGGAAAAGGACTTGTAATGAATGGAAAGGCAACTGAGGTTGGAATTATTCCAGAAAAATTAGGAGATACTGCAACACAAACGAAAGAAACAATAGCGCAATTACTTAATATGTCTGTCGAAGAAGTTGACCAGAAACTTACAGCAAAATGGATTAAACCAGATTCCTATGTACCAATTGGTATTTTACCAGAAGGACGAACACAAAGTGATTATATTTCGCTGGAAGGTGTTTCGTCTCGTCCGGTAAAAGTTCGTACATATCCATTAGGAGAAGCGGCAGCACACTTAACGGGATATATAGGAAAAGTAAATGCAGAGGAGTTAAAATCGCTTCAGAAACAAGGATATCAAACGGATGATTTAGTAGGTAAGACAGGGTTAGAGAAAGTGTTAGAAAATAAATTGCGCGGTGAAAAGGGTGGACGCGTATTTATGGAAGATGAGAACGGAAAAGAGATTAGAAACTTAGCAAAAAAAGAAGCAAGAGATGGAGAGAATGTTACATTAACAATCGATGCCTCCATTCAAGAAAAAATCTATAATGAAATGAAAAATGAAGCAGGATCTAGTGCAGCGATTAATCCAAAAACGGGTGAAACCATTGCACTTGTAAGTAGTCCTGCTTATAATCCCAATATAATAGTTAGAGGAGCATCAAAAGCACAACGTGAAGCATGGAATAATGATTTGAAAAATCCAATGATAAACCGTTTCACACAGGCAGTTGTACCAGGATCTGTATTTAAAACAATTACAGGGGCAATCGGTTTGGAAGCAAACGTTATAAATCCAACGGAAGAGTTTAAAATTGAAGGGTTAAAGTGGACAAAAGATTCATCATGGGGGAATTATTATGTAACACGTGTAAAAGATGCTAGTCCAATTGATTTCGATAAGGCAATGAAGTACTCTGACAATATTTATTTTGCAAAGCAAGCTTTAAAAATAGGAAAAGATCAGTATGTAAGTATGCTTAAGAAGTTCGGGTTTCATGAAAAGTTGCCAATCGAATACGAATTTCCAATTTCAATCATTGCAAAAGATGGGATTAAAAACGATATTCAACTGGCAGATACAGGATACGGTCAAGGACAAGTATTAATGACACCTCTTCATTTAGCTTTAACATATGCACCGATTGTAAATGAAGGGAATATTCCATCTCCACACCTGATACAAAAAGAAGTGAAGAATTGGAAAGAGAATGTGATTTCTAAAGAAAGTCAAAGAATATTAAAAAGTGCGTTAATAAAAGTAATTAATGATTCCGATGGTGCCGGGAGAATTGCCAAGATTGATGACATGACTCTTGCTGGTAAAACAGGTACAGTAGAACTAAAAGAATCAAAAGAAGCAGATGGAAAGGAACTCGGATGGTTTGCAGCTTTCGATGCAAATGCACCGAATATGATTGTTACAATGATGATTGAAGATGTGAAAGGAAGAGGGGGGAGTAATGTTCCAGGTGAAAAAATAAAACATATTTTTCAGAAGTGATACTTAGATTTAATCATTAAAAAAGAATCCTCTTATAAAGAGGGTTCTTTTTTAAAGTGAAAATACATTATTTAATCATCTGATTCAATTTTTCATCTCGTCATATAATTCTAGTCCTTCTTTCACATTCAAGCCATTTTTGACGATGCCATGAATCGCTTGAATCATCGCAGCTGGATGTTCAGACTGCCAAATATTACGTCCCATATCAACCCCAATTGCACCTTCTTGCAATGCTTGATACGTAATGGTTAATGCATCTTCAATCGAATCTAATTTTGGCCCTCCTGCGATGACGACTGGAGCAGGGCAAGTACTTGTGATTTTTTCAAATCCTTCACAGTAATATGTTTTAACAATGTCAGCACCCATTTCAACACATACACGTGATGCGAGTGCTAGGAAGCGAGCTTCTCGTTTTTGTAGTTCTTTTGCTACGGCTGTAATACCAAGGACAGGTAAACCGTAATCATGAGCTTCAGAAACAACATTAGCTAAATTCGTAACGGTTTGTGTTTCGTATTCCGAACCGACAAAAACAGATACGCCGACTCCGACTACATTTTGCCGCAACGCTTCTTTGATTGGGGTAACAATGGTCTCGTTTGCTAAATCTTTACCGACTACAGTTGCTCCACCTGAAACACGCATTACCATCGGTGTTTTGCAGTCTTCAGGAATACAGGAATTGAGTACGCCCCTTGTTAAAAAGAGAGAATCTGTATAGGAAAGTAAATGTTTCACTGTTTCTAATGGTTGCTCTAATCCATGAATCGGCCCTAAAAAGTAACCGTGATCAATTGCCAACATAACAGCTTTTCCATCAGGTAGAATTGTGTTTAATCGATTTTGAAATCCCCAAGTCATTATAAGTCACTCCTTCGTTAATTTTGGATTTTCGGTTTGCACCGTATCTTTTTCTTGTAAATGTGGTGATTTAATAAAAACAGCTTTAAAGATTTGATTTGAGTGGTTAATGAGATAGTGAGATTCGTGAGGACGAACTTGTAAGACGTCACCCTGTTTTACTGGAACTCTTTCGTTATCAATATAGAAATCAATTTCGCCTTCAAGGGCATAAAAAATCTCTTCACAAGTTGTATGATAATGATTTTGAAATTCTTGCCCAGGCTGAATGACTACAATCCCAAGGTCAATGTTAGGGCCTTTCAATAAATATTTAGGGCCATGGTTACCAAAGCGATAGGAGAAATCCTCTTCATTCACTTTAAGCATATTGTTCACTCCTTTATGTAATGGATTACAATGCACCTGGTGCGATCCACATATGTGATGTTAGTTCTTCATCTGCTAATGGGAGTTGTTTTTCATAAACAGATTTCCATGTTTGATAGAATTGTTGATATAGCTTGTGATGTTCAGCATTCGGTTCATATGTGCTTTCCCACTTTACAAATTCTTGAGCGATTGTTTCCATAGAGTCGTATATTCCGGCGCCAATTCCTGCTGCAATTGCTGTTCCTAAAGCAGCTGCTTCTTTGACAACTGGTACTTTGACAGGAATTCCAAGAACATCCGCAACGATTTGCGGCCATAGTTTTCCTTTTGCAGCGCCGCCCGCAAATATCACTTCAGAAGGGAATTTTCCGGTTAATGATTGTATTAACTTTAAATTACCAAGTGTTACAAATGCAGCATTTTCTTCAATTGCACGGAACAATTCTTTCTTCCCGCATTTATCAGCATCTAGGCTTAAATTAATAAAGGAAGGGGCAGCATGACGCCAAGATATATAATTCATAACATTTGAAAAAATCGGCATAATACCGTATGATCCGATCGGTACATGCTTTGCTTGTTCCTCTAATAATTCATAAGCATCCACACCAAGTTCATCTGCAAGTCGTTTTTCTTCCTGACAAAAGGCATCTCGAAACCATCGCATAACGAGACCTGGGAAAAACGCGATCGTTTCATATTGCCAAAGTTTTGGAATCACGTGGCAATTCACACGAATACGAGCATTTGGATCCGTTTTTGGATTTGTTATATTTACTTCTTGTTGCCAAAAGCTTCCCCCGCAAATAAAGGTTTGGTCAGGCTTTACGACTCCCGAACCGAGTGAAGCCATCTGAGCATCACCGCCACCAGCAACGACCAATGTCCCTGTATGTAACCCTGTTAACTCTGCACTTTGTTTTGTGACACTACCAATGACAGTACCGGCTTCATTTACAGTTGGAGAAAATGATAAAGCTAGACCACATTGCTCGGCAATCGAATTATTCCAAGTTCTATTTTGTAAATCAAAAATACCAGATGTACATCCATTTGAAGGATCTATTTGCAGTACACCACTCAATTTATAAAGAATCCAATCGTTCAACATTGTAAAGGAGTGGATTTTATCGTATATATCAGGTTGATGCTTTTTAATCCAAAGCAATCTAGGCAAAGCACCTAAAGAAAAGGTTTGCCCTGATTTTGCGTATAAATCCTCCTCAAGAAGGGGACGGATTTGTTTTAACTCACTTACTTCATGAGAAGCACGACCATCAACATTCGCGCATGCCCATATCTCACGGCCCTCTTTATCGTATAAAACAAAACCTTCCCGCATACTTGTGGCACTAATCGCTTTAATAGAGGAAGGGTTTGTATTGCTTTTTTGAAGTACATCTTTTGTACATTCTTGAACGAGTTTCCAATTCTCTACCACATCGAAATTCATAGAACCAGGATAACGAGGGTCCGCTTTATGAATCCATTCTTTTTGGCTCACCGCAAGCTGATTTCCTTCTAAATCAAAAAGGACAGCCCGGATACTACCAGTACCTGCATCGTAAGCTAATAGGGTATACATTATGATTCACCTTCCTTTCTTAATAGAGAGAGGGCGGTTTCTTCATCGGTAATTAATGTATGAATGAATTTCCCTTTTACAGCTCCATAAATGGCATCTAATTTTTCTTCGCCGCCAGCTACACCAACTACATGTTTCATTTTTTGAAGAATGGAAAGAGGTGTACCGATTAGTCGAGCATGGTGAGGGAGCTCAAGCAATTCTCCATATGCATTATAAAATTGTCCGAGAATATCTCCGGCACCATTTTGACTACGTATATAGGTCATTTCGCGAAGCGTTATTTTATCTTCTTTTAAAATCGTTGCATCTTGAGATAAACCACCAATACCGACTACTGCTGTATTAGCAAGCGAAGCGACATGCAGCATATCTTTAACGGACGGTTCCGAAAGGATACTTTGCGCCATTTCATCGGTAGATGCTAAAAATGGAGTAGGAATGATATGCAGTTCTCCTTGCATGTGATTTAAATAATTTTGTTTCCTAGGAAGATAGTGATTTACACCGCCTGTAAGGGTAACAATTGAAAGTTGCATAGATGGTTCAAAATGAATGTTTTCTAGCATTTTTGATATTGTTTCTCCCCAGCCAATCCCAAGTAAATCTCCTTGTTGTAGATGAGTTTCTAAATACTGTGCGGCAGCTTTTCCTAAAGAGTAGGTAGGACTCTCCACCGGTGTAGGGATAATGAAAGCGTCTTTTAAATGAAACGTCCGAATGAGTTCACGTTCAATACTCAAACAATGTAAGCCGGTGCCTTTTACATGAAATGTAACAATGCCTTCGGTGCGTGCTTTATCTAATAAACGAACGACTTTATTTCGTGAAATGTGAAGCAAGGAGGCGATCTCTTGCTGCGTTAGGTGATCTTTATAGTAATACCAAGCAACTTTTGTTAACAAATTTTCTTCAAAGTTTAGCTGTGACATCCCCTTCATCCCTTTCAACAATTGACCGATGCTTAAACATATGTATTTCATTTTGAGATTATACCGCTAGACGCAAGCAGGGATTTCAAGAAAAAATGTGTTCTAGATATGAAAAAAGAGATATACAATGCTACAAAACAAGTAGAACAAAAAATCATTTTCTCAAAAATTGTTCCACATAAAGGAGGATGACAAGATGTGGAGAACGTGCCCTTATTAGAGGTGAAACAAATTAGTAAATCATTTTCAGACCAACATGTATTAAAAGAGGTTACTTTAGAATTACAACGCGGAGATGTGTACGCTCTAGTAGGAGGAAATGGCGCTGGGAAATCAACACTGATGAAAATATTAACTGGTCTATACTCTTATGATACTGGGGAGATATATGTAAAACGAATGGTGCAAAGCTTTTCTAATCCAGCAGAAGCACATGCAAATGGTATTTATTTAATTCCACAAGAACCGTTAATTTTTCCTCATATGACAATTGAGGAAAATATATGTATCGGCATAAAAGCAAAGAAAAAAGAACTTCGTACAAAAGTAAAAGACTTGATAAAAAGTTTGGGATGGAATATAGAGCTAAGTGCAATAGGGAGTTCATTATCTATTGCGCAGCAACAATTAGTAGAAATATTAAGGGGATTAATAAGAGAAGCCGAGATTCTTATTTTAGATGAGCCAACATCGACATTAACAACTCATGAAATAAAGAGTCTTTTTGTGCTGCTGAGAAATTTAAAGGAAAAAGGAATCGGTATGATTTATATTACACACCGTTTCCCAGAAATTTTTGAGATTGCTAATAAGGTCGCTATTTTACGTGATGGAATGATAGTAAGTCAAGGTGAGGTATCAGACTACACATATGACATGCTAATGGAGGGGTTATTGCCAAAAGGTTATAAGCAAGAGGAGAAGAAAGTGGACACAAAAGAAACTATGAAACTTTCTCAACAAATATTAGAGGTAACAAATTTGTCGAGCTATGCATTTCAGGATATATCACTAACTGTACATGCTGGGGAGATTGTAGGAATTGCTGGTATGGTTGGGGCGGGGAGAACGGAATTAGCAGAAGTACTATGTGGATTAAGAACAATGCTGTCTGGAACAATTTCATTAGCAGGGGAGTCAATTGCAAAATGTTCAACGAATGAAAGGTTAGATAAAGGGATGGTATATGTTCCAGAAGATAGAGCGGGGAATGGTATCTTTTCAATTGCGTCTATTAAAGAGAATGTAACGGCAGCTTCTTTACAGCGAATGAGCAATTTTTTCTTAAACCACAAAAAAGAAAGCGCTTTAACGGAATCGTATATGAATAAGTTTCGGATCGTTGCTGCCCATATAAATGAAAAAATGACATCTTTATCGGGAGGAAACCAGCAAAAAGTTGTATTAGCAAAATATCTTGCTTGTAACCCGAAATTAATTATTTTAGATGAACCAACGCGCGGGATTGATGCGAAAGCAAGGTTAGAAGTGTATGAGGTAATTCAAAGTTTAAAACAATCAGGACTTGCAATTATACTTATTTCTTCAGATGTAGAAGAAATTATTCAATTGGCGAACAGAGTATATGTGATGAGAAATGGGAAGGTTGTTTCTCACTTAGAGAAAGGAGAAGTTTGTATAAATGAAGTTACACGTCTCGCATATGGGGGAAGGGAAGGTGTAACGGAATGAAACGCTTTCCAAATATATTTAAAATGCATGAAACTTCTATTATCATTTTATTACTTATTTACATAGCCTTCGTAGGAATGATAAATCCTAGTTTTGTTCAATTTAGCTCGCTTTCTTTAATGATGAAATCAAGTCTTATTTTAGTCATACTAGCTATTGGTCAATCGTTCGTATTATTTACGAAAAATATCGATGTTTCAGTCGGATCTATTATGGGGTTAAGCGCAGCAATTTGTGGAATGTTTTTGACAAATGGTAATAGTATTCTCATTTCAATCATTGCTGCAATCTTGCTTGGGGCTATCGTTGGTTTGATAAATGGAATAGGGGTTGCAAAGTTTGGTGTACCGGCAATTATTATGACATTAGGAATGTTAGGAGTTATTAGAGGAACGATGTTAATCTATACAGGTGGCAAATGGATTGAAGATATTCCTAATTCTTATAAACAAATGTCTTCTATCATGATACTAGGTCTTCCTGTTACAGTATCGATCGTTCTAGCTATTTTACTATTATTATATATCTTTTTAACAAAAGCGCCTTTTGGAAGATATTTTTATGCTGCTGGAGATAACGAGGATGGAGCACGTCTCATCGGAATACCGGTAGATAAGGTGAAAATATATGCATTTATTATTTCGGGAATAAGCGCAGGGGTTGCAGGATGCATATTTGTTATGAATATCGGATTTGTACCAAATCAAACTGGTACAGGAATTGAGTTGCAAGTAATTGCTGCCGCTGTTCTAGGTGGAATTCATCTAAAAGGTGGAACAGGTTCTATATTTGGAGCAGCACTAGGGGCTATTTTTTTAGAAGTTATAAGTAGTTCACTAGTCTTTTTAAAAATACCTGCTTTTTGGAATAGTACTATCTCTGGCTCTTTACTTTTGCTCATTATCATAGTAGATAGTATTTTGAAAAAATGGCAAGAAAAGCACCGCTTAGAAGAAAGAAGGATGAATTTATGAAGTATACACGTGGATTTTTAAGATGGGAAGGAATTCTTGTTGTATTACTTATTATAGAGTTTATTCTCTTTGGTTTATTTAACAGTGATTTTTTTCATGTTAGTAATTTACTTTTCAGTATGAATGACTTCGTTTTTATTACGATTGCCGCAATTCCAATGACATTTGTAATTGTAACAGGTGGAATTGATGTATCTGTCGGATCAGTCATGGGGCTTACCTCAATCCTTATTGGTGTACTCTGGATGAATGGAATTCCAGTTATGTTAGCTGTGATTATTGCTTTATTTATTAGTTGTCTAGCAGGTTGTATCAACGGGCTGATTATTAAAACGACAGATGTAGAACCTCTTGTTGTTACACTTGGAACGATGTTTTTATATGCAGGAATTGCTCTTGTTATCTCGGGTGGATCAAATGCCAGTGGATATGAAGGGATAAGTGGTTTACCAGATTCCTACGTACAACTTGCAAATGGGAGTTTTATAGGAATTCCTAACTTATTATGGCTGCTTTTGTTTTTGACCGTGCTATTTACGATCTTACTCCATCGAACGAAGTATGGTCGTTATGTCATGCTGACTGGTACGAACGAAAAAGCTGCTAAATATTCTGGAATTCGCACAAAAAAGGCAGTCATTCTCGCATATATTCTTTCTGGGTTAGGAGGTGGATTAGGAGGAGCTTTTTTAACCGCGTATTTCGGATCAGCTCGAGCTGATATTGGAAGCGAGACCATTCTGCCAGTTATTACGGCGGTTGTATTAGGCGGGACACTCATCACTGGAGGAAAAGGGAGCATTCTCGGAACAGTACTAGCAAGTATATTTATTGGCATGATGCAGTACGGTTTACAAATGACTGGTTTAACGAACGAACAGTCAAATGTTGTTATTGGTATCATACTTATCCTCTCTGTTATTATTAGGCATTTCAAATTACAGCAACTCACTATGTGGAAAAGAAGGGAATTGCATAAGGGGGAAATGTCATGAAAAGAAAACTGGGGATCATTATTATTATGTGCGTTTGTATCATCGGCTTAATTGCATGTTCCAGCAAAACAGCAGATAAGAAAAAAGCAGATGATGTGAAATTTGCATTCATTCCAAAATTAACAGGGGTTGGCTTCTTTACATCAGGTGGTGAAGGGGCAAAAGAAATGGGCGATAAGTTAGGTGTGCAAGTGAAGTATGATGGACCATCAGAGGCAAGTGTATCAGGCCAAGTGAAATATATAAATAATTTTATTAATCAAAACTATGATGCGTTAATGGTTTCATCTACATCGGTTGATGGACTTTCACAATCATTACAGAGAGCAAAGAAAAAGGGAATGACAGTATTAACGTGGGATTCTGATGTGAATCCGAAAGATCGTTCATTTTATATAAGTCAAGGAACGCCGGAGCAACTTGCAAATCTATTAATTCAAATGACTTCATCGCAAATTGGAGATAAAGGAAAAGTAGCATTCTTCTATTCGAGTCCGACTGTAACAGATCAAAACCAATGGGTAACAAAAGCAAAAGAAATTATAAAGGAAAAATATCCGAACTGGGAAATTGTAACGACGCAATACGGAGAAAATAACGCACAAAAATCATTATCGGTTGGAGAAAGTATTTTAAAAACATATCCAGATATCAATGCGGTAATTTGTCCGGATGCAACGGCGCTTCCAGCAATGGCGCAAGCTGCTGAAAATTTAAAAATGGATAAAAAGGTAGTTGTTACTGGGTTTTCAACACCTAATGTAATGCGTGATTATGTCAAACGGGGGACGGTTCAGCAATTTGGATTATGGGATGTAAAACAACAAGGAGCACTGGCAACTTATGTGGCAAATGAAATCGTTGTGAAAGGGAAAAAATTAAAGGTTGGGGATAGCTTTGAAGTTCCGAATATAGGTAAAGTAAAAGTAGAGCCGAATTCTATTCAAGGTTATGACTACGAAGCAGATGGAAATGGAATTATCGTACTGCCGGAACGAGTTGTGTTTACAAAAGATAATATTGATAAGTACAATTTTTAAGATGGGGAGTTCATTCCTAGGTATACGGGAATGAACTTTTTATTGTTTTTGATGAGATTTATCCTACAAAAGTATGAAGAGTTTTTTATATAATTCCCTCTTTGGATAGAGGTGATTATAACACTATGTTTATACAATTATATTAAATATATATAATGCAGAGGAGAAATGTAAATGTTGTTTCATTATCATTTTTGGACGCCTCATTTAGAAGAGATGGAGAATTTTTATAAAAATTGTGGTTTCCGTATTTCTACAAGAATTGGAAAGTACAATGGAGAATTTCAACAATTTGATCCGCCAGTAACTTGGGATGATTTTCGTGATAAACAGATACTTTTTCGGATTATTGAGGCTAGAAAAGGCAAGATAAATATCACATTTGGCTATGGAAAAAAGGTTTCATTTGATCATATTGGTTTTCTTGTGTCAAAAGAGGAGTGCGAAACAATTTGTAAGCAAGCAGAAAAGCTACACTGGAAAGTAGATGTGGGAGAAAAGAGAACTTTTATTTTAACACCATATGGATTTCGCATTGAGCTTCAAACACATCTTGATGTAATAGATGACAGCGAGAGCATAGAAGAGTTGCAGAAAATTGTCATGTCAACAAAACAAACTGGATTAGAACAGGACCTTTCTTTTCTATTTCAAAAAGAAATAAAAAGTATTGAAACGATTCGTGATAATAAAACGATATTGAAACATGTATATTTGAATTCTTTCTATCAAAGGAAACAAACAGATCCGAATGGTGTGGAGATATATGCATAATATTCATTTGTGATTTTAAGTAGATTAACAGGATGTTTGTGAAAATATACCATTTCAAGTGATTGTGTTATGATTATTTTGAATATTTTAACTTGAGTTTAAAGGAGGAGTATGAATGCTAACGCCAGAACAAATCTCCAATTTATTTAAAAATTTTTCTACAAAAGAATGTAAAGGATCGAGCGATTTATACGAACATTTATCATTAAAAATTTCAGATGATGAGGAACTCCTTGCATTAGCCTCACATGCACAACTTGGTCAGCCAACCCCAAATTTATTACTTGGTGCTGTTCATTATTTATTATTGAAAGGGAATAGTCATGCATTAAAACAATACTATGGTAGTCTTGTTGGGGCTCCAGAAAAAAATTTGGAGCATGCTTTTCAACACTTTAAAAGTTTTTGTAAGCTTCATAGAGAAGAGATTATCACTATTTTAAAAACGAAGCTAGTACAAACAAATGAAGTAAGACGATGTGCGTATTTATATCCGAGTTTTTGTTATATGTTTCATAAAGTTAATAAACCTTTAGCGTTAATTGAAATCGGGACAAGTGCTGGTTTACAGCTGCTTTGGGATCAATATAGTTATTCATATGGAACAGAAGAGGTGTTTGGAAATAAAGACTCTAACGTTCACTTGAAATCGGAAATAAAAGGAGAGAATCAGCCATTTTTCCTAAAACAAAGTCCTCCTGTCACAGAAAAAATCGGACTTGATTTACATATAAATGATCTAAATAATGAGGAGGACTATTTATGGTTACGCTCACTTATTTGGCCAGAGCATACAGAAAGGCTTGAAATGTTTGATCAAGCAGCAGCTTGTTTAAAAGAACAATCTGTGAAACTGGTAGAAGGGGATGGAGTAGCTCTTCTCTCCGAGATTGCGGAACAAATTTCAGAGGATGCAGTAATTTGTATTTTCCACACACATGTGGCGAATCAAATACCAGAGAGTGTTAAACATAAATTAATAGATACAGTGAAAGAAATGGGCGCAAAACGTGATGTTTTCCACCTTTATAACAACATGTGGGATAGATATCTTCATCTTGATTATTTTATAAATGGAAAAGAATATAATGAAACAGTTGGAGAAACAGATGGTCATGCGCGGTGGTTTAGTTGGAGATTGGAAGATAAGTCATTATGCTAGGTTTTTTTGTATAACAATGAAGAGACAGCTAAAATTAGTTGTCTTTTTATTATTGAAATAAATAAATTTTTATGTAAAATGAACCTTTTGCGAGAAACGGGCGAATATAATGTGAAAGCTTTTTAGAGAATATGAGAGGAGAACGAGAATTGGATGAAATAGAACTAAAGGAATGGCTGCAGAGAATGGTCTCTGGAGATCAACAAGCCTTTCGGATTATTTATGAATTTACATGTAAAGATATTTATAGAACAGTAGTTTTTTTAGTAGTAGATAAGCAGGATGTAGAGGATATTGTGAATGAAGTATATATTCAAATGTGGAAGTCAATAGCTAATTATGATGTGAATCGTTCTTTCCGTTTTTGGTTACATGGATTAATTGTGAAACAAGTACAAGATTGGCGGCGTAGGTCATGGCGACGCTTTCGTATTTTCGAAAAGAAGAAAATGTATGCGCAAGATCAGTTTTACATAGTAGACGAGGATATTTTACATAAAGAAACACGTAGTGAGTTAGCAGACTTTGTACAAAAGCTTTCATATAAGCATCGTGAAGTCGTCATTATGCGTTATTTCCATGAATATAGCTTAGATGAAATTGCAGCGCTGCTTCATATACCTGTTGGTACAGTAAAGTCACGATTACATACAGCATTGAAGCGTTTACGAATTGAAATGGAGAATGTATCAGCTATACAGGAGGAGGAAGCAAATGGATTTTGAAAAGCATTTACGGGATGAATTGCAAAGGAAAGCCGAAGCAATGGAACCATCTAGTAATCTGCAAACAAGGGTAAAAAGCTCTTTTGATGCATACTATCAAGGAAATAAGAAGGATAGAAAATCAATGAAGAAAAGGCTGTTAATCGGGTTCATAGCCGTTGCTGTTCTTATACCGACAGGGACTTTTGCAGGTACAACGTTAATTGATAAGATCATTGGTACACCCCAGGAAGCAAGAAGAGATATGGGAATGACTGAGGATGGATATAAAGGAACGATAGAGAGAGTAGAAATTGCTAAGAAGTTATTTACAGAAGAAGAGTTTGAAAAATATATTGCTTTATTAAAAGAAGCATATCATTTTTATAAAAAAGTTAGTGTTATGAAGAATGGAGAAAAACAATATACATCAACAGATCGCTTAAGTCCAGAAGAGAAAAAGAGAGATAGCGAGGTCATAGTAGAATTACAAAAGTATGAAGAAAAATTAGTTGCTCATTTCATATATACATTTGAACAAGCAGAAAAAATAGCTGGTTTTCCAATAAAACATCCTAGTTATATTCCTAAAGGGCATCATTTAATATGGGAAGAAGCAAAGGCAGATAGATGTGACGACAGGAAAACCGAGACCACTTATTACAATGAGATACGAAGATAGTAATGTGAAAAAAGGACCAACAAAATCAGATGCAGATTTAGGGTTTAGACTGTATCAATTTGGAGTATTTGATGAACAAAGAGATCATGTGGATAAACCGTTTGATCAGGAAACTGAAAAGGGACCACGCTTTTATAAAGAAATAAAAACATACAAATTAAAAGGATATGATATTATATTTGGAGAGTATGAAGGGTTGAATGTAAGAGGAATGAAATTAGTGGTTCCAGCCAGGGAAGGGAGAAATTCATACCAGGTTTATATAAATGAAAGTACGCTACCTAAAAAAGAGCTTGAGAAGATTTTACTGTCGGTAGTTGAATAGAGAGTGTGTAAAAAAATGGAGGTAACGAGTTACTTTCATTTTTTATGATAAATAGAAAGGGGGGATAAATTAAGCTCTACATGTTAAGTAGTGATTCAATAATAATCAATTCAATTGTTAACATAATATAATTATAGATAATTAATTAGTGTGGATGTTTTTGACCTTAATATACGTCTCGTCTACTCGCCAAGAATCATTCGTTTTCTTAAGATGACGACGAACTCTCTTATCTAGCTCAGGACCATATTGATGAACCCAACGCATAATCGTTGTATGAGCAATGGATAAGCCCCGTTCCTCCATCATTTCGACTAAATCACGAAAACTGAGGTTGTACCGCAGATACCATCTCACCGTTAATAAGATAACATCAGGCTGATAATGTTTCCACTTGAATACATGTTCCTTTTCCATATCAATCACACCTTTTCTAGAGTAATAGAATCAGTATATCCAAGTTTTAGAGATTACTTACGCGTATATTAAAGTTTTTACACCAGAACCAACAAAAACGAACTATAATTCGCATTGAATTAACAAACCAATTCACAGTATAAATCACAACAAAAAAGAGCTAGATTCCCTAGCTCTTTTAATTTAATGTTAGTGTCAATCAATATTTAGAAAGTAATCAAAGTCACTTGTTATCTGTATCACATATTCCATTTGTCCTGTATGTTCATTAGTACTTTGTTCTATTTTCATACTTCCATCTTTGTTGAAGTAACTGTGTAACGGGTTATTTCCACCATCGTTTGTCGTGTAATAAAAACCTTCTGGTTTTTCCACCTTTTTTAAGTCATCTTGAAAGTAGATTTCAGGTTCAACACCTTTTTTATCACTTTTAGGGTATTTAAATAAACCAATTTTTTTATAATACGACAATATTTCTGCTTTACTTAGTTTAGTAGATAGGTGAACAGATGCAATAACACCCCAATATCCACCATTTCCCCATACAAGGGATTTTCCATTAGCTTGTTCCTTTTCGATGACTTTGGTTTGTGGAGGAAGGGGATATTTAAATAGTTGTTCAGCAAAGTTATTAGAAATTCTATCTTTATTCGTCCAATATGAAAATCCTGTAATCAATATTATTACTACTAAAATGATTATCCCCATCTTACTAAATATCATTCTTCTTAATATATTCATTTTTAAAAGACCTCTTCCGCGAAATTATTGATAGTAAGATTTTAACATAAAAATCCATTTATTCTTAAAAGACACTCCTTTTCTCAAAGAAGTGTCTTCATTTGAAATATATAATATTGTTTAGCGTAAATTTCCCTTAAAAAATATGCAACATTTTATACAAGTTTCTGTACCAAAACAGCCAAACTTAAGCACAATAAATCTTGTCAAATCAATATTGTATAAAATCTTGCATATCGATTTTATATAAAAAAGAAGAAAAAACCTCATAAATACAAGGATTCTAGTAAAACCTTGCTACCGATAATTGTGCGTTATGTTAACATTATATGTATAGAGTATTCATAAATTATCATCCATACAAAACAATTCGATGAGTTTTAATTGTTCATAAACATCGATTTCTGGATCAACCATTGAACGAAGTTCATAACCTTCCAATAAACTGATAAGCATATTGACCATAACACAAACATCTATATCAGTACGAATTTGTCCTAACTCTTGTCCTCTACGGATAATCTTTGACATGAAGTCTACCCAAGCCTGATACTGATTTAGCATCCATTCACGAACCATTTGATTTTTCCTTGAAAGAACGACCATCTGATGATGAGCAACAGTCCATAACTCCCGATCTACTCCTCCTGTACCTGCATGTACTAAATTCATCAATCGTTTTAATACCAATTTAACATTACATGTTTCATCCAATAATTCGTTTAAAATCTCTTCTACGATGTGATCAAAATCTCGATCTAATCGATTTTTTATAACTTCATATAGCAATTCTTCTTTATTCTTAAAATGAACATAGAATGAACCTTTTGTTTTTCCAGCGCCTTTCATAATCTCATCAATACTCATTGCATCATATCCCTTATCTGCAAGCAATTGAAAAGCGGAATCGATAACTTTCTTTTTAGTTTCTTTACCTTTTATATACTTCATATACAAACCTCTCCTTTATCTATCCTATAAATTCGTAAATCATCCATATCGACATATTATATTTTTAATCATTTAAACAAATATTTGGTAATTTCAGTGTCATATTTGCAGATAATTCATAATAATATAAAAACATTATAACCGTTTAGTATGAATTTATCTAATAATAAGGAGTTGGTTTAATGACATTATCTCAAGGAATTATAAAAAAATGGTTGTTAGTATTTGTTTTATGTTTTTCAATGTTTTTTGCAATTTTTCCTCAATCTAAAGCAGATGCTGCTGGAACCCAGACTTTTACTACTGAGGATGGAAAATATGACAATACTGCTTATTCAAGTGGTGGTACAAATGTACAAATTGATGTTTGGAATTTAACGAGAATTACAGATAACTGGAATCCATTTCCAGTTCGTCCTACTCAATTATCAGTTCGCTTATGTACTTTTAATTCAGGAAATTGTACAGGATATAAAACATTCGACACAATTAAATCAGGTTATGGACGGGTACAGTTTTATAACATGTTACCTGGATCATATAATGTAGACATTAGGGATCATATATATTGGACTAAAGTAAGTGGCAAAAACTTGGTAGTTGAATGGAAAAAGTAACAAAGGTGATGCAAATATTCTTATTTTTTCATTAAAAAAATGTATTAGACTAAATCTAGTTGATTTAAACATGTTAACAGTACTTTGGAATATAACAAACGGTAAGCACCTAAAAGTTTATTTAATTAACTTCCGGCTTCAAGAATTATGTGAACACAAAAGTCCTCCAGTTAAACAATCTGGAGGACTTTTAATAGTCTTCTAAATACATTGAATCCCGATAATGAGACGTTATGTGAACTAGAAATGAATGTATTATACATAAGTTGAATTGTGTTTCTTCTTCAAAAAAAGTGCTTTGCAGCCTTCTGATCTCTTGTTTTACTTAGGCAAAAATCGATTGTGTTTCCTTTCGAATCAACAGCACGATACAGATACATCCATTGTCCTTTTACTTTGATGGACGTTTCGTTCACTTTCCATGAGTCATTTGTTTGTTTGAGATAACGTCGAATTCGCTTATCCAACTCAGGACCATATTGATGTACCCAACGTATAATGATTGTGTGAAATATGGATAGGCCTCGTTCCTCCATCATTTCCACCAAATCATGGAAACTTAAGTTGTACCGTAGGTACCATCTCACGGTTAATAAAATAATATCCGGTTGATAATGTTTCCACTTGAATAGATTTTGATTTTTCATACTGATCACGTCCTTTTTAGAATACTAGTATTAGTATGTCCAAGATTTAGAGATTACTTGCAATTATCTTGAGGTTTTTGCAACAGAACCTTTAATCTAATGGGGAGCAATGCTCCATAATACTCAACCAAAAAAACAAGTTGGGTGACATGTAATGATCCGAGGGGGTTACAATGTGATGAATTTTACGGGATGGAAATATCAGAACGTTTATGAAGGACACGACGGTTGCGAATTGTACGTCAGAGCTACGGAGGGGGGAGCGTGCGATGTGTGAGAAGATGCACGTTGACGAATTGGAAATTGACGAGCGCCTTGTGCGTAGTTTGCTTGTGGATCAGTTCCCAAACTGGGCAAAACTGTCCCTACGGCGGGTCGAGCCAATTGGCACGGTAAACGCCATTTTCCGACTTGGCGACGAATATTCCGTTCGGCTCGCACGAAGGGCAGGTCCGACGACACCAGAAAGTCGCGAGTTCACATGGCTGCCAAAACTTGCACCATTAGTTTCGCTTGATATCCCTATGCCTATCGCTCAGGGGCGTCCCAATAACGAATATCCATGGTTTTGGGAGGTACATACGTGGGTTGAGGGCGATACGGTGCCTATAGAGGAGATTGACGAGATTCAGGCAGCGCGTGATCTTGCAGTGTTCATCGCAGCACTGCAACAAGTCGATTCATCGGGAGGGCCGTTAGGACGTGGCATTCCTTTGGCCCAACGGGACAAGGACTTTCGATACTGGCTAGCGCGATTTGATGGCGACCCTGCAGTTTCTGCTGTGTGGGAGTCGGCTCTTGCTGCACCTCCGTGGAACGGCCCTCCTGTTTGGCATCACGGCGATCTAGATGTACGTAACTGGCTCGTACGAAATAAGCGCATTAGCGGTGTGATTGATTGGGGTGAAATGGGCATCGGCGATCCTGCGTGCGATGTGATGGTTGCATGGAAGTTGCATTCGCCAGCGGCGCGTGATGCGTTCCGTGAGGCTTTTCCGATGGATGACGCTACGTGGGCAAGGGCCCGTGGATGGGTCGTATCACAAGCAGTCGCAATCCTCGCTTACTACACGCCGGAAAACAATCCGATTCTTTACAATGAGGCGAAAGCCTGGCTCGATCTAGTGCTGAGAGACGAATTGTTTTGATTGGTGAAGTAGGGGGTAGTTGTACTTTGTTAGCTTGATAGCGATGTGACGCTACCCCTAAAAAATAAGAGATAAGAAATACATAAAGCCTCTAGAAACATTAAAAAATGTTAGAAATCTAAAAAATTTTTAATCATAAAAACACTTTGAAGAGAATGCTAGTTCGTATATACTGAATACAATTGAAGTAGAAGAAGGGAAGAAAAGATGATGATTCATAAAGTCGGTCAAATTATGTTATATGTAAACAATCAAGATGAGGCTATACAATTTTGGACAGAAAAAGTAGGATTCCACTTAGTTTCCGATGAAAATAACGGTCAAGGGTTTAGGTGGATTGAAATTGCGCCAACAGAGAAAGCTGAAACGAGCATTGTGCTACATAATAAAGAGTTAATTGCAAAAATGCAGCCTAAATTAAACTTGAATACACCATCCATGTTGTTTTTCACCCAAGACATCGATAAGTTATATAAAGACTTTGTAGGGAAGGAAATTACAGTCGGGGAAATTGTAAATATGCCGTCTGGTAGAGCTTTTAATTTTGCTGATCATGAGGGGAATTATTTTGCAATTATGGAGAAAAAGTAATTGTCGATTGGAAATGATATTATGTCGTTTTAAAGAATGTTAAGATCCTGCTTTACAGGGTCTTATTTTATTAGGCTCTGTTAATGAATTATGTTGATAATAATACAGTAAAAGAACCAAACTTTAGTCCTTTTACTGTATATATTGTTAATCGGCCACTTGTTTCGTTAACGCAATATCAATATTAAAAAACTCTGAGTAGTCCTGTAAATGATAATCAGCTAAATCACTTTGACTTTGAAATATGCATGTTGAAATTCCTAATTCTTTAGCGGGTAATAAATCTAATTCTCTGTCTCCAATAACTAAATCGATTCTGTGTTTTGTGTGTAAATGAACATATGCTAATGGATTGGGTTTTCGAGGGAAACCATCGTCAATCGTAACCATATCAGCAAAGTATTTATCCCATCCATAGTAATTTAAGATAGCTAAAACCCCGTCCCTATGCTTATGGGTCATAATTACATTTTTATTTGCAAATTTCAAGACTTTTTCTACATTATCAAACGGTTTCATTTCTTTTGGAGACAGTTTCTTCTGTAGAGTTTTTATTTCTTTTTCTTGATTGCTGGAAATGTTATAGTAATCAATTGCATGAGAATACGGAATTTTCAACTTTTCATAGATTTCCTGTTTATCCACCACATTTCCTAAAGCCTGAGAGAGTATGTTTGTATACGCAGGATAAGTATCAAATAATGTGCCATCAAAATCCCATAAAATGTTCAATTAAACCACCCTTTTTATAATTATATCAATATAAATTCGTTAAGCTAATGTAAACTCCTCCTTTTATAGACCTACCCGAATGGACGAACAGGGTATAATCCTAAATACGAGATTTAATAATGCATCCTTTGCGCCAATATTGTGAACAGAGTCTTTTAGTAAAGAAAGAGATAGTTTAGTAATGAAAGGTCTTCACTATAATTACATCGAATTTATTAGATGAAGTGTAAGGTATTATTGTAATTTATCTTAAGGAGAGGGAATACATGAACCTAGGTAATCCAATAGCTATTGGGAATACAGCGAAGATATATCTTTATGATAATAAAATTATAAAAGTATTTAAAAAGCATTTTCCAAATACAGAATCTTTATATGAAGCAAAGAAACAAAAATACGCTTATTCATGCGGGCTTCACGTCCCAAGGGTATTAGAAGTCAAAGAAATAAATAGTAGACAAGCAATAATAATGGAATATGTAAAAGGGAAAACAGTAGGTGATCTCTTAATTCAGAATATGGAACGAGCTGAGCATTACATAGGTATTTGTGTTAATACACAACAAAAGGTGCATGCTGTTGTTTCTGATTCGGATTTACTTGAACTGATGTCAGAAAAGCTACATCGCCAAATTGAATCTGTACGGTATCTAGATGAGAAACAAAAGAATAAATTGTTGAGGAAATTAGATTCAATGGTATTTGAACCTAGGCTATGTCATGGAGATTTTCATCCATTTAATTTGATCATGAATAATGATGACGTGAAAATTATTGACTGGGTTGATGCTAGCTCGGGAGATATTTGTGCAGATGTATACCGAACATATTTATTGTATGCCCAGTCTTCAGTAGAATTAGCTGAAATGTATTTACGTATATATTGCAAAAATACCGGTTTATCAAGGGATAATGTTTTGGATTGGGCTCCTATTATTGCTGGGGCAAGATTATCAGAAAATTTATCTTCAGAAAATATAGAACATCTAAAGAGGTTGGTAGACCAGTATTGTAATTAAGAGAAACGATAGAATCAGCATTTCTGTAATCACCAAAATTTTAAAACGCGACAGTATTAGACAGTAAAACCGTTCAAAATTTTCGAACGGTTTTTTGGTGTTATTGCATTTCATAATTTAAATATCAAATAATAAATAAATGTATTTTGCTAGATAGTTATCTCAATATGATTTCCTTCTGGATCACTAATTACGCTTTCATAATAGCCATCTCCAGTGAAGCGTGGTCCATTTAATACAGGATATCCAGCTTCTTTTAATGTTTTGGTTAGTTGATTCACATTTTCTTCACTACCAACAGAAAAAGCCAAGTGAGCATAACCAGTTATATTGGGATTAGGTTTATCTTCTATTCCTTTCTTTCGCATAATTTCAAGACGTGCTCCAGATTCAAAAGTAATAAAGTAAGATTCAAAGTGTTTAGCTTTATTGTGATATAAAGAATTTGCCTCTCCATTAAAGTATTGTGTATAGAAAGTGCGCATTACCTCTAAATCATTTACCCAAATCGCTATATGTTCAATTTTCATTTGTTTCACCAGTCCTATTCTTATGTGAATTTATATAGACTCAGCCAAATATTTATGGACTAATAATCAGTGGAGATGAAAACACTGATTAGAGCTTCACTTTATTAAATTTGAAACGATATTTCAAGAAATAAGAATGAATGCTGGAAGAAAGCGATTTTAGATATAGAAATGGAAAAGTTATTTAGCAAAGGTTTATGCTAATTTTTTGACACGGGAATACATAGAATTTGTAATAAAATGAGTCTTTTACATAGTAATAAAAGGTTTCTGGTAATTACAAGTAAGGAGGGAGAGAATTTATGGGTCAATATGAACAAATGTTACTAGTGGGAGCAATTATGTCTATTATACTATCAATTATGATTTTAGGGTCATTATATTATAATCCGCGTCTATGGCTAAATGACTATCCTAAGGATATTCAAAAAGCTGTTCTGCCAAAAACAATTGATGAAAAAAGACAAACTTTATATTTTGGAATTGTATATAATGTAATTCTTTTCGGAACACCGTTGATTTCAACTTTTTTACTAAATCAACATGAGAAATTATTGTTTATAGATGCTTTTTTGCATTCTTTTGGAATATTAATGATTTTTAATTTGGTGGATTTACTCATTATAGATTGGCTTATATTTTGCTGGATTACCCCGAGATTTGTTATTATTCCCAGTACAGAAGGGATGAAAGGATATAAAGATTATAAGATGCATCTAAGAGGGGCAATGATTGGTACGCCTTTCCTCATAATTGCTAGTTTATTCATTGCTGGAATTGCTATAAATATTTAGTACGAGGAATATATTATGTTTTAGTTAGAGGAGATAAGGATGGATATTTTTATTAGGAAACTAGAATTAGAAGATTTGAATGAATTTCCTGAAATTGATGCTAGTTTTACGGTGGATTCTAAGCTAGTTCTTTCATTAAGGGCGATGGATCAACGAATAGAATACACAGTGCAAGAAATACCAAGCTATGAGAAAAATTATTCAGAGGATAGATATACGGAGGATCAAGAGGGTGATTTAGATTATAGCGAATATGTTAATAATCCAGATAAAATCATTTATTTGGCGTTTATGGATCACCAAATAATTGGAATGATTATATTAAAGAGGAATTGGAATGGTTTTGCTTACGTGGAAGATATAAAAGTAGATAAGCAGTTTAGACAGCTTGGAGTTGGCAAAAGATTAATTGAACGGGCAAAGCATTGGGCGCAAGCTTGTGAAATGCCAGGAATCATGCTGGAGACACAGTACAATAACGTTAGAGCATGCAAGTTTTATGAGAGTTGTGGATTTGTTATAGGTGGCTTTGATTTTCTTGTATATAAAGGGATAAATGAGCAAAGTGATGAAATTGCAATTTACTGGTATTTTATATTTGAATAGAAACAAGTAAAAGAAGAGTAACTTTAAAAATGTAAAGGTGCTCTTCTTTTATGAAGGATCTGTTAAAATATGTTAATGATTTTTAATAAAAATTCAAAGGAAACCCAATTTATCCCGCTACTTTAGGGCAGTAATACTCCCACCTCAAAATTCGGTGAAAGTAAAGAAGTTAGGTAGGAGATAAACTGCCTGTAAAGGTCCGATTGGTGAGGGCTAATAATCAGTGGGGGATGAGGACCCCCCACTGATTAAAGTTTCACTTTATATAGGTTTCCCTATTCTGGGTTAAACTAATACCTCTTTAGTTGAATAGGATGCTAATTTGATTGTGTCCATTCACTTAAATACATACGCTTTGTAATATTTTTAGGGTTTTCAAGTTTACATATAAATTCTAAACTGTTCCCATCAGGGTCATTAAAATGGATTTTTGCATGAGCTATGCTACTATGTGCCATAACAAATGGTTCAATTGGTTTAAATCCAAATGTTTCTCTAGGTTCAAATCCTTTTTCATTCAACCAAGCAACTGAATTTTTTAATCCTTCTAAAGAAACTTGAAAAGCTATGTGTCTTATTGAAGGGTGATATTCAAGTTCTACTTTGTCTGTTTCCCATAATCCCAACCAACTTTTATTTTTTTCAATCCATAAGAATGCCACTTTATCTTCATGACGATGGGAAAATTCCAAACCAAGTCCTTTGTAAAATTCAATCGAACGCTTTAAATCGCTAACTGGTAAATGCGCTTCATATAATCCTATTATCATCTATATATACTTCCTTAAAATTAAGGAATATGTCATTTCACCGTATGTGTAAATGTTATCATCAGAAAAACCAAGTTTTTTATAGAATTTTTGGCCCGAAGCATTTTCAGGATGCACAGTTAAGCGAATGCGGTGGCAAGATAGATGAACGGTTTTTATATGGTCAATTATCGCTTTGATTGCCGTGGCTCCAAACCCTTTTCCTTGATATCCTTTGTCGATAAAAAAATGAAACAGCCAAAAGTCCTTTTGACAATCCGGTTCGTAGTGCAAATTAAAGAAACCAACCATTTTTTCATTATGATAAATTCCAAAAGGTTCAATCATTTTATCATCCGGCCTAATATATGCTTTAGCAAGTGCAATAGCAACAGGTGGTGTAATTTCAGAAACGAACTTTTGCTGCTCAATGTTTACAGAAAGCGTGAGAGCCTCTCGCCAATTGTCAGAAGTTATTTTCTTCAAAGTTACTTGAGGCATAAGTCGTAACCTCCAGTCTAAATAGGGGATATGGGAAAAGCTATTGAACTAGTGTATTCTGCCCGGCAGCAATTTTCCACGTTTCCTTTTCTTTGACCATTACATAAACAGCAAGACTGCCTTGCTCATCTTCTATTATTTTTCCTTCAGAGGTTGTTGGATATTGTCTAATATGTGTGATAGCTACGTCGGAACGTATAAATGTAATACTTTCAACTGTATAACAAGCATATGAATCACGAAGAGGTCCCGCTAAAAGAACTTTGTGCGTCTCATTGATTTGTTTCCAACCAGATAGCTTCTTGCCAAATGCGTTAACCCATGTGGCATTCAAGGTGAAGTGGCGATCTAATTCATCCGCATTATGTGCATTAAATGCATTTTCAACTTCAGTAATTGTATGCTGGATTGCATATATTTCTCCTTGTTGTTGTTCTTTTGAATCGAAAGCTTTAGACATATTTATTCCTCCTATGTTGGTTTGATATCTATAGATTACTAAATTAAAGTTTCTGTAACATCCAGCAAGAGTAGTATTTTTTTGAATAAAAACTGATACGAAGGTATGATGGCAAGGCGGTGTATCATATTCACTGTCTAATAAAAGGAGTAAACCCAATAAGTCTAGAATATTATAATGTTATGAATAAGGGGGAAAAGTATGTTATTGCAAAAAGGTAAATTGTCGATTAGATATGTTGTAGAAGATGATGTGAAAACCATCTCAAAATGGTTAACAACTTCAGAAGTTTTACAATATTACGAAGGACGAGATAATCCACAAACGCCAGAGCAAGTACGAACTCATTTTGTTCATAACATAAAGAGTGATGAGAAAAAATGTGTGGTAGAATACGCAGGGAAACCAATTGGATATATACAAATTTATCCCGTAGATTCAGAATGGAAAAATCTATATGGTTATATAAAAAAACAAAATATATGGGGGATGGATCAATTCATTGGCGACACAGCATATTGGAATAAGGGAATCGGTACAGAGCTTGTGAAAGCTGCGATTACATATATTATCAATGAATTAGAGGCAGAAGCAATTGCGATGGATCCAAGAGTAAGTAACGAACGTGCTATTCGTTGTTATGAAAAATGTGGATTTCAAAAGGTGAAAAAATTAAAAGAACATGAGCTTCATGAAGGGAAATTAGAAGACTGTTGGATGATGGAGTATAGAAAATAAGGGGAAGGGAGCGATGTATGATGAAAAAAGCATTGTTAGTAATAGATGTTCAAGAAGGTATGTATACAGCAGGAGGACCAGTATACAAAGGGCGGGAGTTATTAAAAACGTTGCAAGAGTTAATTCGAAAATGTCGTTTACATGAAATTCCTGTTATTTATGTCCAGCATAATGGCCCCAAAGGTCACCCTTTAGCAAAAGGAAAACCGGAATGGAATATTCATTCTGCCATTGCACCGAAAGATGGTGACATCATGATCGAAAAAGAAACACCAGATTCATTCCATAAAACGAATCTACGTAAAGTATTACAAGATAATGAAATTGAACATGTCATCATGTCAGGGATGCAAACTGAATACTGTGTGGATACGACGACTCGTAGAGCATTTAGTGAAGGATATAAAATAACTTTGGTTCGCGATGCACATAGTACATTTGACTCGGAGCAATTAAGTGCGGAAGAAATTGTTAAGCATCATAATACAGTACTGGGTGCATTTGCTGATGTTGTGGATTTCAAAAATATAAAGATTGAAGTATAAAATCGAATTGAAAGGAAATAGTGACAACAGATAGCGGAATGCTTCCATAATCTATTATGGAGCAATATAACCAAAAGAAAAGTTAATGTAAAAGAAGGATGTCATGATATAGTTTGTGACATCCTTCTTTGTTTATTTTTTCTTATCTTTATCTAAAATATTTTGTTCTTCAGCAAATTCAGTTCCATATGCGAATCGGCCATTCATATTAATTCGTTCACCTTTATGTCTTTCATGCGTATGAGAAAAACGATGCACAAATACTTCAGATAATGTAAAGACAAGAGCAGACAAAATACTCCCCCATGCGATTTGCATGTAATTGTCCAATAAAATGTTACCGAAAATCCACACGCTTAAATAGGTTAACAAAAAGTCAGCCATAATAGCAGCGGAATTGCCAACACGGTCCAAAAGGATTTTATCAACAAACATGTAAGAAACAATGGTTACGAATAAGCTAAAGGAAATAACGTCAACGATTGTTGCATCGAAAAACAAATCAAGCCCGATAGCAAAAGCAATGATACACGATACGAATTTAATAAGCACAATAGTAAAATTGCTCAAGGTGCACACCTCCTGTTTTTCCATAGTTTTGGTATAAAACGAGAAGTTCATACATTTCTACATGATCGTAAATAAAATTTTTTCATGTGGAACAACTTGTCTAAATATTAAAAAAACAAATGAAAAATGTTATAGTAAAATGAGAGCGTATGACATTTTTAGGTAAGGGGGGATCCAGATGTGGATTACTTCAGAAGTAGAAATTCCAGATGAATTATTTGATAATCTTGAGCAAGGTAGGCTTGTATTATTTGTCGGAGCAGGGGTTTCTATGAAAGGGAAATCAAACTTACCAAACTTTGATGATTTAGTGGATGAAATTGCGAACGCTTTATATGTCGACAAGCGTGAAATAACAGAACCACATGATTATTATCTCGGAAAAGTTGCGAAGACAAAAGATGTACATCAAGTGGCACAAGATCTTGTTGATGTGAAAAATTCAAAACCGAATCCATTACATTATGCAATTCCACGGCTTTTTTCAGATGATATCGATGTCCGCATTGTAACAACAAATTTTGATCAACATTTTACAAGTGTAATTCGAGAAATGAATCGAGATATCAATATATATTATGCACCTGCACTTCCAACAGGTAGAGCGTTTAAAGGATTAGCATATATACATGGTAATGTAGAACAGGAAAAAGAAAATTTAATATTAACAGATGGTGACTTTGGAAGGGCTTACTTGACGGAAGGATGGGCAAGAAGATTTTTAGTCGATTTATTTTCAAATTATACAGTATTATTCATCGGATATAGTCATAATGATCCTGTTATGAAATATTTAGCAACAGGCTTGCCGCCGAGTACAAGACGTTATGCATTTGTTGCACAAGGAGATAATACATATCATTGGGAGCATTTAGGAGTAAGGCCTATTGTCTATCCAAATAAAGCAAACAATCATCAAGCGCTTGTTCAAGCGGTGAAGCGCTGGGCTGAATTAATGGGAGATAATTATATTACAAAAAGAATGCGGATTCGCGATATCGTGACAGTCCCACCGTCAGTTGAACAAGAGCAATTATCATATATAAAGCAATCCGTAAAAAAAATTGAAACACTCCGGTATTTTATAGAATTTGCTCGCGATTATGAGTGGGTGGAATGGTTAGAGGCAGAAGGAAAACTTCAAAATTTATTTTTGCTGTCTGCTATCCATAACGAAGAGGATGAATTGCTGTCTGCTTGGCTCGTCAAACAATTTCTTTTTAGCCATCAAAAGGAATTATTTCAGCTTATTTATAGAAATCACTCGAAAATTTCTCCTTTGTTATGGCGAACGATTTGCACGTATTTAAACGAGACAAAAGAGCAGATTGAACCGCTACTATTCGCAAAATGGACATTACTTTTACTAGAAACAGCAGAAAAAAATAGCGGCTCTATAGAATTGGTTTCATATTTGTTACATAAATGTTCTTTTCCTGAACATAAAGAGATTTGCGTCTTATTGTTGGCGTTTATTTTGGATGGGAAAATTAAATTAAAACGTGTGAGAAAATGGGAACACGATATGCAAGATTCGATTGAATTAGAAGAAACAAGTCGGTTGCCAGTTTCGGTGTTTTCATTCGTACAACAGATTTGGGATGAAAGAATGAAACCGCACATTGCGTATTTTGCCGATCCCATTATGGTTATGGGATTAGAAAAAATGCAAATGTTATTTTTAAGACAGGCTGCATTGGAGAAAAAGGACGGTGTGACATATCATACAGTCGAATTTTCAGAGCATGATTTACAGCCAAAAGGTTTTACATTTTTAATTCGTATTGTAAAAGAGTGTCTCACATATTTATGTGAAAATAATAAGAGAAAAGCTAACTACTATATCGCCCAAATGATTGAAACTGATAGTATATTAAAAAAAAGAATTGCCATAGCTGCGATGAGTAAAAATATATTTGTAACTGACGATGAAAAAATGAAATGGTTATTAGAGCAAAAGTTACTTTTACATGTTACATATAGACATGAAGTATTTAAGTTTTTAAAGAACCATTATTCACTTGCTTCGGAACAAAGTAAGCAAGAAGTGTTACAAAAGGTGATGAAACAGCTTGTTAATGATAGGATTTTTGATGCTTGTTTTGTTATGGATTTACTTTATATATGTGATCCGGATAGTAATTGTACAGCAGAGGCATATAAAAAAATGAAACAAAAACACCCTCATTTTTCCCCAAAACGTTACGGTGAAAAGCAAGTAGAGGATGCTGTCCAAAGTATTACATGTAATGTAACAGCCGATGGGTTATTGCAGCTGAAAGACCATGAAATGATGGAACAAGTTAGGCTCTTTTCTCATGACGGTATTTTTGAACAACGACATTTTTTAGAAATGTTATCAAAAGCATGTAAATTGAATATAGAGTGGAGCATTTCACTTGCCTATCAATTAGCTAGGGAAAGTAAGGTAAGTAATGAAGTATGGTTTGTCTGTATTAGGGCATGGAGAAATAATCGCAAGCTTACAAATCAACAGATACAAAAAATCATTCCACTCTTACAACAATTTGTAAGAAATCCATCTTTTCATTGGTTAATTAGCAGTTTTCTTTATGAAATTAGCAACCGATTAGAAGAATTTCAAGAGGATAGTATACGGGTTGTGAAACGATTTTCCGTCTCTGTATTTCCTCAAGTGATGAGAAGTGATTTGAATTTCAATTTAGAAGAACATGACTTTTATAATGAATCTATTCAGCATCCTATTGGAAAGGTGACGTCAGTATTATTAAAGTTACTCGCGTATGACCACTTATACGATCGGAATATTTACGAATACTTGTTTTTATTTGAAGAACAAATGCGAATCTGTTCACGGAATACAAATTACATGTTTGCACGGTTAACGGCAGATATAACATTTTTATATCATATTGAGAAACAATGGTGTAGAAAAAATTTGCTCCCTTATCTTGATTTAAAAAAACAAGAAAAAGCAATCAAATATGCATGGGCAGGACTCTGCTATACACAAATAAATTTACCGTTATTTACAGAGATAAAGAGATACATTACATATGCGGCCCAGCATTTATATTTGTTACATCCTCATACAAAAGAAGTGTTCTTAAAGTGGCTCAGCTTTGTTTTTATTAAATGTGTATTGTATTGGGAGCAGCGAGCAGATTGGTTATATCTACTTTTTATACAGGAAACGGAAAACGACAAAATTAAGTTTATGGAACATTTATGTTATTATGTGAAAACATTAAGCGCAAGAGAACAACAAAAATTTTGGGAATTTTGGTTAGCTGGATTTTTAATGGAACGTCCAAAAATGAGTTCTATAACAGGTAGGGAATATGTCATGTTTTTACGCTTTGTTTTATGTATGGATGAAGTTGCAGAAAAGGGATTGCAAACAATTCTTACCCATTTTTCGCCACCATCAGAACGTTACAATCAAGCAGAAATAAAGCAACTATTTTTGTCTGTTTTAGAAAAGAAAAAGAACATGAAAGACCATGTAGAAGCCTATGGTGAGTTGTTTTTTTCGCTATTACAAAACCTTCACGAAGCAAATTCTTTTGAAAATGAAATCATTGAAATTAAACAATTATTAACAGAGTACCAATTGAAAAGTGATTTACTTACATCTATTCAAAACGAAATGATACGAATTGGAATTATAATGACAAATTTACAAGGTGGATAATGGGTAAAGAGTGGATTTTAAAAAAAACAAATAAAAAGTTATTGACAGTCTTTGAAAAAGCATTCTATAATACGAATCATAACTTATTCAATTTCAAAAACATTTGGATAAACAAAGTGCAATGAAGGGATCACAGTAGTGAGGATCTTACTGTAACAGAGAGCTGATGGTTGGTGTGAATCAGTACAGGGATAATCATGAATTACAGTCCTGGAGCATCTTTTTTGGATTAAAGACATATATTCTTTATGAAGAAAAGGCGGTCAAATGATCGTTAACAGTGAAGAGAGGTAGACGAAATTAGTCTACAACTAGGGTGGTACCGCGATAAATATCGTCCCTACTGATTGGATCAGTAGGGACTTTTTGTATTTTTTGTGGTATGGCTTGACAATGGAATATGACATGCGGTGAAAGGAAAAGGAGTAGTAGTTGTTTCCCTGTAACAGAGAGCTGGTGGTTGGTGTGAACCAGTACAAAAACAAGTGCGAATTACAGTCCTGGAGCATCTTTTTCGTAGTAAAGATTTGTTTTCTTTATGAAGGGAAAGACGGTCGAACGATCGTTAACAGTGAAGAGAGGTAGACGAAATCAGTCTACAATTAGGGTGGTACCGCGATAAATATCGTCCCTACTGAGTAGATCAGTAGGGATTTTTTGTACACAGAAAAGGCGGTATCGATCTCATACTAAGGTTTTGTAAGTTTTCAATTCAGAAAATAGGGAATTTTTATTCTCTTGCAATAGTTTTAAACATTAAAAGGAGGATTTTAAAATGGCAAATCATGAGTTAGAACAATTACGTAAACAGGTGGATAAAATCAATTTACAGTTACTAGAACTTTTAAATGAGAGAGGTAAAATCGTTCAAAAGATTGGAGAACAAAAGCAAGTGCAAGGTACGAAACGTTTTGACCCAGTACGTGAGCGTGAAGTGCTTGATATGATCGCAGAACACAATGAAGGTCCTTTCGAAACTTCAACAGTTCAACACATTTTCAAAACAATTTTCAAAGCGAGCTTAGAACTGCAAGAAGATGACAACCGTAAAGCATTACTTGTTTCACGTAAAAAGAAAAAAGAGAATACAATCGTTGATGTAAAAGGTGAGTTACTAGGAAATGGAACGCAAACATTCATCATGGGACCTTGTGCTGTAGAAAGCTTAGAGCAAGTTCGCCTAGTAGGGCAAGCGATGAAAAAACAAGGATTAAAATTAATGCGCGGCGGTGCTTTCAAACCGAGAACATCACCATACGATTTCCAAGGATTAGGGATAGAAGGACTACAAATTTTACGACAAGTAGCTGATGAATTTGATCTAGCGATTATCAGTGAAATCTTAAATCCAAACGATGTAGAAATGGCTCTTGATTACGTTGATGTCATTCAAGTCGGGGCACGAAATATGCAAAACTTTGATTTATTAAGAGCTGTGGGTAAAGTAAATAAACCTGTGTTATTAAAACGAGGTTTAGCAGCAACAATTGATGAGTTCATTAATGCAGCTGAATACATCATCGCACAAGGAAATGATCAAATTATATTATGTGAGCGCGGTATCCGCACATACGAAAGAGCAACGCGTAATACGTTAGATATTTCAGCTGTACCAATCTTAAAGAAAGAAACACATTTACCTGTTGTTGTAGACGTAACGCATTCTACAGGACGTAGAGATTTATTATTACCTACTGCAAAAGCAGCACTAGCAATTGGGGCAGATGCAGTTATGGCAGAAGTTCATCCAGACCCAGCGGTTGCATTATCTGATTCAGCGCAGCAAATGGATATTCCAGAGTTCCATAAATTCATGGAAGAGTTAAAAGGATTCAAAAATAAATTATCTTAATTTCATATTGAATATGCATTGAAAGGGAAACAGTAGTGCTTATCTCCCTGTTTATAGAGAGCTGATGGTTGGTGTGAATCAGTACAAAGGTAAGCATGAATTACAGCCCTAGAGCATCTTTTTCGTAGTAAAGATAATAATCTTTATGAAGGGAAAGACGGTCTCATAGATCGTTAAAAATGATAAGAGGTAGACAAATATAGTCTACAATTAGGGTGGTACCGCGATAATCATCGTCCCTACTGAGCGCTCAGTAGGGGCTTTTTTGTACAAAAAATAATAAAGGGGTAAGAAAAATGAGATATATTACAGCCGGAGAATCACATGGTCCGCAGTTAACAGTCATTTTAGAAGGTGTACCTGCAGGGTTATCGTTACAAGCAGAACATATAAATAAGGAATTATTAAGAAGACAAAAAGGGCATGGTCGCGGGAGACGCATGCAAATTGAAACAGATACAGTAGAGATTGTAAGTGGTGTACGCCACGGGGTGACGCTTGGTTCACCCATTACATTAATCGTAAAAAATGATGATTTCAAACATTGGACGAAAGTAATGGGAGCGGAACCGATTTCGGAGCAAGAAAGTAAAGAAATGAAACGTACAATTACAAAACCACGTCCAGGACATGCAGATTTAAACGGTGCAATTAAATATGGTCACCGTGATATACGAAATGTTTTAGAACGTTCTTCTGCAAGGGAAACAACTGTCAGAGTAGCAGCTGGTGCGGTTGCAAAACAAATTTTAAAAGGATTAGGTGTACAGATTGCTGGACATGTTCTTGAAATTGGCGGAGTTCAAGCAAATCGAGTAGATCAATTCCCAATAGAAGAAATCCAAACCATTACAGAAAATTCACCTGTTCGTTGTCTAGATAAAGAAGTAGAGCAACAAATGATGGATGCAATTGATACTGCGAAAAGCAGTGGAGATTCCATTGGTGGAATTGTAGAAGTCATTGCGGAAGGGATGCCAATCGGCGTTGGGAGTTATGTACATTATGACCGAAAATTAGATGCAAAACTTGCTGGCGCAATTATGAGTATTAATGCTTTTAAAGGCGCTGAAATTGGAATTGGATTTGAAGCGGCAAGGCAGCCTGGAAGTTCGGTACATGATGAAATCATCTGGGATGAAGAAAAAGGCTATACAAGAAAAACAAATAACGCAGGTGGGTTAGAGGGAGGTATGACAACAGGAATGCCGATTGTAGTGCGAGGTGTTATGAAGCCAATTCCTACATTATATAAACCACTTGCAAGTGTAGATATTGATACGAAAGAAGCATTCCAAGCGAGTATTGAAAGATCTGATAGCTGTGCAGTACCAGCTGCAAGTGTTGTCGCAGAAGCGGTTGTTGCATGGGAACTTGCAGATGCATTAGTTGAACAATTCGGAAAAGATCGTATGGAATTAATCCAGCAAAATATTACGCAGCATAACAAATATGCAAAAGAATTTTAAAAAGGATGAGTTATAAATGAAGGTAAAAGAGCAATTATCATCATTACAGCCATACAAGCCAGGTAAATCAGCGCAGCAAATGAAAGAAGTATATGGAGATCATTCATTTGTAAAATTAGCATCAAATGAAAATCCATTTGGTTGTTCACCGCGTGTGATGGAAGAATTACAAAAAGTGTGGGAGGAACATGCTTTATATCCTGATGGAGGAGCTGTAGAACTCCGCGAAACAATCGCAGAAAAACTGCAAGTTCAAAAGGAACAAATCATATGTGGAAGTGGACTTGATGAAGTCATTCAAATCATCAGTCGTACAGTGCTCCGCGCAGGCGATAATATTGTAACAGCGGGAGAAACGTTCCCGCAATATCGTCATCATGCAGTAATTGAAGGTTGTGAAGTGAAAGAAGTGCCACTTAATGAAGGGGCATATGACTTAGATGCAATCACTAAAGCAATCGATCACAACACAAAAATCGTATGGATTTGTAATCCGAATAATCCGACGGGCACATATGTAAATGATCGAAAATTGACTCAATTCATTGAGGGAATTAGTAAAAATACGTTAATTGTCATTGATGAAGCGTACTATGAATACGTAACAGCAAAAGATTTCCCAGAGACATTACCGCTTCTAGAAAAACATAAAAACATTCTTACATTAAGAACGTTTTCTAAAGCATACGGATTAGCATCATTCCGCGCTGGGTATGCGATTGGACATGAAGAATTAATCGAGAAATTAAATGTCGTACGTTTGCCGTTTAACGTATCTACATTGGCACAAAAAGCAGCAATGATTGCCTTAAGTGATGAGTCGTTTATTGAAAAGATAGTACGTGTTAATAAAGAGGGGCTACAGCAATACGAAAGTTTTTGTAAGGAAAATGAAATTCCATTCTATCCGTCGCAAACAAACTTCATCTTCTTGCCGGTAGATGATGCTGGAGAAATTTATGAAGCTTGCGCACACACAGGGTTTATTATTCGTCCGTTTCCAAACGGCGTTCGTATTACAATCGGAACAAGGGAACAAAATGAAGGAGTGATTTCAGTGTTAAAGCAACACTTTGAAAATAAAAAACATAAGTCTCGAGATGAGACCAATGTGTAAAAAGGTAGTATTAATTGGAACAGGATTAATAGGAGGCTCTCTCGCATTAGCAATTAAGAAAGAGCACGATGTAACGATAACAGGTTATGATATATTTAAAGAGCAGGTAGAGCGTGCGAAAGAATTGCATGTAGTAGATGAAGTGGCAATAGATTTGCAGCGTGCATGTGAAGAGGCAAATTTAATTGTTTTTGCCTCTCCAGTTGAAGAAACGAAGAAGTTATTACACAAACTAGCGTCATTTCGTTTACGAGATGATGTAATAGTGACCGATGTTGGAAGTACAAAAGGAACAATTATGAATGAAGCGGAAGCTTTATTTTCAAAGAAAGTTTCTTTCATTGGCGGACATCCGATGGCAGGGTCTCATAAAACTGGTGTCGAAAGTGCAAAGGCGCATTTATTTGAAAATGCATTTTACATTTTAACACCGATGAATCATGTGTCAAATGATCAAGTGGAAGAGCTAAAAGTATTGTTAAAAGGGACAGGATCACATTTTCTCGTCTTAAATACAGAAGAACACGATTATGTAACAGGAATCGTTAGCCATTTTCCGCATCTTATTGCGGCAGGATTAGTAAAACAAGTCGAGAAACATGCAGGAGATAATCCGCTCATTCATCAACTAGCTGCCGGTGGATTTAAAGATATTACACGTATCGCATCTAGCAGTCCGAAAATGTGGAGTGACATTGTAAAGCAAAATCGTGAGCATTTAATGGTATTATTAAAAGAGTGGATCTCTGAAATGGAAGAGTTATATAAGACGGTTTCTATAGGAGATGCCAGTGAAATACAAAACTACTTTGCAGATGCGAAAGAATATCGTGATTCTTTACCAGTGAGAAAAAGAGGAGCTATTCCTGCCTATTATGACTTATACGTCGATGTTTTAGATAAAGTAGGGGCATTAGCTCATATTACGAGCATTTTGGCGCGCGAAGAAATTAGTATTACGAACTTGCAAATATTAGAAGCGCGTGAAGGGTTGCTTGGGGTGTTACGAATTAGCTTTCAAATAGAGGAAGATCGTATGAAAGCAAAACTAGCGCTTGGAAAAGAAGAATACCAAACATATGAAACAATTTAAATGAGAAGGTGAAAACGTGAAAGAAAGAACTATACAACCTGTTAATAACGGATTGAACGGTACCATTACAATTCCTGGTGATAAATCCATTTCACACCGCGCTGTGATGTTCGGCGCAATTGCAGAGGGAAAAACAACAATTAAAGGCTTCCTACCTGGTGCAGACTGTTTAAGTACTATTTCTTGCTTTAAAGAAATGGGAGTAGATATTACGCAAAACGGTGATGAAGTTACTGTAATCGGAAAAGGAATTGAAGGTTTACAAGAACCAAAAGCTGTATTAGATGTCGGTAATTCTGGAACTACGATACGTTTAATGTCAGGAATATTGGCAAACACGCCATTCTTTTCTTGTGTACAAGGAGATGCTTCTATTGCAAAAAGACCGATGAAACGTGTAACAGATCCATTAAAGCAAATGGGTGCCAACATTGATGGCCGAGAAGGCGGGACGTACACACCGCTAACAATAAGAGGTGGAGCGTTAAAAGCAATCCAATACACTTCCCCAGTTGCAAGTGCACAAGTAAAGTCAGCTATTTTACTTGCAGGTCTTTGCGCAGAAGGTGTAACAGCTGTTACAGAACCGCACATTTCACGAGACCATACAGAAAGAATGTTAGAGGCGTTTGGTGTTACAGTAACTCGTGAAGGGAAAACTGTAAAACTAGCAGGTGGCCAAAAATTAACTGGAACAGACGTTCAAGTTCCAGGTGACGTATCATCAGCAGCGTTTTTCTTAGTAGCAGGAGCGATCATTCCAAATAGTAAAATACAATTACAAAATGTAGGAATGAATCCGACTCGTACAGGTATTATAGATGTTTTAGAGAGAATGGGTGCTACGTTCACTGTAGAACTAATTAACAAAGGAGCATCAGAGCCAGCTGCAAACATTACGATTGAAACATCTTCACTAAAAGGAATCGAAATTGGCGGGGATATTATTCCAAAGTTAATCGATGAAATTCCAATTATCGCATTAGCAGCAACGCAAGCTGAGGGAATTACGGTTATTAAAGATGCACATGAGCTAAAAGTGAAAGAAACGAATCGTATCGACACAGTTGTTGCCGAACTAACGAAACTAGGAGCTCGGATTGAAGCAACAGATGACGGAATGATTATTTACGGTAAATCAACTTTAAAAGGCAATACAGTACATAGTTACGGTGATCACCGCATCGGAATGATGCTTGCGATTGCCGGCTGTATAGCTGAAGGAGAAACAACGATCCAAGATGCAGCAGCAGTAGGGGTATCGTATCCTACATTTTTTGAAGAACTTCAAAAGTTAGCTAAGTAATATGATGAGAGGCAGATGCGTAATGCATTTGCCTTTTTTATATGAATCCATATCGATATTTGTTGGGAATTTGATAACTTTTGGCGAATCGCTGATATATTATATTTCAAGTTGCGACATATGAACGTCATACAATTAAAAGAAGAGAAGTTAGGAAATGTACGATGTACTATCTTTGCCCAACACTTGACTTTTAAGCAGTGTAATTTATAATAAAAAACGGAATGAATTTTCATTCCTGGAAATTGAGGTGGGAAAAATGGCTAAAAACAAACAAGACGATATTTTTGATGCTGCTATGCAACTTTTCGCAGAGCGAGGTTATGATGGTACAACAATCCCGATGATTGCTGAAAAAGCAAATGTAGGTGCAGGTACCATTTATCGTTATTTCGAAAATAAAGAGTCGCTCGTTAATTCTTTATTTACAAAGTGCGTTTTACAATTATCTGAATTAATAAAAACTGATTTTCCAGTTGATGCAAATATTCGTGAACAGTTTAGTCATACGTACAACCGTTTATTTGAATTTGCGAGACACAATGTGGATGCTTTTCTTTTTACAAATTCTCACTGTGATAGTTATTTTCTCGATGAACATAGTAAGGAAATATTTGATGATTTTATGGGCTTCTTTATGAATATTATAGAGGATGGAATCGAAAAAGGTTTTCTTCGTCCATTACCGCCAGTTGCTTTAATTATTATTGTATATCAACCAATTGAAAAATTAATTAAAGTAATGGCGACAGGGGAATTAAAATACACAAAAGAATTGGTAAAAGAATTGGAAGAAAGTTCTTGGAATGCTATTAGAATCAATTGATTCTATAGCTTTAAAAGAATAGGAATGAACGTTCATTCCGTAAAAAAAGATTAGAATAGGAATGAATATTCATTCCTATTCTAATCTAAAACTCAAATAGCGGGAGAGGATCAACATGAGTAAGCTAAAGAATTGGAGAAGTTTATCTTTTCTATTATGGATAGTTATTACTATTACTATGATAGTAACGATGCCTAATATGGATAGATTAGTGAAAGAGAAAGGGCAAATTACTATTCCTAAAACAGAGCAAAGTAGTATTGCTGACAAGATGATAAAAGAAATGGATCAGGAGGGCGTTGAAAAGTATGAAATTATAGCCGTGTTTAATAGCGGGAGTAAGACGGCTTTAACAAGTGAACAAAAAGAGGAAATAGCGAAAGTTATCAATTCTTTACAAAATGAAAAAGAGCAATTAGGAATTAAAGAAATTGTTTCACATCTAGATAATAAAGACTTGGAGAAACAATTAGTCTCTAAAGATAATACGACTATTTTAACACAAATATCGGTAGATAAAAAACATGGTGAAATATCAAAAGTTGCAAATGAGCTTCATAATAAAATGAAACCAGAAAGTGTGAAAACGTATTTAACAGGAAGTGATTTAATAGGAGATGATTTTCTTAAATCTACACAAGAGGGAGTACAAAAAACAGAAGTTATCTCAATCATTTTCATTCTTGTTGTTTTAATTGTTGTTTTCCGTTCACCAATTGTTCCGATTGTTTCTCTTCTTACAGTTGGGATATCCTATTTAGTTTCAATGGGAGTAATTGCTCATCTGGTAGATCAATTTCATTTTCCATTTTCAAATTTTACCCAAGTCTTTTTAGTCGTTGTTCTATTTGGAGTAGGAACAGATTATAACATTTTGTTATATACGAGATTTAAAGAAGAATTAAGCAACCAAGAAAATGTATTTTTAGCTACGAAAGAGACATTTAAATCGGCAGGAAAAACCGTATTATATAGTGGGGTGGCAGTGCTTATAGGTTTTGCATCACTCATTTTAGCAAGTTTTAAATTGTATCAAGCTACTTCGGCAGTAGCGATTGGGATTGCAGTATTATTACTTGTATTAATCACTTTAAATCCTTTTTTCATGGTGTTATTAGGAAGAGGAATGTTTTATCCAGTTAAAACATTTAAAGAGCATGAGGATAGTCGTTTATGGGGATTCTTTGCGAAAAACTCAGTAGTAAGACCATTTGTTGCTTTAATCATTGTATTCGTAATATCAATTCCTTTCGTATTAAAATATTCTAACACTCTTAATTATAATGATTTATTTGAAGTGGATAATAAGTATGAATCAAAGATGGGGATTAACGTAATAGAAGAGCATTTTTCGCCTGGTTTTTCTTCACCAAGTACGTTGGTAATTCAATCTGATCAAAAGCTAGATGAGACGACTTCTTTACAAACTTTAGATGAACTAGCTGATAAAATTTCGAAAGTTAAAGAGGTTTCAGAAGTATATTCACCGACGCGTCCAACTGGAGATAAGATTAAAGAATTATATTTAAATAAACAGGCGGGAGAACTGAATACAGGCATAGGAGATGCCAATGGTGGCATAAAAGAAATTAATGACGGACTAACTGATGCTAAAGATAAAATGGGTGGGAATGACTCAAATAGTCTTGCAAATGTTCAAAAGCTAATTGATGGAACAAATGAGGCGGAAAATGGTGTGTCGGCATTAGGAACGGCTTTAAATCAATTAACGAAAGGCATAAACGATGGAGCACAAGGAGCGAAACAAATTGAGGATGGATTAGCCTCATTAAACGAAAATATAAATGTTTTATCTAATGCAACTTCACAGCTTCATGCGGGTTATGCTCAGTTAGAAAAAGGTTTAAGTTCTTACGATCAATACTTCGAAAATATTTCACAAGCGATTGATGGTGCGAAAAAAGGATACGAACAAATTGAAACGTTAATGAACAATTTAATTAGAACAAAGCCAGAACTAGCAAATGATCCTAACGTACAGCAAACATTAGGAATTGCAAAGGGGGCTCAGAAGCAACTAAGTGGACTTTCAAATGAGTTAAATCAATTAACTGTGCAGCACAAAGCAGCTATGAATTCATTTAAAGAGGCGAATCAGTCATTAATGAAAGTAGATAACGGCTTAAAGGAAATGAATAATGGAGTTACTGAGTTACAAAAAGGAGCTGCCGAACTAAAAAATGGATTGAACGAAGGAGCTACAGGTTCAAAAGAAATTGCGAACAAGTCAGCTGATTTGCAATCTGGTTTAACGAAAATAAACGATGGGCAAGGGCAGCTATTAACTGGGCTTAAAGATTTGCAAGAAAAGATGGGGCAATTGCAATCCGGTTTATCTAAAAGTACAGAAGGACTTGGAAAAGTAAGCAACGGTTTGCAGGATGCTCAAAAGTATTTAAGCGATCTTAATGAATCGAAAAGTTCTGAGAAATTTTATATTCCAAAAGAAGTTTTAGAAGGAGAAGATTTTCAGAAAGCATTGAATACGTATATGTCACATGATAGAAAGACTGCTAAAATGACAATCATTTTAAATGTAAATCCGTATTCAAAAGAGGCGATGCCAATCATTCAAGAGATTAATAAAACAGTAGACGGTACTTTAAATGGTACAGAATTAAAGAGTGCGAAAAAAGCAATCGGCGGGACAACAGCTAGAAACGTTGATTTAAAAGAAGTAACACAACAAGATTTCTTACGTACAGCTACGATTATGTTAATCGGTATTGCGCTTGTATTAATCGTTATTACCCGTTCATTCTTACATTCAATCTTTATTATCGGTTCATTAATTTTAGTGTACTTTACATCACTTGGTATAAGTGAACAAATTAGTTCACACTTATTAAATGTAGAGTCACTAAGCTGGAATGTTCCATTCTTTAGCTTCATTATGATTGTCGCCTTAGGAGTGGATTATAGCATTTTCTTAATGATGCGCTATAACGAATTGGAAGGAGATTCAATAACAAAAATTGTAACAGCATCTCGTCATATAGGAGGAGTCGTATTATCAGCGGCGCTTATTTTAGGAGGGACATTTGCAGCGTTAATTCCTTCTGGTGTATTAACGCTTATACAAGTTGCAGCAGTTGTTGGCATTGCCCTTTTACTATTAGCTTTAATTATTATGCCGATTTTGTTACCTGCATTAATAGGGTTAACGAGTAAAATACAGAGTTATAAAAAGAAAATAATTGATGCGAAGTAATTAAATTCAAAAGGATGTTTTTTATCTAAAATAGGCGAGAATACCCCCACCTCAAGAAATGTGAAGGGTGTAGCCCAATAAGTAGGTGGGGGATGAATTGCCTTCGGACAAGAGATGGCAATTTGTCGTCTCGATTGTCCGACTGTTCGAGCGCTACTTGTAATAAATGAAAAATAGCTTGCGTACGAGTACCAAAACCCTTTTGCGCTTTGTAGGCATCCACTCTTTCTAAAAGAATGTTAAGGATACTGTTTGTTTTTTTTATGTTTCTACTCCTGAAATGATAGGAAGAAACATATCAAAAATAGTATAATATGGATATTGCGGCATGTAGGGGAGGTGAAAGTCATGATTGTCAATAAAGCATACAAATTCCGGATATACCCAAACAAAGAACAAGCAACTTTAATCAATAAAACAATTGGCTGTTCTCAATTTGTATTTAATCATTTCCTTTCTAAATGGAACGATGCATATAAGGAAGCGGGAAAGGGGTTAGCGTATGGAACATGTTCAGCAGAACTTCCTAAGCTGAAGAAAGAATTTGTTTGGTTAAAAGAAGTAGACAGCACTGCATTACAGTCATCTGTCAGCAATCTTGCAGATGCGTTTGCTCGCTTCTTTGAAAAACAAAATGATGCCCCGCGATTTAAGTCTAAAAGGAACAAAGTACAGTCCTACCAAACGAAGCACACCAACGGAAATATTGCGGTTGTAGCCGACAAAATAAAGTTACCAAAACTTGGTCTTATTCGCTTTGTGAAAAGTCGTGAAGTACATGGGCGTAGTCTAAACGCTACCGTTAGACGTAATCCAAGCGGTAAATATTTTGTTTCACTTCTTGTTGAAACAGAAGTGCAGGAATTACCTAAAACGGGTTCGGCTGTTGGTGTAGACGTTGGATTAAAAGATTTTGCTGTTCTTTCAACTGGAGAGGTGTTCTCTAACCCAAAATGGTTTCGTAAGCTTGAAGAAAAATTAGCGAAAGCACAGCGTATTCTTTCCAAACGTGTGAAAGGTTCTTCAAATTGGAATAAGCAACGGATTCAAGTTGCAAGAATCCATGAGTACATCACAAACGCAAGAACAGATTACTTGCAAAAAGTCTCTACCGAAATTGTCAAAAACCACGACATCATTGGTATTGAAGATTTGCAAGTATCGAATATGCGAAAAAACCATAGATTAGCGAAAGCCATAAGTGAAGTATCTTGGTCGCAATTTAGAAAGATGTTAGTGTACAAAGCAAAATGGTACGGCAAACAAGTCATCGCTGTGTCTAAAACATTCGCTTCCAGTCAGCTTTGTTCTTGTTGTGGCTACCAAAACAAAGACGTTAAGAATCTAAACCTCCGTGAATGGGAGTGCCCTTCTTGTGATATGCATCATGACAGAGATATTAACGCAGGACAAAACCTTAAAAATGAAGCCATAAGACTTCTAACCGTAGGAACTACGGGGTTAGCCTACTAAGATAACCGAGGATTAATTTGGTGTTCGTAGGAATCCTCCACTTCAAACAGTCTGTAAGGACGTTAAGTGGCGGATAGTTCAACTGTATGAGTACGAATGTAATAAAGGGGATAGGAGGAAATATTTATGAAAGTAGTTGAATTAGCAGAGCACCAATATAAAGAAGCCATTACCTTATCTGAATATGCTTTTCAATATAAAGTACCGGAAGATCAGATTGAACAGCGCCTTACATTAATGAAAAAACACCATCAACTGTTTGGGGTTTTGGAAAGTGATCACCTTGCAGCAAAACTGCATCTTCTTCCGTTAGAAATAAATATTGGTGATGAAATTTTTAAAATGGGTGGAATTGCAGGGGTGGCGACATACCCAGAGTATAGACGGAGTGGACATGTAAAAGAATTATTGAAGTATGCGCTGCAAAAAATGAAACAAGACGGATTTAGCGTATCTATGTTACATCCATTTGCAGTTTCATTTTACAGAAAGTATGGATGGGAACTATTTGCAAACCGTTTCATATGTTCAATGACGAAGAGTGATTTAGTGATGCAAAAGCATGTAAAAGGGAATATAAGACGCTTTAATAAAGATAATCATCCAAATGAAATTGAGGCAATATATGAAACGTTTGCGAAACGGTTTGCAGGTATGTTAGTTCGCAGCCGTGAATGGTGGAGGCAGGCAGTTTATCATGATTTGACGGCGGCAGTCTATTACAATGAAGAAAATGAAGCTACTGGTTATATGTTGTACAAAATAAATGATTCAAAAATGACAGTAGAAGAATTTGTACCGCTAAACAATGAAGCTAGAAATGGACTTTGGAATTTTATTTGTCAGCATGATTCGATGATAAAAGACCTTAAGATGATACTAAGTGAAACAGAGCCATTACTTTATACTTTACAAGAGCCTCGAGTTAAGGCTGAAATCACTCCTTATTTTATGACTCGAATTGTAGACGTGGAGCAGTTTTTAAATCAATATTCATTTGTTTGGAGTAATCAACAAAATGAAGTTATTTTACATATTTCAGACTCATTTGCACCATGGAATAATGTGACGGTTCAATTACAGAATAAAGAAATAGTAATGATTCATAACGAAGAAAAAGAAACGCAGAACAGTCGAGGAATCCATTTAAATATAAATGATTTATCAGCAATGTTATTTGGATATAAGCGTCCATTAGAACTATACGAAATTGGTACTCTTTCAGGAACTGAGAAAGAAGTAGAAGAGCTTGAACATTTGATTCCATTACATAGACCGTTTCTTTATGATTTCTTTTAAGTGTTTTTTTATTTTTGACTTAAAATAGAAAATTTCGATTGCTGAAATAGAAAGATGATTAGATATACCTTTAGATGGCTAAATATGTTATAGTAAGTGAAGTATGTATATAAAAGTATCAAAATTGGAGGAACCACATGATTACAGTTAGTAACGTAGGATTACGCTTTGCGGACAGAAAATTATTTGAAGATGTTAACATAAAATTCACACCAGGTAACTGCTATGGTTTAATCGGAGCAAACGGTGCTGGTAAATCAACATTTCTAAAGATTTTATCTGGAGAAATTGACCCATCAACAGGCGATGTGCATATTACGCCAGGTGAGCGTTTAGCAGTATTAAAACAGAACCATTTCGAATACGAAGAGTTTCCTGTATTAGAAACAGTAATTATGGGTCACACACGTCTTTACAAAGTAATGCAAGAAAAAAATGCGATTTACATGAAAGAAGATTTCAGTGATGAAGATGGTATGCGCGCGGCAGAACTTGAAGGTGAATTTGCTGAGTTAAACGGTTGGGAAGCTGAATCTGAAGCTGCAATCCTTTTAAAAGGATTAGGCATTGGAGAAGATCTTCATGATAAAAAGATGTCTGAGTTAACAGGGGCAGAAAAAGTAAAAGTATTACTTGCTCAAGCACTATTTGGTCAACCTGACATTCTATTACTAGATGAGCCTACCAACCATTTAGACTTAAAAGCGATTCAATGGTTAGAAAACTTCTTAATGAACTTTGAAAATACAGTTATCGTTGTATCCCATGACCGTCACTTCTTAAATAAAGTATGTACGCACATGGCGGATCTTGATTTCGGTAAAATTCAATTATATGTTGGTAACTATGACTTCTGGTATGAGTCAAGCCAATTAGCATTAAAACTAACACAGGATGCAAATAAGAAAAAAGAAGAGAAAGTAAAAGAGTTACAAAACTTCATCGCACGCTTTAGTTCAAACGCATCTAAAGCGAAGCAAGCGACTTCTCGTAAAAAATTATTAGATAAAATTACATTAGATGATATTAAACCATCATCACGTCGTTATCCATTCGTTGGTTTCACACCAGAGCGTGAAGTAGGAAATGACTTATTAACTGTTGAAGGTCTTTCAAAAACGATTGATGGAGAAAAGGTATTAGATAATGTATACTTCACATTAAATAAAGGTGATAAAGTTGCATTTATCGGACGTAATGATATTGCAATGACAACATTATTTAAAATTCTTATGGGCGAAATGGAGCCAGATAGCGGTTCATTTAAGTGGGGCGTTACAACATCTCAAGCTTACTTCCCAAGAGATAACTCTAAGTACTTCGAGAACAGTGAATATAACTTAGTTGAATGGTTACGTCAGTTCTCCCCACAAGATGAAACAGAAAGCTTCTTACGTGGTTTCTTAGGTCGTATGCTATTCTCTGGTGAAGAAGTAAAGAAAAATGTTTCTGTACTTTCTGGTGGAGAAAAAGTTCGTTGTATGCTTTCTAAAATGATGTTAAGTGGCGCAAACGTATTAACACTTGATGATCCAACGAACCATTTAGACCTTGAGTCTATCACAGCATTAAACAACGGTTTAATCGCATTTAAAGGAACATTACTATTTACATCTCACGACCATCAGTTCGTACAAACAATTGCAAACCGTATTATCGAAGTAACGCCAAACGGTGTAATCGATAAAGAAGCAACATACGATGAGTTCTTAGAAAATGAAGAACTTCAAAAACAAGTGGATGCAATGTACCAAGGTAAATAATAGATCCAAATAAACCCTTTACTTTAAAAGAGTAAAGGGTTTATTTTTGTTGGCATTTTAGATGTTGTTACTAATTTCTTCACATGAATAAATTAGTAACAATAAATCCAATTGGTAATTTTGGAAATAAGAATGTTTGCGAAGTAGATTATAAAGGTTTATAGTAATTGTATCTTGTTACACGGGTGGTCATTAGATTTTAACGATGAAAAAATGTTACAAATGTATTTCATTAAATATATATCTAGGTCAACATATTTCATAAGAAATAGTTGAATAAATAAAAGTTTAAACTTATAATTACTAATATTCTTCACATGGTTAAATAATTGAGAAGACTATTTGGAGAAGACACATAAAAAGAGAGATAGACTTATAAAAAATAAGCCTTGGATGATTAAAAGAGGTGGAGAGATGAAACAATTATTGTTAAAGAGCAGACGTGTTTTAAGTAATCACTTCGGTTTTTTCGTATTTGCGGTTGTGTTGTTCTGGTTGAAAACATATGCAGCATATGTGACAGAATTTAACTTAGGAATATCAAATACAATCCAAAAGTTTTTACTATTTTTCAACCCGCTAAGCTCAGCAGTTCTATTTTTAGGACTGGCATTATTTGCAAAAGGAAGAAAATCATATGTATGGTTAATTATCATTAACTTACTCATGACAAGTCTTTTATATGCGAACGTTGTATATTATCGCTTTTTCAGTGATTTTATTACGTTTCCGACGTTAACACAGACGAATAACTTCGGAGAATTAGGCGGAAGTATTCTTGCATTATTACAACCGTATGACCCATTGTATTTCTTAGATACAATTATTTTACTTGTATTAGTAGTAACGAAATTTGCAAACCCAAAACCTATTCGTGTTGCAAAGCATAAACTTTCGCTTGTATTTATCTCAGCAATTTTAATTTTTAGTGTTAATTTAGGATTAGCAGAAAAGGATCGTCCTGAATTATTAACAAGAACATTTGACAGAAACTATATTGTAAAATATTTAGGAGCATACAACTATACGATTTATGATGGGATTCAAAGTATGAAAGCATCAACGGAACGAGCATTAGCTGATGGAGATAGTATGACAGGTGTGCGAAACTTTATCGCATCTAACTATGCAAGCCCAAATCCAGATTATTTCGGTAAGGGAAAAGGTATGAATGTTATTTACATTCATTTAGAATCGTTCCAAAACTTCTTAATTGATTACAATTTGAATGGTCAAGAGGTAACACCATTTTTAAATTCATTTACGAAAGATGCGAATACCTTGTACTTTGATAATTTTTTCCACCAAACAGGACAAGGTAAAACGTCTGATGCGGAGTTCATGTTAGAGAATTCAATGTTTGGATTACCACAAGGGTCTGTATTTACAACAAAATCTCATAATACGTATCAATCCGCACCAGCTATTTTAGGACAACAAGGATACACATCTGCAGTGTTTCATGGTAACTATAAAACATTCTGGAACCGTGATGATATTTACAAATCATTTGGTTTCAATAAATTCTTTGACGCAACCTATTACGATATGAATGAGAAAGATGTTGTAAACTATGGTTTGAAAGATAAGCCATTCTTTAATGAATCTATTCCGTTGTTACAAACGTTAAAACAACCGTTCTATACGAAATTTATTACACTATCAAATCATTTCCCTTATCCAATAAATAAGGAAGAAGCGACAATTGAACCAGCTAAAACAGGCGATTCATCTGTAGATACGTATTTCCAAACAGCACGTTATTTAGATGAAGCTGTAAAAAGCTTTATGGATTATTTGAAGCAATCTGGTTTATATGATAATTCCATTATTGTTATGTATGGAGATCATTACGGTATTTCAGATAACCATAATGCAGCAATGTCAAAAATAATGGGTAAAGAAATCAATTCATTTGAAAATGCACAATTGCAACGTGTACCATTAATTATTCGTGTTCCAGGTATGCAGGGCGGAGTTCAGCATCAATACGGTGGAGAAATCGATGTCCTTCCAACGTTGTTACATTTACTAGGTACGGATACAAAAAATTATATCCAATTTGGTACGGATTTATTATCGCCAGAGCATAAGCAAGTTGTGGCATTCCGTAATGGTAATTATGTAAGTCCGACGGTTACTGCACTGAACGGAAAGTATTATGATACAACTACTGGAAAATCTGTAGAAGTAACAGATGAAATCAAACAAAATGAACAAATGGTTCAGCAGAAACTTAAGTTTTCTGACCAAGTTGTAAATGGGGATTTACTCCGATTCTACACACCGGAAGGATTTACGCCAGTAGATCGTTCGAAGTATAACTATAATCATCGTGATAAAAATAAAACGAAGGTAAAAACAACGCAAGAAGGTACAACTGAATAACTTCATATAATGAAATCCTATTCGTATGGAACAATACCATATGAGTAGGATTTTTTGTTGTATGAAGAAAAATGATAACATATTTTTTATAATTTCACATACCATACTGTTACTATATGATTATGATATAAAAAGGTACAATCGTTGCACGATATAAAAACGATAATTTGGACTTAATTTTGTAAGAAAGAAGAGATACTATAGTAGTAGAAAGTGATTTTAAAAATCTAATTTTGCAAAGTTAGTATCTATACTTGCAAGACAAATCAAAACAAGTATAGAAAGGATGTACATCATATATGATATTAGATCACCGCAGTACCGCTATTTTACAGCAAATTATTCAAGCGGATGGCTATACTTCTGTAGAGCAACTTATGGAAGTATTACAAATCTCTAAAAGAACAGTTTATTACGATATGAAGAAAGTAGATGATTGGTTACAGACAGAGCACTTAGCACCAATCAAATATGTTCGCTCATTCGGATATTGTTTAGATGATGAAACAAAACAAACGGTCATTCAAAAGCTACACGGATTTACAATGGCTCAATACGATTATTCTCCACAAGAACGAAAAGCTTGGTTAGCTTTGTATGTATTAACGAAAGAAAAAAGAATCTTATTAGAAGATTTAATTGATCTTGTACAGGTAAGTCGTAATACGACACTTACTGATTTGAAAAAAATGAAAGCAGACTTGTTGAAGTTTAAGCTCTCTTTACACTTTAATCGTAAGCAGGGATATTATATCGAAGGTACTGAACAAGGAAAACGAAATCTACTCACCTTTTATCTTTCACAGTTAATTGCAAAGCATGGATGGGAATATTTAATATCTCATGTAAGACGGATTGTAAATCGTGAAGAAAGTGAAAAGAACAAGAAAGAGCAAGAAGAACTGTTTGTAATAAAAAGTATTTTATCAAATTGCGAAGAGTTTTTAGGTGTTCAATATACAGATGAGGTGCTTGAAAATTTAAGCGTTTACATGTACTTGTTTCACAATCGTATTGTTAAAGGACAATGCGTTGAAATGGAAGAAGCTGAAAAAGATGTTCTTCGTGAAACAAAACATTTTGAAGCAGCGAAATATATTGGAAAGCAGTTTGAAAAATTGTTACATGTGAAGTTTCCAAAAGATGAGATTTATTATATTACGACTCATTTATTAGGTGCAAAAGTAAATGCTCAGCAAAAAGAGTATGAAAAGAATGATGTGAAAGGTATCCATTTTATCGTAGATCGTATGATAAAGGATTTTCAGCACTATGCTTGTGTTATATTTCAAGATTTTACGGGACTTGCTTCAGATTTATATCTGCATATGAAACCAACGTTTTATCGTGTGAAATATGGAATTGAAATCGAAAATCCATTACTGCATATGATTCAAAAAAGTTATGAAGAAGTATATATCCTTACGAAAAAAGTGGTGCATCATTTTGAAGAACATGTTGGAAAACAACTTTCAGAAGATGAAATTGCGTATATCACTATGCATTTTGGTGCTTGGATGAGGAAAGAGGGAATCGTTCCCAATCCTAGGAAAACAGCTCTACTTGTTTGTCCAAATGGGATTGGTACATCGCGTATGTTGCAATATCAATTAGAGCAATTATTTTCGAGTATTGATATTTTGCAAGCGATCTCAAAGCGAGAATATGAGTCACATACATTTGACGTAGATTGTATTATTACTACAACTGAATTAGAGAAGGGGACAATACCTATTTTTATGGTGAATCCTATTTTAACAGATTCTGAAAAAGCATCGCTACTCAGAAAAGTAAATGCAGCATTATTTAGCAAGGATCAAAATGATTCAGTTGATATTATGATGCAGGTTATTCAAAAATATGCGAATGTGATAGACGAATATTCATTAAAGAAAGAATTGAGAGAGTTTATAAGTGGTCCAGCGCATTTGTGCAAGGAGGAGAAATACAAACCTATGTTAAACGAACTATTGACGAGAGAATATATTCAGCTTCAGGATCGTGTTGATTCTTGGGAGGAAGCAATTCAAGTGGCAGCTAAACCGTTGTTACAAACGGAGTATATTTCAGAAGAATACATTCAAGAAATGATTGCGAATGTAAACAAGTTAGGACCTTACATCGTGATTGCACCTAAAATTGCAATTCCTCATGCTCGCCCTGAAGCGGGAGTGAAAAAGTTAGGTATGAGTTTATTACAGTTGAAAGAAAGTATTTCATTTTCAGAAAAGCAAGAGCACGCTGCAAATTTAATCATTGTTCTGGCAGCGATTGATAATGAAACACATTTAAAAGCATTGGCACAATTAAGCGATATGCTATCTCAACCTGAAAATGTAGAAACATTAATTCATTCAAATTCAAAAGAACAAATGCTAGAAATGATAGCTAAATATTCTAATTAAGGGGGAAGTAAAATGAAAAAAGTATTAGTTGTTTGTGGAAATGGATTAGGAAGTAGCTTTATTGTGGAGATGAATGTGAAGAAGATTTTAGGGGAGCTTGGTTTACAAGCTGAAGTTTCTCATACAGATTTAGCATCAAGTAAATCAGAACAAGCAGATTTATATTTAGGAGCAAAGGATATCATTTGTAATCTTGAAGATGGTGTTCGTACAGTGGCAGGGTTAACAAACATTTTAGATCAAAATGAAATTAAAGAGGCATTGCAAAAACATCTGATGTAAGAAAGTGTTAAACATCTGAGGGAGGAGCAGTGTTATGTTTGACTTAATCATGAAAGATATTTTAGGACAACCAGCAATACTTGTTGGATTATTTGCGATGTGTGGTTTACTCTTACAAAAGAAAAGTTTTGCTGATACAGTGTCCGGGACATTAAAAACAATTATGGGCTTCGTTGTACTAGGAGGCGGAGCCACAATATTAATTGGAGCGCTAGATGTTTTTGGAAAAATGTTTGATAAAGCGTTCCATATAAAAGGAATTATTCCAAATAATGAAGCTGTCGTTGCGATTGCTCAGCAAACACTAGGAAAAGAAACAGCGTTTATTATGGTATTTGGGATGATTGTGAATTTACTTATCGCTCGATTTACAAAATTTAAATATGTATTTTTAACTGGACATCATACGCTTTTTATGGCATGTTTAATTTCCGCTGTATTTTCTACAGCAGGACTAAAAGGTTTTTCACTTGTAATGATGGGATCTATCCTTTTAGGACTACTCATGGTAATTTTTCCAGCACTATTACAGCCATATGTAAGAAAAATCACAGGTATGGATGATATTGCAATTGGACATTTTGGATCTGTTGGGTATTTGGCAGCAGGTTTTGTCGGTAGTAAATTTGGAAATAAAGAAAAATCTACAGAGCAAATTCAAGTGCCGAAGTTTCTAGGATTTCTACGTGATACATCGGTTTCTATGTCACTCACAATGGCAATTCTATTCTTTATTGTCGCACCATTCGCGGGAAAACAATTTATTGAAACAGAACTTAGTAACGGACAAAACTACCTTGTCTATTCTTTCATGCAGGCGATTACGTTTGCGGCAGGTGTGTACATTATTTTAGCGGGTGTTCGTATGTTGATTGCGGAAATTGTACCTGCATTTAAAGGGATTGCAGATAAGCTTGTACCAAATGCGAAACCAGCGTTAGATTGTCCAACAATCTTCCCGTTTGCGCCAAACGCAGTTATTATCGGATTCTTAACAAGTTTCGTTGCTGGATTATTGTCTATGTTTATTCTTCCAATAGTTGGTCTAAGTGTCATTGTACCAGGTCTTATTCCTCATTTCTTTACAGGCGCAACAGCGGGTGTGTTTGGAAATGCAACTGGGGGAAGAAGAGGAGCTATTTTAGGAGCCTTTGTAAATGGATTACTTATATCGTTCTTACCAGCATTGTTATTACCGGTATTAGGCGGATTAGGTTTTGAAAATACAACATTTGGTGATTCTGATTTCGCAGTAGTTGGTATTTTGATAAGTGAAATTGCAAAATTATTATCAGCAATTTTCTAAAAGAAATGAAAAAAGACTTGATTTTCTAAAGAAGAAAATCAAGCCTTTTTTCGTTAAATGCGTTTATCATGCCAGAAGTTTAATGGGAAATGTTCATCTTCATGATAACTTTCAAATTCATAACCTTTTTCTTTTAGACCTTTAATAATAGCAGGTACAGCTTTCACAGATTGTGGATGAATATCGTGCATTAAAATGACCTCTGTTGGGTTTGTTGCACCAGCGAGAACATTTTGTACAATTTGTGCAGCAGCAGCGTCTACTGGCATTTTATTGTATCTCCAGTCTAAGGAATCAATTGTCCAGTCCCAAACTTTTAGACTGTTTTCGACAACTTTATTACGAAGCGCTTCATTTAATCCAGGCATAGATCCGTAAGATGGACGAGTTAATACAGGTGATTTTCCGATAACGCCAGCGATTAAGCCTTGGTCTTCTTTCATTTCATCCACATAACGACCTTCTGTATAAAGTTTTTTATAGTTATGTGTCATACTGTGCATACCAACATAATGTCCTTCAGCATCTTCACGCTTTACAAGATCAGGAAATGCTTTAACATTTGCTCCAATAAGGAAAAATGTAGCTTTCGCATCTTCTTTTTTCAACATGTCTAACAGCTCAGCAGTGTATTTGCCAGGACCATCGTCAAATGTTAAGTAAGCAACTTTTCTCACTTGTCCGTTATATTGCTTTGGAGCTTCTTTTGGAGTTAGAGCAGTTTGAATTTCACTTACAAGTTGAACGGATTTTGTTTCATCTTCCGTACTTGCTAAAGCAATATGAGTTGATCCATAAACCGCTTCATATAAAAATAATACCCCGACGCAAATCAACAATGCTCTTTTTACTAAGGTCGTCATTCGAATTCCATTGTGCATAATTTTCCTTCTCTCTATAATTGTTCTACTCTACTATATTAGCAATTTTAGGTAGGTAAATGCAAAAAAAGATTGGTATAAATACAAAAAAATTGTAAAAGAGTATGTAAGATTTTGTTGTTTAGTATTTTTTCCACTATTCTAGAGGTAGTAAGATCCTCACATCAAAATTCAGCAGAAGTAAAGAAGCTAGAGGATGAAGAAAAAAACGTCATTGTTTCAATTTACCTTTTATAATGAAGGATTTTGATCGTAATATAGCGAATGAAAGGTGATGAGTTTATTCATTATTAAACAAGTCGTGGATTTCACCAATCTGAATGAGTTATTTTAGATGGACAATTTATCAAAATTAATTACGCTATTAAACTATACAGCAGCTAGGGACCTGTTACATAGGAACCTTAAGAATGATTGTGAGGAAATATACGTAATAAAACAAGAGTGCCTATATTCTTACATAAGGTTTCTAAAGTGAAAAAGGTTTCATCCTGGTGAGTATAGAGTTAGTTTCTATATTTATATTGCGTATGACGTAAATAAAGGGGAGTGGTATTGAATGTTAAATGTTTTATAGCAACAATATGGCTTTATTAGCTCTACCAGGGAAACTTTATTTATCTTTTTAGAAGGAATCCCACTGCAAAAGTTGCACAGCACCGTTCCGAATTTTGGAAGTGATAGCATTATAAAGACTCGTATTCATGTAGCTGATTGCTATCGATATTGGCTTGAATCATTTGCATTTAACCAAAAGCGAGCAGATTTTTCATTTGCTACTGCTGATGAAAATGGTAAAGGATTAATTTTACAGCATCTTAAACAGTAAAATACGAAAAAATCACCATTTTTGCAGGTGTTGATTTTTTATATCTCAAAATATCAACACTTTACATGGACAAAGCCAAAATGAAAAAGGTGTGATAAAAATGAAAAAACTAGCTTGTTTACATGCTCATCATTCAAATATTGCGTATATAGAGAGGGCATTTGAATTATTTGAGATAGAATTGATCCACTTTGTAGATCCCATATTATCTAAGAGGATGGAAAGTGATAAAGGGTTTGGAAGAAAGCAAGCCCAAAACAAGTTGAAGGATCAGCTGAAGTGGATAGCAGAAAGTAATATAGATGCAGTTCTAATTACATGTACAAATTATATCACGCTAGTACAGGAGGAAGAGTTTTTAATTGCAAAACCTATATTAAAAATTGATGAATCATTCTTTGAAATGATATGTAAGGTTGAAGGGCCGCAAACGATATTATTCACAAATCCTAGTACTGTCACTGGGACAGTGAAGCGCTTGAATCAATATGCACAGCAAAAACAGAAATCTATAGATATTAAAGTAATGATTATTGAAGATACTTTTGAATTAATTATACAAGGACGTAAAGAAGAATATGATGATAAAGTGAGTAAGTATATATATCAGCTCATGAAAGATGAAAATCAGATTATTTCGGTTGCACAATTATCAATGGTAGATGCTGCTGAAAAGTGTGAACAGAGAACAAGGAAGAGAATAATCAATCCATTAGACATTTTGGCCGAGTACAGTCTGAACCGAATAACATTAAGGGGAAAGTGAGAAATACGAGATGAAATAAATCAAAATTCCTTCTTTAGTTAAGTAAGATATTTAGGGGCATCTTTTCATAAAAATATCTTACTACAGTAAAAGTTTGATTGGCCATGAAAACAACCAGTAGAGCATGAAGAAATCACTTTATATAAAGTGATTTTGTTTTTAGGTATGATTAATTTCACATACCGTACCGGAAGAAAAAAACTAGGAAAATAAGAAATAGTGTCGAATATATCGTAAGTACATATTTTAGGCAAGGAAAAATAAAAAAGAAAATGAAAGAAGGAAAACCGCATGAAAGCAATCGACGCTGCACAAAAAATTATCAAATTACAATTTTTAAATTGCGATGTTGCATTATTAGGAGGAAGTGTTGCAAGGGGGGAAGCAACAAAAACATCTGATCTTGATATTATCATCATTGATAGTAAGCTACCCAATTGTTATCGCGAATCTTTTATTAGTAACGGTTGGCCAGTGGAAGTGTTTGTACATAATTTTGAAACATATAAAAAATATTTTAAAAGTGATTGTGAGAGAGGGAAGCCGACGCTACCTCAACTTGTCTCTGAAGGAATTGTGTTAAGGGGAGAAAAAGAAATTGTAACAAGCTTAAAACAAGAAGCTAGGCAATTAATAGATCAAGGTCCTGAAAAATGGACAGAAGAGCTTATGAGACAGAAACGGTACTTTCTAACAGATGCATTAGACGATTTTATTGGGACAACAAAGAGGGAAGAGGAATTGTTTATCGCGAATCTTCTCGCTGATTTAGTTCATGAATATGTTCTTAGAGTAAACGGACAATGGGTGGGGAATTCTAAATGGTTTATTCGCGTTTTAAGAAAATATGATGAAGTATTTGCGGAAGAGTTTGTAGAGGCTTTTGATCATTTTTATAGAACTGGTGAGAAGGTGAAACTGATTGATTTTATAGAAGGAACGCTAGAAAAATATGGAGGCAGGTTGTTTGAGGGGTTTTCTGTAGGGAAATAAAGGGGAGATAGAAAAATGAATGTACCAGTTATTGTATTAAGAGAACTTACATTAGATGATATAGAAGATCGATATCAATGGTCATTAGATAAAGAAGTGACAAAACATTTAGTTGTACCCGATCAATATCCACCTTTTACACGTGATGAGACAAGAAGATGGATTAAGATGTGTATGAATCGTGAAAATGAGTATGAACAAAGAGCTATTGTTTCTGAAGATGGTGTGCATATCGGCTGGGTTGATCTGAAAAACTTTGATAAAACGAATAAAAATGCTGAATTAGGAATTGCAATTGGGAATAAAGAATATTGGGGACGCAAATATGGGATTGCAGCGTTATACAGCATGTTACAAATTGGATTTTATGAGTTTGGTTTAGAGAAAGTGTGGCTACGCGTTGATGTCGATAACGTAAAAGCAATTAAAAGTTATGAAAAAGCTGGATTCGTTTGTGAAGGAATTATGAGAAATGATAGATTGCGAGAAGGTGTATTTATTAATCGTTATCGCTTTAGTATGTTGAAAGAAGAATATGAAATTATTAATAACATGTAATATATAATATTATTATGTAAACAATTGTGGGTTAAATTTAGAAACTTAATGATGAGAGGATGTATATAAATGCTTCGAATTTTATCAGAATTAGATGCAGTACAATATTGGGCCTTACGTTTACAAGCATTGCAAGTAAATCCAGATGCATTTGTAACAACGTATGAAGAAGCGATGCAAAAAGAAAATCCCGTGGAGGAAGTTGCTCAAAATTTAAATTCAAAAACGAGTTACACATTCGGTGCTTTTAATGAAGAAAATAGATTGCTAGGTGTAGTCACGTTGCTTACGGAGCAAAAAGCAGCTTATCAACATAAAGGACATCTTGTTGCGATGTATGTGGATCATCAAAGTAGAGGGAAAGGTTTAGCAAAAGGTTTAATTCGAGCGTTAATTGAAAAAGCAAAAGAACTAGAAATAGAGAAAATTAATTTAGGGGTTGTTTCAGATAATGAAGTAGCGAAAAAACTGTATCAATCAATGGGGTTTGCAACGTATGGGATAGAAAGTAAGGCTCTAAAAATGAATGGAATATATCGTGATGATGAATTAATGGTTTTATTTATTTAAAAGTTATAGAAAAGGAGTAGCGGATGTTTAAAAGCAAGAAGCGGATTGCATTGTTTATTGCGTTCATTGTTTTTATGGCTAGCACACTATATCAAGCTGTTTCTGTAAATAACGATATGAAAGTACCTGGTAAGGTAATTGAAGTTAACAATCATGATATGCACATTTTTACAACAGGGAAACGTGAAGATAAACCAACGATCGTGATGACAGCAGGAAGCGGTACGACAACACCGTATGCGGATTTTTATCCGCTTTATCATCAATTGGAGAAAGAAAATAGAATAGTTGTATATGAACGGCCTGGTTATGGATATAGTGAACAAACAGAGAAAAGTAGAGATATTGATACAATTGTAAATGAATTGCGTTCATTATTAATGAGATCAGGCGAGAAACCTCCTTTTATATTAGTAGGACATTCGATGGGGGTGTTAGAAAGCATTCGGTATGCACAGTTATATCCAAATGAAATTGTAGGGTTAGTCTTTATTGATGGAATTAGTCCAGAGTATGCAAAGAATTTTAAAATGGATATAGGTATGAATGTTAGTTGGTATACTATGAATATAGGTAAAAATATCGGAATATTGCGCACGTTATCGTTGTTTGGACTGATGGATCATATGTTTATAGATATCCCTAATTTACCGAGAGAATTACAGGAACTCAAAGTTTCAATGGCTCTTAAAAATACAAATAACCGAAATATGAAAGAAGAATTAGATTCAATGAGTAAAAACGGAAAAAAGATAATAGAAAATGGAAATTTAGGAACCATGCCGGTATTGCAATTTTCTTCCACAAATAATGGCTATGAAAATTGGGAGAAGACGCAGAATGAACTGTCAAACATCCCTTCACGAACGGAAAAAGTTATACTTCCAAGTACAAATCACTATATTCATCATGAACAGGCCAATGAAATCAATGAGAAGATAAAGAGTTGGATGGGAGAAATACAATGAAAGATTTATATTTAGAAAGGGATATGAATCCGCACGTTGCAATATTATATGCTACTGTAAGTGACACATTCAAAAGATTAAGAGACTTAGTAGAAGGCGTGGGAAAAGGAGAACTATATTATAAAGGTCCTGCTAATGATGAGAATAGTATTGGACAATTGTTGCAACATTTAGCTGTTGTAGATTTACATTGGGTATTTCGCCTGAAAGGTGTGCAAGTTCCAATATCATTACAAGAAAAATATGGCCCTATGCTTAATGAAAAAGGAGAATTACCTAATATCCAAAAAGGTTCTTTGCAAGAACTCATGCAATCTTATCAAGATGTTCAAAATATGTTTTATGATGAATGTATGAAACTAACGGAAGCGGATTTAACCCGCGAAGTCTATTATGAAAAAGGTCAAACGGCTACAATTAGGTGGGGAATTTGGCATATAGCTGACCATAACCGCTATCATCAAGCTCATATAAGCCGATTACGTAAATTGTATCCCCAAGAAATAAGCGTATAAAAACACTATTTGTAGTATGAAATTTTAGAAATTTATTTTAAATCAAATGTATTCTGTTATATAGTAGAAGAAAACTGTATAAGGAGTTTTAGGATGAAAGCAATTGCAGCGGGGGTATTGGCATCGTTTTTCTTTGCCTTTACGTTTATTTTAAACCGTGCGATGGACTTACAAGGGGGAAGCTGGATTTGGAGTGCATCACTGCGGTATTACTTTATGGTTCCGCTACTTGTCATAATTGTCATGTATAGAGGAAACTTAAAGCAACTCTTTCAATATATGAAAGGTAACCCGAGAGAGTGGTTGTTATGGAGTATTGTTGGTTTTGGTCTGTTTTACGCACCGCTTAGCTTCGCGGGTGCATTTGGACCAGGGTGGCTTGTTGCTTCCACATGGCAAATTACAATTATAGCAGGAATTTTATTAACGCCATTATTCGCAACAAATTCACTGCATAAAAAAGTTCCAATGAAAGAATTGATGATGTCTGCGGTTATATTACTTGGTGTTCTTCTAATGCAAGTAGAGCACGCTTCTTCATTAGGGATTCGTGAAACCGTTTTATGTGTGGTTCCAGTAATTGTTGCAGCATTTGCTTATCCACTTGGAAACCGAAAAATGATGCAGGTGTGTAGAGGAGAGTTAGATGTCTTTCAACGAGTTCTCGGAATGACATTAGCAAGTTTACCGTTCTGGTTTTTATTGTCTGGATATGAGGTTGCAACAAGCGGATTACCATCAAGTGACCAAGTTTTCCAATGCTTTATCGTAGCGATTAGTTCTGGTTTAATTGCGACTGTATTATTTTTCTTTGCAACAGATCTTGTAAAAGATGATCCGCAGAAATTGGCAACAGTAGAAGCGACACAATCTGGTGAAGTTTTATTTGCGTTACTAGGAGAGCTAATCTGGCTATCTGCTCCATTTCCATCATCATTATCATGGGTTGGAATGAGCCTTGTTGTTGTAGGAATGATTCTGCATAGTTATGTTGCAGTGGTTGTGAAAAAAGAAGAAAAGATAACAGCGTGAATGAATATTAGCTCTTTAAAAATAAAGAGCTAATATTTTTTATGTGGAGGAAATTACATGGCATTAAAAGAATTCATTCATTTTCTAAATAGATTAGAAGACAATCATATATTCTATAAACTAAGTAAAGTGAGAAGGGAAAGTGTTATGGTCGAAGTGGCTGCAGTAGGTCAACGATGGGAGATTAAATTTATGGAGAATGGCACAGTTGGGATTGAAAAGTTTATTGTTGATGGGGATTTTTATGATGGGAAAGAGATTGATTTCCTGTTTGCAGATTGTAGTGATTAAGTAAAGAGATTAGCAAGATTTCAAGATAGATAAGAATAGGACTGACCTTTCATGTTGCAGGTGTTATGAAGACGAGTGAAAAGATAACAGTATAAAAAGGGTGAAAAGGAATTGATTTATAATTGTGGAATCGGTTCCTTTTTTGTTGCGTTTTCATAGTATATAATATGAATTTATATAAACTAAAATTATAATATATCAGTAAATGAATCAGATTTTTAAGTTTACTGAGATGTCTTTGGGTTTGGGAAGGAATGAAGACTTTAAAATAAATGAAATAGTCTAAAGGGAGAGAAATATGGAAAAAGATATGAATACAACACATAAAAATAAAGATAACATCGTTACGTTATATGTTACGAGACATGGAAAAACAATATTAAACACGAATAAACGTGTACAAGGCTGGGCAGATTCTCCATTAGTGGAGAAGGGAATTGAAGTAGTGAAAGGTTTAGGAAATGGATTACAAGATATACCTTTTGTTGATGCTTATAGTAGTGATAGTGGCCGTGCAATTGAAACTGCTAACTTAGTATTAAAGTATAGTGGACAGTCAAAGTTAAAACTTGAACAACGGAAAGGTTTACGTGAATTGAGTTTTGGGATTTTTGAAGGTGATAAGGTTGAAAATATGTTGCAGGCTATTCAAAATACTGCCGGTGTTAAAGACACAACTGAATCAATAGAGTTTTCTATTAAAGAATTTACGAATTTTATTGCAAAAGCAGATGCTACGAAACAAGCTGAAAATTGGGAAGTATTTTCAACTCGTATAAAAAAAGAAATCGATACAATTAGTGAAGACACGGCCAAAAATGGAGGAGGTAACGTTTTAGTCGTATGTCATGGAATGATGATCACTGCATTAGTAGAAATGCTTGATAGTAGTAAAACAAAAATGGGGGTAAAAAATGCAAGTGTAACTAAAATTCTCTATAAAGATGGAGAATATACAGTAGAGTCTGTTGGTGATATGAGTTATGCTGAAAAAGGAAGCGAAATTGCAGAATTATAAAAAGTACTATAGATTGTTAGAATGCGAAAAAGGCAGATTTCTTACAGAGGTAAGGATGCCTTTTTCTTTAATTTTACCGAATTTAGAGTTGAATGTTTTACTGTTCATGACTAGCGGAATAATTTTGTATTGTAAAGGAGGAAGAATATGGTGATTATTGTGCGAAATCTAAGTGAGGATAAAATGGTTCCGCTATTAAAGTATGCAGTGGGGCCCCGGGAAAAAAGTTTACAAAAAGCTATAAAGTTCTATGAAGAAAATAGAAATACCGCACTATATCATTATAAAGCGATAGCTTGTATTGGCATGGAATTTTATGCTGAAAGACAAGCGAGAATATGCCATATAGCAGTTTTGCCAAATAGTCGTTATAAAGGAATTGCTTTCGAAATGATAAAGAAAGTGATTCATATGCATGGATTAATTTATGTAGAAGCAGAAACAGATGATGAAGCGGTAGGATTTTATAAAAAATGTGGCTTTACCGTTACAAGTTTGGGAGAGAAATATCCGGGGATAGAAAGGTTTCATTGTGCTTTATTCATTCATAATGAAAACAGCTGATTCCTATCGCCCACTACATTCAATAACAATCTCATTATACATGCTTGTTTATAACGCATTTTGTATATACTAACAAAATGGTTGGGTTTATAGGTAATGGTATAAAGGAGCATATAAAAATGAATGAGAAGTATTATAAAGGTTTGGTTATGAGACCGATTAAAGAAAGTGAAGTGGAACAGTTTTCAAATTTGATGAAATACGTGTTCCAAGTTTCTAAAAAAATGATTAATGATGAAGAGAAAATGGTGCAAAAGAAAAGTCATCAGTTAAAGCCAGGGACCGCTTTAGGCTGGTTTGATCATGATAAATTAATTTCTCAAATTGTCGTTCTTCCTTTTCAAGTCAATATTCATGGTGTGATTTATGAAATGGGGGGAGTTACTGGAGTTGGGACATATCCAGAGTATGCCGGGCATGGATTAATGAATTCATTAATGAAAGAAAGCTTAAAAACGATGAGAGAGAATGGACAATATATTTCGTATTTGTTCCCTTATTCGATTCCTTATTACCGGAAAAAAGGCTGGGAAATTATTTCTGATATCATTGAATACCAAATTAAAGATACACAGCTTCCGAAGTACCGTGGCAACATTAGTGGGCGAGTAAGGAGAGTTGGATTAAAAAGTAAAGAAAAAGAAAAGATTTATGATGATTTTGCGAGAAAAACAAATGGGGCGATGGTTCGAAATACACTCGCATGGGAAGAAAGATTTCGCGAGGAAACAATTGATTTGCAATTAGCGATTTTTTACACAGATGAAGATATTCCCCATGGGTACTTATTTTATCGAGTCCTTGAGGAAAAATTTTATATAGAAGAAATGATTTATTTAAATGAAGAGGCGAGAAGAGGGTTATGGAATTTCATTAGTGCTCATTTTTCGATGGTGTATTATGTGAAAGGAAAGACATGCGTTCATGAACCAGTCGCTTTCTTACTTGAAGATAGCGAAATCAAACAGACAATTGCGCCTTACTATATGGGAAGAATTGTGGACGTCATTGGTTTTCTGAAACAATACCCATTTAAACGGGTGAAAAGTGAAAAACTAATTTTGCATCTAGATGATCCTATGTTGGAGTGGAATAAAGGGACTTATTCTCTAGAGTGGAATTCTGACAAACAATTACATATAACGTATGAGAAAGAAATGAATGATATGAAGGGAATGTCATTAACGATTCAAACATTAGCAACTATGTTGCTAAGCTATAAAAGCCCTGCATTTTTGTATGATATCGGAAGAATAAAAGGACCTTACGAAATGGTAGAAGTACTAGAGGATGCTATTCCGGATTCACCACCCTGTTTCTTTGATTACTTTTAAAACACAGAAATCTCTCCAAAGTAATGTATGATTTACTTTGGAGAGATTTTTTTATTCTTGCACTTATTGTTGTTTATATTCTCTTAAATAGAGTTAGCCATGGGTTTAATCAGATTGAAAATTAAGAAAAATATGATAAAATATTAGGTGTGAGTTCAAAATTTAAGTTTATAAGAGTTGCGATAAAGTAGACGGGGGATAATCATGAAGATAAATGATATAGTGGCAGGAACTCAATTACCAAATACAATTGAAACGATATCAAATGACTTGCTTACATTAGGACTAAAAAAAGGAATGACAGTGATTGTCCATTCTTCTCTTAGTTCAATTGGATGGATATCTGGAGGAGCAGTCTCTGTAGTTGAAGCTTTAATGAATGTAGTTACTGAAGACGGTACGATTATCATGCCAACGCAAACATCGGATTTATCAGATCCGAAAAATTGGGTAAGACCACCTGTTCCAGAAAGCTGGTGGCAAATTATTCGAGACAATGTTCCAGCGTTTCATCCAGATATAACTCCAACACTAGCGATGGGAAAAGTTGTAGAATGTTTCCGTACATATCCGAATGTAAAACGTAGTAATCATCCTTTAAATAGTTTCGCAGCATGGGGGAAACATGCAGAGGCTATTATAGCTGAGCATTCACTTTCAATTAGTTTGGGAGAGCATTCACCATTAAAGAAAATATATGATTTAGATGGATATGTATTGTTGATAGGTGTAGGCTATGATTCGAACACATCCGTGCATTTATCTGAAATACGTACGGGAGCACGTGAACTAGTAAAAGTTGGAGCGCCAATTATAGAAAATGGTACAAGGGTATGGAAAGAGTTCGATGAAATGGACTATGATTCTGACTTGTTTGTTGAGATTGGAAGAGAGTTTGAGCAAATAAACGCTGTAACAATTGGTAAAGTTGGAAATGCAACGTGTAGATTAATGAAACAACGAGAAATTGTTGACTTTGGTGTACAATGGTTTCGTTCGAAAAATAAGTAAGGGATGGTTATGATGAAAGGGAAAAAGATTTTAATTACAAGTGGTGGCTGTTTAGAGAAATGGGACCAAGTACGCGGTCATACAAATTTAGCAAAAGGTACAATTGGAAGAATGTTGGCTGAAGAAGCGATGTCAAAAGGAGCGCATGTTATATACTTACATGGTTATTTTGCTGAAAAGCCGAATGCTATAAATAACCAATTAGAATTACATCCATTTGAAGGGATTATTGATTTACAAGATAAAATGAAAAGTATTATTACACATGAGAAAATCGATGTAGTTATTATGGCAGCTGCTGGATCAGATTGGATCGTTGATAAAATTTGTGATAAAGATGGAAATGTACTTGATATGAATGGAAAGATTTCAAGTAATATAGCACCAATTATTCATTTTCAAAAAGCGCCTAAAATATTAAAACAAATTAAACAATGGGATCCTGAAACGATTTTAGTTGGATTCAAACTTGAAAGCGATGTCAATGAGGTAGAGCTAATTCAACGTGCAAGTGAAAGAATGGGGCAGGCGAAAGCAAATCTTATGATAGCAAATTCTCCGCATTCATTATATTCACATGCAGCCATCCATCATGTGATTGGAGAGGATGGAAATGTTGGTCTATGTGAAGGGAAAGACGAAACAGCGAAAGAGATTGTAAATAGGTTAGAACAGTTATGCAATCGTGTAGAAGAGGGGAGTTTGAGTCGTTTATAAAAGGGAGAGGTGTTCATGTTTTTTTAAGATATTAAAGCCGTTGTATTAGATTTAGATGGCACATTATTAAATCATGAAAAGAAGGTATCAGAGAGAAATAGAAAAGCAATTATGGATTGCTATAGAAAAGGAATACCTATCATTTTTGCGACAGCAAGAGCCCCTCGTTCTGTAAAGCAGTTTCTTCCGAAAGAATTACAAAGCATCGGAATGATCGTGTATTACAATGGAGCTCTATTACGTGATCCAATAGCAAAAGTAAACTATCATTATCCAATTGATGCAATTCACACAGCAGAAATTATCAATTTTGTTACGCAAACACAACCTGCTTCTTTCATCGCTATTGAGGTAGAAGATATATGTTACATAAATCAAAATATAAAAACGAATTTTATAACAGCAACGAAGCCGATTGTGATTACAAATGAAGAAATGAGGCAACGTTCTGTATCTAAAATACTGTTACACTCGTTTTCTCACTATGAGAAATTAAAAGAACAATTTCAGCATAAAGTAAATGTAATTTGTACTGATCAAAATCAGCTCATCCAAATTATGGGGCGTAATGTTTCAAAAGAGAATGCAGTTCTAAATTGGTGCCAAAAGCATGAGATAAGTGCAAAACAAGTAATGGTATTTGGTGATGATTGGAATGATATCGGTTTGTTCAAAGAATGTGGTTATCCAATTGCAATGGAAAATGCAATTTCAGAGTTGAAAGAATTAGCATATTATATAACGGATAGCAATGAAGATGATGGTGTAGCATCTATTCTGGAACAAATAAGGAGCGATGCAGGTGAAACAGTTACTCGAGCAAGCGATTCAACTCCGGGATGAAAAGAAGTATGAAGAATCAAGAGACATATTAGTCAGTTTAGCGAACTTAACTCAAAATCCCGAAGTCTTCTATCAATGCGCATGGACACATGATGCGATGGGACTTGAAACAGAAGCTGCTTCATACTATGAACAGGCAATTGCTAACGGACTTACAGGGGAATCACTATGCGGAGCATATATTGGACTTGGAAGTACATACCGCTGCATTGGTGAATACGATAAAGCGATGGTTACGTTAGAAGCTGGACTCAAACAGTTTCCAAACAGTGATGCGATGAAAGTATTTCTTTCATTAGCGAAATATAACGTAAAAGCTTATGAAGAAGCAATGAAATTATTGCTTGAAACTGTTGTAAAACTAGAAAGTGTAAAAGAATACGAAGGAGCTATCTCGTTTTATAAAGAGCATCTTCATAAGATTTTTAAATGAAAAGGAGGGAGTGCATGAGTAGTTCAATTTCACGTAAACGAAGGAATATTTCGATTGGTTTTATAGCTTTAATTGTAATATCAAATTATCTAGCATACACACTTCCTATTGTACCGGCTGTACCGAAAGAAATGGTGCTAGGATCTTTGTTAGATTTTCTTATTGTCATTCCCGTAATTACGTATTTTTTTATTATACGTAAACGCTATTCGTTAACTTATATATTTCCAGTTGTAATAGTGGGCTATATTGCCGCAAGATTCGTTATTCCAAGCGATTATTTACAGTCGTTTTCGTTTGTTTCTTATATTATAGTTGCAGGAGAAATTGCTTTTGTATGTTTTGAGTTATTTATATTATATAAGATTGCAAGAAAACTACCTAAGATTATGAAAAGGTATAAAGAACATAAATTAGAATTTCTAAATTTTTCATATGCAATTGACAAAGCAATTGATGCTACATTGAAAAGAACCGTAGCGGTAAATGTTATTGTGTCAGAATGGAAATTACTATATTATGCGCTATTTTCTTGGCATACAAAGTCTCTAGAAAATAAAAATACTTTTTCATATCATAAAAAAACAGGAGCAATTGCATTTTATATCATGTTAATTCATGCAACATTAATTGAAAGTATTGGATTTCATTATTTACTTCATCAATGGAATCCGGTCTTAGCTTGGATTTTACTCATTTTAAATATATATGGAATATTATATTTTTTAGCTGAGATACAAGCAATCCGTAAAAATCCATATATTATGACAGAACAAGAAATTATAATCCAAGTTGGATTAGGTAAAAAAATTGTTGTACCATTTGTTCAAATAGAAGAAATTTCATTTTATAAAGGTGATGTATTAACGAAAGAAGAAGAAAAAGTAGTATTTGAAGCAACTATAATGGAATTTATGAAAGAACCAGCTACTTTTGAAATAAAATTAAAAGAACCGTTAACAGCGCAGTTATTATATGGGTTTACTAAAAAGGTAAATCGTGTACATGTAAATGTGGATGATGAGAGAGAATTTTATGAAGCGATTGATGGAAAAATAGAACAAGATAGATGATATAAACATAGGTAGAAAGTAGCGTCGAGTGTTCGATGTTGAGGAAGAATGTATACAAAAGAAGCTGCTAATCTCTTAAAATTAGCAGCTTCTTTTGTACTGAAATTAGGAGGGAATAGAGGTTTAAAATAGTTTATTGAGAAATTTTTACATAATTCATAGTTGACTTATCGGAAATGTTTATATATTATGTAGTTAATTCAATAAGTCTTTATAGCTGATTGGAAAAACCAAAGGCATTTCATAATTTGATGAAATGTCCTTTGGTTTTTTTATTGGTTACATAATTAAAGAATCAATTAATCTATATTAATTGTTTTAAGGAGGGATGTTTAAAGAGGATTAAGAGAAATTACATCTGAAAAGGAGGTAGAAAGAGTGACAGTTTCAATTCAACAGGTAACGAAGTCTTTTTTGAAGACTTCCGGACGCGTTCAAGTTTTAGAGGATATAAATTTACTTTTGGAAAGAGGGGATTTTGTAACAGTAATTGGCCCGAGTGGTTGTGGTAAAAGCACTTTATTAAAAATAATAGCTGGCTTAGACAACGATTATGACGGTGAGATTTTAATTGATGGGGAACATGTTGTTAAACCAAGTATGAAACAAGGATTTATTTTCCAAGAGCATCGTCTTTTCCCATGGTTAACAGTGGAAGAAAATATCGCTGCTAACTTGTCATTAAAACAACAAGAAGTTCAAAAACATGTAAAAGAATGGATTGAAATTGTTCGTTTGGAAGGGTTCGAGAAATCATATCCGAAAGAAATATCTGGTGGAATGTCGCAAAGGGTTGCGATTGCAAGAGCTTTATTACGGGGTCCTAACGTATTATTGCTAGATGAACCATTTGGTGCATTAGATGCATTTACGAGAACTCATTTGCAAGACGTTTTACTTGATATTTGGGAAAAAAAGAAAACAACAATGATTTTAGTGACACATGACATAGATGAAGCAATTTATCTTTCAAATCGTGTTGTGATTATGAGTGCAAGACCAGGGAAGATAAATAAAATTATTCCGAATGATTTACCGTATCCACGAAGTAAAACTTCCTCTTTGTTTCAACAATTTAGAAGTAAAGTACTGCAAGAATTTGAGTATGGAGAGCTTGTAAACAAAAGCGTATAAAGAGGAGGACTTGAGGTGAAGAAAAGAACTGGATTCATTTATTTTATTGTAGCAATTTTACTTTTTCTGATGGGATGTCAGAGCAATGCAGCAAGCGGAAAGAATAAGAAAAAAGATATAACAATTCAAATAGGTATACAGCAAGGACTAAGTCCGTTGTTGTTAGCACAGAAAAAGGGTTGGTTTGAAGAGGAATTTAAGAAAATTGGTGTAAAAGTGAAGTGGACTGAGTTTCAAAGTGGTCCTCCATATTTTGAGGCTATTGCATCGGATCGTTTAGATTTCGGAGAAGTAGGGAATTCACCAGTTATTTCGGCTCAAGCTGCTAATATTGGTTTTACAGAAATAGCGAATACAAGTTACGCGAGAAAAGGAACAGGGATTCTTGTGCAGAAGGACAGTAAAATCAGTAGTATCAAAGAATTAAAGGGGAAAAAAATTGCAGTAGCAAAGGGAAGTAGCGCATTTAATTTATTATATCGGGCATTGGAGCAAGAAGGATTAGATGCAAAAGATGTAGATGTGATTCAATTACAACCTGATGAAGCACAGCCAGCATTTGAATCAGGCTCTGTAGATGCGTGGGCAATTTGGGATCCATTCATATCATTACATACGTTAAAAAAAGGGGCGAAAGTTATCGCAGATGGTGAAACATTAAATATTTCATCACCCGAATTTGTAATTACTAGAACAAAATTCGCTGAAGAGAATCCAGAATTAGTCGTACGATTTCTTAAAGTATACGAAAAAGCGCGTGTTTGGCAGGAGAATAACTTAGAAGAGGCAATAAATATTTATGCTTCTGCAAAGAAAATTGATGCTGAAATTGTTAAAGAAGTATTTAATCATGACAAACCTATCTTAGTTCCAATTACAAAAGACATAGTAGAAGAACAACAACGTACAGCGGATTTTCAATATAAGCTTCATTCTATTAAAAAGAAAATTAAGCCAGCTCAGGTTGTTGATAATTCGTACGTTGAGAAAGCCTTAAAAGAGAAATAACAGGGAGGTGTTGTAAATTGGAAAGTACCAAAATAATGATTGAACCAACGAAAGTGCATGGTCTTTCAAAAAAAGAAGTACTTCGTACACGTAAAAGGAAAGTATCTATTGTGACAAGAGCACTTATTATACCAATCATTGTTTTAATAATATGGCAATTAGCAGGGATTTTGGGTTTTGTTTCTAAAACAGTTTTGCCTACACCTTGGGATATTTTCTTAGCTTTTCAAGGGCTTATTCAATCAGGCGAACTATTTAACCATTTAGGTATCAGTGTATTTCGAGCTGCTGTTGGTTTTCTGATAGGAGGGAGTTTAGGTATTTTATTAGGAACAATTGTCGGTTTTTCAACTAGAAGTGAGCAATATTTGGATCCATCAGTACAGATGTTAAGGACAGTTCCTCATTTAGCTGTTGCGCCACTTTTTGTATTATGGTTTGGTTTTGGAGAAATATCGAAAGTATTACTTATTGCAGACGGGGCATTCTTCCCTCTTTATGTAAATGCCTTTTTAGGAATACGTGGTGTTGATTCTAAATTATTTGATGTTGCAAGAGTTTTAGAATTTAGTAAAAGGAAATTAATTACGAAATTGATTTTACCTGCTGCTTTGCCGAATCTCTTATTAGGAGCGAGATTATCATTAGGGGTTGCTTGGGTAAGTTTAGTAGTTGCAGAATTAATGGGGTCAACTGAAGGGATTGGATATATGATTATGGATGCAAGGCAATTCTCAAATACAGATATTGTCTTTGTAGGGATTATTATTTTTGCGTTTGTTGGGAAATTTTCCGATTCGTTAGTTCGATTATTAGAAGTTAGATTTTTAAGATGGAGAGATAACTATAAGGGAGAAAATATAAATTAGAGAATGTAATAGATATAAATTCTAGTAAATTTATGTGATAAGTGCGTTATGAGAGGGGCGTTGTATAAGTAATTTTATCCCGCTACTTTAGGGCAGTAATACTCCCACCTCAAAATTCGGCGGGAGCAATGTCCAGCTCTAGCGGCTAGAATCTTCGGTCGCCCGCACCCCCTCGGACGAGGCGCTTCCGCTTTTCTAAAGAAGTTAGGTGGGAGATAAACTGCCCGTAACGGCCCGATTGGTGAGGGCTAATAATCAGTGGGGGATGAGGAAAACCCCCACTAATTAAAGTTTCACTTTATTGGAGAATATATAAAAGGAGTGTTACGAAATGGAAGTATTATGGTTTATTCCTGCTTATGGAGATGGCCGGTATTTAGGGACAACAAAAAGAGGGAGAGCTGCTGAGTATGGGTACTATAAACAAGTGGCTCAGGCAGTCGACTATTTAGGTTATAGCGGTGTGTTATTACCGACTGGTCAAGGGTGTGAAGATCCTTGGGTCCTTGCTTCTGCACTCGCAGCTGAAACGGAAAAATTACGTTTTTTAGTTGCAGTAAGACCAGGGCTTATGTCACCAACAGTTGCTGCAAGAATGGCATCTACGTTTGATAGAATTTCGAATGGCCGTTTACTAATTAATGTTGTAGCCGGAGGGGATCCAGTAGAGCTGCAGGGAGACGGTCTTTTCCTTGACCATGATGCACGTTATGAAGCAGCAGATGAATTTTTGAAAGTATGGAAATCACTTTTACAAGGGGAGAATGTTTCTTTAGAGGGAAAACATATTACAGTTAAGGACAGTAAAGTTGTATTCCCGCCAGTTCAATCTCCTTATCCGCCCATTTATTTTGGAGGGTCATCAAAAGCCGGGCAAGTAGTAGCAGCAGAGCATAGTGATGTATATTTAACGTGGGGTGAACCACCAGCGCAGGTAGAACAGAAAATCAAAAAAGTAAGGAAACTTGCAGAAGCGAAAGGGCGTACAGTCCGCTTTGGTATCCGATTACATGTTATTGTAAGGGAGACAGAGGAAGAGGCGTGGGAAGAAGCTGAGAGATTGATTCAATATGTGGATAATGAGGCGATTGAACTAGCGCAAAAAACATTTGCACGTTATGATTCAGTTGGTCAACAGCGAATGACCTATTTAAATAAAGGGACGAGAGAGTCATTGGAAATTAGTCCAAATTTATGGGCTGGAATTGGATTAGTACGTGGCGGAGCAGGAACTGCACTAGTAGGAGATCCCAATACTGTAGCTGAAAGAATAAAAGAATATGAAGCTTTAGGTATAGATACATTTATTTTATCAGGATATCCGCATTTAGAAGAAGCTTATCAAGTGGCAGAATTATTATTTCCACTTTTACCCCTATCAAACAATAAGACGAATCAAAAAGATAAAATTGTTGGAGAAATGATAGCGGACGCATATGCATTAAAAAAATAGAGAGAAAAGAATAAACCAGCAAGCTCCTCGCTTGCTGGTTTTCATCGTAAACTATTAAAAAATATGATAAAATTAAGAGGTAACTTATGGTATGGTTGGTTGTTCAATTATCACTTCTCCAGGGTAGAAGGGAGGTGATAATGTATGAGTGAAATTGCGTTATTATTGCAAGGCGGATTATTTCTCGTTGCATTGTTAACGTTTGTTGTCGTTTTAATCGATAAGCTCAAAAAATAACAACCCACCTACGCCAATAGAATGTGGGTTGTCTCGTTTGTAAGAAACAAATAGGATAAATGAACAATCCAATCTGCTAAGTTACATGGACTGGTGTGTAGCCGCACACTAGTCTTTTTTATTTATATACAATTTATAATTGTTTTATGTGATTGTATTGTTCTTTTCATACTCATTATAACATAGTGTCTTTTCATCAAGAAAGGAGACCGTATGTTCTTATTTTGAATTATTGTGATTTAACTATGATTCAATTCGTAAAAAATAACTTTGTTACCAAGTTATTTCCTTTCTGTATTTTTAAACCCGAGTAGCTTGTGTACTCTTTTGTTTAAATAACTCATCCATGTATTGTTTTAAGCTCTCAATATAGAATTCTTGTTTTTCTACATCATTCACCCCAACAATTGGAGAGGAAAGTTCATATTTTTTTCTAGAGAGGTGGACAACCACATCAAAAATATCAAATAGACGGATGAAGCAGAATAAGCCGTCTTTATCACTTAATAAAATAAAGTAGTGGTTATCGCTCGTTGTATTGAGGGTATTCCACAATGAACTTTTACTTAAATCACGAACAATACTTCGTTCTTTTAATTCGATAAAGTCAACATTAGATATAATAGTAGAAATATCCATCGCATCTGGATCATTAAAATAACCTTCAATTGTATGTACTGCGAATGTATAAGCCATTTTTAAGATACTCATTTTATATTTACGGTTATCTAAAAGTAATTCACGTTGAATGGAGCTTGCTACTTTGGTTACGCGTTCTTCTTTCCAAATTTCATTATGTAATGAAATATCATGTTTTTTACATAGTTTCATAATTAACTCATTAGAATAGTATATTTCGTCATTCGTTTCCACTTCTTCAGTTTCCGCTGCAGCCAATTCTTGACCATATTCATTCGTATAAAGAGGAGAATCAATTTGTTGCTTCATTTGTTCGATTTTATATTGAATCAGTTTGTGTCTAATTAATGGTCGATCAACGTTTGTTGTGAGATGTTCATAACAAGTATCACAAATTGATTTTGTTAAATAATGTCCACATAAAATCTCTGGGATAACATGTTGTTCACTAAGTTCTTTCGTTTCTTTTCTGCAAATGATACATTGCGTCATATTTATCACCTTTTACCCTGCAAATTTGTATGTAATCTCATTGTAGTGTATTTATTCGTATTTTGGAACATTGAAGATGAAAATAGCGTGTAAAATTCATAGATGTTTTGATACAATAGAGGGAAGTGCTAGTTTAAAGGAGGCCGTTTTTTTGAAATCGAAAGTGCACTTTTGGACATTAGAAGTGCTAATGGTTGTAGGGATTATATTTATTTGCACAAAAATATCATTTTTATTTCAACCGATTGGCATATTCATTTCAACTTTATTTTTCCCAATTTTAATCGCTTTGTTTTTATACTTTATCTTTAATCCTGTATTAGTGTTTTTAGAGGCGAAAAAAGTTCCTAGAAGCTTAGCGATATTGTTGTTATATGTTTTTATCATTTCACTGACTGCAGTCGCAATTGGTGTAGTCGTTCCGACGATTTCACAGCAGCTAATGGACCTAGTGAAAAACATGCCAACATATATTAAAGAGGGGAAAGTATACATACAAGAATTATCTCATCATAGGCTATTTGAATGGTTAGCTACACAAAATTATGTATCGATTGAAACGATTGAACAAAACGCAATTGAGTATTTAAAGGAAATACCAAACACGATAACGTCGAGTGCAACGGCTTTATTTGGTATTATTACAAACGTTGCATTAGTCGTATTTACAGTACCATTTATCTTGTTTTACATGTTTAAAGATGGTCATGCATTCCCAGGGAAAGCTGTTAGTTTTTTACCAGAATCGTATCGTGAAGAAGGACTGCGCATTTTAAAAGAAACAAATGAAACGTTATCTGCGTATATTCAAGGGCAAGCATTAGTTTGTTTATTTGTTGGGGCATTTACGTTTATAGGTTATGTAATTATTGATTTGCCATATGCCTTCGTTTTAGGAATTATAGCGGCATTTACAAATATTATCCCAAATTTAGGCCCTTTTATTGGAGCGGCACCAGCTGTTATTGTTGCTTTATTCGTATCCCCGGTGCAAGCAGCTTGGGTAATCGTTATCGTAACCATTGTGCAACAATTTGAGAGTAACATCATTTCACCGCGTATTATGAGTTCGAAATTAAATATCCATCCTTTAACAATTATTGTGTTAATTCTTGGTGTAGGTAATTTCGCTGGTATTATTGGAATGATTTTAGCAGTACCAGTTTACGCTGTGACGAAAACAATTGTTTCAAATTTGGTGAGATTATTTAAGATGAAAAGAAATAATCGGAAATAAAAAGTATTGATAGGAATCATAAAAGATACATTGCTTTAAGTGATGTATCTTTTTTATGATGATTTAGAGCAATAAAAATGCCTAGTTTTAAAATGAGAACTAGGCATTTTTATTGTGTAATTTTTACTGATTTTTTTGAAAGAATTAGCCTTTTAAAAAATTGTAGACTATGTGGAATCCCTCTCAATAATCCAAATCATTTCCTTGCAGCGCACCATTAACATCTTAATCTTCTCCTTTCATTATATTTAAGTTAGATCATTATAGATGCGTATAGTATTTGCTTCTACAATCTCGGATGTCATCCATAATCTTTTTATATTGCTGTTCTTGTGCAATTTCAGCTTCAGATAATCGCTTCTTTTGAATCGTAATTGTTAAAAAGAAAACATGGAATTTCATACATAAATTCCTCCTTTCGTAAAGGAATTATAGGTGACTGCAATAAGGGAGTTGCCGTTCTTTCACTTCATCCATAGCATTTTGAATTTGTTGTTCGTGTAACATTTCAAACTCGGAAAGTTTGTTTTTTTGAATCGTGATGGTTAAAAAGAATACTTGTAATTTCATTAGGTGAATCCTCCTCTTAATATGAGTTTTTAGTACATATGGTTGTAATAAGAAACTTGACGCTCTTTTGTTTCAGTCATAATTTTTCGAATTTGCTGTTCATGTAAAATCTCAGTCTCAGAAAAATTACTTTTGTGAATCGTAATGGTTAAAAAGAATACTCGAAATTTCATTAGATGATTGCTCCTTTTGAAAACTATTTTTTAATACATTTGATTATAATAAGAACTTTTACGATCTCTTACTTTGTCTATAATCTCTTTTAATTGCTGTTTACGTAAAATTTCAGTTTCAGATAAAGATTCCTTCTGAAGAGTAATCGTAAAAAAGAAAATATGAAAAGTCATAAATGAATTCCTCCTTTCGTAAAGGAATTACATACTGTAAGGACTTTGACGCTCCTTTATATCACTCATAGCTTTTTCAATGTGTAGATCGTGCATCATTTCGACTTCAGATAATTGCTTTCGCTGAATTGTAATGCTGAAAAATAGTACGTGAAAAGTCATTGGATATTTGCTCCTTTCGAAAAGAAATAGTGTTAGAGATTAAAAAATCGCACAAAAAAGCCACAGAATGATATAGTTCTCCTGCGGCAGGGCGTGAAAAAGCCACAGGAAAGTATACGACCTCCTGTGGCGAATTTGTTAATTAAAGAAAATACCGAACGATTTTCAATTCTCCATTAGGGTGGTCGAATTCATATTTAATTGTAAAACAGGTGCAACATGTAATTTTAATTTCATCATTTTATTCGACCTCCTTTTAGAATTTTTTTCTTACGTTAGTAATTATATACAATTAGTGGATAATTGTAAACATGAAAAATGAAAATTTTTAATTTTGATTAAAGTGCGTATTTTTCGGAAGGTGATTTCAATAAATTTACGTATTTATTATGGGGAAAGTGAAGCGTGGTTTTGTAAGTATTTAAAGAAATTGATTAAATGAAAAGATTAAGCTGAGTGAAGAGATGGAGGATGAAAGTAGAGTTGTTTTACAAGATTGCCTATCACCGAATGTATGATCATTATTTGCCTAAACTACTGCAAACAATTGGATACTTAAATGAGGACGAGTTGTGGAAAACAGAAGGGACAGTCAATTCAATTGGTGGCATTGTATTACATATTTGTGAGCATATAAAAAGGAATAGCAGTCGTTATTCGAATCCGAATATACACTTTGAAAACGGGATTGAAGAATACTTTCCGGTTATGCGGTTGGATTCCAAAACGTTATCTGAAATTATACAAGGAATATTTGATGAATGGAAACAAGAGTATGTTAAAGCTTATAATGAAAATACTCGTATAGACATACATAGCTTGTTTCATTTAGTTGAGCATACAAGTTATCATTTAGGACAGGTGGTAGATCGAACCAAATTATTAAAGGGAAAGAAGTTTGATTTTTGTCAAAATGGTTTGAATGAAAAGAAATTAAGGTTGTGTATAGAAAATACAACGATTTTATAGAGAAGTATCATCCTCCAAGGTATGATACTTCTTTTTTTTGTAAAAAATCATGGAAAAATATTGAATGGAAATATATTCTTGTGATATGGTTAATTACATAAGTAATGAACCTATGAACCTGAGGGGGTGAAAATATGAAACAATCTCTTGAACAAAATAAGTTAATATACATACAAATCGCAGAAACGATTGAATCGGATATTTTAAAGGGGATCCTACTTGAAGAAGAAAAGGTTCCGTCAACAAACCAATTTGCAAAGATGTTACAAATTAATCCAGCTACAGCGGCGAAAGGAGTAAATTTGTTAGTTGATGAAGGGATTTTATATAAAAAGAGGGGGATTGGAATGTTTGTTACAAAGGGAGCGAAGGAAGTGGTACTAAAGAAGCGGCAAAGCGCTTTTCAAAATGAATTTTTGCCTAAAGTGTTGGAAGAAGCGAAAGTGCTTGAAATTTCAAAAGAGGAGCTCATTCAAATGATTCAAATGGCCGCAAAGGAGGGGGAAGAATGACAATCGCAATTAAAACTGAAGGATTAACAAAACAATATAAGAAAAAGATAGCTGTAAATGGATTAACTTTTTCGCTAGAAGAGAATAAAATATATGGTTTGCTTGGTAGAAATGGGGCTGGAAAAACGACACTACTACACCTTCTTACTGGACAAATTGTTTCAAGTGAAGGAAGCGTATCTATATTTGGTGAAGATGTGTATGAAAATAGTCATGCGTTGCAAAACATTTGTTTTGTTAAAGTGAAAGAGGAGATTTATTCGAGTTATAAAGTGAAAGAAATCTTTAAGCTATGTAACCTATTTTATCCAAATTGGGACCGAGAATTTGCGGAGGAACTTGTAGTTAAGTTTCAAATGGATGTAAACGAAAAGTACCATAAGTTGTCGCATGGTATGCAAACTGTTGTTGGAATTATTAAAGGGTTAGCGAGCCGGGCACCCATTACTATTTTTGATGAACCGACGACTGGTTTAGATGCAGCACACCGAGACTTGTTTTATAACGTTTTATTAGAAGATTATGGTGATCACCCGCGAACAATTATTTTATCGACGCATTTAGTAGAAGAGGTAGCGCATATTGTCGAAGATGTGTTGATTTTGAAGGATGGGCAAGTAATTGTTCAATCAGCTGTTGAAGATTTCTTACAGCAAGCCCATTACATATCAGGACGAAAAGATAAAATAGATGAATTTATGATGAATAAACATGTTGTTCATCGAGAATACTTTGGGAACAAAGGGATTGGTGTTATGTGGGGAGAGTTTTCTGAGGAAGACTATGATTATATCAAAAGTGAGGATTTAGAAATTGAGGGGGTTTCGTTTCAGAAATTATTTATTTATATAACGGATGGTGATGTAAAGTGAAGATGTTAATGAAACAGTTGAAATTACAAATCAATTATCATTACAAAGCTATTTTCGTATTTTGGGCTTTGGCGTTCATTATTCAAATTTTACCGAATTTCATAGATATAAAAGATATACGAATTGGCTTTTTGCAAGATGTTATTAACAATCCTTCTATTGCGGTTATATTTTTCATTGTAGTGAGTACTTTCTTTATACAGTTAGATCTATTTCACTTAGCAGTTTCTTTTGGAGCAACAAGGTTACAATTTTTTATTGGATCGATTTGTTATATTGTTTTACAATCAGCATTTTTTTCGCTTCTTCAAATTCTTTTTTTACCGGGTCTATTTTATCATATAGAAAGTAATAGTTTGTTAGATGGTTCAATTGAGCAGTTCTTTGTACAGTTTTTACTGTATGTTACGGTCGCAAGCCTTTTCCAAGGTATTGTTATTTTCCAGCAAAGATTTAACTGGATTGGATGCGCAATTGGTTCGATCTTTTTTATAGGCTTAACAAGTGTATGTTATAATACAGGCTTAAAAATGACGCTTACAAAAACTGAAGTTTTGATGAATATCCCTTCGTTTATCATCATTTCCATTGGGCTAATTATACTTTACTTCCTGGTTAGTGGCATCTTTATTCGTAAAATTTCTCTAGAACAAATGGTTTAATAAATTGTATAATAGTGTTAAATAGATATTTTAGGAGAGAAGGAAAACATATGAGAGATACATCTTCATTAGTAATGATGTTTTTATGTATTGCAATGCTAATTTTATGGAGACGTTACCGCTCTATGCATAAACCGATAAAAGGAAATGGAAAGCGAATTTTATTGCCGCTATTATTTTTATCACCAGGTATTTTTATGTTTTTTGGCCCTGTTCATCCAGCCACATTGTACATTAGTTTTGCGATGTTATTTGGATTTCTTTTCGCGATTCCACTTATCATCCTTACAAACTATGAAAGAAGAGAAGATGGCAACATATATACGAAAAAAAGTGTAGCTTTTCTTATGACGTTTATTGGTATTGTAGCGTTAAGATATGTCTCAAGGCAATATATCATTAATTTAGATCAGCAAACGATAGGATTATTGTTTTATGTTGTTGCGATTTCTTATATTGTACCGTGGCGAATTGGTTGCTATATGAAGTTTAGAAAGGTTTTTCAGGCGGTTTCATAGAGGTGAAGGAGGGATGGAAAGTGCGTACGATTTTGTTTTTTCAAGACGAAACACAACTAGATGAAATTGAAACGATTAGACAAAAACACGATCCTTTATTTGGGTTAATCAAGCCGCATATTACACTCGTATTTCCTTTTGAAAGTGCAATTTCTAAGGATGCATTAAAACAGCATATAATTGAAAAGGTAGAAGGGATTCCCCCGATAGCGATTGAGTTTACTAATCACATTCGCAATGAAGGAGAATATATCTTTTTAAATGTTGAAAAAGGGAAAGAACAAGTAAAGAAGTTGCATGATACGTTATACGAAGGGCCGTTAGCGGAATTTTTACGAAGTGATATACCCTACATACCGCACGTTACAGTTGGACGAAAAGAAAATGAAAAACAGGCAATAGAAATTGTAGAGAAGATGCCGAGATTAAGCATGCGATTGCGATGTTTAATTGAAAAGGTGAGTATTGAACGTATTGGGGAAAGTGGAGAATCGATAATAGAATTTGAAGTAGAACTTTCAAAATAAAAAAAGGAGATACAAATTTGTATCTCCTTTTTGTTGCTTTTTCATATATATGTGTTAAAATGAAAAAACGCTCATTGTTTATTCTATTGTAAAAAACTCAATAATTACCCAATTTAATTATAACAAACTATTTGCTTGTTTGTCAAACGGTTTGTTGAAAAATTTTATCCCGCATTAACAGGTGGCAAGTCCCCGTTTTAAAATTCACCGAAAGTAAAGAAGTTGGGTGGGGGCTGATTAAAGTTTTACTGTATTGCATCAAACAATGAGCATCAGAACGATCAGTTGATAAGGAGTGGCGATATGGAAAAAACAAGTCAAGAATGGAAACAGGAACAACATCGTGTGGAAGACGTAGTTGGAAAGATTGAAAAACATATTGATACATTAGAACGTTATACAAGTGCAACAACAAAAGATGTTGTCCAGATTCGCAAACATTTTTGGGACGATGTAACTGTGAATGTTGATAATACAGAAGAGGCTATAGAAACGGCAGCAAGTATTAAGCAACAAGCAGAGCTATTATCCGAACGAGAACAAAGTCATCGCCATGCTTATAATCAACTAAAAGGATTACAGAGATTACAGCAATCACCATACTTTGGAAGGGTAGACTTTTTAGAAGACGGTGAAAAAAGTGAGGATGCTATTTATCTTGGTATTCACTCATTCTACGATGAAACTACAGAACAATTTCTTGTATATGACTGGCGAGCCCCTATATCAAGTTTGTATTATGACTATTCTGTAGGAAGAGCAAAATACATGGCACCTAATGATACGATTTCGGGTGAAATGACATTAAAAAGGCAATATGTGATTCGGAATGGTCAAATTATAAGTATGTTTGATACAGGTGTTACGATTGGCGATAAATTATTGCAAGAAGTATTAGGAAATAACGCGAACACACAAATGAAAAGCATTGTTTCAACAATTCAAAAGGAACAAAATCAAATTATTAGGAATGAAAAAAGTCGTTTGCTGGTTGTGCAAGGAGCTGCAGGAAGCGGTAAAACATCGGCAGCACTTCAGCGCATCGCATATTTATTGTATCGTTATCGTAAGACATTACACGCTGATCAAATCATTCTTTTTTCTCCAAATTCGATGTTTAATAGCTATGTTTCCACAGTACTGCCAGAACTTGGTGAAGACAATATGAAGCAAACGACATTCCAAGAATACTTAGCACGTCATATTGATAAGAAATTTGAATTAGAAGATCCATTTACACAGATGGAATATGTATTGACAAGAATGGAAGAAGAGAGCTATGAAACACGATTAGAAGGAATTAAATATAAAGCAAGTACTGATTTTATTGAAGTAGTAAATCAGTATGTATCTTATTTAAAACGAGAAGGTATGTTATTTAAAGATATAAAATTTAGAGGGAAAGTATTAATCTCTAAAGAACAAATGAAAGAAAAGTTTTATGAATTTGATTCTTCAATCCGAATTCCAAATCGAATAAAATTAATTTCTGAGTGGTTATTAAAAGAGTTAAGAAAACAAGAAAAAATAGAGAGAAAAGAGTTATGGGTGGAAGAAGAAATACAGTTATTAGATAAAGAAACATATGCGAAAGTGTATCATCAATTGCAACGAGAAGAAGAACATTCAAATGGTGCATTTGATGATTTTGAGCGGGAACAGAAGATGCTAGCAGCAATTGTTGTAAAAGAGCATTTTAAACCGCTGAAAAGACGTGTGAAAAATTTACAATTCATTCATACACCGGCACTTTATATACAGTTATTTAAAGATCCTGAGTTCGCTAAACAACTTGTAGAAGAACATAAATTACCGCAAAGATGGAATGAAATATGTAAAGAAACAATAGAAAAAATACAAGATTTTTATATGTCATATGAAGATGCAACGCCTTATTTATATTTGAAAGATCAACTGGAAGAATTGCAAAAAAATACATCTGTGCAGCACGTATTTATTGATGAAGCGCAGGATTATTCTGCATTTCAATATGCATTTTTGAAACGAATATTTCCGCATACAAAAATGACAATACTAGGTGATTTTAATCAGACTATTTATGAACATGCGTCAGAGAATGAATTTTCGCAGTTAAGTACGCTGTATGGGGAAGAACTAAGTGAAAGAATTGTTCTTACGCGTAGTTATCGCTCCACAAAACAAATCATTGAATTTACGAAGCAGTTAATTACGAATGGTGATGAAATTGAACCGTTTCAGCGTGATGGTATGCAACCGGTTATAACAGAAGTGAAAGATCGGGAGGAGCATCATAAAAAGATTATGAATCAAATCAAACAACTGCAACAAGATGGTCACAAGACAATTGCGGTTATTTGTAAAACAGCGGAAGAAAGTGAAGAAGCATACCATGCCCTGCAAACATCATTGCCAGTTCGTCTTATTAAGAAAGAAACGAGCTCGTTTGATGAAGGTATTTTGATTATCCCATCGTATTTATCGAAAGGGGTAGAGTTTGATGCAGTTATCATCTATGATGCATCAACGGAAAAATACGGCAGGGAAAGTGAACGGAAATTATTTTATACTGCTTGTACGCGTGCGATGCATGAGTTATATATTTATTCTGTAGGGGAGATGAAGATGAATACGTTCTTACAGTCTGTTTCTACAGATACGTATATGTTAGAAAAGGAAAAGATTCAATAAAAAAACTGGCTTACATGCCAGTTTTTTTATTGAATCATATATTATGAAAATAACCAATTGAAAATGGTATACAGACCAATACAAGTAGAAACAAAGATTGCAGCTACTATAGAAATACATCCAATGTGAACTAAGTTATCTTTCCACGTTTCTTCAGGTTCTTGTGCAATTTGTTCTATTACACGACTTTGTATAACTGAGCAGCTATATTTTAATGATAAATTATTAATTATTGCGGAATCACCTTTAAATTTCAAAGCTCTTACAATCTCATTAGGGCTGTTGCCCAACGATTTTTCAAATTGTTGGCATGCTTGAATCATTTCGGGCGTTTTGTTTTCTTCAAGATACCAATATCGTCCAGCCATTGTTGGATAGTGTAACCTAAAATAGATATCACCTAATTTTTTGCGAAGTGACAGGTCACTAGGATAAGAATGAATTAAGCCGTGAAGGCGCTCTCTTGCTTTTCCTAAGTCATGATTTTCGATGTCTTTTTCAATTTTAAGTAATGTTTTTTCTTTCACAGAAGCCTCCTTTGTGTAATAAATTTATTTTGTTGCACTCAATAAAGCACCTATAGCTCCACTGAAGCCATGATCTTGTAAGAATATAGGTGTTCTATTTTGATACACGGTATAATTACTTATAATCTCTCGTAGATGTTTATTGTTTGAAAGTGTAGATCCAATATAAACGATATGATCTATATCTTTTGCTTCTGCAAATTGAAGGCTTAATGCAGTAACTACTTCACCAACAAGACCTTGAAGGGTGGCGATTAAATCGGACTTGTTATAATCAGGTTCATGAATAGCAGCTTTTCCGAAATTACTAGCTGTTAAGTTACTATCAATAGGAGAAAGAATGCCGTTATAAATATCTCCAACTGTAATATCAAGACTCCGCCTAGATCCTAGTTTTGTATGCCCGATGACTTCTTCAAAATGATCTATGTTTGTTAATAGCTTTGATAATCCCATGATAGTGCCTCCACCAACCCCTGTTCCGCCAGCACGAATATACTCGGTATTTTGGACATAATGAATGGATGTACCTGTACCGATATTGGTTAAAACAAAGTTATTGATAAGGTGCTTTTCTACATCAATGAGGTAATGAACACCTGAAAGCGTGGCGTCAAATTCTGCAAGGTGCTCTATATTATATTTTCCTAAAAATAACGTTTGTAATTGCTCAGCTTTACCACCAGTTATAGATAGTCTATTTATATATTTATTGTTATGTAACCAATCTTTAATTTTGTTTTGTTCATGGGAGTAAAATTTTTCGAAACGTAATTCATTGTCTTGATTAAAATAAGCAATTTTTGTTAGTGTTCCCCCAGCATCAATACCAACGGCGCTCTTCATTTTTGTACCCCTTGTCATTGTATAGTTATTATAGTGAACATTTAAAATACAATCTTTATTGTGTAATATAAACTAGTAATTTTTCAACTGTAACAATCGTTTTTCCATTTACAGAAGCAATTCCTTTTCCGAGAATAAACCCTCGTTTATTCCGCAGAACTTCATATTGTAAATCTAGCTTGTCACCAGGTATAGTAGTTCCGTTAAATGTTACACCGTCTAATGAGGAGAGAAATCCTAATCCATTCGACCCACTTGTTCCTACGAATGCTCCAAGTTGTGCAAGTGCCTCTACAATTAGCATATGAGGCATACTGTTTTGATGCTCATTTATAAACCATTCGTTACTTGTAATTAGTTTGTATCCTTTTACGGATTTTTCATTTTCAATTTCTGTGATTCTATCAATCATTAAAAATGGATGCCGATGAGGGAGAGTGTCTTTAATATTTTTCATATTCATATATGTACCTCCTAATTTTCAAAAGAAAAATGAAAATAACCCCTGCTAAAAATGGGCAGGGGATTTGTAATTAATTTTTGACTAATGCATCTGCTCTTTCAAGAGAGAAAATACCGCTATTTTTAATGTTTTCAACAACTTGTTGTAATACTTCTTTATCTTGGACAAGTGCGATGCGAACAAAACCTTCACCATGAGGTCCAAAAGCATGGCCAGGGGTTACAACAACATGCGCACGATCCATTAATGCATAAGCAAATTCTAATGAAGTCCAACCTTTTGGTATTTCGGCCCATACGAACATACTACCAGCTGGTTTATCAACATGCCATCCGAAAGAAGCGAATCCGTCAACTAACGTATCCCTACGTTCTTGGTAGATGATGCGGTTTTTTGCGCAGAAATCAGCCCCTTGACGCAAGGCAACTGATGCAGCCTTTTGAATTGGCAAGAATACGCCGTAATCTGTATTTGATTTAAATTGCGCTAGTGCACCTACAATTTCTTCATTTCCAATCATATAACCAATGCGGCTACCAGCTAAGCTATAGCTTTTGGATAGGGAATTAATTTCAACACCAACTTCTTTAGCGCCAGGAACAGATAAGAAACTGATTGGTTTCTTTCCATCGTAATAAAATTCAGCATAGGCGAAATCATGTACGACAATAATATGGTGCTGTTTTGCGAACGCAATTACTTCTTTGAAGAAATCTTCATGAGCCATTGCTGGAACTGGATTTCCAGGGAAGTTTAATATCATCATTTTTGCTTGTTTAGCAATTTCCTCAGGGATGTCTTGTAAGTTAGGTAAAAAGTCATTTTCTTTCTTTAAAGGCATGAAGTAGGGTTTTGCACCTGCCATTTGAATGCCTGTTTCATATGCTGTATAGCCAGGATCAGGTACTAAAATGAGGTCACCTGGATTTGCAAATACCATAGGTAAGTGAACAAGTCCATCTTGGGAACCCATCAATAATAAAACTTCCTTGTTTGGATCTAATGTAACATTGTGAGTGTTATCGTAATATTCAGTTACTGATTCGTGAAATTCTTGAATACCTGTTAAAGTATAACCGTAATTTTCTTTTCCGCTTGCTGTATGTATCATAGCTTCTTTTACAATATCAGCAGGAGGCATATCTGGATTGCCGATACTTAAATCAATCATTTTGTGACCTGCTGCAATTTTTTCTTTTTTATAAGCTGCTAGTTCACTAAATATAGAAGATTGAAATGCTTTCATTCTAGTTGCCAACGTATAAGTCATCAAAACCCCTCCTAAAAAACTGTGCTTTCATTTCTGTAGTTTGTATATTCTTTTATTATTCTGAAAACACATAATTATATTTTATCACTTTTGGGGCAGAATTCAAAACGTAGTTGTGTAAAAAGAAAAAGAAGGGAAAGCTAAAGATTAGGAATACTATTACATAATGAAGAGGTGTTTTAGGTGAAACAAATTCCAATTGGTGTATCAAATCGGCATATCCATCTGACAAACGAAGATTTAGAAAAACTTTTTGGGGAAGGATATGAGCTAGCGGTTGCAAAAGAACTTTCACAACCAGGAGAGTTTGCAGCAAAAGAAACAGTAACCATTAAGACTGACAAAGCAGAAATTTCAAAGGTTCGTATCCTTGGTCCTATTCGGAAATTTACGCAGGTTGAAATTTCAAAAACAGATGCACGCAAATTAGGGGTGGATGCTCCGATTCGGGCATCAGGCAATATTGACGGAACACCAGGGATTACTCTTATTGGTCCAAAGGGATCTTTAAAAATTGAAAAAGGTGTAATTATTGCTGAACGTCATATCCATATGACGTCTCAAGATGCTGAGAAATTTCAAGTGAAAGATGGACAGTATGTAAGTGTTAAAGTAGAAGGAGACAGAGGATTAGTTTTTAATCGAGTATTAATTCGTGTAAAAGATACGTACGCATTAGATATGCATATTGATACGGATGAAGCCAATAGCGGGAATGTAATAACCGGGGACTTAGGTCAACTCTTACAATAAAGGTAAAATCCATCTCAAAATTGAGATGGATTTTACATGTTTGATACTTGGGAAGTATTTTTATTCGTCTGCTTCTGTTTTGATAAGGACATAAAAATAATAAATAATGAAATAACACCGAAAATAAGCACCATATACTGTAATCCAATTGTATCTAAGAAGAAGCCTGTTCCAAGTAAGACAATTTGGAACATAACCCTTTCAAACATATTGCGGAATGAGAAAAGACGCCCATGATAACTTTTTTCAACTTTTGTTTGGAAAATTGTCGACATAATAGGGAAGAAACAGCCAACACTAAATCCAAACAGGCCAAATGATACAAGCGCCATCCATTTCACATCACTAAAGAATAGTGAGAGGTGTGCAACAGCAGTACAGAATGCAAAGAAATAAAGCAATTTTTCAGGTGAAAAATAATCAGATAAACGCTTGATTACGAAAGCACCTAACATAAAAGCTATACCTTCAATTGTATAAATAAACCCTTTAATTGTTGGATCATGTTGCATTTCGCTAATATTAATTACCATTAAATTGAAACCCGCGATAAATAAAAGGGGGATAATACTTAAAATAAGTGCACGGAATGCGACTGGAATCCCTTTTAAAATACGAAATACTTCTATAAAACTATTATCTTTCGCTGCCTTTTTACTTGATATATTAGATTTTCGATCCTCGAATTGTAGGAAAAAGGTCGAAAGGAATAATAAAGAGTAGGCAGCCATTGAAAATGCATACATATACTGTAAGCTCATTACGACCAGAAGAACACCGCCTAGGGAGGTTCCAGCAATACGAGCAATCGTTCCGATATTCATATGTACACCGTTCATCTGTAATAATTCATGCTCACGAACGATAAGCGGAATAACAGACTGCAAAGCAGGGAAATAAAAAGCTGCCGAAATTTGAATGGCGATCATAAAAACAATCATAAAGGCAATACTCTCATATTGAATAGCGAAAAACATAAAAATCACACTGATAACGCGGCCAAAGCCTGCGTAAAGGAGAACTTTCTTTTTTTCATATTGATCAATTACTCGTCCCGCCATAGGACCAACTAAAACACCGGCTAATAACCCAATAAATAAAATGACTGATTTCATAAAATCAGAAGGAACATATTTCTGCATAAATTCTAGATTGCCAAGAATCCCTAGCCATAAACCGAGTCCGGCAATAAATTCACCGATTAGAACAATCCAGACATTTCTATTACGCCACATAACAAAACCTCACAGTCTTTTAAAATAGAAAAAATCGTATATAAATCCTCCTTTTCATTCCTATATGTTAATCATTATTTTTTAGAGCCAGAGTCTATATTACGTGTTTGATAATCAAAGTTCAATCTTTTTGATTTAGATAAAAATTTGTTTTTGTAGGGCTAAAAACAAATTTTACACATTGGAAAGTAGACGAGGATAAATTTAAAATATATGAGGGGAGGCGAGTTGATGGTACAACAATTTTTCAAGAAACTGCTTGACCAATTTTTACAGGAACAAGAAGAGGAAATACTAGAAAAACTTTGTTTTTGGGTGGTTTATTATTACATAGCAGTTCCTAAATATATTGTGAATGCTAGTGGTGTTTTGGTACATATGAATCAAACACACGAAGATTATACGTATCATACAATTGAAGATTTTTTACGAGGGTATAGTGGGGGAATGAGAGGAACATTCTATGTAGGAATTGAAATATATCATATAAAATTTGAAGAAATGATTAGAGAAAAGTGCCGTGAAATGATTTATGCGTATTACTTTCCGCGTTTTATTAAGAAGCGCTCGTTATTATGTAAAGAATTGCTAAGAGAAATAGGAGTGGATAAAACAGAAATTGAATTTGCGAGTTTCTATACATCGATTTTGAATCATTGTGTAGAGGCAAAGGATTGGATTGATGAGTATGAAGAGAATGTGTTAAAGAAACTATTCGTATTGTCACTGTCCTTAATCGTACAAGCATATAGTACGAATGTACGTGAATATATGAAGCGAGAGGAAAGTCAGAAAGAAATAGAGCTATTAGTTCATTGAGTAAAAAAGGAATAGAGAGGAATTACATTGTTGTTTACACATAGAGATAAGAGACTTTTTTCAAAGTCTAGTTAAAAGAGGAGATTTGCGTATTCTTGCTGAAAAGAATATGTAAATATATGTAGAAAGAAGATGATCCAGAATGAGTAATGAAGAACTTGTAAAGACTCAGTTTGGTAGTAACGCTGAAAAGTATGTCAAAAGTCAAATTCATGCAAAAGGATCAGATTTGCAATATTTAGTTCAGCAAGTAAAAAATCGTAAAAATACTCGTCTTCTTGATATTGCTACAGGTGGTGGGCATGTAGCGAATACGCTAGCGCCATTATTCAAAAGCGTAGTCGCTCTTGATTTAACGGAAAAAATGTTGGAAAAAGCAAAAAAATTCATTCATGCTAATGGACATGATCATGTTTCATTTGTTATAGGAAATGCAGAGGATTTACCATTTTCTAATGAATCGTTTGATACAATTGTGTGTCGTATTGCAGCGCATCATTTCTCAAATCCTTCACAATTTATTTTTGAAGTACATCGCACGTTAGAAGAAAATGGGTTATTTATATTAATTGACAATGTTGCTCCTGAAAATAATGAATACGATACATTTTATAACTTTATTGAGAAAAAGCGAGATCCGAGCCATAGGCGCGCGCTGAAAAAAACAGAATGGATTTCATTATTAGAGAAAAATGGTTTGCAAATGCAATCATGCCTCACATTTGAGAAACAATTTGATTTTGATTGGTGGTGCAATATGATGGATGTACCACAGGAAATCCGTTCAAAGTTAACAGATTGCATGATGAAAACCTCCAATGAAATGAAGGAGTTTTTCAAAATACATGTTGAAAATAATAAAGTTGAATCGTTCTATACTGAGATGGCACTCTTTGTTTGCCAGAAAAGTGCAACTTTAAAAAGATAATTATCTTGCAGTCTTTCCCGAGTACGTTATACTTGTTATAGAGAAAATAGGATTGAGGAGTAGTCATAATGATTCGTGTACGTATTGAGGGAACTGAAAAAGAGATTGTTGATTTTTTGGAGAACATGCCTGAAATTACTGGATTTGAAAAAACACATACGAGGGAGCCGAGAAAAGGAAATAACCCGAAGTATGAAAACAGTAAGAATGTGTTAGCATATTTATCATATAAAAAGCTGGGAACCACCAATAAATAGGTGGTTTTTTCTTTTAAACTGTTTCACCGCCTTGTCTTTTCTACATAATAATAATAGTAGAATATGGTGAGGAGGGTGAGAGGCGTTAATAAAAAAATAATCTTTTTTGGAGATTTTGGTATCGATGATGCAGTTGCTTTAATTTATGCTGATAAAACATGTAATATTGATATCCTTGGGGTTGTGGCCGATTATGGTAACATTTCAAGAGAGATTGTAACCGAAAATGTTTATTTTTTAGAGAACTACTATGCTACGAAGGTAAAAATAATAAAAGGAGCAAGTCGGCCGATGACGGCGGAAGATCCTTTGTTTTTTCCAGAAATCCATGGAGATCACGGTTTGGGATCAATTATTCCAGCGAAAATGAGAGGGCCGGAAAGAGAAAACTTTTGCGAAGTCATTAAGCTTATTGAACAATGTCCAGAAGATATTATTATTGTGGCGACAGGACGTTTAACTTCACTTGCGACACTATTTCTTTTGTATCCAGATGTAATGGACCAAGTATGCTCTTATTATATAATGGGCGGTGCATTTTTATTTCCAGGTAATGTTACTCCTGTTTCAGAAGCTAACTTTTATGGAGACCCAATGGCTACTAATATTGTCATGAAATATGCCAAGAATGTTAGTGTTTATCCGTTAAACGTAACGCAGCGAGCACTTATTACTCCTCAAATGGTAAACGTTATTCATCAAAAAGGAACAGGGCAAGCAAAACTAATTAAGCCAATGATTGATTTTTATTATGAAAACTTTTATAAAAAAGAATACCCTGGAATTGGTGGAAGTCCGATTCATGATCTATTACCATTCATTTCATTAATCAATGATAATATCTTTGAATATAAAAAGTCTGCTATATGGATAAGTACAACAAATGATGAAACAAGAGGGCAAAGTGTAGCTGATTTTAGAGAGATTGCTGAACTGAAAAGATTTGATAATAGACCTGTACAAAGAATTGCTGTTGATTTTAATTATCAAGCGTTTAAAAGAGAATTTATGAGAACAATGTTGAAACCAGATTGTTCTTAGATGGTATATATGAATACGTGAAGAAGCAAGAACAATCTGTGTTAGAAAATACAATAGTATGCTTAATTAAAAGAGAATTATTCCCTTAAATATGTAAATATCAAGGACTTTAGTCCCAAATATCCGGTCGGTCTATCTGCATCGTTCTCATATAATCTAATATTTGTCCTGTATGAACACCTTCATGATACGCGATTCGTAGTAGCATGTCACCTAAAGAACGAATATAGCCCGTGTAGCCAAGTTCAGTTAGGTTTGAACGATCTATTTTTATATTTTCTAATTCTTCATTTGATAAAGATCTGACAAAATCAATAAACAGTTCATGGTATGGTTGTGCAAAATGGAGCTCGTCTTTAACAGATGTAAATACTTTTGCTTCAAAAGGTGATGTTATATTTTGGACATTATCTTGATTTCTTAATATTTGTAGATAAAGATATTCAGCTTCTAAAACATGCCTTATCGTCTCTTTACAACTCAATGCCTCAGAATCTGGTCTCCAATCTAATCTCTCCTCAGGAATAGTTGTCCAAACTTTTATGCTTCGTCTTCTTACTTCTGATAGGTTTAATAATAACAAATCGACATTATTCAAGTTATGTTCCCCCCTGTTCATATACTCATTTTTCAGTTTACTGAATTTTAAGAAACATATCAAAATATTTATTCGTTTTGTAGGTACCTTTAGAGTGGGATTTTACATGCCCCCTAAACTCAGTTTTGAATAATTAGATCAAAGAATAAAGATATGGATGATTTCTCTAAAAAAAGGGCTGTTGGCGATGGAAGTGTCACTTTAAATCGTTCGGTATAATCGTACTTCTACTATCCACAAGTTGATAGTATAACTCAATAAAAAAGTAGCATAACTAATGGTAAGCAATAATTTTTTGTCATTATTTTTGTTTTGTAAAATTAAGGAGGTAAAATAATATGGCATTTATATGGTCTTTAATTGTCGGAGGTATTTTAGGATGGCTAGCAAGTTTAATCGTTGGTAAAGATATACCTGGTGGTGTAATTGGAAATATTATCGCTGGGATTATTGGTTCTTGGCTTGGAACATGGTTATTGGGGACGTTTGGACCGGTTATCGGAGGATATGCAATTATTCCGGCATTAATAGGTGCCATTGTTTTAATTTTTATTGTAAGCTTATTACTTCGCGCGATCCGAAAGTGAAATGAGATGGATTGCCTACAATAGTAGGCAATCCATTTTTGTATTATGTGTTCTAATCTGTTATGCTACTGTTATACAATCAGGAGGTGTCAGCATTGAAATCATTTACAGTAAACTTTCATCAAGAAGACAATGCAAAAGCAACAACAGTACATAAGTTAAGTGAAGAGGATTTTAATAAAGCAACAGAGAATGGTACTCGTCATTTATTTGATTTAGATACAAATGTCGGTTTCTTTGTATTCTTTGATGCAGAAGATGCAGAAGGAAACGAACAATACTTAATGTTGCAATATGAGGGAGATCACGAAGAACCAAGTGCTTGCTACGGATTTGATTTAAAATTATTCTATCAATTTTTAGCACTTTACTTAAATGACCTTGAATTCCAAGGTGAAACAGATGAAGAAGAGGAAGAATATGGTCCGATTCATCATTTAGCTCACTTACTTTACCATATCGTTGAAGATGGAAAGAGTATTGAAGTGTAATTACATATTTGGCGCTGCCCTATAAATAGGGCAGTTTTTTTATTTAGAATGAATTCAACAAATCTGTTTCCTATTTTTATACTTCCTTCAATATAAAACCATTTTTTGCTTATTACAATACAGCGTATTTTTGATGAGATTGTTTAGGAAACTGTTATATGATGATATTAACTTGAGTGTAATGGATTGGATGTAAGGGTGAATACGATAAGGTAGGAGGTTGAAATCATGAAAAGTTGTAAAAGAATACTCATATTGTTTTTTAGTTTGACATTGTTAACTCTAACAGCTTGTAAGAGTTCAGATGAACAGAGACTAACTACACAAACACCTGAGAAGAATTCTGAAGTGAAATCAGATTCTTTTGCTGATCAGTCAACTGAAAAGAAGAATGAAAAACCACCTTCAGATAAATCGGAAACAACAGATCCCAAACCAAAGCCACAAAATCCGTCAAATTCATCTATAGACCCTAAAAAAAGTAATCGAATTAAGAATATATTAGAACAAGCAAAACAAGGAAAAGTACCGAATGTTACATTTGCTGCACATACAGGAGATATTGAAGAAGTTGAAAAGGTATGGGGGAAAGCTGATAAAACTGAGCCAGCAGGGAAAGGTATGTATGCAACTTTTACGAATAAAAATGTTGTTATTGGATTTAATAAAGGATCTCAAATTTTTGACATTCGTTCCAATCATTCAGAGCTTCACACACTTACTTTACAAGACATCGAAAAAGTTTTAGGGAAACCTATTTCAGTTAAGGTAAATGGGAATGACAAAATATATATTTATAAAGCGAATGGCCAATTTGAATTGAAATTTGTAATTCCAAATTCTACTGGAAAAGTCGATCATATTTCTGTATTTTCTCCAGAAGATAGTATTAATAATATGGCAGGCTAGTAAAGGGAAGAAAAAAGAGCTGTTCTTTTATAAGGACAGCTCTTTTGCTTTGTTACTCTCTACGGAAGAAACAAAATAGGTTTGAATGATTCCACCGATTATTAATAAGCAGGCACAAATATAAAATAGGGTACTGCCATTTACATGACCTAATATCATTGCTCCAATAACCGGACCGCATGTTCGAGAAATGTCCCAGTGTATCCCGTAAATAGAAAAATATAATCCACGCATATGACTCGGTGCGATTCCCGAAACAAATCGGAGTAGATGATTTAAAGCAATGCTTTCACCAATTGTAAGGAAAAGCAGTGTAAAGAAGAGTGACCATAATGTTGTGGAATAGCCATAACCAATGGCAGCCAATGTATAGAAAAAATATGAAATCACGATAATTTTGGGCATTGAAAATCGTTCAGACCATTTGACAAGACCAACTTGTAGTATGATTTCCATAATTGCTCTACAAGTTGAAATGAATGCGAGAACGAATAAGAAATTTGGAAAGATATTCTCTGCAAATACGCGATAATTCGTTTCAGTTTGCGCATAGAAAAAGCTAATCGGAAGAGTAGATATCATAAGTCCAAATACGACATAATGCTTAAAAATAAATTCTTTCTTTGTTGTGACTTGTGTTGATTTTTGAGCTGTTTGAATGATTGGCGCTGTTTCGGGAAGCTGCGTCCATACGAGAATGGCATATAGCAGGAGAGTCATAGCTTGAATCATAAATAAGTATTCAGGATGACTATTATAAAAAAAGGCACTAATGAACGGACCAATTACAGCTCCGATTGCTCCTACTGATTGAAGAACAGCAAATATTTCCGCTTGTTGTTCTGGTGCAGTTAAGTCTGCAATTTGAGCACGCTGAGCAGGAATATATAAGGAGCGGCCAACACCATTCATTACATATAACAAAGCAAAGAAAGGGACTGATGTAGCAAAAACAAATCCGCCGATTGCAATTGCCTGTACGAATAATCCAAGTAACATAATTTTCTTTCTGCCGTATTTATCTGTCACACCTCCAGCAATGATTGTGAACACAATATCAGAAAGAGGTTGCAAGCCAAAGAGAAGCATCGTCAGGACGACATTTCCTTCTAAAGCTTTATTGACATGTACAATAAAAATTATCGCTAACATCGCCTCAGTCGTTCTTGTTAACAATTCACCTAGTAGTCGAATCCAAATTGGTTTGCTATAGCGTTTTATAAGAACTTTCATTTTTCATTTCCTCCTTTCTATATTGAAATCTTAAGATGGAAGTGAAAAATGAAAAAGGGTAGAATAAAAGAGGGAAAATTTTCATCTTTTAGGGGGAAAAGTATGGTTATTTTGGAGCAATATATACAGCTGTGGCTCCAGTATGGAAAAGGGAGAACAGGGGAAGAAAAAATAGAAATATCACTACAAAACATATCGGAAATGTTATTTTGTACCGATCGTAATAGTAAATTTATTATTAAAAAATTAGAAGAGCTAGGTTGGGTTTGTTGGTTTCCAGGACGCGGGAGAGGGAATCGGTCAAAGGTATCATTTCAAAAGAATCCAGCTTTCTTAATTTTAGAACATGGGAAAGAAATAACCAAACAAGGAGATGTAAGGGGTGGAAAAGCATTTGTTGAACAATATATTGTGTATTTTCCATCGTTGCAAAAACAATTCCAAACTTGGATAAATTCAATATTTGGTTATCAAATTGAAATGACTACTCAAGGTAGACAAGATGTACTTCGTTTACAAGTTGAAATGAGGCCGAAGATTTTTTTGGATCCTGTATATGCTACAATGCGTTCCGAATGTCATATGGTGAAACATATATATGACACGCTTGTATATGTGAACGAGAGTACAAACGTAATAGAACCGAGACTTGCGTTTCACTGGGAATATAATAACGATCAAAAAGTGTGGACTTTTTATTTACGTAAAGGTGTACAGTTTCATAATGGTAAACGATTTATTGCTGATGACGTTGCATATACATTGAATAGGTTTCTGAATAAGAAAGATAATCCGTATTTGTGGATGTTGCAACATGTTGAAAAAATCCATATTGTAAACGAATATATTGTGGAGATTTACTTGCATACAGAAAATAAGTTATTATTACATATTTTAGGTACAGAACAGTGTTCTATTGTAACGGAAGATGAGGAAGGAAATTTAAGTGGAACGGGGCCATTTAAACTACGAGAAAATAACGATTCTATCTTTGTATTAGAAGCACATAATTTATACTTTCGTGAACGCCCCTTTCTTGATCGAATTGAACTTTGGAATGTACCGAGAAGTATGGATGAATATGACGTTTCGATGAAATCCGAGCATAAAGGGATAGAGAGCCCTCATAAAGAACTTTCTAAAATGGAATCCAACGTAACATATGTTACGTTAAATACTAAAAAACAAGGGCCTTTACAAGATATCACATTCAGGCAAGCATTATATAAAATGATTCATAGTAACAAAATGATAGACGAGTTAGGGGGAGAACGCGGTGAGGTCGCAGATGAATTGTTGTTAGGAAATCGCACTGTTTGGAGAATAAAAGAGGATATGAATAATCTGCTACAAAAGAGCAAATATAATGGCGAAGTATTATACTTGTATACGTTTAAAGAACAAGATCATGTGGAAGATTCTAAATGGATTCAAACAGAATGTGCAAAGTACGGAATAACGATTGAAATACATTTTCTCGATGCGCAGGAATTATTACAAGTAGAAACAATTGAACAAGCAGATATGATTCATGATAGTGCTACAATTAGTGAGCAAATAGAACTAAGCTTTTTACAAATGTTTCTTGCGAAAAATAGTTTTATAAATCAACATAGCTCTTTTGATTGGAATGAACAATTCCATTCATATTTTATTGAACTTAATTTAGAAAAACGAATTACACTGTTACGCGATGTGGAGGACACATTGTTACGTAACATTCATATTATTCCTTTATATCGTAATAAACAGCACATAAGTACACATGAAAAAGTACAAAATATAATGATTAATTCTCAGGGCTGGATTGATTTTTATCATATATGGTTTAAACATTGATATATAAAGGTTCTTTCGGTATTAAATGGAGTACGAAAGGGCCTTTTTGTATGGAATAAAAGGTTGGTTTTGAACATTGTTACGCATGTTTTTATAAACGCTCATTTACAATGTAACAGTGTTATGTTGTTATCAGGAAGGAGTGTTATACAGTTGAGTACAGATTTAATTTCAAAAAAAGATTTATTGGAACTGACTGGTATTTCATACGGGCAACTATATAGGTGGAAACGAAAGAATTTAATACCAGAAGATTGGTTTATCAGGAAATCGACTTTTACAGGGCAAGAAACATTTTTTCCGAAAGAAAAGATATTAGAGCGTATTGATAAAATTCAAACGATGAAAGAAGACCTATCGCTTGATGAACTAGCAAATATGTTTTCACCAAGTGTATCTGAGATTTCTTTCATGAAAGAAGACATCATCCGAAAGGGTATTGCTTCAGAACCGGTTGTACAATTTTTTATAGAACAAATGAATAAACAGGCAGAATTTCAGTTTGCTGATATTCTTTATGTATTTATTTTAGAGGAATTGCTTCAATCTGGAGAAATTAGCTTGGAAGAAGGCAAGATGATACTGTAAGTACTTCACGAACATTATGAAATCATGAAACAAAAGAATAGCGAATTAGTTGTGGTTCGGAAGCTGGGTGTTTCTACATGTTTCTTAATTTCAAATGTAGATGATTTACTGTTTGAAAAAGGAACGAAGATAGTGGTACGTTTAGCAATCATGCAATATACAGAAGCGTTAAAATCAAAACTATTGTAGTGGGGGAAAATGATGCGATCAGAAAAATTAATTATAAATGGTTACGGTTCTTCTAATGGTGGGGAGTTTCATAAAGTACAGTTAAATGGAAAAGGGACTGTTAATGGAAATATAGATTGCGATGATTTTGAATGCAACGGGTCAGGTAATGTGAATGGTGATTTGAAAAGTGAACGTACAAGAATTAGCGGTTCTGGCAAAGTTGATGGGAAAGTAGATACTGAAAACATGCGAATCGATGGAAAAGCAACGATTACAAAAGATGTAAAGGCTAACAATTTAAAAATTGCTGGTAAAGGAACAATTGGTGGTACTTTGAAAGGTGAAGAGCTTAAAATCTGTGGGCAAGCGACGATTGACGGTAATTGCGAAGTAGATATCTTTTCGTCAGAAGGACAGTTCACAGTCGGTGGCTTACTAAGTGCAGATGAAATTGACATCGATATTCACGGTACATGTAGAGCAAAAGAAATAGGTGGTCAAACAATTAAAGTAAGGCATAGAGCGACAGCATTTAGTAGACTTTTTCAAACGGTATTTGGATCGCATTTAGAAGCTGAATTGTTAGAAGGTGACAATATTGATATTGATTACGTACAAATTCAAACCGTAAGAGGGAACAATGTTACGGTAGGGCCAAATTGCGAGATTGGACTGATTGAATATACAGGAGTTCTTCATGTGGATAAAAATGCGAAAGTAAAAGAAATTCAGCAAGTTTAATTTCTTATGGAGAGAGGAATGGCAATGGAAAAGCAAAATAGTCTCACTTTGAATGGGTCTGGTAGTTCATCTGGTGGAGCATACAATAAGGTGAAAATTCGAGGCGAAGGAACAATTTCAAATGATGTGAGCTGTAATGAATTTAAGGCATATGGAACGAGTGATGTTCGAGGTGATATGACAGCAAAGTCGTATATTGTATATGGGGATAGTGAAGTACAAGGGAGTTTACATGCGGAGTATTTGAAAGTGTATGGTAATACACAAGTTCAGCGTGATTGTCATATAAACAAAACAAAAATTCGAGGGATGCTTGAAGTGAATGGCAAGCTATCTGGAAACTTTGTAGATATTAAAGGAGGTCTTACAGTAAAAGAAGATATTGAAGTAGAAGAGCTTTTATTAGTTGGTGGTCTTGAAAATGAAGGGCTTTTAAATGCTGAAAATATTAATATCATTTTGCGTTATGAAGGAAGTAAAGTAAGAGAAATTGGTGGAAAAAAGATTACCGTACGAAAAAAAGCTAGATTTATTCCTTTCACTAGTCATACTGGTAACCTTCAAACATCAATTATTGAAGGGGATGACATTTATTTAGAACACACAGTAGCTGAAATAGTAAGAGGAAACAACGTTACAATTGGCCCTGGCTGTGAAATCAGTGTTGTAGAATATCATACGAGTTTTAATCAAAAAGGAAGATCCGTTGTAAAAGAACATAAACAAATATAGGTGTAAGAGGGAGAGCAAGAAATATGGTTGCAAAGAACAGTAAACTCGGTTTTGTAGTTGCCGGTTTATTACTAGGGATTTTAATGGCATCAATGGATAATACCATTGTTGTGACAGCGATGGGGACAATCGTTGGTGATTTAGGTGGATTAGAAAACTTTGTCTGGGTCGTATCCGCCTATATGGTAGCAGAAATGGCAGGGATGCCGATTTTCGGAAAGCTATCAGATATGTATGGTAGAAAGAGGTTTTTTATTTTCGGTTTAATTGTTTTTATGATTGGTTCGGCACTCTGTGGTACAGCAGAAAATATTACGCAGTTAGGTATTTATCGTGCGATTCAAGGTATTGGCGGAGGAGCGCTTGTTCCGATTGCATTTACAATAGTATTTGATATTTTCCCACCCGAAAAGCGCGGGAAAATGGGTGGATTATTTGGTGCAGTGTTTGGGTTATCTAGCATTTTCGGACCGTTACTTGGTGCATATATTACAGATTATATTAGTTGGCACTGGGTGTTTTACATTAACTTACCATTAGGCATTCTATCACTTATTTTTATTGTATTCTTCTATAAAGAATCACGCGTTCACCAAAAACAAAAGATTGATTGGTTTGGTGCAATTACATTAGTTGGTGCAGTCGTCTGCTTAATGTTTGCATTAGAACTTGGTGGACAGAAGTATGAATGGGATTCTACTTTTATTTTAAGTTTATTTGCAGCATTTGCTATTTTAATGATTATATTTATTTTTATTGAAAGAAAAGTGGCAGAACCTATCATATCGTTTGAAATGTTTAAACAGCGTTTATTTGGGATGAGTACAATTATCGCGTTATTTTACGGGGCTGCTTTCATGTCAGCAACTGTCTATATTCCTTTATTTATTCAAGGCGTATATGGCGGGTCCGCAACCAATTCCGGTTTATTACTATTACCAATGATGTTAGGATCAGTCGTTACAGCGCATTTAGGTGGATTTTTAACATCAAAGTTAAGCTATCGTAATATCATGATTATCTCAGCTGTTATTATGTTAGGTGGATTGTTCTTATTAAGTACATTAACACCGGAAACAAGCCGTGTATGGTTAACAATTTATATGATTATTATCGGTTTTGGCGTAGGTTTCTCATTCTCGGTATTAAGTATGGCTGCAATCCATAACTTTGGTATGAATCAACGAGGATCAGCAACTTCAACGAGTAACTTTGTTCGTTCACTAGGGATGACGCTTGGAATTACAATCTTTGGTATGATTCAAAGAACAAGTTTTCAAGACAAATTAGAAGAAGTGTTTAAAGGAATGGGAAGCGGAGTGGGTAGCAACGTGCTAGGGGATTCAAGAGCGATTCTTTCAGAAGGTGCAAGATCTCAAATTCCGCCGCAAATATTAGATAAAATTATTGAAGCCCTTTCTAGTTCTATCGTTCAGATATTTATGTGGGCATTAGTTCCAGCCGGCCTAGCATTCGTATTTATTTTCTTTATGGGGAATGAACGAATGGTATACCAGAAACAACAAGAAAAGATAAAAGCAGAGACATCAAAAGCATAGAAAATGAAAAACTCCTTTCTAGATTAGAAAGGAGTTTTTCGTATGTAACGTTATAAATTAACCTTCGATTACTTCGTATTCTTCGTCTGCTAATAATAAAATTTGAGTTTTTTTACCTTTGTTTTGTACTTCAATTACATCGTATGGACCTAGATCTCTTAATTTATTTTGAGAAACATTTACCATTACTTCAATAGAATCAATTAAAATATCTTCTTCCATATATGATTCAGGCAATGCCATATCCTCTGTATCTAATACACATGTGTATAGAATTTGTAAATGTTCAGCAGTTGGGTTTTCTTCTTGAACGTCAATAATGTCTTTTACTGTTTCCATGTGTTCTTCTTTTGCTTGATATACTTTAATTTTAGCCATTGTTTCATTCTCCTTTATAACGTAATCGTAGAGGCTACAGTTTATTATAACGTTTTTTAGTGGAAACATGAAATTGTTTCCTTTATTAAATTAAAATTGATGGGGAATGAAATTTAACTTTACCATAACAGGCTAATCAAACTTTGAATTATCTCTAAAAATAATAATTTTATTAACGTGTAGTTAAGATCCCCACTGCTTAAAGTTTTACTTTATAAACCTGTTGAAAAGGGGATTTTTATAAAAAAGAAGAAATGAAATATAAAGTAAGAATATAGGGGGCATTATGGATACAAAAAGTGTTAGTTTTATTAAAATCAACGATTATCAATTGTATGTTAATCTTATAGGTGAAGGAGAGCCAATCGTATTTCTCCACGGAGGACCAGGAAGTGAACACCGCTTTTTTCTTCCGCATATGATTCCGTTATCAAAAGAGTTTCAGCTAGTCTTCTATGATCAAAGAGGTTGCGGGAAATCAGATCTATCGGAAAATAACCAATACTCTATGAAAAATGAAGTGGAAAATTTAGAGGCACTGCGCATAAAATTCGGTTTTGAGAAAATGAACTTATTCGGAGAATCATGGGGATCTATGCTTGCTTTACTTTACGCAACTACATACCCAGAGAGAGTGAATAAAATACTGTTAACAGCTGCAATAGGTGTTACTGTTAAGGGATTAGAAAGGTTTAGTAAAGAACTGGAGAAGAGACTAACCGAGGATGATCAACGTAAACTTTCCGAATTGGAGGAGCAACTTAAAATTGGAGAATCTTCAATATATGATATTCTTCATATACTAGACCCCTATTATGTTTTCTCTCAAGAAACTTTAAAACGTAAAGAAAAAATCACATTTAGCAGCGAAGTAAATAAAACAATCGGAAAAGATATGGGAAAACAACTATGATGTGACTGGAGATTTACATCATCTTTCAAACATTCCTATCCTTATTGCGCAAGGGAGTCACGATATTTTAACGCCCTCTATTATTAAAGAGTTATTTTCAGAACATATACCACACATACAATTAGTAGAAATTGAGGAATGTGGTCATTGGACAGTTGTGGAACAACCAGAAAAGATGTGTAACGTGGCATTTAACTTTATTAGAGGGAAGAAAGAGTTGATGATTTAATTATGTTATATTTATAAAAAAAGAATAAAAAGGTAGAAAGATATGTTTTTGAAAATTTCCTATTCTGATTTTGTTAATCTTATCATCTTTATTGCAGTTATTGTCGTTCTTTGGAGATTAAAGGTATGGTCCAACAAGAAATATAATGTTCCGAAAGTATTTCAATGGTTTCCTAAAAAGTGGGGGAAAAGAAAAGTTTCAGAACAATTTTTTCAATCAAAGCTTGATGCGGAAGGCAAAGGGATTTGGATTACTTATTATGCTGTTGATTTATATGTAGTTACCATTCCGTTACAAGTGAAAAAATATAATACACTTTAACAGCACTCGAACAGAAGTCTCCTTCCTCAAGCAAGTGTCAGGGAGGGGACTTCTGTCAGTCGTAACTGATTTAAATTTTATAATGCAAACAATAAAACATTTTTATCATATTCTTGCAAACACCATTTATATTTCGCCATGATAGTAGGATGAACAGGTTCTTGATCTGTATCAACTTCTTTATAACCATATTTTTTATAAAAAGTGGCAAGTTCCTCAAAAGGGATACAATAGACATGAGATGCGTTTGATTGTTTGGCTTCTTGTACTAAAAAAGAGACGAGATCTCCGGCTAATTTATTACCTCTGTATTCGGGAAGTATGTAAATACCGCCCATTTCTATCGTATTCTGGTCAATATATACTAAACGTCCTAATCCTACATTCTCACCGTTGTATGTGATAATTGCGACTTTATCTTGTTTTAAATCACTTGGAACAAATCCCACTGACACATATTGATTATTAATCCATTCTAAGTCTTCTGATGTAGCGAATTTAATTCCCATAACTTAAGCCCCCTTAACTTTCTGATATGTTTATTATATATAGAAGAAAATGAATTGTAATGAAAATTCGGTGTTTCATTTGAATCAATATTCCTGTTATAAAAAATCATTTTAATAATGAGGTTAATTTCTGAACATTTCGAGCATAGAATATAGAATATAGAATACTTTAATAACACTTTCTCTTTCTTCATTCCTGTTTTACGTATATAATTTAAAGGTAATTGTTCTTATATTAGTATACTTATAATAGAATAGAGGTTTAAAAATGAGCGTTAAAATCATTACGGATAGTGCGGCCGATTTACCAAAAGAATTGCTGCAAGCTTACGATATAGATTTAATTCCACTCCGTGTATATGATGAAGCAGAAGCAGAGTATTTAGACGGAGTAACATTAGAATCAACTCACTTGTTGCAAAAGATGAGAGAAGGCGAAGTGTATAAAACATCGCTACCTTCACTAGAAACATTTCAAGAAAAATTTGTTACATATGCAAAGCTAGGTACACCTTGTATATATTTAGCTTTTTCCTCTGAACTTTCAGGTACATATCAATCTTCAGTAGTTATTAAAGAAGAAGTGAAAGAAACATATGCAGATTTAGATTTAGAAATTATTGATACAAAATGTGCTTCACTTGGGCAAGGGCTTGTAGTAATAGAAGCTGCAAAAATGGCGAAAGAGGGCGCATCAAAAGAAGAAATTTTGAACCGAATTGCTTTTCTAACAAAACATATGGAGCATATCTTTACTGTAGCTGACCTGCAGTATCTTGTAAGAGGTGGTCGCTTAAGTAAAGTAGCTGGATTTATTGGGGGTTTATTAAACATTAAACCGATATTAAATGTAGAAGAAGGAAAGCTTGTACCACTTGAAAAAATAAGAGGTAGAAAGAAAGTTTTAGGCCGAATTGTTGATATCATGGAAGAACGCGGTAAAGAACTGAAGGGACAAACAATCGGAATCACACATGGTGATGATTTAGAAACTGCGAATGCATTAAAAGCATTAATTACTGAAAAATTTGGTTGTGAAGTATTTATTGTCAATACAATTGGAGCAGCAATCGGGGCACATACAGGGCCAGGTGTTTTAACATTGTTTTTCTTAAATGAAGTAGAGTAAAGGATTGATCTTTTGATCAATCCTTTTTGTTATACCATTTTTATCCCGCTACTTTAGGGCAGTAATACTCCCATCTCAAAATTCGGCGGGAGAAAAGAAGTTAGGTGGAAGATAAACTGCCCGTAAAGGCCCGATTGGTGAGGGCTGATTAAAGTTTCACTTTATGAAATAGAGAAGGATAAGATGATAGGATTCATTGCTAGATGAAAAGAATACACATATTTTTTTGACAGATATTGTATAAATTGTTATTCTATTTTTCTGAAATTTTCATAGAGAGAGTGAGAATATGTCATACTTGATTAACGATATAATTGATGAATTACCGTGTCTAAATGGATATTCATCTATCCGAAAAATTGAAAAGGGGTATTCATTAGATAGTAAATACATTGTCAGCGTGGGGAATAACGATTATTTTCTGCGTGTTTTAGATACAAAACAAAATGATAAGAAAGAATTAGAATTTACATTACTTAAAGAATTAGATACATTACATGTACAAACTCACAAGCCGATAGAATATAGAGTATTAAAAGATAAGCAACTATCTTTGATGGTAATGAGTTATATTGAAGGAACTCCTGTAAATGAAGTAATTGCTTATATATCTGATGAAAAGCAATATAAAATTGGAATAGCTGCAGGGGAAGAATTAAGAAAAATCCATCAATTTAAAGCTCCCAAATATATGAACTGGGAGGAAGTTCAAAAAAAGAAATTTAACTTTTATTTAAATGAGTATAAAAGAGACAACTTCCAACTTCAAAAGGAAGATAAATTAATCACGTTCATTGAGGATAACATATCTTTGTTAAAGAATAGACCAGTAACATTACTTCATGATGATTTTCATTTAGGACATATCATAGTACTTCATGATAATTATAATGGAGTAATTGATTTTAATGGATATGACTTTGGTGACCCATATCATGATTTCTATAACCTTTCATTATTTAGTAGAAGGCAAAGTATCCCTTTTTGTATTGGACAGATACAAGGTTATTTTCGATACGAACCTGACGAAACATTCTGGCGGTTGTACGCACTATATGCCGCGATGAATATATTTTCTACCATTGTATGGACTAGAAAATATGATCCTGCATCATTTAATGATGCTTTAGAAAGGATTGATTTAATAGTAAGAGACCATGATTTTTTTAATTCGAATAAGCCTATATGGTATAACTCCTTTAAATAATTTACTATTATTAAATAGGGCTTTAATTTAGTGCTGTCTTTAAAAAGAAAAGCTCAGATACATAAACTCTGAGCTTTTTATGTGCTATTTACTATGTGATTTAATATTGAGGCTGTGATTAGGAATTTTCCCCATAATAACTGAACTACTTAGGTCAAACCGCAAGTGCTTTTTTTATTCATTAATTTGTTTTTTAACGGGTAAGAAGCTTGAAAGGAAAGTAGTAAGAACTAGCCCGAAAGAAACTCTTTCAGTTGTATCAATCACTAAACCGTTATTCCACTGATAGATAAAGGATACTAGTATTAAAAGGATAACAAATCCTGCAGCATATCTTACTATTTTTCGTGCCTTTCTGTCATGTGTTCTCCAAACCATATTCATCCCTCTTTCTTATTTAATAAATATTTTTGATTGTAATAATCGATAAACTATAACTACTTGTTGCTCACATAACAACCGTTATTTTGTCTATTAAGATATTTTGATTTTTTGAATACGTAATAGATAAATCCATATGTAATAAGTTGGTGTGATGAATCGGATATTACATGTATAATATCCGATTCATCTTATTTGTGTAAAAAATAAGTGCAAGCTACTAAAGATAGGATAAAAATAACAATTGTTTCAAATTTTTTCTAGCAAGTTTATCGTATTTAAAGTATACAATGCTGCTTATGTTAATAACAAGTAGTTAAATTTTATAAAAAAAATGACGAAAAAATTGGATTTTTTACCAATTTTTTTAACAAGTGGATAGAAATTATAGAATTACAACAGTACAATTAAAATATAGTACATCAGTATTTAAATAGTTATTTCATTATTGGGAATGTTTAAATGAGAGGTGGAAACATGCAAATCGGGGAAAGAATCCGTCAAATTCGTATACATAAAGGAATGTCACAAGGTGAACTCGTGTCGAGAGTATGCTCTATCGCTGATTTAAGTAGAATATTAAAATCAAATGGTTTCTTAGCTAAGGTGTCAGAATATTGAAAATGGTAGTAACTCTTATTTTTAATCTTCTGTTTTATATTTTGTTACATAGAGATTTTTATTGTGAACCGTTTCCTTTTTAGCTAGTAATCAAATATGTATAATTGCATAAATAAATCAAAATATATAAGTTATTATTAAACTACATTTTTAATGTAGAAGGATATTTTTACTTCGAAGTGAAACCGTTTACGTTATCAATGAAATTAAGACTTAGGAGAATGGTATGAAAAATAAATTATGTACATTGGCTCTCATAACAGCAATTACTTCTAGTGCTACAGTAATCCCAACAGTAGCAGAAGCTTGTGGAATAGGAGAAGTAATGAAACAGGAGAATCAAGAGCACAAACGTGTGAAGAGGTGGTCTGCAGAGCATCCGCATCACCCTAATGAAAGTACGCATTTATGGATTGCACGAAATGCGATTCAAATTATGAGTCGCAATCAAGATAAGACGGTTCAAGAAAATGAATTGCAATTTTTAAATACTCCTGAATATAAGGAGTTATTTGAAAGAGGTCTTTATGATGCTGATTACATTGATGAGTTTAACGATGGAGGTACAGGTACAATCGGCATCGATGGGCTAATTAGGGGAGGATGGAAATCTCATTTCTACGATCCTGATACGAGAAAGAACTATAAAGGGGAAGAGGAGCCAACAGCCCTCTCGCAAGGAGATAAATATTTTAATTTAGCAGGTGAATACTTTAAGAAGGGTGATCAAAAACAAGCTTTTTATTATTTAGGTGTTGCAACGCATTATTTTACAGATGCGACTCAACCAATGCATGCCGCTAATTTTACGGCTGTTGATATGAGTGCTTTAAAGTTTCATAGCGCTTTTGAGAATTATGTGACTACTATTCAGACACAATTTGAAGTGAAGGATGACAAGGGAACATATAATTTAGTTGATTCTAATGATCCGAAACAGTGGATACATGAAACAGCGAGACTCGCAAAAGTGGAAATCGGGAACATTACCAATGACGAGATTAAATCTCACTATAATAAAGGGAACAATGTTCTTTGGCAACAAGAAGTTATGCCAGCTGTCCAGAGAAGTTTAGAGAACGCACAAAGAAATACAGCGGGATTTATTCATTTATGGTTTAAAACATTTGTTGGAAATGCTGCCGCTGAAGAAATTGAAAATACTGTAGTGAAAGATTCTGAAGGAGAAGCAATACAAGAAAATAAAAAATACTTCATTGTGCCAAGTGAGCTTTCAAATAGAGGTTTGACCTTTGAAGTGTATGCGAGGAATGACTATGCACTATTATCTAATTACGTAGACGATAATAAAGTTCATGGTACGCCAGTTCAGTTTGTATTTGATAAAGAGAATAACGGTATCCTTCATAGGGGAGAAAGTGTACTGCTGAAAATGACGCAATCAAATTATGATAATTACGTATTTCTAAACTACTCTAACTTGACAAACTGGGTACATCTTGCAAAACAAAAAACAAATACTGCGCAGTTTAAAGTGTATCCAAATCCGGGTAATCCATCTGAATACTACCTATATACAGATGGATACCCAGTGAATTATCAAGAAAATGGAAAAGAGAAAAGCTGGATAGTGTTAGGAAAGAAAACAGAAAAACCAAAAGCATGGAAATTTATACAGGCTGAATAGGATTTTCTATCGTAAAGAGAGAAAATGTGTATGTAATTTTGAAATATTTAATGTGTTTATATTAAATTTTAAAGGGGATAGCTGTATATGACGTTTCGAAATACAAAACTTGCTATTTTTACTATTTCTTCATTTTTTATTTTAGGTTCTTCATCCCTAGCATTTACAGATACCGTATATGGTGAAGGAGCTTCCTCGGCCTCAAAAGTAAATCAAGGGGTAATCGCAACTAATTATGATGATACGTATTATAATAGTGCGAAGGGGAAAACGGGTTCAGAATTAAAAAAGGAGCTTCATACTATTATTGATAATCATACAAAGATATCATACAGTGCGGTTTGGGAAGCACTAAGAGATACTGATGAAGATCCAAATAATAAAAATAACGTGCTTCTTTTATATACAGGGCGTTCGCAAGGAAAATTTACAAATGGTTCAGGAGTAGATAATTGGAACCGAGAGCATGTTTGGGCAAAATCTCATGGTGATTTTGGGACAGCAGCAGGACCAGGAACGGATCTTCACCATTTAAGAGCGACGGATGTATCTGTAAATAGTTCACGTGGAAATTTGGATTTTGATAATGGCGGTGTGAATCATTCGGAAGCAACAGAATGTAAATTTGATAGTGATTCTTGGGAACCTCGTGATAGTGTAAAAGGAGATATCGCTAGAATGTTGTTTTACATGGCTGTTCGTTATGAAGGAGATAATGGTGAAATAGATTTAGAACTTAATGAAAAAGTGAATAACAATAAAGATCCATATATGGGGAAACTATCAGTCTTACTAAAATGGAATGAACAAGATCCTGTCGATGATTTTGAACAAAATCGCAATGAAATTATCTATACAAAGTATCAACATAACCGGAATCCATTTATTGATCATCCTGAATGGGTAAATGAGATTTGGAAATAAATAAGTAAAATCATGATTTTGTAAAAATTTAAAGTAGAAAGGAGTGGTCCTTATGACCACTCCTTTCTTATATTTATTCTACAATAATTGGTCTATAAGGGATTGGTGAGGAGAGTATCATAGAGGTTTTTACAGAACAAAATGGGATTACAATATCGATTAATGCTTCTAATTCTTTCATTGATTGCACAGCTACTTTTAAGTAATAGCTACTTTCTCCTGTTACTCGATGACATTCAAGTATTCTATGTTCGTTGTATATTTTCTCTTCGAATTTTTTACAGGAGATTTTTAAGTTCTCTATTCTTAAAAACGCTTGAATTCCTTTGCCAACTGCATCAGGAGAAATACGTGCTGTATATTTTTCGATTATCCCTGCATCATGTAATCGTTTGAGTCTTTCCGTAACACTAGGACGACTAAGGTGTAAATGTTCCGTCATTTCTTTAATCGTCATTCTGGCTTCTTCTTGTAAAAGTAAAATTATTTTTTTATCGATTTCATCCATAATATGCACTCCTTTACGAAAGTGAAAATAAGTAACTAAAATACCTTCATAATATAAAGTTTAGAAAAAAACTATGTTCATTTTTGAATATAAAATAGATAAATAACTTTCTATAATTTAAATATAAATGGGGGTGCATAGAATGTCTAATGATTTTAAGGAAACGATTTCTATTCGAAAGGGAACCGCTTTATATGTAGGAGCAGTTTTAGGATCAGGAATTCTTATTTTACCAGGTATGACAGCTAGTATAGCGGAGGGAAATGCTATTATTTCTTGGTTTATAATGATTTTGCTCAGTATCCCGCTTGCGTTTACGTTTGCCTTTTTATCTATTGAGTATCCTAGTGCAGGTGGAATTGCAACGTTTTCTGAAAAAGCTTTTGGGAAAAATGTTGGGGCTATAATAGGGTGGTGTTTTTTTATTGCTGGAAGTGTTGGACAAATTATCGTGTCTCTAACGGTCGGGATGTATATTACTAAAGTCTTCGATTTCCCTGCTTACTTTGCATATGTAATTGCTTTTATTATATTAAGTACAGCTATTTGTTCAAATGTCTTCGGGTTACAAATGAGCGGAGTATTTCAAGTGTGTATAGGCGTATTAACTTTTCTTATTTTATTTATAACCATTGTTTGCTCATTACCTAATATTGAAATGAAGAATATGAACATGAACGTTTCAGTAAATAATATACAACCTATTTTACATGCGTCATTATTAATTTTTTGGTCTTTTTTTGGATGGGAAGCAATTTCAAGTTTAGCACCAGAATTTAAATCTCCAAGAAAAAGGAATATCATTTTTTCTACAGGAGTTGCTATTGTGATTATTGGATTTTTATATATAGGCATTGCCGTTTCAGTAATTGGTACGAAATCATATTCTACAGAGTCTGATAATAGTACTGCTCTAGTAATCGTTATCAAAGATATATTAGGTGACCAATTTGCATGGTTAGTTGGATTAGTAGCTTTCATGATTTGCTTAGGTACAACAAATGCATTTATAGTAAGTATGAGCCGGCTTGGTTATTCTTTAGGAAAAGAAGGATTTGCACCTAAGTATCTTGGATATTTAAATAATAAAAGGAATACACCGACGTATGCCTTAATGACAGTTGGGTTCATCGCAATAGCAGGGATTTTCATAAGTTTTATTTTTCATATTAACCTAGATAAATTAGTATTAATCCCTAATTCGTTAGGAATTGTTACATATATAGTAGGTACTGCAGCGGGAATAAAGCTAATCAAGAATAGACTAGGAAAGATTTTTTCTGTAACAGCATTTACATGTTGCGTAATGGTATATCCGTTTATTGGTGATGTAATTGCCATTCCGATTGTAGTTGCGTTGATGTGTTTAGTGTATCTATACATACCCAAAAGAAGAGGCAGTAAATGCACGATATATAGATAAGAAGAAATAGAAAAGGAAAATAAAATACTTACATAAAAGTCGGAATATTTCAAGATATTAAAATTAAAATAATTCGTATATAATTAGCGAATGAATGCATGATTGTAAGTATCTGTAAAAGCAGGAGGCTATAAAATGAATCAAATCATCAATCATCCAACGCGGTGGGATTTGGAAAGATTATATCCTGAAACAAAAGACCCTATGTTTTCTACAGAAAAAGAGAAAATTGAGCAATTAATAGCAACATATAAAGAAAATCGAGACTCAGCAATCCTTTCAAGAATTATACAAAGTATTGAAAAGGCAGAGTATTACTTCTACTGTCTTTCTACTGAACAAGTAGATGAATCTACAGTTGTTTTACCACATACAAAAATAAATGATTTAAAAACTGAAGTTCGTTTATTACTACAAGAAGCGAATTGTGAAAAAAGTAACTTCTCCGAATATCAAAATATCAATTTTATAGAAAATGAATTAAAAACTTGGGAAGACATGTACATACAATTACGAAATAGACTGGAAATACATAATAATAATGAAGTCTTTTCATTTGGAAAAGCAAACTATCTTGCGATGAATGCTGAAACTCATCATGAAAGATTATCAGTATTTTCTTCTTTTACTAAGGCATTAGAAAAAGAGAAAACAGTATTTGCTAGCGTACTTAATCAAATGGGGAGATTGCGTAATCTAAAAAGTAATCTGCTGCAAGAAAAGGGAGTCTTGTCACAATCTCTTCAAGCAAACGGTATCTCTAAAAATGCATTATTGGAAATGTGGGATGCAATTGAAAGGAATCTTGAAAAGTTATCAAGTGTTATAGCGTTTCATAAAAGTAATAAAGAGATATTTACTTGGCATGATTTGATGACATTAGAAGAAAGTAATCAGATTGAAATCCCTTTTTCACTAGCAGTAAAGGATATATACGATGCTTTAAAGAGTATTGATGAAGAATTAGCACAATTTGCACAGCACGCTATTATGAATGGTTGGGTAGATGCTGAGCCAAGAGATAATAAGCCTCCTAGTGGATTTTGTGCTCCTTTTTTAAGCGAAGGAGAGTCTCGAATTTCATTACGGTATGATGGAACAATTGATAGTGTAAGAGTATTAGCGCATGAATTAGGACATGCATGGCATTTTTATGTAATGAGTCATGAGCAGTCTACCGCATTTTTGGATGATTATCTTCCAATGAGTATGGCTGAATCAGCATCCATTTTCTTTGAAATGGTACTTGTAGATTACTTAGTTAAAACAGCAGAGTGTAGAGAGCTGAGAAAATCGTTGCTCAGCTGGAAAATCAGAAATAGCTTTAATTATGTAATGGCCATTCGAGCATCCTTTCAATTTGAGCAAACTTTTTATGAAGAAATTCAAAAAGGGCCGTTAAGTGCAGATGAAATAGAAAACATATCTATACGTTCACAAGAAGTAGCTTATGGTAATTGTTTAACAGAATATCAACCTTTTGTTTGGATGAAATATGTTCAATTTTATACGGCAAATGTTCCATTTTATAACTATCCATATACATTTGGTTATCTACTCAGTTTAGGATTATTAGAAATTGCAAAGCAAGATGGTGGTGAATTGCATTCGAAGTACAAAAAATTCTTGTGTGAGACTGGAAAGCGTCCAGTTGAAGAGTTGGTGAAACAATATTTTCATATCGACCTTGCTAATTATGAGTTTTGGGAGAAAGCATTGCTTCAAATAAATAAGGATGTTGATGAGTATTTACAGCTTGTAAAAGAAGAAGTATAAGTCATTTATTATAATATAAGAACCATAAGGGAAGTGTATGTAAGAAATGGAACAACAGTACATAAAAGGAATACCATTTTGTAGCTTAGAGTATAAAAAAGTAATAGCTTTATTAAAAAATTGGTTATCTGAAAAGGAAAATAAACCAAGGTTTATTGTTACAGCGAATCCTGAAATTGTGATGTCTGCTAAAGAAACTTCAGCTGAATCTGTACGTTTCAAAAACATTTTACTATCTGCGGATTTAATAACAGCAGATGGAATAGGTGTGATACTCGGCTCTAAAATTTTAAAAGGAAAATTGAAAGAGCGTGTGACAGGTGCAGATTTAACGCATGACTTAATAGAGTATTGTAATCAAAAGGGATACCGTGTGTTTCTTTTTGGTGCTGCACCAGAAAGTAATGAGAAAGCATTAGGAAATTTAAAAATGCGTTTTCCACATGCTACTTTTGAAGGACAACATGGCTTTGTAAATGAAGAGCAGATAGAAGAAGTTAAACTTCGAATTCAACAATTCGAACCGCACTTACTATTGGTAGGGTTAGGATCTCCTAAGCAAGAGTTATTCATCTATGAAAATCTGCAAAAATTAAACGTACCTTTATCTATTGGGATTGGAGGTATGATTGATATTTTATCCGGAACAGTAAAACGAGCTCCAAAACTAATGAGGGATACTGGTACAGAATGGTTATATAGATTAGTAACACAGCCTAAGAGAATAAAAAGGCAGCTTGTCCTTCCGAAATTTTTAGTATCAGTTATGGCTGAGAGAGTCCGGAAAAGTGTTCATTAACTTAAACTGTATATGTAATCGAGAAGAGGGAAATGACAAATGAAAAAAATCGGTATTATTGGAGCAATGCAAATTGAAATAGACTTACTTTTAGAAAAAATAGAGATTCAAGAAGAATTTACGATTGCCAAAATGCCTTTTTATAAAGGAACATTTATGAATAAAGAAATTATCCTTACTCGCTGTGGTGTTGGAAAGGTGAATGCTGCTTCATGTGCACAAACTTTAATAAACAAATTCGAAGTAGATTGTATGATTAATACTGGCGTTGCAGGTGGATTACATACAGGTATTAAAGTTGGAGATCTCGTAATTTCCACGAATGTTACACATCATGATGTAGATAAAGGACAAATGAAGAATTTATTTCCGTTTCAAGAAACGTTCATTGCAAATAAGGAATTGAGAGAGCTTGCATTACAATCATGTAATACAATTGGGCTAGAAGGAAATGTTTATGAGGGAAGAATTGTAAGCGGAGAATGCTTTGTTGAAGATGCGCAGCTGAAAGAGAAATTAATTGCTGAATACTTGCCGCATTGTGTAGAGATGGAAGGTTCGGCGATTGGTCATGTTGCGTATATAAATGATGTACCATTTCTTGTCATTCGGTGTATTTCTGATACTGCAGATGATGAGGCAACTATATCTTATGAAAGCTTTGCAAAAGTCGCAGCGAATCAATCTTCGAGGATTATTGTTGAAATGATTAAGAATATGAAAAGTAATATAGTAGTGTGATAGGAATGAAAAAAGGACTTCTTGTAAAGGGGAAAGTCCTTTTTTGGTAGTAATTCATATTATTGGTAGGTGATGGAGATGTGGAACTTTCAATTGAAACAAATTGAAAGCTTATCACAAGTTGATACCACTCATCTTGTGGAAGAAAGTAAAAAAGAAGGATTTAACTTTCTTATAAAGTTAGTAAATGAATACAGAGATAAAACAAATACATTTAATCAAAAGGGGGAGTGCTTGTATGGCGTTTTTCAAGATGAAGTTCTTATCGGAATTGGTGGCATAAATCAAGATCCGTATACGAAAGTTAAAGCAGTTGGACGGTTAAGAAGGTTTTATATTTCTAAAACATATCGAAGGAAAGGGATAGGAAATTTATTATTAAAGAAAATCTTATCTGATGCAAAAGAGCATTTTCAAATTGTCGTTCTGTATACAGACACAAAACAAGGTAGTCAATTTTATATTTCAAATGGATTTAGGAAAAGTGAAGGGTATCGAGGATCGACTCATTATTTAAGGTTATAAAAAAGATTCCATACGGCACAAGCTTATGGAATCTTTTTTATAAGTAATTATAATTTTACTTTTAAATGCTTCAATAAATGTTCAGGATGACCTTGTACATAATAAAAATGCGGATTATTTTCATCATCATAAATCATGATATAGGGTTTTTCGTTAAGCGGAAGGAGTACAAGAACTTCATCTATCGTTGTATGTATCCATTGGTTTGTAATGGTAACCGGTTTAGATAAAGGGATTTTTATCAAATGACCAGTTTTAGGGACAACGTTTAGATTTTTAAATGGGCCAGTAATGGATTTTGCATATTGTATTGCCTCTTTTTGAATTTCTGCATCTAGAGATTGTTTTTGCACGACCATCTCTTTTTGACAATCAAATACTTCAATTTGTTTATTTGTTTCTGCGAGAACATTTGTTGATAATAAAAATGAAAACAGAAAAAGGAATCCTATTTTTTTAAACATGGAACAACACCTCATATTTATTATTCCCTCAAATCCTATAAATATTTTTTGTCACATTTATGTAACAAAGAAAGTGTATGATAGCGCCATAAGTATGAATTTCTCATTTTACTTTGGTATGATAAGGTTTACAGATAGTTAATGGAGGAAGAAACACATGAAAGTATTAATCGCGGATGATGAACAGGATATGCTTAAAATATTAAAAGCTTATTTCGAGAAAGAAGGATTCCAAGTTCTCCTAGCAAAGGATGGAGAAGAAGCACTTGAAAGATTTTATGAAGAAAAAATTGATTTAGCTATTTTAGACTGGATGATGCCAAAAAGGAATGGAATCACTGTATGTCAGGAAATAAAAAAGAACTCAAGCGTGAAAGTGTTAATGCTAACTGCTAAAAGTGAAAATGAGGATGAACTTGCGGCTTTGCAAAACGGGGCGGATGAATATGTAAAAAAGCCATTTCATCCAGGGATTTTACTTACACGTGCTAAAAAACTTTTAAATCAAGATGAAGTCATACAAGTTCAAAATTTAAAAATCAATTTACTAAAAAATAAAGTATATAAAAATGATAAAGAATTAGAAATTACAAAAACAGAGTTAGAATTAATAAAATGTTTTTTAAATCATAAAGGTACAATATTAACGCGTAAAAAGTTACTAGATATCGTATGGGGCTTTGATTATTTCGGGGATGAGCGAACAGTGGATACACATGTTAGACGATTGCGAAAAAAAATAGGTGAAGAGATTATTAAAACGCATCGTGGTTTAGGGTATAGTTTGGAGGAAGCTCGTGAATAAACTTGGTAAAAAACTGTTTCTAAGTATTTCCTTAACGATTATTCTTATTTTTACAATTTCGCTATTATTAATAAATTATTTTTTGCCGAAATATAATATATACAAGACAAGAGAAAGCCTAAATGAAATTACGACTCAAATACAATCTGCCTCTGATGAAACACTAGTAGATATGATCAATCGAATTGAGAATGAAAACAATGTAACAATTGTTTACACTTCTATAAAAGGCACAGAAGATGAAATGAATGACGCATTACGTTCGCAGCTTGCCCATAAGAGGGTGACATTGAATAAGCTTTGGATTACAAAAGAAGAGGTAATGAAAGTAAAGCGTTCTGGACAATCGAATAAATTATATGATCAAGAGAAGCTTAAAGCGAGCTTTTTTGCAAAATATATCGCTAAAAATGATATGTTAATTTTAGTAGGGGTTTCGATTGCGCATTCAAACGAACTGATAGAGGTACTTAACACATTTTATTTATATATTTTAGGATTTTCAATATTACTTGTCGTTGTACTAGTCTGGGTACTATCCAAAACAATTACAACTCCATTAAAAGAATTAAGCGATGTCGCAGAAGATATTTCTAACCTTAAATTTAAGCAATCGCAGGTAAAAACAAACGATGAAATTGGTGAATTAGCTAGTAGCATTAATATTATGAGTAATAAGTTACATGAAGCTCATCAAGATTTAACGGATAGAAATGAACATTTGAAGCAGTTTATGGGTGATATTACTCATGAACTAAAAACACCAATTGCATTAGTTAAGGCATATTCAATGGGGATTCAAGATGGACTAGATGATGGGACATATTTGGATACAATTATTAAACAAACGGATCAAATGTCAAATTTAATAGAGGAACTGCTTCGCTTTTCTAAGCTTGAAAGAGACTTACTGCAGAAAGAAGAATTTCAGGTAGTACCACTTATTCAAAGTGTAATTGATAAATATGAAATTGAACTCCAGGCTAAAGGCATACATTTACAAATGGATTGTTACGTAGAAAATGCTAGTATATATGCAGATTTGGATAAAATGCACATGGTATTTAATAATTTAATTTCCAATGCAATCAAATATACAGAAAATCAAAATATCAAGATTGTATTGGAAGAAAGAAATGATTGTGTATATTTTAGTATTCAAAATGGAATTAACCCTGAAGTAAGTACAGATATCGAAAAAATTTGGGAACCATTTTATGTATTAGAAGCTTCACGTAATAAAGAAATATCAGGGACTGGATTAGGATTAGCTATTGTAAAGAGTATTTTAGAACGACATGGTTTTGAGTATGGTGTCTCCATTATAAAAAATGAAATACAATTTTATATGTATATAGAAAAGAACTTACTTTGAGTTAGCAAGACCTAAATGCTAAAAATAAGAAGCTCTCACAAATTAGATATGACTAATTTGTGAGAGCTTTTGCTCTTTTTATTATCGGTTTGAAACAAAGATGCATTGTTTATAAGAAAGTTGTACCGTTTATAAAAAGAGTAACGGAATCTCTTATCTGAAATGATAGTGATGCGGTTTTTTTTATTGTACGAAAAGGAAGGGGGGTGAATAAGTGCGTAGTATGTTCAGACTCTGCATAAAAGCTTGCTATTTCTTTCACTTTAAATTAAAATGAATTCCAGACATAAAAGATCTTTAATGTATTTATAATGGGGGGAAGTAATGAAATATTCAAAAGCTACAAATTATGCTTTACACACAATGGTATATTTAACACTAACACCAAAAGGAAAAGCGATTGGAGTAGAACAGTTAGCTAAAATTCAAAATCTCTCACCAACATATCTTTCTAAGATTTTAACAAAACTTGTTAAAGCAGGACTAATTGAATCCAATCCTGGTGTTAATGGTGGATATAGTATAGTAAGAAAGTCTGGTAATATTTCTTTTTTAGATGTAATTCAAGCTATTGAAGGTAAAACAACTTTATTCACATGTTCTTTAGAACATGAAGACTTGAAAAATGGAGATTGTTTAATTGAAAATGTGATGTTTGAAGCAGAAAAAAAGATGAAAGATGAACTAAACAATAAATATATTATTGATATTGCAAACCAAATCAATAAAAAATCATAAATGTCTCCAATAAGAGTTATGTTCAGTTCGCCCATGATTTTTCATTAGACCATAAGCGTGTAAAAAGAGGAAAACATAAAGAAGCAATAAAGGTAAAGAATTTTATGGTTCAATGTAATGTAGCCTATGCTTATACAAAAACAGCAGGTTTTAAAAAAGAGAGCTAATATTTGTAAAGGAGATTGAAGTATGACAGAATTCTGGGAATCAAGTTTTATAGAAAATCAAATGATGTGGGGATTTGAACCTTCAGACTCCGCAATCTTGACAAAGGACTTTTTCCTTGAAAAGAAAGTTAAGGATATATTGATTCCTGGTATTGGATATGGTAGAAATGCAAAGGTTTTTATTGACAACGGAATGAATGTAACCGGTATTGAGATTTCAAAAACAGCGATTGAATTGGCAAGGCGAAATGAGCTTAATATTAGTATTTTTCATGGTTCAATAACCGATATGCCTTTTGATAACAAACTTTATGATGGTATATTTTGTTATGCACTTATTCACTTATTGAATAATCGTGAGAGAGAGAAGTTTATTAAAGATTGCTATAATCAGTTAAAGCCAAACGGATATATGATTTTTACTACTATTTCAAAAGAAGCCCCAATGTTTGGAAAGGGCAAACAACTGGGTAAAGATTATTTCGAGATAATGGAAGGGGTAAAAATGTTTTTTTATGATTCTGACTCGATAAAACAAGAATTCGGAAAATATGGGCTGATAGAATTTTCGGAAATTGTTGAGCCACATAAGAATATGGAAAATAAACCTCCATTTAAATTTATAATGGTAAAATGTCAAAAAGAACTATAATTACAATTGCATAAAAAAACAAAAATAGTGAATTGTTAATTGATAAAGCTTATGTGTAACCTATTCACGTTAAGTAACAAAAAATTGTTTAATTTACAATAAAGCCGTTTGAAAAGCATGAAAGTTCATTGATAATCATTTAAATTTATGATTTGAATTAATCAAGTATATCTCATCCTAACTCAAGAAGGAAACGTCTATTTAGAATTAGGATTATAATGAATAGTTCTATAAATACTATGATGGATATCAGGTAAGAGATCTTGATACATCTGAGGATCTATTTCCCCTTTATTTAGTGCAATATCTAATTGTTTTTTTTGTTCTATTGCAAAATAATGGATTAACTTTGCTTCATCTATGCCTTTTTTAGATGCAAACTCAGCTAGAGTTATTCCTTGCTTCATTTTTTATAAAAATTACTTTATATGAGAAATCGCCACATGCCCATCAACTTAAGAAATGGGTTGTTCCGTAAAACAAAAAAATAATCTGAGTTCTAATAAATAACTATAAAATAGAAAATTCGTTTTGGGGATACTTCAAGGTACTAGGCTGATGACAATGGGGTGATATCCCTATATACAAGAACAGAGGGGAGATATACATCCCCCTCTTGTGCCCAACTAATATTATTCTTGCTCGTCCATAATTTTCTCAAACGCAGCAGATACCTTTTCAAATTCCTCGTCGCTCTCAATGTATGAGAATTCACTATCTTCTTCTACTTTTAAAAAGAAGATATCAATGTCGTCCTCTGTTTCCGTTTGAATGTCTTCTACAAAGCCAACTGCAATGTATTCTGCTCCTTCGACATTCATCGTTCCGAGCACTTCAACTTCCTGCTCCTCATTACTCTCATCGCTAAGGGTAAAAATTTCGCCTACTTCAATTTCCGACATATTCATTCTCCTCCTGTTATGCTCTAAAAAATAGAACGTTCAAATCGTATACGTACTAGTATATCTTTCCATAAAAAATCAAATTCATGCGTAAAGAACAACAATTTCTTGTTGCTTCAGCGTAAGAATCCCACTAAAAGGACATCATCTGTGAATATGAATGAATACATTTTAGGTTCTCGTCATATGCCCATTAACTTAAGAAATGGGTTGCCCCAAAAAACGAAAAAAATGAGTTGAACTTTCATAAATAACTGTAAAATAATAAAATTTCCGTTTTGGAGACATTTTAAAATATTAGCTTGATGGGCATGTGGCGGTAAACATAAGTAGCAGAAAATCAAGATCCACTTAACTGAAAAAATAGATAAACTATTATCTTACTCAATTTATACACAGTTTATCTTAACTGTGCATGAGTACTGCCAGTATATTTATCAGTTCATAGTCGTTTGGATTTATGCTTCTATATTGAATATAGTATCTTCTTCGAATAATAGTATGTTAGCAAAATCGGTCTTTTATTTTTTAATTTCATTCTGTCAAATAGATGTCACATGAACATTTTATAGTAGGGGTATACAGGATTAAACATACACAATATAGGGGATGAATCTATGAAACAATTATTAAAATATATAGTAGTAATTTGCACGTTGACACTTTTATGTTATGCAGCTTATATGAAGTATGAAAAACAAAAAGAAATTGAAAATAATAAATTAGTAATTAGTGAAGTCTCAAAACAGTACGGTATACCAGAATGGATCCCACTTACAATTGCCGATCATGAAACAAAATTTAATCGAAAAGCTGTTGGAGATAAAGGGACATCTTTTGGATTATTTCAGTTACATCGGGGTGGATTAGCACCTGCGCAACTATCAGAAGAGAATTTAAAAGATGCAAAAACGAATGCGACAATAGCAATCTCGCATATGGTAAATTCCTATAAACGCGGAGTAAACAAAGGATTAACAGAATTAGCGCTTTTAAAATATGTAGCTAATACATCAGGATGGCCTGGGAATTTAGAAGAAGCTTGGACGGATAACAATACGAAATACAACGTGGGATTAGAAAAATCCTATAAATTATATAAGAAAGATTAAAGTATTACAAATTTCTCAAGTTTTCACCCTTTAACAAACTGAATTTTCTGTTATTTTGTTGTATAGTGAAAGATGTAATAGAAAAATATAAAGGGGGAAGAAATTTGAAGAAAAAAAAGCTAGCAGTTGCACTCTCAGCAATGTTTTCTTTAACATTTACATCAAGTATTTCGAGTATTACAGTACATGCAGAAAAAAGCGAAGAGAGTTCGATAAAATTTTCTGCTTTACCGTTAAATGGTAAAGTGCCAGAAACATTAGCTCAGTCAACAAAGATTGAGTTGGAAAATGGAATGACGAAGCCCATTTATTCAACTGATGAGGCGATTGTAGAAAATTTATTTGTAGAAACTGAGATTGATAGCGACCGAGATGGAAAAAGAGATCGTGTATCGATAAAGGTAATGCGACCGAAAACAGAACCGGGTGTGAAAATTCCCGTTATTTATGAAATGAGTCCTTACCGTTCGGGAATAAAAGACGTCCCAGTTTATAATGTAGATGAAGAATTACATCCTACTGAAGGCAAACCTTATGCAGGACCAGCTAATCTCGGTTCATATGGAAATTACTATGTTCCTCGTGGATATGCCGTTATTTTAGGAGAAAGCATCGGAACTGGAAAATCAGATGGATGTCCAACAACTGGTGACGAACAAGAAATTCTCGGTACAAAATCTGTCATTGATTGGGTAAATGGACGAGCGAAAGCATTCACAGCAGATGGTAAGGAAATACAGGCGGATTGGTCTACAGGAAATGTCGGGATGACAGGAGTTTCCTATAATGGTACATTACCAAACGCTGTTGCAACAACCGGAGTTGAAGGATTAAAAACAATTATTCCGATTGCCGCAATTAGTAGCTGGTACGATTATTACCGTGCAAATGGTGCAGTTGTTGCACCAGGTGGTTACCAAGGTGAAGATACAGATAATATGGCCGAAGCAGTATTAACGAGAGAGAATCCTGAAGTTTGTCAAAAAATTACGAAAGAGCTAACTGAAGGGCAAGACCGAAAAACAGGAGATTATAATGATTTTTGGGATAAGCGTAACTACGTGAAGGATGCTAAAAATATAAAGGCAAGTGTATTTGTTGTACATGGTTTAAACGATTGGAATGTAAAGACAAAACAGTTTTCAGAGTGGTGGGAAGCTCTTGGAGAAAATAATATTCCTCGCAAAATGTGGTTACATCAAGGTGGACATGGTGGAACATCAAGTAATAACTGGCAGCAAACACAAAATAAATGGTTTGACTATTGGTTATACGGAATTGAAAATGGGATTATGAACGAACCGATGGTAGATGTCGAGCGAGAAAATAAAACGTGGCAGAAATTAAAAAATTGGCCAGACCCTGCAGCAGCTTCGTCTAAAATACGTATGCTTTTAAGTAATAAAGCCGTAGATTTACCACTTCGAGTGGGTGCGATGCAACAAGTATCTTCATTGTTAGATGATGCAAAAATTAAATCGAATCAATTAGCAGCAAATCCAGAATTAGAATCATCAAATCGGTTAGTATATGTAATGCCTAAGCTCGAAAAAGAAATGAGAATAAGTGGTACACCAAAAATTTCATTTAAGGGAAGTATTGATCGTCCAGTCTCAAATTTAACTGCATTACTTGTTGATTATGGCGGTGCGAAACCAGAAATTGTAACGAGAGGATGGATGGATCCACAAAACTTGAATGGAAAAGAACAGTCAACGCCAATTATACCAGGGAAAGATTATACATTTACATGGGACATGCAGCCGGATGATTATGTATTCCAAGCCGGCCATCAAATAGGAGTCGTATTAATTGCAAGTGACTATGACTATACAATTCGCCCAAAAGCAGGAACGAAACTTACAGTAAAATTAAGTGAAGTAACATTACCAATTGTAAAATAGAAAGAAGCCTCCACATTCGGAGGCTTTGTTTTTTTGTATTGAAAAAAGGAGATGGATGTTAAATGAAATTTTCAAAAGGATGTTATAAAGGAGAGAAGAAGGGGAGAGATTATTTTTCACTAAAAGGATATCTTATAATCCTAGCATAGGTAATATGTTATTTTGAAATAACAACAGATTTATTATATAATATTTTCGTATTAATAATGGATAATTGTAATTTTTAAAATAAGGAGAATATATCCTATGAAAGATGTAGATTTTATACTAGAAAGTGATGAAACATTAAAGCCATCTGAACGATTAGTATTATTACTGTTAGAAAAACATAGAATTTTATATACAAATGATTTGCTAGCACTATCTAATTTATCATATAAAACATTAACAGATTCGTTAACGGAACTCGTGGTAAAATCGTACGTATTAAAAGAGACGGGTAAGGGAAGAAGGCAAAATTGCTATAGGTTAATGTAGGAGTTATTGTATCTTTAAAAGAATATAAAATTCAATTATTTTTCAGATGAAACATAAAAATGATTTTTAAATTTTATTTGAAAAAATAATCCAAATAGATGCTGCCTAACCATTATTTTTTATTAAATTAACAATCATTTTTTTTAATTTATAAAGGAATATCCGAATTTTAAAAAATAAAGAGTGATCAATTTGGTAGTGTATGTTTTTGTATTTATTAAGAAATAGAAAAATGATATAAAAATATGTTTTGTTTAAATCTAAAGCAGTCCATTTTTGAAATGGGCTGCTTTTTAATATAAAAACATTTTTTGTATGATTAATGAAAATGAAATAATACTTATAATATTATTATGTAAACCGAATTAGATAAAAAAGGAATTTACCATGTTTAATAGAATTATTTATGCTAGAAAATAAAATAATTCTATGTAAAAGGGGGGATAACGATGAATTCAATTGTAGCAATTACAAATGCAGTAATGAATGGGGAAGAGGAGAAGGTAGTGGGATTAATAAATGAAGATCAAGATCTTGTGCATTCTTATAGTGAGGATGGCTGGACACCTCTTCATTTAGCAGCTTATTTTGGTTATAAAGAAATTGCAAATTTCCTTCTGAAAAAGGGTGCTAATTTACATGTGAAAGCGAAGAATCAAAATGAAAATACACCCCTTCAAGCAGCAATTGCAAACAAAAAAATTGAACTCGCTATATTTTTAATTGAACAAGGGGCAGATGTTAATGCTGTACAAAGTGGTGGTTGGACAGGGCTCCATGAAGCAGCTTTATTAGGCGATGAAAAAATCGTAGCTTTACTTATTGAAAACGGAGCGGATAAAAATATTAAGAAAGAGGATGGTAAAACAGCATATGATATCGCGTTAGAGAAGGGACATCAGCATCTACTACATCTTGTATAAAGGAAATTGAAATAAACAATACATATATAATATGAGAATAATAAAATAACAAAAAAGATTGGTAGCATTGCATTGCTACCAATCTTTTTTTAGAAGTCTTGTATATATGCCAATTCTTCTTCTAATAGAAGAGGGCGTACAGAAGCAGCTGCATTTTCGGCTGCTTGATTAGCTGTTTTTGCTCCGGGAATAGCAACAGATACAGCAGGATGCGATAGTACATAGCGAAGGGCCAGTTGCCCCAAAGTTCGTTTAGGGTTTGAAAGTGATCTCAATTTCTCAACCTTTCGTAAAGCATCTTGAAACCATGTTTCTTTTGGCCAATCTTGTCGTAAATCACCATCAGGAAATGTTGTTTGTTCTGTAAACTTTCCAGTCAATATCCCCATTTTTAATGGCCCCCGAATGACAGCTCCTAAGTTTTTCTCTTGTAAGTAAGGTAAAATATCATTTTCAGGTTCTCGGTTTAGTATGCTGTAGTCAAGCTGTACAACATCAATTTTCCCGGCTTTATTAAAGTTTTTAATATATTGTAAGTCATGCGTAGAAACACCAACTGCTCTTACTTTTCCATCTCGTTTTAAAATTTCAAATGCGCGAAGGAAGGCTTCGGTTTCTTCTTTTTTATCCCACCAAATATGACAAAAATAAACATCAATGTAATCTGTTTGAAGGCGGAGTAAACTCGTTTCAAATACTGCAATTACCTTTTCTGCTGTATCGTAGACAGGTTCTCCATTAGGATCATAGTGATGACCAACTAATCCTCCCTTTGTGGAAAGAACGATATCATTTCGATGTTCTTTTATTGCTTGTGCCACTAATTTTTCGCTATGCCCTAAACCATATACATCAGCGGTATCAATAAAATTCACTCCGCATTCAACTGCTGTTTTCATTGCAGAGATAGAATGTTTGTCATTTACAGGACCCCATTCATCACCGCCAATTGCCCATGCTCCAAATCCAATTTCAGAAACAGTTAAACCGGTTTTTCCTAATGCACGGTATTTCATTTGTTTACCTCCTTAATAAAAGGAATACCTAATAAATTATTCAGTGAAAAAGCGAATGTGTTTGTGAGATCTTTTTGCTTAGCTTAAAAACATAAAACACTAATTTATAGCACAAAAAATAAAATTTTCATCTGAAATATAGAGATGTCGTCGAAAGCTATCTCTAATTGGTTAATTTATGAGATTTTTTTATGGAGGAGCTTATTTTATGAGAAGAGAATTTAGGGTAGTAAGAAAGTACACCTGTGGTAGTGAAATAAAATGAGTTAGGGGGATTTAAAAAATGAGGAAACTCAAGAAAGTAAATGTTCCTAATACGCCACAACAGCAAATACAGTCTAATGAATATCGAGTTATAAATAAGAAAAAATTACGCCGGTTTATTTTCGTTTTTATTTTTATTTTTTCCGCCACTTTTTATGTCCAATATATTCTTAATAAGCAGCAAGAAATAATTGTAGAAAAGCGAGATACGATTAAAAATCAGCAAAAGCAATTAATTTCTTTAGAAAAAGATTCACGTTATTTAAAAAGCGAAGTTAATAATTTGACAGATAATGAAGAAGAAATTTTAAAGTATGCAAGAAAGGAGTATCAATTCTCTAAGCCGAACGAAACTATATTTGTACTACCTAAGTAAGAATGTAAAAAGCAGTAAATAAAGCGAACTGCACCCGAATTGTTAGACACTGTCTACAGTTGGGGTGCAGTTTTTTATTAATTCTTTTTAGGAAACACGACTTTTTTTACAAAGTAGTTGGTTAGGAGAAGAAAAATGCTACTGAGTCAAGCACTTTTTAAAGAGATATATCAATAACCGCGAATAGTTATTAGTGCTATAATTTTCAAAAAGGAGAGGTAAAGAGGTAAATATGAAAAAAGCAGACTTTATATATGAAATAGAAAAACGAATTAAAAGTATAAATGGAAATGTAAGCGTCATGATACAAGGAGAAATGATGTATCGGTACAATGAACATTTGGTACATCCATCAGCTAGCCTTATTAAGTTACCTATTCTTTCGTGTGCGATAGAAACGATGAAGGATGGAATTTTAAATCCATATGAAGTAATTTCTGTTTCATCTCTTGAAAAGACTGGTGGAAGCGGTATTGTTGCTTCATTACATACACCAAATGTAACGATACAAGATCTTATTACATTGATGATTACAGTTTCTGATAACACTGCGACAAATTGGCTTATAAATAAGTTGAAAATGAATCGCATTCAAGAACACATTGATTCACTGCAGTTAAATGGAACGAAACTACAACGATATATGATGCAACCACCTCAGGAACCGGGAAAGGATAATTTTACAACAGCTGAAGATATTGTGTCTCTACTAAAGCATTATGAGAATAAAGAACAATTTTATAACCCGCTTCAAAATCAACAATTTACCTATAAATTATGTGGGAAGTTAGATGGGATGAAAGGACTTTTAACAGCGAACAAAACGGGAGAATTACAAACTGTTACACATGATGCTGCAAGGCTGAACATAAATAATAAGACGGTATATGTAGCTGTCCTAAGTTCAAATGTTGAATGTATAAATCATACAAATTATATATTTTCAGAGATTGGAAGTCTAATTGTACAATATTTACTAAAATAAATATTGTTAAAATTCTGTCAATTGTATATAATATTCAGTAAGCGGATACATTTCTTGATTAACGATGAGTCATCAGCTTATTCGACTGTTAAGAAAACCGTTATCCTCGTATAAGAAAGGAAGATTTATGTGTACGCTTCTAATACGATTTATATCGTAGGGGACGCAAAAGCACCTCAAAACAATCCGATTACAGAAAAATTCAAGAGTTATTTCGTTGCATTTGTTGTTGAAAAAGATACAGGAAAGATTGTGGATGCGGATTGTTCAGCAACCATTTCATTGACGAGTCAGTTTGTAAAACATTTATTTCTACATAGAAATATAAATGACCCACAATTAGTAGAAGAGATTAGAACTCGGTATTTCGGATCGTCTCAAAAAGCATTGCTTGTAGCTTTAAAAGATGCACAAAAAAAATATAATCAAATTGCTGCTTTGTCTACACATTCATAGACAAAATCCAGCCATAAGATTCGTTCTTATGGCTGGATTTTTTTATTAGACAGAAAGGATGAATGAAATGAAAATCATAGATTTAACAGTAAAACATCGTTATATCAAGCTTCATACACCATTTAAAACAGCTTTGCGCACTGTAACTGAAATCGAAAGTATTGATGTTTTTATTCATACAGATGAAGGGGTTATAGGGAAAGGCGCTGGAACTGCGACACCAGTTATTACAGGAGATTTTGCGAGTGGAATGGAAGAAGCTATTTTAGGGCCGATCCGTTCTGTACTAATTGGGAAAGAATTGCAGCAATTTCAAGCGTTGTTGTTACAGATTCAAATGAGCTGTGTAGGAAATACGAGTGCAAAGGCAGCAGTTGATATGGCTTTATATGATGTGTATTGCCAGTTTCATAATATCCCATTATATGCGTTGCTAGGTGGACAGAAAGAGATTCAAACGGACATTACAGTAAGTGTTGATGAACCTATATTAATGGCGAAAGAAGCAAAAAGTCATGTAGAAAAAGGATTTAACACATTAAAAATTAAAGTTGGTAAATCAGCAGAATTGGATTTAGAACGCATTGAAGCGATTAGAAATGTTGTGCCGAAGGATGTAACTTTACGATTAGATGCAAATCAAGGATGGAGTCCAAAAGAAGCTGTATCGATTATTCGAGAAATGGAAAATAGAAATTTAAATATAGAATTCGTAGAACAACCCGTTCACGCGAAAGATTGGGAAGGAATGAAATATGTAAAAGATCATGTGCAAACACCAATTATGGCTGATGAAAGTGTGTTTTCGGCGCAGGATGCTTTAAAACTTGTTCAAGGACAGTACGCTGATTTATTAAATATTAAATTAATGAAATGCGGAGGGATACGAGAAGCGTGGAAGATTGCTGATATTGCTGGCGCTGCCGGTGTAAAATGCATGGTTGGTAGCATGATGGAATCATCGCTTTCTGTGGCAGCGATTACACATGTAGCAGCAGCTCATCCGAACATTCATTACTTTGATCTGGATGCTCCTTTATGGTTAATGGAAGAGCCAGGCGGAATCACATATAACGGGCCAAAGGTTAACCTGCATCATGCAGTGAATATAAAATAAAGCTTTAGTTGTTGTTTTACAAGCTATAACCTGTTTGAACAGGAAAATTATGAATAAAGGGGATGTGCTTATGAGGAAACTTATTACTGGACTTTTTAGTAGTTTGTTAGTATTTTCATCTTTTTCTGTTGTAAATGCTGAAGAAGCAAAAAGTAATGAAGCGTATGTCGATGTAGCAGCTGCAACGTTATGGACTGGGCCCAATTTGCTTCGTCCAATTGATGAGCCAAGTGCGACGAACCCTGTTAATCTATGGAAATGGACGAAATCGATGACACTCGATGAAAAACTTTGGCTAACAAGTACTAATAAATTAGAAACACAAGCTTTATTAGGGCAGGAAGTAACAATCATAGATCGGCAAGGTGAGTGGGCAAAAGTAGTAGTTCATGGTCAGCCAACGCCAAGAAATGAGGCTGGTTATCCAGGATGGGTCCCAATAAAACAACTAACCTATAATCAAGAATTTGCAGAGAAAAAGGAACAACCATTTGTTCTTATTACAAAGCCGACAGCTATTTTATACATGAATCCATCTGATAAATATAAATCTTTAGAGGTTAGTTATAACACACGCTTACCATTAATAAGTGAAGATCATATATCGTATCGAGTATTGTTACCAAACGGACAAAGAGCATGGTTACGGAAAAATGACGGAAAAGTATATAAATCGCAAAATGATATTCCGGCTCCAACAGGTGATGATTTAGTGAATACTGGGAAATTATTTTTAGGATTGCCATATATATGGGCTGGAACAAGTGGTTTCGGCTTTGACTGTTCTGGTTTTACACATACGATTTACAAATCTCATGGTATTACAATTCCACGTGACTCCGGTCCACAATCAAAAGCGGGGGTTGCTGTTGAAAAAGAAAACTTACAAAAAGGTGACTTAATATTCTTTGCTTATAATCAAGGAAAGGGAAGTGTTCATCACGTAGGTATGTATATTGGGGACGGGAAAATGATTCATTCTCCAAACGCAGCGAAGACCGTTGAAATTATCCCTGTGAACACGCCAGGGTACATTGAAGAATATGCAGGTGCGCGCCGTTATTTACCATAACAAGAGAGAGTAATAGAACAATAATACAAGGGGGTTTTTGAATGAACAAAGTTGTTCGTTTTTCATTAGTTAGTACGTTACTACTTTCTTCATTTTTAGCTGGTTGTGGAAAAGAAAAAACGACTACAAAACCAAAAGAAGAGAAGAAAATATTGCAGTTAACAGAAACAGGAGAAATTCCATCATTGAATTCCTTAAAAGTAACAGACGCTGTTTCATTTAACGTATTAAATAATGTAATGGAGGGATTATTTAGACTTTCAAAAAATGATGAGGTCATTCCTGGGATTGCGGAAAAGTATGAGGTGAGTAAAGATGGGAAAACATATACATTTCATTTGCGTGATGCGAAATGGTCTAACGGTGATCCTGTAACAGCTCACGATTTTGAATTTGCTTGGAGACAGCTTATTAATCCAGAAACAGGGTCTGAATATGCATATATTATGTACGACGTGAAAAATGCGGAAAAAATAAACAAGAAGCAGATGGGTCTGGACGAATTAGGAGTAAAAGCACAAGATGAAAAAACTTTTACTGTAGAGTTAGAGCATCCTGTTCCATACTTTACAAAACTACTTTGTTTACCATCCTTTTATCCAATTAATCCAAAGTATGCAAAGGGGCAAGGAGATAAATATGGTTTAGAAGCAAATACAACCATATATAATGGTCCATTTACATTATCAGAATGGAAGCACGAAGCAAGCTTTACGATGAAGAAAAATAATCAATATTGGGATAAAAAAGAAGTAAAATTAGATGAAGTAAACTACCAAATTGTTAAAGAAATTTCGACGGTAGTAAATCTATATCAAACAAATAAAATCGATCGTGCTGTTATTTCAACAGAATTTGTTGATAAATATAAAAATGATAAAGAATTGAAACAATATACAGATCCGGTCATGTATTTCTTCCGCTTTAATGAAAATGTCCCAATTTTAAAAAATAAAAATGCTCGCCTTGCGCTTAGTATGGCTTTTGATAAAAAAGGGCTTGCGACTTCATTTTTAAATGATGGATCAGTACCTGCAAACTACTACATTCCAAATGGCTTCTTAAAAGGACCAGATAAAAAAGATTTCAGGGAAACAACGACAGAGTTTAATAAAACGAATGTAAAACAAGCAAAGGAATATTGGGAAAAGGCGAAGCAAGAAACAGGAACGAATGAAGTTACTGTAGAAATGCTCAACTATGATTTAGAAAACTTTAAAAAGGTAGGAGAATATATTAAAGAGCAATTAGAGAAGAACTTACCAGGACTAACGGTGAATGTGAAACTACAACCACATTCTCAGAAACTAGCATTAGAGAAAAAGAAAGAATATGAAATGTCATTATCACGTTGGTTACCTGATTATCCAGATCCAATGACATACTTAGAGGTCTTTATTTCAGAAAGTGGCGTTAATAATACGGGGTATGCAAATCCGGAGTATGATGCATTAATCAAAAAAATAAAAACGGATTTAGGAAATGATGAAAAAGCACGTTGGAAAGCGATGCAAGATGCAGAAAAAATGTTGTTAGATGAAGCGGTTATTGCACCGGTGTTTCAGCGCGGATTATCGTATTTACAAAAACCATATGTGAAAGATTTATATGTACATCAATTCGGACCGGCGACTAGCTTAAAATGGGCGGATGTGAAAAAATAAAATGAAGTATACAAAACAGACTGTGTTGAGGAAACGGTCTGTTTTTTTGTATAAAAATGGCGTGCTCATATATTGTGGAGAGATTTTATGGTATAATTTACCATGTGTGAATTTGAAATAAAGTCATACCGTTTAAAAGGACATCTGAATTGAAAGATCGATTAAAGAACTGTTGAATGCCAATAAAGTTGTTCCGTTAGAGGGCACTATTGTTGAAGACCAGAGGTAGAAAATGATCAAACTTTTTTATAAAAGCGAAACCTAAATATGCTAAAGAAGAATTTATTTTGATCAAACTTTATTTCAAAGCAACACCAAGATGCACATTAGAATTATATTAAAGGGGAAGAGGATATGTCCATTCATGGGAATGAAAAGTCAATGAATACGAAAAGACTCTATATGAGAAAACCGAGTCTAGAAGATATTGATGATTTCTATCAAATTGTAAAAAAAAGTGAGGTAGGTAAGTGGCTTGCTATATCAAGAGGCATGTCATTAGAAGAAACCGAACAATATATTCGGAAGTTTATAGATCATTGGGATAAAAATGCTTTTGGTGTGTGGCTCATATTCAATCACATCACCGAAGAAATGATGGGGCATTGTGGTTTAAGGTATATCGCTGGAACAAAAGAGGTAGAAATCATGTATCTTCTTGATCCGAAGTTTTGGGGAAAAGGATATGCTACGGAGGCAACTCGTGCAACAATCCAATATGCTTTTCATGATTTAAAGGTTGAAAAATTAACCGCAAGAATTAGAATTGCAAATGAAAAATCAAAGAACGTTTTAGAAAAGGCTGGATTTAAGTACACACATAATGTAGATTTTGATGGAAGTCAATTATCATATTATGTGTATAAGAATTAAATTCTATGAAAATTTCAATATTCAGAGGAACTATCCAGGTAGTTTAGAAAAAATGTATCTTTGTATATAAATATATTTTGTCAAGAAATAAAATCATTGCTGAATTTAGAGTGTGAAAGAAATAGAAAATCCTATATAATTAAAATGTTTACCTGGAAACTTTTTCTAAGATTGATAAATAAGTTTTTAAAGGAGGAAAATAAATAAGAGATTAATAGAATGGAGCATTTGACAGGATAAAGGAGAAGAAAAAGAATGATGACGTGTTGTAAACAAGGGTTAGAGTTATCGGTAGACATGCAATACCGAGTTAGTAAGAGAATGATGGTAAGGGATTTTATTACTTGGAAAAGAGAGTGGGTCAACAAATGAAGATGAAACATGCTTTTGGCCCAATCATTTTAGCATGTATAATCTTTATGGTTATATTGCTTATTCCATCCAAATATTTAGTTTCACTTATTAGTAATGAAAAGATAGAAGATGCGGCGACTTCATTACAAAAAGAAAAATTACAAGGTGTTTTTTTACAACAAAAAATGTTAGAGAATTCGAAGTATTTACCGATGTATGGTTCATCTGAATTTTCTCGGATGGATGCATATCATCCGTCTAACTATTTTAAAGTAAAACCTGAAGGATTTACACCGTTTCTAATAGGGACGGGCGGGACGCAGAGTCTTGCTCATATTTTAAATGTGACTTCCACAATGGATCAATTAGAAGGAAAAAAAGTAGTATTTATCCTTTCACCACAATGGTTTACCAAACAGGGTGTAAATGAAGGGAATTTTAGTACTAATTTCTCAAAACAGCAAACATATCATTTTATTTTTAATGATGAAATAAAACCTGAAATGAAGAAAAAAATCGCGAAGCGGTTGTTAGATTTTAAAGTTGTCCGCGACGATTTTATATTAAAAACTTCATTAGAAGGAATTGTATACAATGATACAATTCAGAAGATAAAAGCGGGAGTATTTAAGCCTGTTATCTATATAAATCGAAATATTACGGATCATAAAGATTTAGTGAAATCTTTATTTAATGTAAAACCAAAAAAAGAACAAAGAAATATGGAATTACGTTCACTTTCTTGGGAAGAAACAAGAAAGCATGCTGAACAAGTTGGGAAAGTAGAGTCTACATCAAATACATTCGGAATTGAAAATCCATATTACTATAAAAACAAATTTCAAAAGAAGTTACATGGACTAAAAGGATATAAAGCAAAAGAATCTTATGATGAATCGCCAGAATATGAAGATTTACAAATCATTTTAGATATTTTCAAACAAAAGAAAGTGAAACCACTTTTCATTTCTGTCCCTGTAAATGGACCTTGGTATGATTACGCAGGATTCCCAAAAGAACGCCGTGATGTTTATTATAAGAAAGTTCGGGAACAAGTTGAGGCAGCTGGATTTCCAGTTGCAGATTTTACTAGTCATGAATATGACAAGTATTTTTTAAAGGATACCATTCATTTAGGATGGAAAGGCTGGGTATATGTGGATGAAGCATTACAGCAATTTCATGCGGGACAATAATATTTAGGACAAACATAAAAACAGGAACAGCTAGCTTTTTAAGCTGTTCCTCTTTTTTAATACAGGGGATTTTGATGTGGACAATTTGGGAAGGGATGTATATCTTGGATTTGTCTAAAATCATAATGTTTCATTGCGAATTGTGCTTGATATAAGTACTCATACAAATAAATATGTCCACCGTGTACACCGCATAAAACTCCAGATGTTCCTTGACCGTTTACGAGAGAAACACCAACTGGTTGACCAATTAAATACTGTACTTTTTGTTGCCATTGCATGTGTATATTCCTCCTTTTACGATAATATACGAACTGAGAGAAGAGATGGTTGCTTATCCGTCTGATTTTATGTTGAAGGATTTTCTTGTACTGTCTAGAATAAGTCAAAGTTAACGATTTGTAATAGAAAAAAAGAGAGGAACATAGAAAAAGAATCTATTTTGAATAAAAAGTTAAACTTAAACAAATGGTGCCAAGGATTAAAACCTGTACCTGATGATGTATGGTTTCAGCCTTCTCGAACTGGATCTTGGGGAATTGCAGGTGTTATATCACATTTCATCATTTATTTTAATACGAAATAGTAAAAACCAAACTAATATTGCATCTAAATATTAGTTTGGTTTTTATGAATTTACATCGAGAGAGGCAATTTATTTCACGCATCTATATTGCCTTATACAAATATATTTTCCAAGCGGATGTCTTTGATGTAAACACTTTCTCAAGGGATAAATTGTTTTCTACTGCATTTTCAATAGGGACAGCAGAAAACATGTATCGACCACCCATTTTTTTAAAATGCTCTATATTTAGTTGTAAATTTTCCAAGCGTTTTTTCGAGTTTTTCTTAAACATATAGTGTTTTCCAAGTTCATCGGTGAAAATATAACAACGGCCACCCCACTCGTCAAAATACGTACGAATCGTTTTATTTTTCGCTAGTTCCTTCTCGATTATTTTTCGAAATTCATATTTATAGGATAGCGGATAAAAATTGTTATATGTATCAAGTGTATAGAATCCATTGTACTGAGCGATGGCAGGATGTAAACCAATACTAGCGACACGGTACTGCTCCAAAGGTAAACCGATGTACTCTTTTATCTCCTGAAATTGTTTTTCTGCAAAAAATTCCTTTACTGAAGGTTTACTTTGAAAAATAATTTCCTCATTAAAAAAGCTTAACAAAATAATTTGAGCTATCACAAAACCTGTCACTGCGTGTCTCCATATTTTCCCTTGTAACCATAAAACTTTTAATCCAAGAGCAAATAAAACATAAATAACTAACGGGCGCAAAAAATGATAACGTGCAAAATTAAACGTATCCAAAATGTGAAAACGTATTGTTAATGGAAGCCAACCTTTATAAAACCAAAAAGCATACCAAATTGATAATGCTATGTTAAACCAGAACAAAAAAACAAAGAGTTTTTCTTGCTTCCATAGCCCCTTGGAAATGATAAAATACAACGCAATAAGTATGACAGGTAAAATAACAAATGTATGGACTGTCATGACATGGTTATGTCCTAAAAGAAAATTTTTCACTGTAAGACGGAGAGACCGCCATAACGATAATCTTGCATGAAAATATTCATCTCTGCTGTTAGGTGCAGTGGATAAGAAGAAAGAAGATACTAAGCGATATTCTACAATCATGTAAATGAGCGTCATATAAACAATTGAAAAAAGGAAACGAAAGTTCCATTCTTTCTTTATTACTACATCCACTAACCAAAGAACACCCATCCCGCTTAAAAAGAAGAAAAAACCTAAAACAATACTCGAATATAGAGGAATAAGAGTGAGTACGAAATAGTTCTTCCACGACCTTTCCCCTTTTCGAATATTTAAAAATGCCCAAAGTGCAAGAGGCATTCCGAGAGTACTAAGCATTCCTGACGGCCAAAAAGGAGTAAGAGCAAAAGCCAATGAAACTCCAACCGAAATGATTATCCATTCCTCTCTAGGTAAAAAATGATGTTTTAAAAGAAGATACATCCCTATAAAAGCAACCACTCTTGTAATCGTCTGACTTAATGCATACGCAACCATATTTGGAAAAAAAGCATACAACCAAACAATACTACTAAATTCCGTGCTAAATGCGTTTCTTGATAATTGATTGTTTATCACCTGTGGAATTGTAGCATCAATCGGACCTAGTATCTCCCCGCTTCTTGCCAAAACCTTATACCAAGACAAATTGGAATCAAGATTATCATGAACGCGAATATGCGCATTTTCTCCAAGAATAAATAAAGGAGACAAATAAAGAATGAGTATAATTGCTGCAAAAACAAGTAACTTTTTTTCGTGGTTGTTCTGGATTGAAAACATTCACTACACCTCAAGAAATTCTTAAAAAGTTTACTTATAAAATTTCCGAAACGAAAGAAATTATCCCCTCGGTAATCAAGTTACTATCAATTTTTTACAAACAAGAAAATTCTTATCTAAATGTAAGCGTAGAATAGGATGGCAAAATATTAGAGGAAAGTGGTATCATTTTAGTGTTTCTAGAAGAATGGAAACCGGTCACTTATACGAAGAAAATAACACATACTACTTAAACCCTAGTAAAGGTGAAATGGTAAAAGATTGGTATTATCATGAGTATTACTGGAGCTATTATAATGCTAGCGGTATTCGAGTGGAAGGTTGGTATTACATTGATAGGAAATGGTATGAATCATCTATACAAACATAGTAATGCCCGTTAGTATGACAGAATTAAATATATGTAAACGTCAAGTAACTCCAAAATATACAATAAAAGTTGATTTTGAAGTTATTTGACGTTTACGTTAATTATAAAAAAATAGGGGCAAAATTGCTCCTATTTTTTTATGATCGCATAGAGAAATGGAAAAGTGATTTTAAAAATCGATATAATCTGTTACTAGCAATGGTGATTATGGATAAATTCAAATACATTTCTCTAATCTATGTCATCCTCAGATTAGAAGATGGTGTATATTGATAATTCTATGTTTAATGTATGGAAAATTTATCTGTAGCCTTTGTATTACGATAATCAATTATTGATTGTTGTTAGTATTATTTTCATTTTGTCTTTCGTCTTGCTGTTTTTGTTCAGAAGGCTCTTCTGTTGGATCGGGTTCTTGTTCATCAACACCGGGATTGCAACCAAATAATAATCCTGTCGATAAAACTGTAGCCATTAGAGCGAATAAATATTTTTTCTTTTTCATGGAATGTTTCCTCCTTTTTATCAAGCTGCCATTAATATTTACTTGGAAAGAGGATACTATGTAGAATTTAGGATTACTTTTTTTTCCATCGTATTTAGAGATATCGTATTTGTTTTGGTAAAATCAATAAAATTTAAAGAATGGGATAAAATTGTACTAACATCAATTGTTAGGAGATATTAGTGATGAAGCTGTCTTATTTAACACTAGAATTAGTAATTGGATTCTTTTTTTTATTTATCCTTATAAAAGTACTTGGTAAAAAAATAATAAATCAAGCTACACCATTTACATTTATTGCAGCGATTGTTTTAGGAGAGTTACTAGGAAATGCGTTATATGATGATAAGGTGGGGGTGCAATATGTCATCTACGCTATGTGTTTATGGGGAGGTTTATTGTTTGGGGTTGAAATTTTAGGACAAAGGTTTTTAAAAATGCGCGGATTTTTTGAAGGGAAACCGGCGGTGTTGATTCGAAATGGGATAGTAAATCGCGATCAGCTTAAAAAAAGTCGGATGAACTTAAATCAGCTTCAAAGTTTATTACGACAATCAGAAACTTTTTCAATGCGTGAGGTTGCATATTGTTATTTAGAAGCAAATGGTTCACTTAGTATATTGAAACAGTCAGCTTATCAAAAGACAACGCAAGAAGACTTTAATCTTCCGAGAACGTCCGTTCATGTGCCTGTAACGATTATTAGAGATGGAGAAGTATTACAGGATGAACTAAATGATCTTGGGAGAGATGAGCAATGGATAAAATATGAACTAAAAAAACAGGGGATTACGGAGTATAAACATGTATTTATTGCAGAGTGGTTAGAGGGAGATGGATTATTCGTTCAAACTTTTGATTGTACAATATAGTTGTAATAGTAGTTTGAGATTGCTGATTATACTTTCATGCAATAAAAAATAGGAGCATTTTATGCTCCTATTTTTTATGGTTTCACATCTAAGTTTTGTAAAAATAATGTTGCGGATACATAGCGCTTTGCTAACATTTGTACATATGCTGTATGTACAGAGAGTGTAGCGATAATAATCGCATTGCGAATGGCTTCTCGTTGTTCGTTATTGATTTGATCCAGCTTGCTTGCGATTTTATCCGCTTTTTCTTTTACAGTATTTTCAATTGTATGAATGGTATCAGTTGCGTTTAATAAACAACCACCTTGATTCAACTCTTCAAATAAAGAGGAGTAAGCGACGTATAAATGAACGGGGTTGATTAAATCATCACTACGATCGGCTGGGTCATTTACAATTAGTCTTAATAACTTACGTATAGATTCAAAGTCCAGTGCGGTTTTTAAATCTTCTACAATGAATAGTAGTGCTGCTTGTTCAATTGAGTATTTTTTTCCTTTTTGCGGTGAACCAATCATTTCTTTTATATCTCGTTTTACCCAGTTTTGCATAGCTGTTACAGAAAAACTGGTATTTTCAATTTGATTACCAAGCGCAACAATCTCATTTAAAGAAAAACCAATGTCTGTATCTTCAATTTTAATCAGTTTTTCAAAAATAGGTGAAAGAGCGGTTGTAATAAAAGCTGTAACACTTTGACCACACTCAATATCTTTTTTATGTGACTTTGCCCAAGCTTCTTGTAAAATAACGAGAGGTTTTTTTGCATTCCATCCTCTAAGAGAAAGAAGGAGCGTCGCCATTTCGTTTCGTGTGAGATGAAATGTTTCCATCTTTTCACCTCCAAAATTTAAAAAGTTCTTATGACCATATAATATGTTTTGTTTCGTTTAAAGTCAATTCTGTTTTGCTTAATTTTTCCTGTTTCATTAAATTATCATGAATAAATAATGCTTGCTAAATTCAAAAAAAGTTCATATAATAAGTTCATAAGAACTTTTTATTTAAGTTTAAAATAAATCTATCATTCTTATTTTAAAGAAAGGTAGATTTAACATATATCTATAGTAAAAGGAGAATGGGTATACTATGTTGAAAAAACTCGTTACAGTAATGACTGCATTCATGGTTGTTTTTGGAGCTAGTAGCTTTGTATTTGTAGATCATGCAGCAGCGAAAAGTTACAAATCTGGTAAAAAATCATTTACACCAAGTTCAGGTCAAAAGTCAAAAGTTGATTTAAACAAAAAAGACTCCAATGTAAATGCACAGAAAACAAATCCTGATACAAAAACAAAAGCATCAAACACAGCACCAAAAAGTAATAAAGGAAGCTTTATGAAAGGTTTATTACTTGGTGGTCTTGGTGGATTACTAATGGGAAGCTTATTCGCAAACATGGGAGCACTTGGTTCTGTATTAGCGTTCATGGTAAACATGTTGGTAATGGCTGGTATCATAATGTTAGCAATTCGAGCGTTTAAATATTTCAAAAATCAACGTAAGAAGCAGGCGGAAGAAGCAGCATGGAAACGATAAAAATTTCGGAACAAGAGCTAATAAACGCGCTATGTGTATATATCGCTGAAAAGCGTCAAGTTGGTCCAGAAGAGGTATTAGCGGAACTGATGTATGATGATGACTATGGTTTTTCTGCGGAAGTAGAAGTAAATGGTCGCAAACAAATATTAATTCAAGCAAACTTAATTGAAGCACTTCGCTTATGGCTTGATAGGGAGTACAATGTCAATCCATTTGCGGTAAGATTACAGCTTGAGTTAGATGATGAAGAAGGTATTTTCGCATTAGCGAATTTAAATAATTCAGATGAGTAGTGAAAAGGAGTTGTTGAGAGTAATCTCGACAGCTCTTTTTAGCATGTATATTTTTAAATGGAATAAACCTTGAATTTTAAAAAACATCTATTGTTCAATACATAAAAATTATATAATGTTATATTTATGTAAAAAAGTAATAACAATTCAAAAAAATTTTACACGGGTGTGTAAAAATATTCTGTCTCACAAATAGTCATCCCTAAGTATGCAAAAATTTATCATGAGTTGGTATGTGAATTGCATGATGAAATGGTGAGATTATTTAGGGGGGATTGGATGGAGAAATTGGTAGAATGGTTAGTTGGACAAGTTTGGAGTATTGGGCTAGTCATTTTCGCGTTAGGAGCAGGGGTGTTTTTTTCGATTGTTACTCGTTTTTTGCAAATTAGGTACTTTAAAGAGATGATCAAGTTATTGTTTGAAGGGAAGACTTCAGAAACAGGGATATCATCTTTTCAAGCTTTTTGTTTAGCTTTATCAGGGCGCGTTGGAATCGGTAATATTGCCGGTGTTGCGACGGCAATTGCTTTTGGAGGACCTGGGGCCGTTTTTTGGATGTGGGTTATGGCATTATTAGGGGCAGCTAGTGCATTTATCGAATCAACACTTGCTCAATTATATAAAAGTAAGATAGGCAATGAATATCGAGGAGGTACACCATACTTTATTGAAAAAGGCTTAAAAATTAAATGGTTTGCAGTATTGGTAGCGATTGTTGTTACAGTTTCATATGGTGTTTTATTACCGGGAATTCAATCGAGTAGTATTGCGGTTGGGTTTGAAAACTCTTCTGGCATAAGTAAATATATGACTGGTATTCTTTTAGTCATATTACTTGGGGCGATCATTTTTGGTGGGGTTAAGAGAATTGCAGGAGTCTCTCAAACACTTGTGCCTTTTATGGCAGTTGGATATGTTGTCGTTACATGCATCGTTTTAATCGCGAATATAACAGAAATCCCTAGTATGTTTGTGCTCATTTTCTCCAGTGCATTTGGAGTGAATGAAATGTTTGGGGGAATTGTTGGAGCTGCTATTGCTTGGGGGGTAAAAAGAGCAGTGTTTTCCAATGTTGCAGGAGTCGGAGAGGCAACATATAGCTCAGCGGCAGCTGAAGTATCACATCCTGCTAAACAAGGGCTAGTTCAAGCATTCTCGGTTTATATTGATACGATTGTTGTATGTACAGCGACAGCACTTATGATTCTCATAACAGGAATGTATAATGTTATGCCAGAAGGAAAGAGTGCAATTGTAAAAACGATGGGAAATGTTGAAGCGGGTCCAATTTATACACAACAAGCTGTAGAAACTGTGTTTACTGGTTTCGGCTCATTATTTGTTTCTATCGCGATTTTCTTCTTTGCATTTACGACTCTACTTGCTTATTACTATATTGCAGAAACTACACTTACGTATTTAGATCAAAAATTAAAATTTCAATGGGGTAATACAGTGTTAAAAATAGCATTTTTAATCATGGTTTATATCGGAAGTGTCGAGTCAGCCTCTTTATTATGGAATCTTGGGGATCTTGGAATCGGAAGTATGGCGTGGCTCAACCTTTTAGCAATTTTACTACTTAGTAAGACCGCTTTAAAAGTATTAAGGGACTATGAAGCTCAGAAAAAAGAAGGAAAAGATCCTGTTTTTGATCCTAAAAGAGTAGGAATTGAAGGTGCTGCATTTTGGGAAGAAAGATATAATGAATTAGAAGAGAAGGTTTCTAATTCGCCTATACCGATTGATAAGGGAATAAAATTTTAGTTACACGAAATACGCTTTTATTATTCTGAAAATTTAATTAATTTTATTTTAGAGAGAAAAAAGGATACTATTTTTTCCATCTACTTATACTAAAGGTTGTATTGATTTGAGCAGATGGAGGAGATATATAATGGAATATCAACAGCATGGTTCTACAAATGATGTATTGCGTCATTATAAAGAAGGAATTGGTAATTTTACAAAACAAATTCCAGAAATTGCAGAAACATATAACGCTTTTACACAAGCCTGTTTTCAAGAAGGTGCATTAACGAAACGTGAAAAGCAGCTCATTGCATTAGGAATTAGTCTAGCAACACAAGATGAATACTGTACAGTTTATCATACAAAGGGTTGCCTTGATGAGGGCTGCTCCGATAAAGAAATTTTAGAAGCTTGTGGTGTTTCGGCAGCATTTGCAGGTGGAGCTGCAATGAGTCAGGCGGTAACTTTAGTGCAGGAATGTATGACAGAATTAAGAAATCAGAAACATTAAGTCCCCCCCTCTTAATTAAAGAGGGGTTTTTTATCCCACATTAACTGCCTATAAAAAACCGATTGGTGAGAGCTAATTAACTGCACCACACAGTACGAAAGAATGGAAATATTATATTACGAAAAAAGATTGGAACCCCAATAAACCATTAACTCGTGCTGATTTGGATTTAGTACCGTTTTATGTAAAAAATGATGGCGGTGTGAGACCAGGAACAACTGTTACTCATGAAGCGAATGTACCGGTTGATCGCAGTGGTTATCAACTCATTTTAGCTGTATGGGAAATTGCTGATACAGGGAATGCTTTTTATCAAGTTATAGATGTGAATCTTGTAAATCATGGCGTAACTGATGCGACGCATCAATATTCATATTTAGATTTACCTCCTTCGCGTCTATTCTGAGGACAACAGTAAATAAGTTGAATAAAGGTCATTCCTAGTATAGGTTGACCTTTATTTTTTATGTTAATAGAAATGAAAAGCTATGAAATAGATTGAATAAAAGAGTCTAGTATATTATTAAAACGCTCTGTTTCTTCTAAAAATGGGCAATGACAGCTATTTTCAAAAATAATAAGTTCGGAATTAGGAATATGCTTATATAGGTGTTCCCCCGCAGCCACCGGAATTAATTTTTCTTCTCTGCCAAAGCAAAGTAAAGTTGGTTTTGTAATTGCCTTTAATTCTTCACGGTAATCAACAACAGATTGATCAAACAAAATAGCGCTCGCAATAGATGCTGGAACTTTTGTTACTTCTTCAAGCATCCAAGTTTCATCTTCTGTAGAAAGAGAGTTTTTAAACATGAGAGGAATAAATCCCTTTAGAAATTCAGTTTGATTTGTTTGAATTTCTCTCATGAAATGTATAAGCGTTGGAAAATCAAAGGCACCGATGGGAAAGTCGGGCCATTTAAAATCTGATGCAAGTTCATCTACAATAACAGAAGCTTTAATATTTTCCTCTCCAAATTGCTTTATATATTCCCATATAACAAATGCCCCCATTGACCAACCGACTAAGATAACATCTTTTAAAGATAAACTTTCTATAAAATCATGTACATCTTGGGCATAGTTTGCAATCGTGTGCCCAGTTTCAATATGAGGAGAGCGCCCGTGACTTCGTAAATCAATTGAAATCGCACGATATTTTTCACTAAAATAGGGGATTTGTTTATGAAAAAAACGGCTGCTCATCCAAACACCGTGAATAAAAAGAACAGGCGTACCTTTTCCTTGCTCTTCATAGTATAATTCCACACCATTTTCAAGCTTTATAATAGGCATAATAATAAACCTCCTTTTCATGATTTTATTCGCTTTTTCAAACTTTTTTCCTCTTATATAAGAGAAGAGAGATGTTTTTTTTGTAAATATGATAAAAACTTGATTTTATTTATAAAAAATGTGTTTAAAATATTGTCATATTTGCTTCTTTAAGATATCCTTTTCATGAAGAGGTGGAAATCATGGAAAAAGTACTAGTTTTCGGGCATAAAAACCCAGATACAGATGCAATTTGTTCTGCAATTGCTTATGCAGAGCTGAAAAAAGAATTAGGAATGAATGCTGAGCCTGTACGTTTAGGTGAAATCAGCGGTGAAACTCAATTTGCGTTAGATCATTTCAAAGTAGAAGGACCGCGTTTTGTTGAGACAGTAGCAAATGAAGTGGAAAACGTTATTTTAGTTGACCATAACGAACGTCAACAAAGTGCTAACGATATCGAATCTGTTCGTGTGTTAGAAGTTATCGATCATCACCGTATTGCTAACTTTGAGACAAGCGATCCTTTATACTACCGTTGTGAGCCAGTTGGTTGTACAGCTACAATCTTAAACAAAATGTACAAAGAAAATGGCGTTGCAATTCGTAAAGAAGTTGCAGGTTTAATGTTATCTGCAATTATCTCAGATTCTTTATTATTTAAATCTCCAACTTGTACAGAACAAGACGTAGCTGCAGCTCGTGAATTAGCGGAAATCGCTGGCGTTGACGCAGAAAGCTATGGCTTAGAAATGTTAAAAGCTGGTGCAGATTTAAGCGGTAAAACAATGGAGCAATTAATCTCCCTTGACGCAAAAGAATTCCAAATGGGCGATGCGAAAGTTGAAATCGCACAAGTAAACGCTGTTGATACAAACGACGTTCTTGTACACCAAGCGGAATTAGAAAAAGTAATTTCTACAGTAGTAGAAGAAAAAGGTTTAGACCTATTCTTATTCGTTGTAACTGATATCTTAACGAACGATTCTGTTGGTCTTGCGATCGGTAAATCAGCACAAGCTGTTGAGAAAGCTTACAATGTATCACTAGAAAACAACACTGCTACATTAAAAGGTGTTGTATCTCGTAAAAAACAAATCGTTCCTGTATTAACAGAAACGTTCCAAGCTCTATAAGAGTAACTTTGGATGGAACAAGCAGATATATAGTCTGCTTGTTCTTTTTTTGTGTTTAGGAAACATACAATTTCGGATATTAAGGTCTGTTATTCTCATGTTTCATTTAGGAAAAATAGAAATTGGATAGGGGAAAAGAAATATCTCATCTTTTTATCTATGAATGAAAACATGCTATGATTTCATTATGGATAGATTATCCCGCTACTTTAGGGCAGTAATACTCCCACCTTAAAATTCGGCGGGAGAAAAGAAGTTAGGTGGGAGATAAACTGCCCGTAAAGGCCCGATTGGTGAAGGCTGATAATCAGTGGGGGATGAGGAAAACCCCCACTGATTAAAGTTTCACTTTATATGGGATTGAGGGAGAAAAGAGGTAAGAATATAACAATGAAAAGGCTATGTATAATTCCATGCGGAAAAAAGAAGGTATGGGATAAGTATCCTGATAAAGGGCCGATAGAAGCGAAAGATGTATACATTAGTCCGTTTGGAAAAGCGTGCCAAGCGTATGCTTCTGAGTTTTTTGAGAACTGGGTTATTTTATCCGCAAAGCATGGCTTTTTACGACCGACTGATATAGTGAAAGAAAACTATGACCTTGCTTTTGATTCAAAAAGCGATGAGATTATTCGTATAGAACAATTAAAAAAGCAGATGATTGATAAAGGACTGCTAGAATTTGATGAAATTGTTTTGCTTGCAGGAAAGAAGCATAAAAAAGTAGTGACAAAGTTATATCCAGAAGAAATGATTTCCTATCCGCTAGAAGGATGTAAAGGGATTGGATATATGTTGCAGAAGTTGAAGTGTGCGGTTGAAAATCATAACGAGATTCAGTAAAAGTTAAAAGGATTTGATTTATAGTGTACATCAACGTGTTGTGTATTGTTAGAAATATAGGCTTATAAGACGAAAACTTAGATGAGGAGATAGTAAAATGTCCTACAAAAATGAAATTGATAAATTACTATGTATGCTTGAGCGGTTAAAAACTCATGAGGTAGAAATTTTAGATATTACTGATGAAATGGTGCCTGTTTATATATTTTCTAGAGATGAGTTTGAGGAAGGACAACTAGGTTACCGTGTAGGAGGATTAGAGAATGAATCTCTTATTGGAAACGAAAAAGGAGATTGGAAAGATAGCTGGTTTGTTATTGGATATGAGGAATTAATGGGTGATCCATTTTTTGTTGATGTAAAAGATGTTCATTTTCCAGTGTATACAGCTGAACATGGCATGGATGCGTGGGAGCCACTTTTACATAGCGATTCACTAGAAAAATTTTTAACCGAATTAACATATCGAGATGAAAATTAATCATTCGTTCATGAAAAAAGGGAGGTTGTAGAAATCCCCCCTTTTTTTGATAGAGAACCTTCATTTAGAACATGTATAATTTATTACTTGTTCCATACGGCTTCTTATTTCTTTAACTGGTGGTTTTTTATCGTATACATCAACATATGAAAAATGATAATTTAAATTTCTAATAAGACCTTTTCCAACTTTTGCACTTAGGAAAGGAAATACTTGTCCAGTGTAGTCTTCGAGAGATTTACAATAGTATTTTTCATCCAAATAAATACTATATTTACATGTTAGCTCTACTAGTGGGTTACCTTCAGAATCATATACATCTTTAGATTCAATAATGTCTATTAGTGCAAATCTATCATTAAGATAAACTTTTTTCTTCTTTTCAGGCTTATTAGACAGAATAAAAGCGAGACCTAGTGCATTAATCAATACGTTTCCTCCTACAAATGTAAACAAAGATATTAATAAAATATCTTGATACATGTTAAATGTAAAGAGATAAGCTGACTGGTAAAAGTTTACGGAGAATATTCTTAAGTAAATTATAGAAAATTTAGTTGAAGTAGATGTTTAAAGTGAATATAAAAGAAATGAATCCCTGTAAGGGAAGTTACAGGGATTCGTAAGGGTATAGTCGAGAATATCGGAATCGACAAAATAATCTTAACATGAATTTCTTGGAAAGGAACCTGGTAAATGTGTCCAAATGAATGGAGGGCTTGTAAGAAATCTTTTAAACAAAGTCAAAGAGACCTACTTCCCGCGGCAGGTCCCTTTAACTAGATAATGTTGATGAGAATAACCCATCTGGAGTACTTTTATCGTAACAAATGAAATTCATTTTGTGTATTGAGAAAAAATAAAACTGTGATGTGAATTTGCTTGATTCATATCATGTTTCTTTATTTTGGTGTTTTGTACTACATATTTATTGGATGAAAAAATAAAAAAAGACCTACAAGTATAAAGCAGGTCGTAAAAAGGGGTTTTAGTTCAACAGTTTACTTACATGCTACCAATTACGATGAATGAAGTCTATAGGTTACATGTTGAGAAACTTTGTATGAAAAATATCAATGTTTTGTTTCTTTAAAAAAGATGCTAATAAGCTTTTTGTATGAAAATAAAGGCCGATATTTATAAATAGATTCATTTTTCCAAGCATCAAGATTAGAAACTTTGAGTTGTTTATTTGAAGTACGAAAATCAATTAGATTATTGTTACATTTCATAAATAAACCTCCCTTAATTTGATGCGTATATATTATGAAAATGAATGTGTAAGTTGTGTGATGAATCGTTTTTAATGATTTTTTATTGTTTTATTGAAATTTCCTTTTCATAAGGATTTGATCTGTTTTTGAAATACTGTAATCCATAAAAAGAAACTAGTATTCCAATACTCATTAAAATCCAGATAGAAGAGAAAGACAGAATGATTAAGAAACAGACAATTAAACTTAAAGAAAGAACTTTGTTAAAGAGACCTGGTAATAATTTATATGCTGCAAAGATTCCACATATGGCATTACAGATAAAGAAAGCATTTGCAATGGCTACGATTTGTTCAACTGTAATGAGATGGTTATATAGGCAGATGAATACAGTAGTATGTATACTTATTAATAACAGTAAAGAAATGATTGGTACATTCGATTTTGTACGATAGGAAAGTTTAGATAATTTTTTTATATATTTTGCCTCAGAAGCGATGAGCCGTGAGACACCGCCAACAACCAATAAATATGTACTCATGCAAAGTACAGTAGTAATAAAGGCAATAAGAGGAATAGCAAACTCTCCGAATAAAGTAGCTAATATGGCTGTTATTCGTAAGTCTTCTTGATTTGAACTGGGAATTTCAATCCATTGTGTGGCGCCTGCTACGACAAGACAAACAATCGTTACAGTAAGTGTACTTATCGCAATTGCTTGTGGAATCGTTTTCTTTCGATTTTTGACATCCATACTGTAATTCCCAATAATCTCCCAACCTACCAAAGCCCAAAAGAGCAATAAAATACTATATCCAAAATCTCCAAAAGAAAAAGGTGTTTGAAATAGCTGTTCTGATCGGAAATGAGGAATAGAACTGATTCCTCCGCTTAGTAAAAGAACGGTTGCAACTGTTGAAAATACAAATGATATTTTTCCGATAGATGATATATCTAATACTAAAATCAATACACAAAGGCTCATTAAAAGAAAACCAATTCCCTCTAACGGAACATTAAAGTGTGGAAATAAAGCAGCGATATATTGACTGGCCGTCATAAGAACAGCAGTAGGTCCTAGACAACCAGCGATGATAAAGAAAATAGAAGTTAATTGTTTCATAGAAGGTCCGAAAGCTTGATCTACTGCATGTGCAACTCCAGATTCACTAGGGAAGTAAATGCTTAACTTACCAAATAATGATGCAAATAGAAATCCAACTCCCATAATAAGTAGCCAAGCAATAATGGCATAATCTCCAGTTGTTTTGTAAATAAGTGGAGGGAGTAAAATGATTCCTGATCCTAAAATTGGACCAATAATTAAACCACTGAGAAGTACAGCCCCTAATTTTTTCTTTCTCATATTTATATACATCTCCTTTTGAAAAGTTAAAATATTGCGTTGCTTTTATTGTAATTGGAGTATATCTATCAGTAAAATAGATATATATGAAGTTAATGATCGGAAATCATGATGTTAGAATGGGGAGATTGAAGTGGAGATTCGACATTTGAAAACTTTTAAAACGATTGTGGAGTTAGGAGGATATACGAGAGCAGCTGACTATTTAGGCTATGCACAATCTACTGTAACAGGGCATATTCAAGCAATTGAACAAGAAATGGGACAGCCTGTATTCAATCGGTTAGGGAAAAAAATGGTGTTAACAGATGTAGGAAAGCATTTACTACCTTATGCAAATGAAATGATTGCTTTGTCTGAGAAAGCAAAACAAATTCCAAGCGCGGATAATGAGATTACTGGAAAAATTGTAATTGGTGCTCCAGAATCATTAACAATTTACCGACTGCCCTCTATTCTTCATGAATATAAAAAAAAGTATCCAAAAGTAAAAATCACATTAAAAGCTTCAACGTGTTGGGAATTGCGAAATGATTTAAAGAGTGGAAATATAGATATTGCTTTCCTCTTAGACACCGAGCGCCATGAAGAGGATTTACATATTGAGCAACTTGTCATGGAGCAAATGGCGTTTGTTTTTCCAAAAGATTACACTGTGAGACAAACAGATTCGCAAAATGTCCAATTTTCTCAAGAGGAAACTTTTTTGTATACAGAACGTGATTGTAGTTACCGAGCATTTTTTGAACATTATTTACAAAAACAAGGTATCCAACATGAAAGTACATTTGAATTTTGGAGTATTGAGGCGATAAAACAATGTGTAATGTGTGGATTAGGAATTTCTTTATTACCAATTATTACGGTCCAGCAAGAATGGAAAGATAAGAGATTGCACGCTGTTATTTCAAATGAAACAAGGTTTGCAACGCAACTTGCGTATCATAAAAACAAATGGTTTTCTCCAGCCCTGCATGAGTTTTTAACGATTATACGTAAGCATGCGAAGGTATGGAGACAAGTAGAGAGTACAATGACTTTTAAGTAATGATATAATACTAGTAGACGAAAGACTAAGAAAAGCAGGTGAATCTTTTTTGTTTACAAAAGCACAAGAACTTTTAGCGTCCTATTTTGGTTATTCATCATTCCGCAGAGGACAAGATGAGACAATTAAAAATGTATTGGATGGAAAAGATACCGTTTGTATTATGCCAACAGGCGGTGGTAAATCGATTTGTTATCAAATTCCGGCATTAGTATTTGAGGGAACAACATTAGTTATATCGCCGCTCATTTCCCTTATGAAGGACCAAGTAGATACGTTAGTACAAAACGGAATCTCAGCTACATATATTAATAGTTCTATTTCAATAACAGAAGCAAATCAACGAATCCAATTGGCGAAACAAGGTCATTATAAGCTCTTATATGTGGCGCCAGAGCGCCTTGATTCAATGGAATTTGTAGATCAATTAATTGATATGAAAATACCGATGATTGCAATTGATGAAGCACACTGTATTTCACAATGGGGACATGATTTCCGCCCGAGTTATTTACATATACACCGCATATTAGATTATCTCCCAGAAAAACCGCTTGTACTTGCGTTAACGGCAACTGCAACACCGCAAGTGCGTGAAGATATTTGTCGTGCGCTAGAAATCGATCAAAAGAATACAATTATGACAACGTTTGAACGGGAAAACCTATCATTTTCAGTGATTAAGGGACAGGACCGAAATGCATATTTAGCAGATTATATCCGTCAAAATAAAAAGGAATCTGGAATTATTTATGCAGCGACAAGAAAAGTTGTGGATCAATTGTATGAAGATTTATATAAAGCAGACGTTTCAGTTGCACGTTATCATGCAGGAATGAGTGATCATGATCGCAATGAACAGCAAGAGCGATTTTTACGTGATGAAGTGAGCGTTATGGTAGCGACGTCTGCATTTGGTATGGGAATCGATAAGTCAAACATACGGTACGTGATTCATTATCAACTTCCAAAAAACATGGAGAGTTATTATCAAGAAGCAGGACGTGCAGGACGTGACGGACTAGATAGTGAGTGTATTTTGTTATATTCTTCTCAGGATGTACAAGTGCAGCGCTTTTTAATTGATCAGTCTACCGGGGAATCACGTTTCTCAAATGAACTGGAAAAACTACAACATATGACAGATTACTGTCATACAGAACAATGTTTACAATCATTTATTCTAGAGTACTTTGGAGAAAAACCGAAAGAAGATTGTGGGCGCTGCGGGAATTGCATTGATGAACGTGAAAGCGTCGACGTTACGCGAGAATCACAAATGGTCTTATCGTGTATGATTCGAACAAACCAGCGATTTGGAAAGCAAATGATTGCGCAAGTGTTGACCGGATCAAAAAATAAAAAAGTGATTGAATTTAATTTTCATACATTACCAACTTACGGCCTTTTATCGAATCGTAGTGTAAAAGAGGTAAGTGAGTTTATTGAGTTTTTAATTTCAGAAGAGTTAATTGCGGTGGAACACGGGACGTATCCAACCTTAAAAGTAACGGCAAAAGGGAAAGAAGTATTACTTGGAAATGAAAATGTGTTACGTAAAGAAAGAGTGGAAACAAGACAAATTGTACAAGATCATCCACTGTTTGAAATACTTCGTGAAGTGCGGAAAGAAATCGCACAAGGAGAAGGCGTACCACCGTTTGTTATTTTTTCTGATCAAACTTTAAAAGATATGTGTGCGAAAATGCCACAAAGTGATGCGGAACTTTTACAAGTAAAAGGGATTGGGGAACATAAACTTGCGAAGTACGGTTCTCACTTTTTACAGGCAGTCATTCATTTTATTGAACAAAACCCTGATTACGCTGATACGATTAAAACAGAAGTTGTTACGGAACGCAAAAAATCTGGAAAAGCATCAACCAATTCTCACTTAGAAACGTATGAAATGTATAAACAAGGAACTGAGTTAAGTACGATTGCAAAAGAACGAGGTTTATCACGTCAAACGGTTGAAAATCATTTAATTCGTTGTTTTGAGGAACGAATGGAAGTGGATTGGTCAAGTTTTGTACCGGCAGAATATGAATCTCTTATTGAAACAGCAATACAACATGCAGAAGGTGGATTAAAGTCGATTAAAGAACAACTTCCAGCTGAAGTAAGTTACTTTATGATTCGTGCATATTTACAAATGAGAAAATAAAGAGAACGAGGGGGATAGGGAAATGCAGTATGTATTTGTTTACGGCACATTAAGAAAACAACAGGCAAATGCTCATTATTTACATGAGGCAACATGTATAGCTGAAGAAGCATGGACTTATGGGAGACTTTTTGATACAAATGAAGGTTATCCGGCAATGATTCTCTCAAAAGGTGAAAAAGTATACGGAGAAGTTTATGAGGTAAGTGATATGGTTTTAGAAAAATTAGATGAGTTAGAAGAATATACAGATAATCCTGAAAAAGATTTATATAACAGGATAACTCAACCAGTTTATTTAGGCGATAAAACGATTACAGCGTATGTATATATTGCCTATAGCGAGCATATGTTACTGGAGCCTATAATTTCAGGTGATTGGTTGGATTACTTGAAATTATCCAATCAAAATAAAATATAATATTTTCTCAACAATAAAAAACGTTCAAAAGGAATGAACGTTTTTTATTGTTATAAAGATGTTTTTGTTATTTCATTAGTAGAGTTGCTTAATTTTTTTGATTGCTTCATTTGATAGAGATAATAAAAAAGTAAGCTGAAGCCAACAAAGAATGCTGAAGATAAAAAGGCACCATTGTATCCTACAAACTTTGCAATAACGCCAAGGATAAATGCTCCTAGTGCAATACCGATATCAACAGACATAAAATATGTAGCAGTTGCTGCACCTCTTCGTTCTGGAGAAACAGATTGAATGACCATAGCATTTAAAGTAGGCTGAAGGGAACCTAATCCTATTCCAATCATGAGCGCAGATATTAAAAATGATATGGTAGAGTGTGCTTGACTAAGTAGAATGATTCCAATAATACAAGTAATCATGCCAGGATAAATAACATAATTAGGACCAAATCGATCAGATATTTTACCCGTTATTGGTCTAGAAATTAAAAGTGCGATTGAATAAACGGAGAAAAAATAGCCTGCTGCAGATACTACACCTAATTCCATAGCATATAAAGAAATAAAGGAAACGATGCCTCCATAAACAGCTACTAATAATATGGAAATGATAGAAATTGGGATTGCTTTAGGTTCAATATATTTTTCAACGAATGTTCTGTTATCAAGTGTTTTGTTAGACTTTGGCGAATCTTTAAATTCTACAAGATAACCTAAAATCACACTAATTCCAGCTAATATGAAACAAGATATAAATAGTATGTTATAGTCGTATTTATTCATTATTAATAATCCGATAGAAGGTCCTATGACTAAAGCTAGACTAGTAAATCCGCTGTAATATCCGATTCCTTCCGCGCGTCTTTCCTCTGGTATGATATCTGCGATAATAGTGCCTGCTGCAGTAGATGCAACCCCGAAGCTAAAGCCATGTATAAAGCGAAGTAGAAGAAACAAAATGAGTCCCATAATTTTTAAATAAAAAAACATCAAGAAGAAAAACAAAAGTCTTCCAATTAAAAAAACTTTTTTTCGTCCAAATTCATCTAGCCATTTACCAGATAAAGGACGAGAAAATATTTGTGCCGATGTAAAAAATCCAATAATGAGTCCAATTTGTTCTTCTTTTCCCTTCAAAACCTCTAATAAAAATACAGGTAATGTGGGAAGTAGCATATAAAAACTTACAAAGGTAAAAAAATTACTAAGAGAAAGAAAGATAAAACTTTTTGTCCATAATTTTTTTCTCAATATATTTCCCCCTTTTTATTTTTCTGAAAATATTGAATTTTATACACTTGCTATAGTATAACATAACTATAAGTTTTGAGGAGGTGAGAAATATGGTGAAATTCTCAAGCAAAAAAATCAACATGTTATCTGGACTATTTAACTAATAACACTTTGAAAATAGTGAATCGCATTATAGGGGTTCACTATTTTCTCCCTAAATAAGTTTATTAAAATTATAATATATACATATCTCTAATAAAATATATCAAAAAACTTATCGTTTTATTTGAAGGAGGTACAATGGATATGGGTGAGAACGCATTTTTATCAGCAATCATACACCTAAAGGAAACGGATGAGAATTCTAATATTTGGTCAAAGACTGTTTGTCGTTCTTTCAAGTTTCATGCACTTGATGATTCATCATACACGTTAGGGCAAATACTAGAGCCATCTATTTTATTTGAAGTATCTGAGATTACAAAGATTCCAATAGAAAACGTATTGAAATTAGATTATGTTTCGGAAGGGCCTATTCAACAGCTACAAAGTCGTTTATCAGTTATTAAAGAATTATCTCCATTAGAAAAATTGAACCTTGCCCACAGCCTTTTATCAATATCGCGTTATGAATATACTTCACATATTCTCCAACTAATTAATCCAGAGCAATTTTCAGCTCAAGAAAAACTTCGTTATTATTATTTAAGCTTTCTTTTGAAAAACCGCTTAGATGAAATGTCTTATGAATTAGAATTTAATAAAATGAAAGAGTTGTTAGAGAGAAACCGCTTTCCAGAAACTTTAAGATTAAAAATAGCTACTCAAGCAATAGTATGGGAATTAAAACAAAAAAGAGTAGGAAATGAGCTCTTTCGATGGTATATAGACCAAGGGGTAAGTTCCCGCAGAAAAATGAAAGAAGGAAATAACTTTAGTGAACATATTGCAATCTCTTCTTTTCACCGTGCATTTGCAATGATACCAGCTGAAAAGAAAGAGAAAAATGAAACAAGAGAAGAGATGCAAAAAGCGCTATATTATGCTAATTTTGCTCAAGCCACTAATGATTTAGAGGAATACCGAAAATTAGATGCTATTAAAACCTGCTATGAATCAGAACTGAAGGAACATATTTATTTATCGAAAAACTATAATCAAGCAGAACGTGCTGGATATGACTTAATAGCCACGGATCCTAATTGGAGTATATCTTATCATGAAATGGCCGAATTTTATTTGAAAATGAATAAGCCAGAAAAAGCACTTTCAATGTTTGAAAAAGCTAAAGAAGTTGGTTTACCAAGAGTGACTTTTACACACTTCATGTTAGGGTATTGCTTCAACTTGGTAGGAAGGAAAGAAGAGTCGCTTCATGAGTTTCTTCAAACACTAAAATTAGATTCTACGAATATATCAGCAGGGATAAATGGGTTTAATATCGCAAAGGAATTAAATCATGATCTACAGCCAGTGTTTAGAAAATATCTCGAAACATGGGAAAAAGAGGATCTATTAGATGAAGAGCATAAGAGCTATTTAATAACTATATAAAACAGTATCTTTCTATGGTTAAGCAAGTATTTATATACTAAAGATAATGAATAAAAAAAGACAGGGAGGAGTTCCTGTCTTTTTTATATTTTAGAAAATTCTCAATTAAACTATTGACTTTGTGAATGGATTTTTTATACAATTGTATCTCGACTGAAAATTTAGAACGGACAGGAGGGAATCATCATAATGAGCAACATATTTGAAGAAGAATTACAGCGGATGAAAGAGACCTTATCTACAATGGATGAGCAATTGGACAGACTAGAAAAGGTTCCAGTTTATTATGGGGATGATTTTAAAGAGCAAATTCTTGAAAGTATGAGAGAATCAAGTCGGAGAAACTTACGCGTCGGTGTACAAGAACCATACTTTGGACGACTAGATTTTCAAGAGGATGGACAGTTAGAGCCAAATCCGATTTATATCGGTAAAGTTGGTGTTTCAGATGAAGAAACGATGAAACCGATTGTTATTGATTGGCGTGCGCCTGTTGCGAGTATGTTTTATTCATTTGCTGGTGGTGAAGAACCGGCTTTTTATCATTCACCAGATGGATTAGTAGAAGGAGATGTTCATTTAAAGCGAAACATTGCCATTCGTAAAAGGGAACTAGAACGTGTTGTGGATACATATGTAAAAGGAAGTGAAGATGTATCACTTGCAGATGATTTTCTTCTATATCGATTAGGTGAGAACAAAGATAATAAATTAAAAGATATCGTTTCAACGATACAATCAGAACAAAATGATATTATTCGTGCAGAGAAGAATTTACCACTATTGATTCAAGGAGTTGCAGGAAGCGGAAAAACAACAATCGCTTTACATCGCCTTGCTTTTTTAATTTACGAATATCGTGAGCAGTTAGAGGCGGAACGAATGATTGTATTTGCACCAAACAGTTTGTTTTTAGATTATATTTCTAGTGTACTTCCTGAACTTGGCGTCGGAAATATTAGGCAAACAACATTTCAAGATTGGGCACTGCGTACATTAGATGATGCGGTGAAGTTGAAAGATACGGAAGAAAAGTTGAAACAAGCCTTTTCAATCAATCGTGATGAAAACAAAATTATGCTCGGTAAATTAAAAGGAACGATGAAATTTAAAGCATTTATTGAGGAAAGCGTTGTTCAATTTGAAAAGAATGTAGTACCAGTTAAAGATTTTGAAGCGTGGGATAAAGCGGTTATTACAGTAGAAGAAATCAAAAAATGGATACAAGTTGAATATAAGCACTACCCATTAGCAAAGCGCAGAGAGCGATTGATGGGACGAATGAAACGCTGGATTGAAATTGAACTGAAAAAGTTTGAAGGAACGAACAAGAAAAAAGAGTTGAAAAAAGAAGCGACGAAGAAATTAAATGCTTATATGAAATTTTGGCCAAAAATGAGCCCATTATCATTTTACAGTTCGCTCATGAAGCAAAAAGAAATATTAGATGTTTTGCCTGAAGAACTTGTGCAAGAAACAGAAAAAAATTGCCGTAAAAAAGAAGTGTATGTAGAAGATTTAGCGCCTCTTATTCATATTCACCATCGATTGGCAGGTATTGAAATCGGGCAAAAATTCCACCATGTTGTAATAGATGAAGCGCAAGATTTTTCACCCTTCCAAATTCATATATTAAAAGAAATTACAATGGGTAACTCGTTTACGATTTTAGGGGATTTATCGCAAGCGATATATGATTATCAAGGAATTGAAGACTGGAATGACTTTAGAGAGGTATTTCAAGAAACGGGTTACTATGAACTGACAAGAAGTTATCGTTCTACAAAAGAAATTATTGAGTTTGCAAATGAAGTCATTAAAAACGCGGACATTCCAGTAGGGCTTGCAACGCCTGTTTTTCGTAGCGGTGAGAAAGTAAAGATTATTTCTACAGACGACCAATTTGCGGAGATTGTACAAACACTACAAAAAATGCAACGAGAAAATGTGAAGACGATCGCTGTAATAGGAAGAACAGATGATGAGTGCCGTGATATATATGAGAAGCTAACTGCTGTAGGAATAACTGTCAATGTCATTGAAGCAAATCAAAGTAAATATGAAGGCGGTATTTCAGTTGTACCAGTTTATTTAGCAAAAGGATTAGAATTTGATGCAGTTCTTCTTATCGATGTTGATGAAGTACATTATAAAGGTACAAAGCATGATGCAAAGTTATTATATGTTGGATGTACAAGATCTCTCCATGATTTACGAATTTTTTATTCTGGGGAGGCTTCGCCTTTAATTCAAGGAATACCAAAAGAGTTTTATGAAAGTAAATAATGAATATTTAAAGAGGGTTTTCAAGTGGTAAGCGGGAAAATCCTCTTGTTTTTTCTATAACAAAGACGGGAAAAAAGGAGGATCATTATGATTACTAAGGTAATGAGAAAAAGTGAATGGGAAGTAGGAAAAACAAAAGGAGAAATCATCGAAGTGTCACTTCAGCAAGAAGGGGTTATTCACTGTTCTTTTTTAGAACAATCGCTTGAAGTTGCAGAAAAGCATTTTCGTACGGAAATGGAGTTGGTATTACTTTTTATTGATCCGTCATTAGTTGCTGCGGATATAAAATATGAATTGGCGTCTAATGGACAAACCTATCCACACATATATGGAACCGTAAATGCTAATGCCGTTGTGAAAGTAGTAGAACTTCAGAAAGAAAATGGCGTCTATGTTTTACCGGTAGAATTAGAACGAAAATAATAGAATACATTTGTTAACCTCATAAAAGGATTTTTGATTCGTATTATCGAAATACTGAAAGGGATAAAACGAAATCGAGAAGAGGCGTACAAATGGAGGAAGTAATCAAGAAAATAAAGGAGATAAAATCAAGTCAGGTAGGTATAGTTGTTTATTCAGCAGAAAGCCAAAATATTGTCACTTTATATAATGATGATATATTGGTTCCGTTAGCGTCGGCAGCAAAAATTGTAATCGGATTTGCTGTAGCTAAAATGGTTGAAGAAAACCAGATTTGCTGGAGTGATGAGATCGACAATATAGCATTTAGTCACAAAGAGAATAGTAAAGAAATATATCCGCATCTACAAAAAAGAACAGTATTAACACTCAGAAATGCTGTGGAAGTAATGATTGCATGTCATGACAATTTTATTGCACAATCTGTTGTAGGATTTTGCGGGGGATGGGAAGCGGTAAATAAGAGAATTCAAAGTTCTTTTTCAAAGATTAATATTACGAAAGACCCAAGGGATGCGAAAAACGTTGGGAAATTAAAACAAGTTCTTAAACTTTTAATTCGTATATTCCAAGGATATGAATCGAATCCGGTGTTATGGGAACCCATTATAAATGGAATGGTGAGACAACAAGGAAACTATGAGGGAATACCAAATTACCACTTGGCGCATATGACAGGTGGATTGCCTACTGCTGTTATAAATATCGGTATACTAGGAACATTTCATGAAAATCCATTGCTTTATGTTGTTGGCGGAATGGATCTACCAAATCGCTATGAGAATCAAGAAGTTGATTCTAAAATAATGGAAGTTTTAAGGTGTCTGTATAAAGAGTGTGTTAGAAAAGAAATGAAATATGTTCATATATAAGCAGAGGGATTTGTTATTGTTAGTCTTTTGACTAGAAAAATAAAGACAATTAAATAATGTGGACTAAAAGTTTCTTAAGTAAAAGAGACTTTTAGTCCTTATTTCATTAATTAGGAAAGGAAGTATTATTATATGAAAATTACCGAACAGTACACACCAAACGAAAGTGAGTATATAAAAAATAAAGTAATTCAATACAATATGTCTGTACTACCAGATGAAGTAAAAAGCCCATTAGAGCATGTAAGCTTTCTAGTAAAAGACGATGCTGGCAAAATATTTGGCGGCATAACAGGAACGATGTATTTTTATCATCTTCATATTGATTTTTTATGGGTGGATGAGTCAGTACGCCATGAAGGATATGGTAGTCAACTGCTAAATAAAATAGAAGAAATTGCAAAAGAAAAAGGATGTAGATTGATACTGCTTGACTCATTTAGTTTTCAGGCCCCTGAATTTTACAAGAAACATGGTTACAGGGAGTTTGGGGTAGTTGAAGATCATCCGAAAGGTTATAGTCAGCACTTTTTCGAAAAAAGAATAGATATTGATATTTAAAAATACCAATTTTTAGTAATAGGGTTAAGTAAATAAAGAAGGAGAGCCATATGCAAATTTTAAGTGAGAATTATTTCTCAGAATTAATTAATCAGTGTATTCAAGAAATAAATCTAGAAATAGATACTCCTCTTACTATTATGTTTCAAGATGGCTTTTTAACTGTAGAGTGTACCTGGCGTTTAAGGAATCATAAAGGTGTTCAAATAGGGAAAAGTGAGTATGATCTTAAAGGTTCTAATGGAAAAAGAGCTCGAAAAATTATAAAAAAGCTACTTTTAAACAATCAAGTGGTGAAGATTTTTTTCAGATTTTACAAGGCCATGATACAAATGAAGGCTTGAACATGAATAAAGAAAATACTGAAGTAGCTATGAAATATGTAGATCAAACAATCAGGGCGCTTAGAGAAGTGATAGTAGAAATGGTTAGATTACAAGAATATCCTGAATATCCTTCAAGATTGTCTTGCTTATACGCTGCGAAAAGCTATGAAGATGCTTTGAAATGGAAAAAATTATTTGATTCTTACAATCGGAAGGTTTTTCAGATTGCTAAACTTCGAGTGATTGGGAATTCTTTTGAGGGTGATGGAAACCTTTTACCAAAGGAAGATGGTGCTCCTTTTTCTCGAAAAATTGAACAAGCTAAAGAATATTGGAAGGGTAATGTGAAAAATGAGCTTCCTGAGCTTTTGATTAACGGAAAAATTGAAGTGATAGAAATTATTGATGATTTCTCAGTTTAAATTCTAGGAAAATTGTATATTGGGATCAGTCGTATAATAACTGAAGTTGAGAAAATTGGTAAATATTTTGGTCCTCATATTCAAACTTGGTTGAAATAAAATGTAAACTTATCAGAAAACGGAAGGAAGAGAAATATTATGTCAAAACTACTACATGAATTATCCAAACCGAATAGTGAGGTTTTACGTTCTGAAGTATTAGAGAACTTAAAAGTTACTTCGGGGAAAATCATTGCTTGTGACCCTCTTATTTTTCATAAAAATCACTTCGAACATACAATTCAGCCCGGTACATATCCAGTTGTGGCTTGGTGGAACGACGGCGTAATTGCGGGCGCTGAATTGAAATTAGCGGAATCAAAGGTGATTGAGTGGAAGATGGCAACAAAACCAGGGCAGAATGTAAGCGAACTAGAGGAAGGATATATTTTTGGTTACCCAGTCGATACAGGACTAGGATGTTTTGCAGATGTAAAAGCAATTGATAAATTAGAAGAAATAGAAGATAGGCTACACCAAGAATTAGGAGACGAATTTATAAGCTTGTATGATGATTTGATAGACGACATTCTAACAGAACATGATGATGAATGGGGAAACTGTGTAGTTTGTGAGGAAACAGGAAGTAATGTGATTATGTTCCGTTCCGGTTATGGTGACGGTTTTTATCCTTCTTATTGGGGGATTGATGAAAGAGGGAATATCGTTTCAATTGTTACTGATTTTAATGTGTTATATAACGAGGATTGAGAATGAAAGAATTGCTGTTTTTTCATGAGATAAATTAGATTTCTCAGAGGGATTTAAATGTACCTAGTAAAAAATATAATTGCAAATGATACGTTATATAAATCTCATAATATAAATGTAGGTATATAGTTCTTTTTTAAGGGGAGAAGAGGTTTGAAAAAGTGGATTAAAATCATATCAATCTGAGTTATTACTATCGTTACTGGTATTTTTATTGGTTACAAAGTAGGTACGTATGTAGGTTCAGACAGTGAAGACAGGCAGACTGAGAGAGTTAAAGGAGAAAAGATAACATTTGATCTCAATTCAGATCGTCATATAATTAATACAATGCACAAAATGACTCATCAAAAAGTATTATCTCAGGAAAAGCAAGGATTTATCAAAATGACTCCAGAAAACATCGAAGAAGTGCGAAGAATGATTGATGAAAGTAATAGTGGAACATTACAACATAAAGAACAGTACCTCAAGATTTTGACCCGTTGGTATGAAGGGGATTTCTCTCAAGCGGTTAAGGAGCATAATTTATTATGGGAATGGGAAAATACTAGCAATGGTAAAGCATACGAATTAGCTACACCGGAGCAAGAAGAAGAATACATTCTAGAACAAGCGAAGTCTGAAAAATAATAAAGGGGTAGCGTCACATTACTATCAATCTAAGATGACTTTATACCATCATTCATAGAAAGCGTTATTCTTTTGTAGAAATACGCAGAAAGGATGGCGTTGTTGTATGAATCTATTATTGTAGATGAGTTTCATTTGTTCATTGCAGAACTACAGCGACATCTATCTTCATATATTCTTCAACACCTTGCACAAGAGACGGGTTTTGTAAAAAGTTTGTGGTGATAAGAGAGGATTTAAGAATGGATTATAAACGAAATAGACTACTGTATGCGGTATTAACTATAACAGTAATCATCTTAGGATTGGTATCAAGAAAATTTGCATACGCTTTACCAGATTTATTGAATGATTACTTAGGAGATGCATTATGGGCTCTCATGATTTTTATTGGATTTGGATTCCTTTTTCATAAAATGGGGACCCAAAAGGTTGCTTTATTGAGTTTGCTATTTTGCTATGGGATTGAAATGAGTCAATTATATCATGCGGAATGGATAGATAATATTCGTGCAACGACTTTAGGGGGACTTGTATTAGGGTATGGGTTCTTGTGGAGTGATTTATTGGCTTATACAATTGGGGTTGGTGTTGGTATGCTTTGTGAATTCGTTTTTCAAAAAAGATTATAAGTGTGACAGCAGTATAATAACAAAATGTTAAAATCCCTTTTCACTGATGTAGAAAAGGGATTTTAACATATGTTCCGAAGAGAAGTCCCCTTCCTCAAGGAGCGAGAAGGGCGTGGCCCAGCGAGTAGGTGGGGGATGAATTTTCGGTAGGCGGTAGCTAAGTGGTGGGTAGTTCACTATAAATGTATTGGTATACACATTCACCTTGAAAAACTTGTCTCATATTATATAGAGATAGATTTTTCATTTAAAGGATGTGGTGGCATGAAAAGTTCAGATGAAGAGATTCGAGATTTGCATGAAGAAATTGACGATTTACAAGTAACCATAAAAGAAATGACAAAAGATATTCGCCTTTTAGAAACACGTGTAAATATAAATAAAAAGGATATATCTACCATTAATAAGCGATTAGAAAGAATTAATATGAATACGACTTGGATTTTGCGGATTATAATAGGGGCAGTTTTAACAGGGGTATTAGGGTTGATAATTAAAGCAACGTTATGATATAAATTAATATTTTTACAGAAAAGAGGAACGATTTCTCTCTTGTTTACTTTTCAAAGAAGGTGAACTGCATTTATGCTGGAAGAACTGCAGTAGCCTTTTTTGTTTGACTATTTTTGAGATGCATATATGTATAAATTTATATCACAATAAATGTGAAGTAAGCTTATTTTTTCTAGTATGCTTACCAATCATGGTCGCCTAGTGGGTAAGATGGATTAAAAATATGTAAAAAAAGAATAAAAAATTTAGAAGAAGAAAATAAACAATTACTTGAAAAAGAAGAGGGGAAGATTACGGAATATTTTATGAATTTATAACACATTAGTTTCCTTCTTCAACTAACGATGCAGGATAGTTCAAGAATGATTTGTTACAAAAAGGACAGTGACGATAAATAATCGGTAACTGTCCTTTTCCCTAATTTAATTATACCATTATTAACTCACCATTTTTAGTCTGTTTTTTATTTATTAAATTGTTAGTATTAATAAAATGAAGTTGCTTCTTCGATGATATATTTAAACGTAAGTAGTTGATGAGATGAACAATTTTTGTCATATGATTCGTTTTGGTATTGAGCGATAAAGTGAAACTTTAATCAGTGGGGGGGTTCTTCATTCCCCACTGATTATTAGCCTTCACCAATCGGGCTTTACGGGCAGTTGCCCCCCACTTATTTTCCTCGTTTCTCTCTGAATCTTGAGGTGGGGGTCTTACTGCCCATTAATGCGGGATAAATGGGAGGGAAAGAAATGGAATCATATGTTCTAGAGTTTCGGGAGATTGATAAAACGAGACAAATGGTGGTTGGAGGAAAAGGGGGTAATTTAGGGGAACTATCGAAGATTCATGGAATACAAGTGCCAGAAGGATTTTGTGTTACGACAAAAGCTTATAGAAAATCCCTCGAAAAAAATGAAGCCTTCCATGCATTGTTGGATCAACTAACACTGCTAAAAGTAGAGGGTCGAAATCAAATTGGTGAAATCAGTAGGGAGATTCGGAAAATCATTTTGGAAGTAGAAATTCCTTCCGATGTTGTGAAAGCTGTTGCTCACTATCTCTCCCGGTTTGGCAATGAACATGCTTATGCAGTTCGTTCCAGTGCAACTGCTGAAGATTTACCACACGCCTCCTTTGCTGGTCAACAGGACACCTATCTAAACATCAAAGGAAAAGATGCAATTTTACAACATATTAGCAAGTGCTGGGCTTCGCTATTTACTGATCGTGCAGTGATTTATCGCATGCAAAACGGATTTGACCATCGAAAGGTTTATCTGTCTGTTGTTATTCAAAGGATGATTTTTTCGCAAGCTTCCGGAATACTATTTACCGCTGATCCAGTTACCTCAAACCGAAAGGTGCTGTCGATCGATGCTAGCTTTGGACTGGGTGAGGCACTTGTCTCTGGCTTAGTGTCTGCGGACAATTATAAAGTGCGGGAAGGTAGTATTGTGGAGAAGACGATTTCTACCAAAAAGTTGGCTATACATGTACGAAAAGAAGGCGGAACGGAGAAAAAGGAGATTGAGCCGAACCAGCAGAATATATCTACACTTTTAGATGAGCAAGTGTTAGAACTTGAAAGGGTCGGTAGAAAGCTGGAAGCGTATTTTGGCTGTCCGCAAGATATCGAATGGAGTTTGGTTGATGATACATTTTATATTGTCCAGAGTCGTCCAATCACTACTTTATACCCCATCCCTGAAGCGAACGATCAAGAAAATCACGTCTATGTATCTGTTGGTCATCAACAAATGATGACTGATCCCATGAAACCATTGGGAATGTCTTTATTCCAGTTAACATCTTTTGGACCCAGGTTTAAAGCTGCTGGAAGGTTATTTGTTGATATCACGCATAATCTGGCTTCGCCTGTCAGCAGAAAAACGATAATAGATACCTTGGGACAATCCGATCCGCTCATAAAAGACGCACTCATGACTATAATAGAGCGAGAAGATTTTATAAAATCGTCACCAGATGATAAGCAAGCACCGAGTCCTAGTAAAAGCAATAAAGATATATCGTCTTCAGGTTTTCAAGCACAAATCGAAAACGATCTGACAATCGTTTCTGATTTAATTAAGAGTAGTCAAACATCGATAGAAGAGTTAAAACAAAACATCCAAACGAAATCAGGATCAGATTTATTTGATTTTATTCTAGAAGATATCCAGAAATTAAAGAAGATTTTATTTGACCCACAAAGTTTGGGTGTGATTATGGCTGCTATGGATGCTTCATCATGGATCAATGAAAAAATGAACAAGTGGTTAGGTGAAAAAAACGTAGCAGACACGCTTTCTTTATCTGCACCAAACAATATTACTTCAGAAATGGGTCTGGCGCTATTGGATGTCGCAGATGTGATTCGTCCTTATCCAGAAGTAATTGATTATTTACAACATGTAAAAGATAATAACTTTTTGGATGAACTGGTTAAGTTTGATGGTGGCAAGGAAATCCAAGACGCTATCTATGCTTATCTCAACAAATACGGAATGCGATGTGCCGGAGAAATCGATATTACTAAAACTCGTTGGAGTGAAAAACCAACTACACTTGTCCACATGATTCTCAATAACATCAAAGAATTTGAGCCTAATTCTGGAAATCGGAAATTTGAGCAAGGGCGACAGGAAGCTTTGAAAAAAGAACAAGAGTTATTAGATCGATTGAAGCAATTACCGGATGGTAAACGAAAAGCCAAAGAGACAAAACGAATGATTAGCATAATACGGAATTTCATCGGTTATCGTGAATATCCAAAATACGGCATGATTAATCGTTACTTCGTTTATAAGCAGGCTTTACTGAAAGAAGCCGAACAACTCGTACAATCCAGCGTTATTCATGAAAAAGAAGATATATACTATCTCACTTTTGAAGAACTTCACGAAGTCGTACGTACAAACAAACTGGATTACCAGATCATCAGCAAACGAAAAGACGAGTACAAATTATATGAAAAACTAACTCCCCCACGTGTTATTACGTCTGATGGTGAAATTATTGCGGGTGAGTACAAACGAGAAAATCTCCCAGCTGAAGCGATTTTAGGTCTGCCTGTTTCTTCCGGAGTTATAGAGGGAAGAGCACGTGTCATCTTAAACATGGAAGACGCTGATTTAGAAGATGGAGATATATTAGTCACCTCCTTTACTGATCCTGGCTGGACACCATTATTTGTATCCATAAAAGGTCTAGTTACCGAAGTTGGTGGACTGATGACCCATGGAGCAGTTATCGCACGTGAATATGGCTTACCAGCAGTTGTCGGTGTGGAAAATGCTACGAAGATGATTAAGGATGGACAAAGGATCAGGGTGAATGGAACAGAAGGGTATATAGAAATACTATAATTCTTTACATTTAAATCATAAAAGAAGAGAATGTGAATTAGGAGAATCATGGAGATCTTGGTGGATATGGAGGGGGATTCAGAGAAAAGGTTGGTTACTTTAATTAGAGAAAAAATATAATGATTTTCTGTAAAAAGGTATATATGACAACGTTTTTCTTCTTTTTAACTAAAGAATTCTAAAAGAATTATAATCAAACTTTTTTATAAAAAATGAATTCAGATTTATAACAAGGGAATCCGTTTTTAGTAAACTGTATTCCAAAATTACAGTTATCAATACAGAAAGGCTGACTTCAACGATGATACGTAATTATAGTCAGCCTTTTCATTATAATTCTTTTTTACCGTTTTCCGTAGCAATAATTGCTTTATCCACCATATTAATAAATAGACCAGTTTCAATTACACCAGTTATCATTTTTAACTGCTGATGAGTTTCGATTGGTTTGGTTATTTGGTTTGGAAAAACACAATCTAAGATTAGATTACCATTGTCTGTTATAAACGGTTGATTGTTTTGCATACGTAAAATTGTCTGACAACCAAATGATCGAATTCTTTTTGCGGTTTGTTCCCAAGCGAACGGTACGATTTCAATAGGAAGAGGAAAGGTACCTAAATGTGTTACAAGTTTCGATTCATCAGCAATAATAGTAAATTTTTGGGAAGAAGTGGCGACTATTTTTTCACGTAGAAGAGCACCACCGCCCCCCTTAATTAATTGTAAGTTGGGATTAATCTCATCTGCGCCATCAATGGTGAGATCAAGATAATCTATGTCATCTAACGAGATTAAAGGGATAGATAGTTGTTGTGCCAACTGTTTAGTTTCTATTGATGTTGGTACAGCTTGAATCGTTAAACCTTCGCTAACTAGCTGTCCTAATTTTTGTATCGTCCAGTATACAGTAGAACCAGTGCCAAGTCCGATTTTCATCCCATCTTTTATAAAATCAGCAGCATATTCACCAGCTAAACGTTTTAAATTCATTATCATTCTCCAAAAGTTATTCTGCAGGTCGTGGTCCAGCATCTAATCCGGAATTTTCAACTGTTAATATGGGACGAACGGTGAGATCTGTATGTACGTACATTTGACATGATAATCGCAGGTGGTCTTCAATTCCTTTTTCAGTAATCGCATTCTTCTCAATATGTGTAGGTTCGCGAAAATCTCCATCTATAATTTCAACGCGGCAAGTGGTACAACGTGCTTTCCCTCCGCATCGATGAAGAATATGGACACCATTATCTTCAAGTGCTAGTACTAATTTTGTTCCTTCTTTTACATCAAACGTGCCACTACCTATAACGGTTAATTTTGGCATATGATTGCCTCCTCATGTAAAATTCTACATAACATATTTATGACCCCATTTTCGTAATCATAAACGTTGTAAAATTTTTTATCAGACCCGTAACTTTTTTATCGGTAAAATCGTTTATAAAGTAAGCGCTGAAAAGGAGTGGTTATTTTGTGCACAAAAATAACTCGAATGTTAAAAAATCATATCGATATGAATCATTCAAATATAAACTTTATCATTGAAAATTATGCGGAGTTAAAAAGGTACTGTACGTTTTTAACAAAAAGCAAATGGGACGGAGAAGATCTTGCCCAAGAAACGGTTTGTAAAGTACTCCAAAAATATGTAGGTGCAGAATATAAAGAGGTTTGTATTACGCTTCTATATAAAATCGCTCGAAATCAATGGCTAGATCAAATGAAAGCAAAATCAGTTAAGAAGAAATTAGAGCAGGAGATTACATTTGAAGAACCACATGAAAAAATTGCTGATGTGCATGAGATGGTGGAGAAAGTTTTGTCATTATTAAATGTACAGCAATCCGTCATCTTCTTATTAAAAGATGTTTTTCAATATAGTTTATCCGATATTGCGGAGATATGTTCAATATCAGAAGGTGCAGTAAAGGCCTCACTGTTTCGTAGTAGAAATAGGTTGAAAATAGTAAATGAAGAAGGGGAGATTGAATTAGCAGGGCAGGAGGATGATGTTGAAGTAGTTGTAACAGCCATTCGTGAACAAAGACCAGAATTGTTGACAAAACTTCTTCCAACAATCGACTTTACACATCTATCATCGAAGCAGCCAGTACTACTATTCAATACGAAAACACCTTTTTCTTACGGTGATATGCGATGCGCAGCTTAAAAAGTAGATGGAGGGATTATGATGAATGCAATTCCTTATGTTGTAGAACAAACAAAATTAGGAGAACGCTCCTATGATATATATTCAAGGTTGTTAAAAGACCGAATTGTTATGATTGGATCAGAAATTAATGATCAAGTAGCAAGCAGTATAGTCGCGCAGTTATTATTTTTAGAAGCCGAAGATGCGGAGAAGGATATCTTTCTATATATTAATAGCCCAGGTGGTTCCACTACAGCAGGATTTGCGATATTGGATACGATGAATCTTATTAAACCAGATGTTCAAACACTTTGTATGGGATTTGCAGCGTCATTTGGAGCATTATTGTTGCTTGCTGGAGCAAAAGGAAAAAGGTTTGCGCTTCCAAATAGTGAGATTATGATTCATCAGCCGCTTGGCGGAGTGAAAGGGCAAGCGACAGAGATTGAAATAACCGCAAAACGCATATTAAAGTTAAAACACGATATTAACAAAATTATATCGGATCGAACAGGTCAACCAATTGAAAAAGTAGCGCATGATACAGAAAGAGATTACTTTATGACAGCGGAAGAAGCGAAAACATATGGTATCGTTGATGCTGTTATTGAGAAAAAATAATTTAAAATAGACCAGAGACTATTATCTTCTCTGGTCTATTTTTGTATGAGAAATTAGTCTTTTATCCATTGATCTACTAATGCCTGGTTCTTTTTAATCCATTTTCGGGCAGCCTCTTCAGGATCCTTCGTTTCATTTAACATCACCATCAATGTACCAAGCTGTTCATCATTCATTTTCCATTTATCGAAGTATTTCACAATTTCCGGATAATCTTTTTCGAAACCTTTACGTACAGAGTAATAAATGTCGTCTTTTTCACCATATACTTTCTTAGGGTCTTTTAAATATTTTAAATCAAATTCTGAAAAGCCCCAGTGTGGATTCCAAAGCGTAACAGCGATTGGTTTCTTTTGCGTATAAGCTTTTTTTAACTCACTCATCATTGCCGCTTCTGAAGATTGGACAAGTTTTAGCTTTATATCATATTCTTTCATTGCTTTACCCGTTAAATTCATAAGGCTACTACCAGGTTCAATTCCAACAATTTTGTTGTTCAATTCATCCTTATGGGCGTTTAAATCCTCGATGCTGTTAATGTCTTTCATATAAGAAGGGACGACTAAACCAAGTCCAGTTCCTTCATACCATTTCGACTTTAAGACAATGTCATTTTTATACCGATCATTTAAGGGTTTATCGGTAACCGGAAGCCATACTTCTAAGTTTGCATCAACATCACCGCGGGCGACACCAGTCCAAATAGCTGCTTTTTCTAAATACATGAGTTCAACTTTATAGCCTTTTTGTTCTAATAAAACTTTCCACATATTTGCGGTTGCAATATTTTCTTTCCAACTTGTTACACCAAGTTTAATTTTCCCTTTCATATTTGCATTCGTAGCATTACAAGAGGTAATAATCATGCTGATAAATAACAAAATGCTTATAAGACATATTTTCCGTTTCATTGAATCCTCCCGTTTCATAAATAAAAATTGTTTTGTTTCATTTTGTATAGCATTGCTTTTATGAATAAATCTATAAGTGAACCTTCTTATTATGAACGGAAACAAGAATTTTAAAAAAAGCTTATTTATGTCATTTCTATGTAATATTTCTGTTTAAAATCGTTACACTATGTGAATAGATAGGCAGAAAAGGAGTCGTTGTATGGAAAATACAAAAGTACGTGTTGAAAACGTAACAAAAGTATTTGGAAAAAATCCTCAAAGAGCAGTTGCCTTATTAAAGGAAGGAAAAAGTAAATCAGAAATATTAAAAGAAACGGGAATGAACGTTGGAGTGAAAAAAGCAACGTTTGAAGTATATACAGGAGAAATTTTTGTCATTATGGGGCTATCTGGGAGCGGGAAATCAACTCTTGTACGTATGCTAAACCAATTAATAAAACCAACAACAGGTCATATATACATAGATGGAGAAGATATCGCGACAATGGGGAAAGAGGCACTCCGAAAAGTCCGAAGAACCAAGATGAGCATGGTCTTTCAAAAGTTTGCGTTATTTCCGCATCGTACAGTTATACAAAATGTTGCTTATGGTTTAGAGATACAAGGAGTTCCAGTAGAAGAAAGAGAAGAAAAGGCACTGGAATCACTTAAGTTAGTAGGATTAGATCATCATAAAGATAGCTTTCCAGGCCAGCTAAGCGGCGGAATGCAGCAGCGTGTTGGGATTGCAAGGGCTCTTACGAATGATCCAGATGTTCTTCTCATGGACGAGTCATTTAGCGCATTAGATCCGCTTATTCGAAAAGAAATGCAAGATGAATTGTTAGAGCTCCAAGATAAAATGGAAAAAACAATCATTTTTATTACGCATGATTTAGATGAAGCGCTTCGAATTGGTGATCGTATTGCGTTAATGAAAGACGGAGAAATTGTACAAATCGGAACGCCTGAAGAAATTATGATGAGTCCTGCAAATGAGTTCGTAGAGAAATTCGTTGCAGATGTGAATTTAGGTAAGGTTATTACCGCTGAATCAATTTTAAAAAGACCGGAAACATTATTAATTGACCGTGGTCCTCGAGTAGCCCTGCAAATTATGAGAAATGCGGGGGTGTCTACCGTATATGTTGTAAATAAAAAACATGAATTTTTAGGGGTATTAACAGCTGATGATGCGAGTAAAGCCGTTCACAAACAGTGGCCAATTGCTGATTTGTTAATAAAAGATATTCCGCACGTGTATGTAGATACATTGTTGGAAGAAACGTATGCAAAAATGGCGGAAATGAAGCTACCGTTACCAGTCATTGATGAAAAGAAAAGGCTAAGAGGCATCATAAAACGGGAAAGTGTCATTCAAGCCCTTGCAGGAAATATCGAGGAAGAGGTGAATGACGATGAATAGTATTCCGCGTATTCCTTTAGGTGAATGGGTTGATGCATTTGTTGCAAGTTTATATGAGAATTTTGAAGGACTCTTTAGAGGATTTTCATATGTGATTGGTGGTTTCGTTGATTTACTGACAAATTCCTTAACATGGATTCCAGCATTTTTAATGATTATAATCGTATGTTTTCTCGTTTGGTATACTACAAGGAAAATATCTTTAGTGGTATTTACGTTAATCGGCTTATTATTTATTCTAAACATTAACTATTGGGGACAAACGATGCAAACATTGGCGCTTGTTCTCACATCAGTCATTATTTCCATTATTGTTGGGATTCCAATTGGTATTTTAGCATCCCAAAATGAACGGTTTTCAAAAATATTAAAACCAACATTAGACTTTATGCAAACAATGCCGGCTTTTGTATACTTAATTCCAGCGATTACATTTTTCGGAGTAGGTGTTGTTCCTGGTATTATTGCATCTGTCATTTTTGCGATGCCACCGACGATTCGATTTACTGATCTTGGAATTAGGCAAGTACCGGAAGACTTAATTGAAGCTGCAAATGCATTTGGTTCAACTACATCGCAAAAGTTATTTAAAGTTCAGTTACCTCTCGCAACAGGAACTATTATGGCTGGTGTAAACCAAAGCATCATGCTGTCTTTATCGATGGTTGTTACAGCTTCACTTGTAGGAGCACCTGGACTTGGGGTAGATGTATATCGTTCTGTAACCCAAGTAAATATTGGAATGGGATTTGAAGCTGGACTAGCTATTGTAGTCATTGCGATTATATTAGATCGGATTACACAAGGATTTCATAAGAAAAAAAGAGTGTAAAGAGAAATGAAACACGCATCGTAAGCGAGGTTACGATGCGTGTTTTTTATTTGAATGAAAGTATAGAATGAAACAGGATTACATACACACAATTACTGAACCTCCAGCTGGTGTACACACTTGATTTTGTTTTTGTTCCATCGATTTTATTAATTGATGGTTTTCTTCGATTAATGAGATCAATTTTGCTAATTGATTTTCAAGATTTGTCATTCGTTGTATCGTGTAATGAGAACCATGAGGAATTGGTGTTGTAGTTCATACAGTGTTGTTTGGATAGGGGATGGGTGGATCATTCATATGAGAATTCCAATGTGGGTGCATATGATTTTCTCCTTCTTCAAGAAAGAATTTTTCTCTATAATAAATGCCCATCTCTGTTTAAAAAGTGACTCGATGAAAAAGCAAAGGAATTACAAGGTCTTATATTTTTGGTTTGTAATAATAGGAATATACAACAAGCTTCTTCCGAATAGTCTGAAATATACGGCATTTTATGGTATTATTATGGTAAATTCAAAGAATAGAGGGATATACATGTCTACACAAAGTCACGCTGAAGAACACTGTTTTATATGTCGGAAACATAGAGGGGAAATTAAAGTGCCAGGCGGGGCAATCTATAAAGATGAGCTCGTATATGTGGGACATGTTCATTGGGAAGAAGATGAAACGTATCTTGGATATGTAATGATTGATATAAAAAGACATACACCAGGGCTAGCTGAATTAACTGAAGAAGAGGCAAAAGGTTTCGGCCTAATTATGAGTAGAGTGAGCCGTGCGCTAAAAGAATGTGAGGGTGCAGAACATATATACGCTGTCGTTTCTGGTAATGGGGCAAATCATATGCATCTCATTCCCCGTTACCCAAACATGCCGCAAGAATTTTGGTCTCCGGCTAAACTTGTAAATTGGGAAGGCGCTCCTCATGGACAAGCAGAACAAATACAAAAATTATGTGAAAGAATACGAACGTATATGGTGAACGAATATGCATACAACAAATAATACACAATATTTATGGGTTGGTAGTGATGAAATGTGTTTAGGGGAAATTTCAGTTCAGCAGTATGGTGATATGGCGCTTGGCAGATATGGTGGGAATACAAGTGCAGGTGCAAAAAAGAATGAAGACGGTGCCTTGTTTTGGTCAAATGGAAATTGGGAATTTGCGATGATATTAGATGGACACAATAGTGTAGAAAGTGTCGCTTTAGTCGTACATACAATCCAAAATGCCTATGAGAATATAAAAGTTTTATTAGAAGAACCCATTGAAACGGTATTTCGTTCTGTTGAACATCATATTCTTACACTTTTTCAATCTCATTCATTTAAACAGGCGTGTCAGCAAGTGAAGGGTGAAACAGCGTGCTTAATATGCGTACGAAAAGAAAATTATATTTGGTGGCTTTCTATCGGAGATTGTCTTGTTTATGTATTTCATGAAGAGTTGCATAAATTAGGACAGCATATGCTAAACCAACGTCATTTTTATGAATGGATTGGGAATGTGAATACATTTTCTTTACCCGTTCCATGTTATTCTTCAGGTGTTCGAGAGCTACGTACAGGAAGCAATAGAATCGTAATGGTAACAGATGGTGTACTCGAATGTGGAGAGCGTCGTTATGAAAATCCAATTCATTTATATAAGGATATATACGAAAATAAAGTAAAACTAACAGAATGTATTCAAAATGTGCTAGAGCATGTTCATCATCAACTTGGGAGAGATAGTGCGACAATAATTAGTTGGGACTATGAAAATCATGTTTATTCTACTTATCCGAGTGATCAACCGGAGAAAAGATAATCTTCCAATCAGTAAAATAAGGGGTAAGAAAATGAAAAGACCTTTATTGCGTGCGGAAGCCAGTATCATGAATGAGGAGCGTTCTAAGGTTCTTGTTCAATGTGACGACAAAGAAACATTCTATCGTTTCCCTGGCGGATCCATTGAATTTGGTGAGCTAGCATGTGAAGCAATTAATCGGGAATTATTTGAGGAATATGATTTACAAGTTCAAGTGGAGACATTAGCGATTGTAAATGAACATATATTTCAAATTGATGGAAAGCTACATCATCAATGTACGTTATTTCATTGGTGTAAGTCGATAACGGAGATAAATGAACCGTTATTTCATAAAGAACATGAAAATATTATTCTTACATGGAAAAAGATACAGGAGCTGAAAGATAAACCGACTTATCCTGAAGGAATTGTTTCTTTAATAGAATCAAAGGAATATGTAATTTCTTTTTTTGGAGTTATATGCTTAACGATTTCATTCAGTGTTGTAATGTATTTGTTTTAAAGTCAAAACAAGAGTAGTGTGTAACTACTCTTGTTTTTTTACTTGTCATTACATTTTTTTAAAACTTTTAAGTACAAGAAATTCCCACACTCTCCACGGAAGCATTTTTTTCACAAGCATCATCAATTTTACGCCTTTTCCAATTGGATATCGAAGTGTTGTATGTTTTGCAGCAGCAATCGCTACAACCTTTTGAGCGACATCAATCGGATTGCCAAATGTATCACTCCCACTATTAATATGACGTTGTATTTTATCCATATAATCTTTATAAGGAGAGTCTGCTTCTGAATAATTTTCAGCAAGTTCTTTACCAACTTCCCATATGTTTGTGTTATAGGAACCTGGTTCGATCAAAGAAACATCTATCCCAAATGGTTTTACTTCTAAGCGGAGGGATTCGCTCCAACCTTCTAATGCGTATTTTGAAGAAACATAGGGAGATAAACCAGGAAATCCAACTTGGCCACTAATACTACTTACATTAATAATTTTTCCGCTTTTTTGTTTTCGCATATAAGGTAATACAATTTGAGTTATGGATATTGCTCCAAATACATTTGTCTCAAATTGTCTGCGATATTCTTTTACCGGAATTTCCTCTATAAATCCACCGCTCGCATACCCTGCGTTATTGATGAGAAGGTCAATTCGTTTTAATTCTTTTAAAAATGATTGAAATGTATGTATAGATTTTTGATTTGTTACATCTAGTTGATGGATTTTGATATTTTTTTGTAAGTGTAATGCAGTCGCTTGAGATAATAATTCTGCTTGTTTATCAAGATTACGCATTGTAGCGATGACGAAATAGTCCTTTTTTGCAAGCTCGAGGGTAGTTAAAAGGCCAAATCCACTGGATGCACCTGTAATAATCGCGATTTTATTCATTTTCCGCTCACTTTCTTTTTTCTTACATCATAACGATTTATGTAAAGAAAATCTATTATTCTCTTATATTACATAGCCAAGCATAGATATTGTTTCTCTCTATATATTTGTAATAATTGAAAATGATTATCAATTATAATAGGGTGTTGTTATGAAAAAAGGAGTGTGAATTTCATGGGGCTTAGCGGTTTTCATGATATTTTTTATAAATATTTCAATGGATTACATGTAGAACAAGAACAGACGATGCGTGTATTAAAGCCGATAGGAGAGGGAGAAATACAAAGATGGACCTCATTTTCCGGTATGGAAATTGTTTTATCAAACTATCAATTTCATAATAATCATCGTATTCAATTTGCATCAGGTGCGGCAATGGTTGAACTTAATTTTTGTTTACAAGGGTCAGGGGAAATACATATTTCTAATTCATCTTATAATCTTGTGTCTGGAAATTGTTATTTGTATTTTATGAGAGATTTTGAAGTGTCATTTGGGGATCAAGTTTAGGAGGTGTTCTATTACTAATTCAAGTTGCAGCATCAAAACAAGTATCATCAAAATATGTTTCGGTGGCAATAGGATTTATTTCTATTTTTTATGCAGTAGGGCAAATGGTGGGACCAGGTCTCGCTGGCTGGATGATTGAAAGGTATGGTTTTGCGGCATCATATGGGTTAGGCGTTTTTGGTTTTCTTATTAGTTTCTGTATTGGCATGATTTTAAAAAGTGAAAGAAGTACGGATTTGAAATTGTTGAAGCGTAAACCGTTAGAAAAATAATGTATAGTTTAAATATAGAAAATATCGAATTATGACATAGTAACGAAAAATTTGATTTATTAGCTAATAGTGGATAATATAAAATAAGATCGTACGTTCTATTAAGAGCGAGTATTTGAATGATTAATGAGAAAAGAGAGATGCAAAGGGGGAGTTATTATGATATGTCATATTCAAGATGCGGAAATATATTATGAAATTATTGGCGAAGGAAAACCCATCGTTATGCTGCATGGATGTTCTATTGACCATAGAGCAATGAAGGGATGTATGGAACCAATCTTTCAGCAACATACAGGTTATAAGCGGATATATATTGACTTACCAGGTATGGGGAAATCGAATGCACCTAGATGGATAGATAGTTCTGAAATGTTATTGGATATTTTAACTTCCTGTTTAAAAAAGATTCTTCCTAATGAAAACTTTTTACTTGTTGGAGAATCTTATGGAGGATATTTATCTAGAGCAATCACCTCAAAAATACCTAACAAAATTGACGGTTTATTGCTAATTTGTCCGGTTGTAATTGCAGAGCATGAAAAGAGAACAGTTCCAAGTACTAACCTTATGAAGGGTGATGATGTATTTTTAAACAGTCTTTCACTAGAAGAGAGAAGAGAGTTTTGCGAACTAGCAGTAATAGCAAACGAGTATACATATAATCGATATAATGAAGAAATTAAGCCAGGGCTTACAGTAGCTGATGATGAGTTTATCGAAAATTTACAAAAAAATTATCGTCTTACCTATTCTGAAAATGAACAAAAATATGTAAATCCGGTACTTTTGCTTGCAGGGCGGCAAGATATCGTTGTGGGGTATCAAGATTTATTGGATGTCATTGAAGATTACCCAAGGGCGACATTCGCTGTTCTAGATATGGCAGGGCATAACTTACAGATTGAACAGCCTGAATTATTCGAAGCTTTAGTGAAAGAATGGTTAGTGAGAGTAAATACTGTTGCGAGTTTAAATGATGTTTTTTAGTCATTTACACCAATATAATTAAGAAGAAATTTCATAATAAATTATATTTTTATAGTAATAAAAGAGTTTAAATCTATGAAGTGTACAAAAGTGGACATAATGAGACAGCTGTCTCGTTATGTCCACTTTTTTCTCTTTTAAAAAGAGAAAAGTCCCATCATTCTAACGTTTTAAATTTGGCACGATACTTGCAATTTAAAAAGTGAACAAGAAAATAGGAGGGCTGAAACATGTTAAAAACAACTGAAAGTAAAGGGAATGAAATGACAAAAGAACAAGCTCGTTGGATGTACGAAAAAATGTTAGAGATTCGTAAATTTGAAGATAAGGTACACGAATTGTTCGCGCAAGGTGTATTACCAGGTTTCGTTCATTTATATGCCGGGGAAGAAGCGGTAGCAGTTGGTGTGTGTGCCCATTTAACAGATAGCGATAGTATTACAAGTACACATAGAGGGCATGGACATTGTATTGCAAAAGGCTGCGATTTAGATGGTATGATGGCTGAACTTTTCGGAAAAGCAACTGGATTATGTAAAGGAAAAGGCGGCTCTATGCACATTGCCGATTTAGATAAAGGAATGCTTGGTGCAAACGGTATTGTAGGAGGTGGATTTCCACTTGCATGCGGTTCTGCGTTAACAGCAAAGTATAAAGGGACAAAGGATGTAAGTGTTTGTTTCTTTGGGGATGGTGCAAACAATGAAGGGACGTTTCATGAAGGTGTGAATTTAGCTGCGATTTGGAAACTGCCGGTTATCTTTGTTGCTGAAAATAATGGTTATGGTGAAGCTACACCGTTTGAATATGCGTCTAGTTGTAAATCAATTGCGGATCGTGCGAAGGCTTATAATATTCCTGGCGTTCGCGTTGATGGAAAAGACCTTCTAGCAGTATATAAAGCGGCGGAAGAAGCGGTTGAACGTGCGCGTAATGGAGAAGGACCAACTTTAATTGAGTGCATGACATATCGAAATTACGGTCACTTCGAAGGTGAAGCACAAACATATAAAACAGCAGAAGAAAGAGAAGAGCATTTAAATGAAAAAGATGCGATTGTCAATTTCCGCAAACATTTAATCAATGAAGGCTTGCTGACAGAAACTGAGCTTGTAAATATGGAAAAAGCAGTCGATGAGGCAGTGCAAAAAGCAATTGAATTTAGTGAAAATAGTCCATATCCAGAGAATAGTGAGTTATTAACAGATGTATATGTTTCTTATAAATAAGAGGAGGGTGAAAAAGAATGACTAGAATTGAGAGTATGTCAACTGCAATTAATGAAGCGATGAAATTAGCGATGCGCCGTGATGAAAATGTCATTTTAATGGGGGAAGACGTTGCGGGTGGTGCACAAGTAGATCACTTACAAGATGACGAAGCATGGGGCGGTGTCCTTGGGGTTACAAAAGGACTAGTTCAAGAATTTGGCCGCGAGCGTATTTTAGATACGCCAATTTCTGAAGCTGGTTATATGGGGGCTGCGATGGCTGCTGCTGCGACAGGATTACGTCCAATTGCTGAGTTAATGTTTAATGACTTTATTGGTAGCTGTCTGGATCAAGTGTTAAACCAAGGGGCGAAATTCCGCTACATGTTTGGCGGTAAAGCGAAAGTACCTGTTACGGTTCGTACAATGCACGGAGCTGGATTTAGTGCAGCAGCGCAGCATTCACAAAGTTTATATGCATTATTTACAAGTATTCCTGGCATTAAAGTAGTTGTTCCGTCAACTCCGTATGATGCAAAAGGGCTATTACTAGCATCAATTGAAGATGATGATCCGGTAATCTTCTTTGAAGATAAAACGCTTTACAATATGAAAGGAGAAGTTCCGGAAGACTATTACACAATTCCATTAGGAAAAGCAGATGTAAAACGAGAGGGATCTGATGTGACGATTGTAGCAATTGGGAAACAAGTGCATACGGCGTTAGAAGCTGCGAAGCAGTTAACGAAGAAAGGATTTGAAGTAGAAGTAATTGACCCGCGCTGTTTATCACCGCTTGATGAAGATACAATTTTGAAATCTGTTGAAAAAACAAATCGCCTAATTGTAATTGATGAAGCGAACCCAAGATGTAGCATTGCAACGGATATTGCAGCCATTGTTGCAGATAAAGGATTTGATTTACTAGATGCACCAATTAAACGAATTACAGCACCACATACACCAGTTCCGTTCTCACCACCGCTTGAAAAGTTATATTTACCAACGCCTGAAAAAGTAATTGAAACAGTATCTGAAATGATTGGAGACCGTTCATTATTAAACGTATAACGAAGGGAGAGAGAGGTATGGCTGTTGAAGTTGTAATGCCGAAACTAGGAATGGCAATGAAAGAAGGAATTGTCACTGCTTGGAACATAAAAACGGGCGATCATGTGACAAAAGGTGAATCAATTGCAAGTATTAACTCCGAAAAGATTGAAATGGAAATCGAAGCTCCGGCAGATGGTACTGTTTTAGACATAGCTATAGAAGAGGATCAAGGCGTTCCTCCTGGTACTGTTATTTGTTATATCGGTAAACCAAATGAAGCATTACCACAGCATGAAGAACAATCTATTTCAGAAAAAACAGCACTTAAAATAGAAACACTTGCTAAAAATGTACAACGCCCAGAACCATATGCGAAAGAAGAAACAAAACAAAGAATTAAAATTTCTCCAGTAGCTAAAAAGATGGCGAGAGCTGAAAAGCTTGATATTACGAAATTAATAGGGACAGGACCTGGAGGAAGAATTACGAAAGTTGATGTGTTAAAAGCGTTAGAAGAAAAAAATATACTCTCAAAAGCGACCGCGCAAGAACAAAGTAAGCAAATACCTGTTGTAGGGATGCGGAAAGCAATTGCGAGCCGTATGCATGCAAGTTTACAAAACAGCGCGCAATTAACATTAACGATGAAAGTGGACGTTACGGATTTAGTTGCATTACATAAACAGCTGGCTGATAGCATGCAAAAACGTTATGAAAATAAATTAACAATTACAGATTTTGTTTCTCGCACTGTTGTTTTAGCACTATTAGAACATAAAGGTATGAATAGTGCGTATATCGATGATACTATCCATCAATTTGAACATGTTCATTTAGGTATGGCAGTTGCATTAGAAAATGGCTTGGTTGTCCCAGCGATTCGTTTTGCGAACAATTTATCACTTGTGCAATTATCGAAAGAAATCAAAGTGGTTGCATCAAAAGCGAGAGAAGGTACATTAAGTAGTGATGATATGCAAGGTACAACATTTACAATTAGTAACTTAGGTGCGTATGGAATTGAATATTTTACACCGGTACTTAATACACCTGAGACAGGAATTTTAGGTATAGGCGTAATTGAACATGTACCTGTATATAAAGGAGAAGAATTACAAAAAGGCAGCATTTTACCGTTAAGCTTAACATTTGATCATCGTGTATTAGATGGTGCGCCAGCCGCTGCATTACTGCGTACGATTAAACAATATTTAGAAGAGCCGATAACAATTCTTTTATAAAAAGAAGGTGAGAGAATGAGTAAATTAGCTGTAATTGGCGGGGGCCCAGCTGGATATGTAGCAGCAATTACTGCTGCTCAAAACGGGAAAGAAGTTGTTCTCATTGAAGAAGATGCGCTTGGTGGTACATGTTTAAACGTAGGGTGTATGCCGACAAAATCGTTGTTAGAAAGTGCAGAAGTACACGATATAGTGAAACATGCAAAGGAATTTGGAGTAAGACTTCCTCAAAATGATATTTTAATTGATTGGCAACAAATGCAAAATCGGAAACAGAAAATCGTTACACAGCTTGTACAAGGTATTCAATATTTAATGAAGAAAAATAAAATTAAAGTGATAAAAGGAAAAGCTCGCTTTCAAACGGATCATCGTTTACAAATTATACAGGGTAACAAAGAAGAAGCTGTAGATGCAAATCAATTTATTATCGCATCTGGATCAGAGCCTACTGAATTGCCATTTGCACCGTTCGATGGGAACTGGATTTTGAATAGCAGTCATACGATGTCCCTTGATCATATACCAGCATCCTTACTCATTGTTGGTGGCGGAGTAATAGGATGTGAGTTTGCTAGTATTTATAGTAGGCTTGGGACAAAAGTAACAATTGTTGAAATGGCATCGCAAATTTTGCCTGGTGAAGATGAAGATATCGCAAGTATTTTAAGAGAAAAACTAGAGAGTGATGGTGTTCAAATTTTTACTGAAACAAGCTTGAAAGGTTTGAATAATCATAAGAAACAAGCATTGTTTGAAAATAAGGATGGCTCTCATGAACTAGATCCAGAGTATGTTCTTGTTTCAGTTGGTAGAAAACCACGTGTGAATGAATTGGGGCTTGAAACAGCAGGAATAGAATTTTCGAGTAAAGGCATTCCTGTAAATGAACACATGCAGACGAACGTTTCACACATTTACGCAGCAGGTGATATTATTGGTGGAACCCAGCTTGCTCATGTCGCTTTCCATGAAGGAGCTACAGCTGCACTACATGCGTGTGGTGAAGAAGCGAAAGTGAATTATCACGCAGTACCGCGGTGCATCTATACAGCACCAGAAATCGCAAGTGTTGGTTTAACTGAAAAAGGTGCACGTAATCAATATGGAGATATTCTCGTTGGCGAATTTCCATTTAACGCAAACGGAAAAGCGCTTATTTTAGGAGAACAAATTGGAAAAGTGAAAGTAATTGTTGAACCGAAATATCAAGAAATCATTGGAATCTCTATTGTTGGACCCCATGCAACAGAATTGATTGGACAAGGAACTGTCATGCTTCATACGGAAGTAACAGCTGATATCATGAGAGATTTTATCGCAGCGCATCCGACGTTATCGGAAGCAATTCATGAAGCGGTGTTACAGGCGATAGGGCATGCTGTGCATGCGTGAAGAATATAGGTGGAAAAGAACAAGTTTGATATTAAACTTGTTCTTTTTTATTGTATGACCAAATTGCAAAATAACTTGGCATCGATATAGACTGTTTATTTGTAAGTGAAAACATTGCGATCTGAAAAATCAAAGTTGTCAGTTATTGGCTGGGTGCTATATAATAAGAACGTATATTCTAGTAGATAGATACAAAGATATCTTCTGGAAAAGTATTAATATAGCAAGTCCTTGAACTAATATGTTGAAACTTTATTGATTGAAAATCAGACATGTAAAGTATATTGTGAGTTGAATGAAGAAATGGAATAGAAAAGATTCTGTTTTTAAAATAAGGAGGATTTTTTATGATATGCCATATTAAAGATGCACAAATATATTATGAAATAATTGGTGAGGGAAAACCTGTAATTCTCTTACACGGATGTTCTGTCGATCATAGGTTGATGATGGGATGTATGGAATCAGTGTTTCAGAAACATGCAGGCTATAAGCGCATTTTTATTGATTTACCGGGTATGGGAAAATCGACGGCCCCTAATTGTATAAATAGTTCAGATATTTTATTAGATATCTTGATTTTATTTATCGAAAAGATTATTCCTGATGAAAATTTTTTACTCGTAGGAGAATCATATGGCGGATATTTGTCTAGAGCAATACTTTCGAAAATGTCTCAGCGAATTGATGGTTTATTACTCATATGCCCTGTTATAATTGCAAATCATAAAGCGAGAACAGTTCCAAAATATAATAGGATTATAAGTGATGATGAATTTTTAAATAAACTTTCATCGGATGAAAAAAACGAGTTTTGTGAGTTAGCAGTGATAGCAAATGAATATACATACAACCGATATAAAAGAGAAATCAAATCAGGCCTTACCGTGGCTAATACAGAGTTTGTGGAAATGTTGCAATGCAATTATACATTATCATTCAATACAGATGGACAAAAATATGAAAAACCAGTTCTTTTACTTGCTGGGAGGCAGGATATAGTTGTAGGATATCAAGATTTATTGGAGACTATTGAAGAGTATCCAAGAGCAACATTTGCTGTTTTAGATATGGCTGGTCATAATTTACAAATTGAACAACCTGAGCTATTTGAGAGTTTAGTAGGGGAATGGATGAAACGAACAGAGAATCCGTATGAAAAGAAACAGAAGATTCGTTAAATCAATAAGGTCACCTTTTTAAGGATATTTCGAGGAGAAGAATGTGTAAAAAATGCACTGTATTATAGATTGTCAAGTAATCTATGATAGACTGATGTTACCGATATTTACCATACGAAAAATATCCTATGGCAATAAATTAGGGTAGGTTATTTGGCTAGAATTGTTGTGAATTACAAAGATTTTTACTTGTTGTATTCTTTAAATCAACTTCATATCAAAGGAGTGTACCATGATAATTAACAAACAAGAATTTTATGTAAATGGGATCAATTATACTGTTAGATCCGCACTTGAAAAAGATGCAAAAGATTTATCTGATTTAAGATTACAGATTGATGGCGAGACTGAAAATATGGATAGAGAAAAAGGAGAGGCATTCATAGATATACCAGGGTTTAAAGAAATTATAAAAAAGGATACTGAAAGTCCGAGGAACTTATTTTTAGTTGCTGTAGTGAATGATCAAATCGTCGGGTTTTCAAGATGCGAAGGAGTGTATTTAAAGAGATTCTCTCATAAAATAGAGTTTGGAGTATGTGTATTAAAAGAGTTTTGGGGACATGGGATTGGTAAAAATCTTTTACAAAAGTCTATTTCTTGGGCTGACACCAATGGAATTAAAAAGATTACTTTGAATGTGTTGGAAATAAATGAGAAAGCTATTAAACTGTATAAAAAGTTAGGATTTGAAATTGAAGGGATATTAAAAAATGATAAAAGGCTTGCTGATGGTCAATATTATAATACTATCATTATGGGGAGATTTCACGGGGAATAGTTTATAAAATTACATATAGATGTAAAGGAGTGAGAACCTTGCAACTTAAAATCAGGTTTTATATAAGTATCGTGTCTACTATGTTGTTCATTATAGCAAGTACAATCTTTTTTATGGACAATTATCCGATGAAATGGTTATGGGTTTGTATAACGGTGAGCTCTGTTGTACAAAATGTAGTGTTATTTAGAAAATATAAAAGTGTTCATTAAAATATTCGAATTGTTAACATGTTTGTGTCATCTTCCTCATTTTATTGAAAACGTTTTTATGGAGTTTTATAATAAAATTATATTTCCTCGCATGAACTCCTAAAAAAGAATCTCCAAAATAATAAAAAGGGAGATGATAGAATGTTAGCTTCACCGTTTTACTTACATACTTGGAAAAAATTTGTTGATGAAGGTGTTCTTGATTCTGCTAGAATAAATAAAAGAATTTCAGAATCATGGCATCGCTGTAAACAAGCGAATGTCAATCCGCATATGAATAAAGGTCAGAATATTTTAACTTCAGATACGTTTGATGAACAAAAACAAAAAAGTGAAATTTTCCTTGATATCGCTTTACCGCATTTGCAAAATATGCAAAAAACAATTCATGACTTACAGATGATGGCACTCTTAATCGATCCTGATGGATATGTACTTTCCATAACAGGAAATAAAAAGACATTAAAACAGGCAAATCATATTAATTTTATCGAAGGTGTGAACTGGACCGAAGCGGCTGTTGGGACGAATGCAATTGGTACAGCGCTTGCGATAGAAGAAGCAATTATGATAAGTGGTACAGAACATTATTCTGTCGCGTCTCATAGCTGGAGCTGTGCAGCCGCACCCATTCGTAATGACGATGGGAAATTAATTGGTGTCCTTGATTTTTCGTGCCCGATTGAATTTTCACATCCATATATGTTTGGCATGGTAACATCCATTGCACATGCAATTGAGCGTGAATGTAGCATTCGTGTGCATCAACATGAATTAGAATTAATTCACCGTTTTTTAGATGTAATTGAGAGTGAGGAGTCTTTAGTCATTTGTAATCATCGACAAGTTGTCATTTCGGCAAGTAAACCAGTTCGGGAACACGTTTCTAATTGGTCACGGATGAAAGTAAATGATTTATTACAGTACGGATTTCGAAGTAGGATGGAGGTACCTGTATATAATAATGATAGGATGATCGGGAAATGTATATACCTATCAGAAAATCAATTCCAAAAAAAGCACCACTCTTTTCAAATGCAAAAGGCAGTACATTTCCCAGGGGTTGTTGGAATAAGTGATTCGTTCCAGCGTACGTTAGAAGAAATTAAACTCGTTTCGCAGACGGATGCAAGTGTCTATGTTTGCGGGGAAACTGGGGTCGGGAAAGAGTATGTTGCCAAAGCAATTCATGAAAACAGTACAAGGAAAAATGGACCGTTTGTAGCTGTTAATTGCGGAGCATTACCAAAAGAATTGATGGAGAGTGAATTGTTTGGTTATGTAGAAGGAGCCTTTACAGGGGCACGCCGCCAAGGATATAAAGGGAAGTTTGAACAAGCGAATGGTGGAACGATTTTTCTTGATGAAATAGGAGAAGTTCCCCCGGAAATGCAGGTAGCTCTATTGCGGGTTTTACAAGAGCGTAAAGTAACACCGATTGGAAGCACGAAAGAAGTGGCAGTAGATATTCGTGTCATTACGGCAACGCACCGTGATTTACTGCAGCTAGTAGAGGAAGGGATTTTTCGTCAAGACTTATATTACCGGTTACATGTATATCCGATTTATGTACCTTCTTTATGTGAAAGAAAAGAGGATATTCCCTATTTTATTCAAGATTTTTGTAAAAAGAAAGACTGGGATGTTCAATTCCCAACTAGCATATGTAATCAGTTTCTACAACATGAATGGCCAGGGAATATTCGTGAATTGTTAAATGTGTTAGAGCGCATATACATTCTTTCACAAGGGCGGGAAATATGTGAAAAGCAAATTTCTTTCTTGTTACAAACAATGAATGTAAATCAAAAGAGTCTTGAACTAAGAGAAAAAAAAGAGATTGAGCATAAGCATACACTAACCTTCCGGGAAAAAATACAGCGAGACGGAATGATTGAAGTACTTCAAAAAACAAAGGGAAATGTATCACTTGCAGCAAAACTATTAGATGTCCCGCGCAGTACATTTTATAAACGAATGCAGCGATTTCAGTTATAAAAGAAGCAGGTTTCTATCAATCTGCTTCTTTTATATGTTAGTGCGCGTTCTGTCGGAATATGCGCTTACCGGGGAAATAGTAAACAATAATAGGATGCCATATATGGAAATAAATTATGGTAACAAAGATGTATTTCAAATGTAATTTTGCTGAAGGAATTGGGAGATCATGTGATACTCATTCAAAATCCTTTTTCTACCTATATCGGTTAGGTGCCATGTATCTTTTGTAATATTTCTATGATCTTGTAACGGAAGAACATCTATCACCATATCACTAGTAGCAAATGCAGTAGCTATAAGTAAGAACCTTTTCATAAAAAAGCTTTTACCTGCTAATAAAATATTTTGGTTTATAGCTATTTTTGAAAGATGAAGCATGGCGTTTTTAATAACATCATTAGCTGTATGAGCCTCTCCTGTTATTGGAAATACTAGTTCCTCAGGAATTCCTGATTTTACTAGTATTTCTTTATGAAAGATAAACTCATTTTCATTTAAAAATCTATTATATATACTTGGAATCATGAGCTTCTTAAAGCCTTCTTGATGAAATAATGTAATGATTTGCTCATTTAATTCAGCGTAATGACCAGGGTGGTAAAGAACAACATCTGGATTTAGAAGTTTATTTTGTCTTTCTATAAAAATCATTTCACTTAATAGACTAGTAAACTGATGATTCATAACTCATATACCTTTCTTAAGAAATACTTACTCACTTTTGAATTATTCGGCATTATAAAACTTTTCCCTTTCTCTAACTTTAGTAAAGCAGAAACAAAGAGGAATATGTCAAAACTTGCGCTTACCAAGGAAATAGTAGAATGTTTAAAAAAATTTCCTAAAAGCAATGAAGAAGGAGAGTTATACGTGAAGTACATAGAAGTTGGTATCGGAAATAAATGGCTAGTTCGAACAGAAACAGAGCGGGTAGATGGAACTGAGTATGAGCAAAAAGGAGTTGCGAAACCTATCTACTTTGAATCCCTATATGTACGGATTTGGTTTCGAAAAACTTGTTTCATTTTAGATTCTAAAGAAGGGTTTAAGAAAGTACAAAAGAAGCGAAATGAGTATAAGTTTATTTTGGGAATTGTGAGTAAATGATCATAAATAGGGAAAGGGGATGCTTGTTTATAAGAATTGTGATATTTTTATTAGCAATCATTGTAATGAGATACACCGCTTATAGCTGGAGGATAATTCAAAAAAAGTATGTTGTATAGGTTTAGCAACTTAAGGGGCGATAAACGTTACCAATTATATGTTGGTAACGTTTATTTTCTAGTAAGCAATGCGCTTCTCATTACATATTGCTACAGTACGCTCATATAATACTCGATCAATTTGAAATTTTTCCGTTATCCAATAAGTTAGTTCAGAAGGTGTTAACACAGATTCTGTTTTTTGTCATTGTAATATTTCTTTAAAACATTATCATTTTAGTTGGCAAAAAATTGTTTACTTTGACTATTTGTAAAAGAAACCCTATAATAATTATTATACTATTAAGTTTTTAAGGAGGATTATTAAAAAATGACACACGCAATGAAATTACGTTTCCCAACTTTGAACCAGTAATTGAATACGTTCAAAGACTCTGTTTGTATATGCAGAGTAAACGGGAGTAGTCTGTCCTTTTTTAATAAACTTCATTTCCAATACAATTATGTACGATGAAGAAAGGTGGATGGTTCTGCCTTTCTTTATTTTTATATAAATTTTCTTTTTTGTGTTTAACAATAAAGGGAATTTATTTGGTAATCGTTACTTTTATTTAGATTCCCTCTTAAAGGATGGATTAAATTCCCTTTACTCTGAATCACAGTCAGATTGTCTGTGATTTTTTGTTGTCATTTTATATGATTGGGGGGCTTTATATGATGATGTTACTCTTCTATTGATACGAGCTAAGTAAGCGAAGCTCGTATCGATCCTAGCTATCGATACGAAATAACAAAATTTCGGAGGTAGCGAACATGGAAAAATTATGTTTTGAATTAGAGAATGTCGAAGTGACATATTTAGATAAAGAAGTATTGAAAATGGAACGATTAGCTATACATCAATTTGACCGCATCGGTATTGTGGGAAAGAACGGCGTTGGAAAAAGTACGTTATTAAAGTTACTTGCTGGTAAAATTGAACCCACAAGTGGTGTAGTAAAGTTTCATGTAGAATCTGGTTATTTTGAACAACTTGAAGCTCCTACCACTAGCGAAGCTGATGCAGTGTTACTCGGAAGATTAGCTATTCCGAAAAATACGAATGGGTTAAGTGGTGGAGAGCAAACAAGATTAAAGCTTGCACAACTGTTTACACATTATCACGAGGCATTGCTTATTGATGAACCGACAACACATTTGGATCAGGAGGGCATTTCATTTTTGCTTGATGAACTGCGATATTATTATGGAGCGCTTGTTTTGATTAGTCATGACCGTGCTGTTCTCGATGAACTTGTCACAACGATTTGGGAAGTAGATGAAGGTAAAGTACATGTATATTCCGGGAATTATAGTGAATATACGATGCAGAAACAGTTAGAACGAGAACAACAGAAGCAAGCTCACGAGCAATTTATAAAAGAAAAAAATCGACTTGAAAAAGCGGCGCAGGAAAAAATAAAAAAGGCTAACAAAATCGCGCAAGCGGGAAATATGTCAAAGAAAGAATCAAAGGCGAAAGCGAATCGTATGTTTGAATCGAAATCGAAAGGCACGAGCCAAAAAGCAATATATCGCGCAGCAAAAGCGATTGAACAAAGAATGGAAAGGCTGCAAAAAATTGAAGCTGTACAGGAGGAACGGAAAATTGTGTTCCGCCAATCAAAGGCGAGTGAACTGCATAATAAGTTCCCAATTATGGCAGACCGACTAACTCTTCAAGTACAGGACAAAGTGTTATTGAATGGAGTGAGTTTCCAACTTCCTCTCGGTAAAAAAATAGCGATTACTGGTGCAAATGGTAGTGGAAAAAGTACGTTGCTTCAACACATTGCGAATCAAGGTGCAGGTTTAACTATTTCGCCAAAAGCAAAAATTGGTTATTTTACTCAAATGAGTTATCAATTTACAAGTGACGAAACGGTATTACAATTTGTCAAAAATCGCTCGGAATATGATGATGGATTTTTACGAAGTGTTTTACACTCGATGCAGTTTGTTGGCACAGATATAATAAAGAGTGTGAAATCATTAAGCGGGGGAGAAGCAATTCGTCTTCAGCTTTGTCAGCTGTTCTTAGGGGAATATAACATTTTATTGTTAGACGAACCGACCAATTTTTTAGATATTTATGCGATTGAGGCTTTGGAACGGTTTATGGCCGCATATGAAGGAACAATCGTATTTGTATCTCATGATCAAACCTTTATCAATCATGTAGCAGAACTGCAATATAAAATTGATGCAGGAAAGTTAATTCGAGTTTGATTTTTTAGTTGATTTCTAAATAAGCTACTGAGACAACCTTGGTGGCTTATTTGTTGTGAGTATTTCAATAGATTGCATAATTGTAAAAAGACATGAAATTCTAAACTAAATTTAAAGCAAAAAAATATTGATTTAGCTGTACTTACAACTTGTTTTGTAGGTACTTTTTTGTTTTTTGTAGTGGACAAGAATGTCTAAAATTTTTAAACTAAAGACACGAAAGTATAAAATTCCTAAAATTCAGGCCTTTAGATGAATTAATAATACAAGGGGGAAGTTGATGTATAAACCGCTAGTTACTAATGTTAGTAAGAAGTACGGGAATAATAGGTGGGTAACGTATAGCTCTAAATTACAAAGAGAAGTTTTTTTATTCAGTGATTTAGAATACGAACATTGGTTAATGGTAGAATCAAACCCAAAAATTATAAATTTTTGTGAACAACCTTTAGTAATGACTGCATGTATAAATGGAAAATCAGTGACTTCTATTGTCGATATGTGGGTAAAATATTCCGATGGAAGTGAAGAATTTATAGAAATTAAATATTCCTCAGATTTGATTAAACAAAAGGTAATAAATCAGATTTTCACTCAAAAATATTGGTGAGCAGAATATGGATTCCAGCATCGTATAAGAACAGAAGGAGTTATTCGTGCAAATAGAACTTTACTTTCTAATTCAAAGACACTTGTAAAAGGAAATAAACAACAAAAGAAATAAATCGATACCGATAGATATCAAATTATGAAGATATTAAAACATAATAGAACACAAAGAACCCAACTAAATTCACTAATTACAGCAACTCAAATCCCCTCAAATAGATTATTAATATCCATTGGACGTGTCCTTTTAGTTATAGGTGTAGTAATTTTATATACACACTTTCAATTAAATTACCAAAAAAGATAGATAAAGCTATTTCTCAGGCTTATCTATCTTTTTGGTTCATTAACCTTTTAATGATATTTAATTAATATACCAAAAGGGACTAATAAAAAGTCCCTGTTACAAAATATATTGATAAATTATATTCCTGTTAATTAAAAATACTTGGATTTTATAATGTTAACTTGGTGTTAAAAAATGGTGAATTGTCGTGAGATTTCTTCGCTGAAATGAAAGAACGGAATATACTACATAAAATTTTAACACCATCTTTTAATTGTTGCTCACTCATGTAAGAATAACTTAATCTCATATGGTGATTTTCTAGTTCTACAGGATAACAAGCTGAACCAGGCAAAAATGTCACTTTTTTCTTTTGTGCTTCTAAAAGAATAGAATTTGTATCTATCCAATCAGGTAGACTAATCCAAAGATTTAATCCTCCTTCAGGAATGTACCATGAAACTTCAGAAGGAACATGATTTGACAACAAATCTAAAACTAGATCTCTTCGTAATTTCAATGCGGTTCTTAATTTTTTATATGTTCCATTGATTTCTCTGATTTAATAAACGGCAATATCATTTTTTGAGTGAGTAAAGGACTGCCTAAGTCTGCGTTAGCTTTTGCTGCTAATAATCGATTAAATATGGAACCAGAAGCAACTAAAACTCCAATTCTACAACCAGGTGCAAATGTTTTACTTAATCCTTTCAAATAAATAACATGACCGGAATTATCTAAGTTTTTTATAGGAGCGGGTGGTTTTTTACTAAAGTAAATTTCACTCCATGGATCATCTTCTATAATTATGCTATTACTACTTTGAGCTATATTAAGAATTTGTCTACGTTTTTTGGCGGTCGTGACAATACCTGTTGGATTATGAAAAGTGGGGACTGTATATATGACCTTTGGTTTATATTTATCGCATAAACTCTGAAGGATATCTATCCTCATGCCATCTTTATCGATTGGAATGTGCACCTCTTCCACGAAAAACATCGATTGCTCCTGGGTAAGTAGGAGCCTCCATTATAACCACATCATCCGGCCCGATAAATGTACGAGCAATAAGACCAATTCCTTGTTGAGAACCGTTTGTAACTAAAATATTTTCTGGAACTGTAGTAATTTCCATACTTTTTAAATATGCAGCCATTTCAACTCTGAGTTCAAGATCTCCTTGAACTTCTGCATATTGAGATAAAATTCTTGGATTATGAACAAATATTTTTTGAACTTCTTGTTCTAAAAAACGGTTCGGAAATAGCCTTGGATCAATCATCGAAGATGATAATTGAATCATTTCTGGAACATGATGAAAACGAGAAAATTGAGACCTAGGTAAGTAATCCTGAATTGATAGCTGCCAATTATAAGGAGAAACTTTTGGTTGCCGATTAACAACTTCTTTTCTTTCTGGATTAACAAAGGATCCTTTTCCTTGAATGGAGGTAACAAAGCCATCTTCTTCGAGTTTCTTATATGCTTTTGCTACTGTCACTAGACTCACCTTCAATTGTTTTGTAAGTGTGCGTATAGAAGGTAATTGTGTTCCTTCTTGTAGAAAGCCAGAACGAATTTGATCGACAATAGATAGATATATTTGTTTGGAAAGTGAAGTTTCACTGTTACGTTGAATTTCAAAATGCATATTAAATCTCCTTTCAGTGTTATAGAAGGTGGTTGCGTGTTATATATGGTTTCGATATAAGATACAAGTAGTTCAAGGGATTTTTTGAAATGAAGAATTAAAAATACGAAAGGAGGTAATAGCTCTATTGATAAGTATTAGGTTAAACGTATTTGCTTAAAAAGATACCCATCTGTGACGATGTTTTAATCATTTAGCACAAAAGCGTTATATATTTACAGCCTATTAAGTAATGTTAACTAAACGAGTCTTATAGTATAAAGGCAATATACTCGATTTTTAAAATTCATGCAAATATTTAATTTTGACTCAATATTTTTCTATGTAGCCAGGGATTGTTAGATTACCACGCTTATAAGGAGATATATTATGTTTAAACAAGATATTATTGTACGTTTTAGTGAATGTGATTCTTTAGGACATGTAAACAATGCAAATTATTTTACGTACTTTGAAGAAGCAAGAAATGAACTCTTTAAAATTTTTAATCCGAGTCTAGAGATAGAATCCTGGAATTTAATTGTTGCTTCAACTCAATGCGACTTTATTCGAGAGGCGGCTTATGCTCAAAAAATAACTGTTTATACATGGATTAGTGAAATTGGTAATGCAAGTTTTCAAGTTGAACATGTTATACAAGATAAAAATCAAAATTGGATTGCAAGAGGTAAAGTTATTTTAGTTCATTTTAATTTTCAATCACAAAAATCAATTCCTTTACCCAAAGAAATAAGGCGCGTACTTTCGAAACATAATGAGGCACCTAAAGGTGTTCCGATGCTGAGATAATAACACCACAATCATTTAATCTTAATATAAAAGAGGACAATATGGAGGTATATACAATGAAATATTATGTTGTAGACGCATTTGCAGAAAACGTATTTGAAGGAAACCCTGCGGCAATCTGTATCATGGAAGAGTGGATTTCAAATGAGTTGATGCAAAGAATTGCGATAGAAAATAACCTTTCTGAAACAGCTTATGCTGTAAAAGAAGGGAAGGGCTACAAACTAAGATGGTTTACTCCTGGAGGAGAAATTGATCTTTGCGGTCATGCAACTTTAGCGGCAGCATACGTAATTGCAAATTATTATGAAAATGGTATTGAAGAAATTAAATTTCTAACAAAAAGCGGGGAGCTTGTTGTAACAAAGAAAGAGGATATTTATGAGCTGGATTTCCCTAGCAGAATGCCTGAAAAAATTACATTAACAGATGAAATGGTTGAAGCAATTGGTATAAAACCTGTTGAAAGCTACTTAGGTAGAGATTTGATATTCGTATTAGAAGATGAAGAGGATGTTCGAAATCTAGTTCCTGATTTTGCGAAAATGAAGGAGTTACCAGAAGGATTAGCCGTATCAGTTACAGCCAGAAGTGCTAAATATGATTTTGTTTCCAGAGTCTTTTTCCCAAAACTAAATGTAAATGAAGATTCAGTTTGCGGTTCAGCACATTGTAGTTTCATCCCATTTTGGGCGCAACGTCTTGGTAAAGATGAAATGGTAGCAAGGCAACTGTCTGACCGAGGTGGAACACTATATTGTAAACATGAAGGAGACAGAGTAAAAATTGCTGGAACAGCAGTTGTATATGCTATCGGTAACATTCGAATATAATGATAATGAGGATGGAAAATGAAAATAGAACAAAGAATTGAAGAACTTGGTATTATTTTACCGAAAACTTCGCCTGCTAAAGCATTGTACGTACCTGTCAAATAATTAGGGAATTCCCTTTTTGTTTCAGGACAAGCTCCTTTTATTGATGGTACACCCGCTTATACAGGAAAAGTCGGTGGAGAAAGAACCGTAGAAGAAGCACAAGAAGCAGCAACAATTTGTATAATCAATACGCTAGCAGCAGTCAAAGACTATATTGGTGATTTAGACCGTATTGTAAATGTAATTAAACTGCAAGCCTTTGTGAATAGTGAAGCTCACTTCGATCAACAACATATCGTTATTAATACTACTTCAAAATTGTTACAGGATATTTTTGGAGTGAAAGGTCAACATGCCCGGACGGTAGTTGGAGTTAATCAGCTACCCATGAATATCACAGTGGAAATTGATTCTATATTTGAAGTTCAGGCCCAATAAGCGGATTAAAAACGAAGTTTTTCCTTAAATTACTAACACATACTAAAATTAACTTCTAGATTATAAGGATATTTAGCAAGTATTATAATTTAGCTTTCAATTATAACACTTGCATTAGATGGAGAAGAATATATGAATAAAAAGAATGATTTAATTGTTAATCAAAACAAATGTAAAACTCTTAAACTTTCAAATAGTGATCAGTGGCAATATGAATCATTTTATAAATATCAATCTTTATTTTCTTGTAAAGATTTATTGAAATTTTTCACTAGAAGAACAAAGCAATAGTATTAACTCATATAACAAAGTCCAAATTTTCTTTGTTTACAAGGTAGGAAAGGGATGCAAGTATGAAAAAAGGAATTCTATTACTAATATTTGCGACATTCCTGTGGGCAGGAAACTACATTTGTGGGCGTTTTTTAGGGCCTGCATTACCACCAATATTACTTAACACCATTCGATGGGCAATTTCTACAATGATTCTTATTTGCTTGTTAATGCTCAATAAGCAAAGATTGCCTCTCTTTAAAAATTGGAAAGAATTTAGTATACAAGGTTTTTTAGGTGTATATGCCTTTTCAACTTTAAATTATTTAGGACTCCAAACCATTAGCGCATCCAGAGCAGGAATGATTTCAGCAGGGATTCCCATTATGATTTTACTTTTCACGCCTTTTATTCTTAAAGAAAAGATTAAAACAAAGGCATGGATTGGTGCACTGGTTTCTATAGTTGGTGTCATGGTTTTAATTCGAGGGAAATCTTCAAATCCAATTGAAGACTCGATTGTTGGGGATGCTGAGATACTTTTATCATGTGTCGCCTGGGGTTTATATACAGTATTCGGGAAAAAGTATGGGGGAAATATAGACCCTCTAGTAATGACTGCTGGAGCAGCGTTTTACGGGACAATTTTTAGTGCAATAAGTTGTATGGGCACTGTACAGACAAATATGATTCATATAACCAAAAGTGCATGGGTTTGTATTATTTATGTTAGTACTTTTGCATCTGTAATTGCCTATTTCGCATGGAATAAAGGGGTAAAAATAGTTGGAGCAGGACATGCTGCACCTTATATTAACTTACTTCCAGTATGGACAGTGTTACTAGGAGTTCTTTTATTACAAGAACAGATATCTATCATCACGGTTGTTGGCGGTCTCATCACTATTTTGGGGGCTATTTTAGCAAGTTTATAAGATTGCTAAAAGTGAACAATAATAGTAGAGCTAAACGAACAATGGAAGATTTAATTATGAAATATTAGTGATGATAGTAAGCATGTATGTGCATGAATATAAATAAAAATTTTATGAAAAGGAAGGATCGTAAAATGTCATTAGAAAAAGTCATTTCCTATTTCAAACAATATGGTATGGAAGATAGAATTATAGAGGTAACAGAATCTAGTGCAACAGTTGAATTAGCAGCAAAAGCGTTGCAATGTGAACCTCAAAGAATCGCAAAGACTTTATCTTTTCAAATAGAAGATCGTGTTTTAGTAATAGTAACCGCAGGTGATGCTAAAATTGATAATCGTAAATATAAGGAACAATTTGGTGTTAAAGCAAAGATGATTGATGCAAACAAAGTAGAAGAGTTAATTGGTCACGCAATAGGTGGTGTTTGCCCATTTGCTGTAAATGAAGATGTAGAAGTGTATTTGGATGTATCACTACAAAGATTTATGACTGTCTTTCCTGCTTGTGGTAGTGGAAATAGTGCTATTGAATTAACAATAGAAGAACTAGAAAGATACTCAAAATATTTAAAGTGGATTGATGTTTGTAAGGGATTTGCAAACTAAGAACCGATCTTAGATGAATCTTCGGATAATCTTACAAATATGTACGTCTGTACGATATTTTCATAGGAATATAAATTACAGAGGGATTGAATAAGAGTGAAAAAAAGATTTTTCATATTAATGTTAGTTATGCTATTTAGTATTGGATTGGTTGGCTGTGAACAATAGGATCGTTATAGTCCTTTTACAAGTGAGACAGATGTATACGGTGTAGTAAAAGGAGAAGCTAAAAGAAACCCTAAAGCCCCTAAGGATGTAATTAATTATTCGTATGATTTAATTGGATATGATAAGGATTTAAATAAAATTGACTTAGGTTTTGGGTCAGATAATAAATTCCCGATAGGCACATATATTAAGGTAGTGAAAAAAGGAAGCGATACAAGAATGCATGATATTTCAGTTATCAAAAAAGAAGGTATTCCAGAAAATATACTTGAAAAAATAAATGAGAATTGAAAATATCCATAAAAACTACATTCTATATAAGATGTAGTTTTTTAAGTCTAAACTAAAATGTTATGAACACACATTGATAGATAGCCATTATCATAAACATTTTTGGTACTTTCATATCTCAATAAAAGGACAAGAAACTCTAAACTACTTAGCCAGAAATAAAACAATATGAATGAGAATAGATTATTTTCAAACGAAAGTATATGTTAAGTTGTTCATAGTTTAGACTTTCTTGTCATAATAGTTTAGAGAATCATGTCGTTGTACAATAATGAAGTAAATCATTACATAGTAGTTTATAAAAATTATTAAGGAAGGAATTCATACATAAAAAAAGAATTACTTACAAAGATTTGTATAAATAGAAAATATATAAGGAGAATGAACATGCCAATTTCTACATACTACAAAAAAATCCGTGAAAAATTAGGATCTAGCCTTATTTTCATGCCAAGTGTAGCGGCGGTCATAAAAAATGAGTTAGGAGAGATCTTATTCCAATATCCCGGCGGAAAATTTTGGAGTCTTCCTGCAGGGGCAATTGAACCTGGTGAAACACCAGAAGAAGCAGTTGTTCGCGAAGTGTGGGAGGAAACAGGTTTACGAGTACAAATAAAAGGGATAAAAGGCGTATATGGAGGAGAAGAATTTCGCCATACCTACTCAAATGGAGATCAGGTGGAATATATCGTTGTTGTGTTTGAATGCGAAGTAATGGAAGGAGAATTGAGGGCAATAGATGGAGAATCATTAAAACTTCAATATTTTTCATCACATGAAAAACCAAAGCTAGCATTGCCATACCCAGAAGAAATATTCCTATAAACGATTGAACAGCACACTTTCTTTATAGAGACGAGAGTGTGCTATTCATTTTTATATAAACCTGTCGTATACATCTCTGTTAATGTACAAACAACTTCCTCTAGATTTACACCGGCCTCATTTCGGACGATCTCCCACTGAAACATTTCGTTCATATAAAACCAACTGCGTGCCACGATTGCTTTATTTAATTCCTTTCTAGCTAATCCATTATTTTGAGAATAGGTAATATCTTGTATAATTCGGCTAATAAAACGTTCGCGGATTTCATTCCATTTTTTGCGAACTTCCTTTGATGTACCAATAGCTTCTTCAACGACTTGTAGAATGTTTCTTTCTTCATCAGCTAATTGTAAAAAAGCTCGCACTTGATTTTGTATCATACTGTGAGCTTCTTTTTTTGTTTTAGGAAAAAAAGAACGTTCGGCAATTTGATAAAAACGATTCATAACATCTTCCATAAGGACAATAAGGAGCTCATCTTTATTTTTAAAATAAACATATGCCGTACCATAACCAGTTTCAGCATGTTTAATAATTTGAGAGATTGTTGTTTTGTGAAAGCCGTTTTCTAAAAAAACATCGCGTGCGGATTTTAATAACTTATTTCTCGTTTCTATAGATCGCTGTTGTCTTGTTGAAAGAAGACCTTTTTCCATAAATAATACCTCCTTTATACTGAAATATCTGAAAATATAACTTTATTCTAGTAGAAGTGAATACTAAAAGTCAACTGACATAATATCATTGACGTTATGTCAGTTATAATGGTATATTTCAACTAGTTAGAATAAAAAGAAAATTAAGAGAAGGTGAAAGAATGTATCAAAAACCATTTGAACCGTCTTATGAGTATGCAATGGAATGTGATAAACACGACGATCTTGCTGATTTTCAAAAAGAATTTTATAAAAAAGTAGATACAATATATTTAGATGGAAATTCACTCGGGTTACTTTCGAAAAGAGCAGAGAAATCTTTACTTATTATGCTAGATTCATGGAAAGAGTATGGTATTGATGGATGGACAGAGGGAGAACATCCTTGGTTCTTTCTTTCAGAGCGATTAGGTGAATTAACAGCTCCACTTGTTGGTGCTTTGCCGGAAGAAGTAATTGTAACCGGTTCCACGACAACGAATATTCATCAAGTTATTGCGACGTTTTATGAACCGAAAGGAATTCGTACAAAGATTCTTGCGGATGAACTAACGTTTCCGTCAGATATTTATGCTTTGCAAAGTCAAATCCGTTTAAAAGGGTTAGATCCAGATGAACATCTTGTACGAGTAAAGAGCCGAGATGGTAGAACACTTCAAGAGGAAGATATTATTGATGCGATGACGGATGATATTGCGTTAATTTTATTACCAGCTGTGTTATATCGTAGTGGGCAAATTTTAGATATGAAGCGATTAACTGCTGAAGCACATAAACGTGGTATCCATATTGGTTTTGATTTATGCCATTCCATCGGTTCAATTCCGCATGATTTCAAGGGATGGGATGTTGATTTTGCAGTATGGTGTAATTATAAATATTTAAATGCAGGCCCTGGTGGTGTTGCAGGGTTATATGTAAACAAGAAACATTTTGAGCGTCTGCCAGGACTTTCTGGTTGGTTTAGTTCTAGAAAAGATAAGCAATTTGATATGGAACATACATTAACAGCAGCTGAACATGCTGGAGCATATCAAATTGGTACACCTCACGTGTTAAGTACAGCGCCACTAATCGGTTCACTTGAGATTTTCAAAGAAGCCGGCATTGAAAGATTACGAGAAAAGTCATTACACATTACCCGCTATATGCTAAATTTAATCAATCATGAATTGAAGGGTATGGGTTTTACAATTGGAAATCCATTAGAAGATGATAAGCGCGGGGGACATATTTATTTAGAACATCCAGAGGCTGCACGTATATGTAAAGCTTTAAAAGCAAATGGAGTAATTCCTGATTTTCGGGCACCGAATGGAGTTCGCCTTGCGCCAGTTGCTTTATACAACACTTATGAAGAGGTTTGGAAGTCTGTGCAAATTTTAAAGAAAATCATGAAGGATGAAGAATATAAAAAATTTGAAAATAAGCGAGAGGTTGTGGCTTAAGCGATGAAAGAATCTGATTGGATTGATATTTCACAGCCATTAAATAATAACATTGCGACATGGCCAGGAGATACACCATTTTTATATGAAGTTTCGTGGTCAAAAGAACAAAGTGGATCTGTCAATGTTGGAAAGTTAATGATGAGCATTCATACAGGAACGCATATTGATGCACCATTCCATTTTGATAACAACGGAAAAAGGGTACTAGATTTAGATATTAATGTCTATGTTGGGAAAGCTCGAATCATTGATGTATCAGGTATGGAAAGTATTGGCGCAAAAGAATTAGAGGGATTTGTGTTAGATGGTGTAGAGAGATTGTTGCTACGGACCTCTTCACATGGAAATGCACAACAATTTCCTAAAACAATACCATATTTACGTGCCGATATTGCGCCGTTTCTTTCGGAAAAAGGCATTCGATTAATCGGAGTAGATGTACCTTCTGTAGATCCGCTCGATGATAAAGAATTAGCAGCGCATCATCAACTATTTAAGCACGGTATTCATATTTTAGAAAACGTTGTATTAGATCACGTACAAGACGGAGATTATGAACTGATTGCCTTGCCGCTTGCATTGACAGATGCAGATGGTAGTCCAGTTCGTGCGGTAATAAGACCACTATAGAATAGTCATAATGCATAGAGGGGATGTTCAGCTTATGAAAGAAAACGAAAAAGTAATTATGGAAAAAGGAATCCACACAGATTTTAAAGAGAATATGACATATGGAGAGTATTTACAATTAGATAGTCTACTAGGGAGTCAAAAAAGGCTTTCCGACCATCATGATGAAATGCTGTTTATTATTATTCATCAAGCAAGTGAGCTGTGGATGAAGCTAATTTTACATGAACTGAGCGCAGCGATTGAATCGATTCAAAATGAAAGATTGGCACCAGCTTTTAAAATGCTTGCGCGCGTTTCAAAAATTCAATCGCAAATTATCCAATCTTGGGATATTCTTGCGACGCTTACACCATCAGAATATATTGAGTTTCGAGATTCACTCGGTCAAGCATCTGGATTTCAATCGTATCAATACCGTATGATTGAATATGCACTTGGTTATAAAACACCGCACGCATTAAAAATTTATGAAAAAGATCCAGAGTTACATGCTCGCTTGCATAAAGCTCTTCATTCACCAAGTCTATACGATGTTGCGATTCAGGCGCTTGTAAAGGAAGGGTTCCCAATTAGCAAAGATGTATTAAATCGTGATATTACACAGCCCTATGAAGAAGATGCGACAGTTGAAGCAGCATGGTTAGAAGTGTATGCTGATGTGAAAAAATATTGGGATTTATATCAACTTGCGGAGAAATTAATCGATATTGAAGATTGGCTCCAACAGTGGCGATTCCGTCATATGAAAACAGTAGAGCGTATTATTGGTCATAAAATGGGAACGGGTGGATCGTCTGGAGTATCGTATTTAAAACGCGTTCTTGATCAACGCTTTTTCCCTGAACTTTGGAATGTGCGGACAAAATTATAAAAAAATCAGCATCTCCTAAGAGATGCTGATTTTTTTATAATTCGTTTTTATTTTTTCTAGCTCTATCTTCAATATTTGTTTCAGGCATTCCATATAGGCCGTTCATAGCTTGTTCATCTTGATCAAGTCCAACAGTATTATAGTCATTTTTATCTACATTTACTTCCTTAGCGTATTGTTTTTTCATTTCACTCACCTCCATTTATAGAATGGCAAATAGTAAGATGTATATTCATGATAATGGAACAACAAAGTGGTGAGGCGAGAGGTGAGGGAAATCTCCACTGGTTAAAGGTTCACTTTTTCTAAGAAGGCATATATAAATAGAAATATTTATTGGATTTGAGTAGAATAATAAAGAATAACAAGAAAAAGTACGCATTTGGAGGAACATATATTGGATTTTTACAAGTTAGAAAATATGTTTATGAAAAAGAAAGTGAATGCATTTCTCGTATACCAAAAAGGTGAATTAACGACAAATTATTATAAAACAAAAGAATGTGCAGACAATTTATATAAAATTAACTCTATCACGAAAAGTATCGTATCGATGTTAATCGGTATAGCAATAGACAAAGGTTATATAAATGATATACATACGCCTATAGTAAAGTGGATTCCAAATGTACCCAAAGAAAAGAAGGAATTAACCATTTATCACTTGCTGACAATGACAACCGGTGAAGATTGGAAAGAGTTTGGAAATGGAGTGGTATTTCCAAACGATTTTGTGGAATCAGATGATTGGATAAAATATATTTTGCAGAAGCCTTTAATAGAAGAGATGGGTACGAAAATGAATTATAATTCAGGTTCTTCACATTTATTAAGTTATATACTACAAATTGCAACCGGAAAGACAACAGAACAATTTGCAAAGGAATATCTATTTAACCCTTTACAAATTACCGAATATGAGTGGCAACAAGACCCACAAGGTATTTATGTTGGTGGATTCGGCATGAAAATGAAAGCGGACGATTTATTAAAATTAGGACTATTATGTTTACAAAATGGATACTGGCATGGAGAAAAGGTTATATCTTCAAGTTGGATTGAACAATCAAGTAAGAATCTTTTTTTAACATATGAACATGTTGGAGCATACGGTTATCATTGGTGGGTGATAGATAACGTAAGATTTCACATACCGTATTGTATGTATTTTGCTATGGGATATGGTGGACAATATATTATCATTGTGCCACAACTAGAGCTTGTTGCTGTTATAAGCAGTCAAATGCCCAAGCGTGGACTAGTACCGCTGAAATTATTTATAGAGCATGTACAAGAGTTTTCGTAAACTCTTGTTTTTTATATTGATGTAAAGTTAAATGATAATAAAAGGGGGAATGTATGAAGTGAATCCACCATATTTTTTTATTGCTTTAGATTCAAAAACGATGTGTTTCATAAAGAATGCGAACAAAAAATAATTTGATTTTAAACAAATAGAACGAAAACAGTGTAAAGATGATGTTCAGTATATTTGTTATAAGAAGAATGGGGAAGAAGTTCATACATATTACTTTATAGAAAAGCAAATTTTATTCGTGAATATAACACCATATTTAACGTTATATTTAGAAATGTTAGGTAATCCTGCTCAAATCTATGAAATGGATGTAAAGATTGATTCCTTTTCTCACGAAAGTGCGATTCAAGCATTTCGAGCCGTTTTGGAAAAACGTGTTGAAGTTTTTAATCAAACACAGCATTTATATTGTCAACAAATGTGGCACGATGATGCGTACATTATTGCAAATCGAGAATCGTTACAGCAATTACGTAATGCAATTGATCGTGCACTCCTGCAAGGTGAAGCGCGCTATAATTCATTTACATCTGATGGAGAAGGATATACGACTTTTGTAAAATGCCTAGATGATATGGAAAAATGGAGTGAATTAGAGCTGCCATATAGCAATCGAGAATACTATGTTCCAGATGAAGAGGAAGAAAAACCACTACAGTGTTTGGATTACTATCGTTTCTTGCATGATACAGAATCATAGAATTTTATTTTTGTTTATTAGTTTGTAATATTTTTTTATTATAAAATAACAATAAGAAAGGAAATGAAATATAACAAAAATAAATATTATGTGTAGTCTACCTGTTCTGTTACTACGTTTAACATCTTGTGACATATCAGGTTTATACATGCGATCAGTATAGTTTAAGAAGAGAGGGCCGAACGTCTTATTAAACAAAATTAAATTCGGAGGGTTAAAATGATAGAAAACCTTTCATTCATTCATTATGAACACCATAAAAAATTAGTCCGAACAATCTTAAATGATTGTATGGTTAAAGATGAAATTATTGGATTAGTGCTTATTGGTTCTGTTGCAAGAGGAGATGCTTACCCTGACTCCGATTTAGATTTATATTTTCTTTTAGAAAATGGATATAATAAAAAATTCCATTCTGAGATTAAAGGAGATATTTTAATTGAGTATAAATATGCAGATTTTAATCAAGTCCAATTAAACTTTGATAAGAATCCAATGGAACTATACTCTTTTTTAGATGGTAAAATTTTATTTGATAATAAAGGGGTTCTGAAGCAATTAATGAGGATAGCTCAACAAAAATATAATGATTATTGTATCTTTGAAAATAAAATAAAAGGAATTTCTCATTGGTTAAATAGTTCACTCATTAAGATTAATGCTGCCCTAAAAGTAAATAATGTATTAAAAGCTTCATATATATTGAACACATCAACTTGGGTAATGTTAGAAGGCATATGGGCCATAAACAACAAACCAATACCTCCTTCTGGATCTGTTTTGGTACATATTAAAGAATTATCTAATAGACGCACTCATTTAGATGACTTGCTTAATAAAATATTCCTAGGTAATACGACTGAACGTATTCATTCAGCAATTTTAATTATTGAGTGGGTTCTATTGAATTTAGAACAGCAAATAGATAATTCCTTATTGAGTTAACGGATGCGTAAGTTTAACAAGGATCATTTTTAACGCCTTCCAAACAATTGAATCGTTGTTTTCAATTTTATAAAAATGTGCAATGCCATATTTGGCGATTGCCAATGGTAAACCAACCAAAGAGAGCATGAAGGAATTGACAATCTGCTGTATGCGAAGACCTTCTTGGCACTCAAACAAACACGTTTGTTTGCCGACTACGTATTAACAGCTAAAGGGCCAAAAAATCTTGAGAAAAGAGATGGTTATGTAAAAACCTTGCAGGTCGTAAAATAAAAATAAAAATTAAATAGTAATAAAAAGAGGGAATCGAAATGATTTCCTCTTTTTTATCCCGCTATTTGCTGACAGTAAGATTATAAGGTTAAGAATCAAAGAAATAACAGAAGATAGATGAGAAAATAAAAAGCTGTATCGGCTTGGTTAGTTAAACTTTATCTACTGCTTTTTTGAAATGTAATCTCCAAAAACTTCTCCGTTTTTGTATCAAACTCTACATCAACAAAAACTCCATACTCTTTTCCACCTTCACGCAGCCATAATTTGAATTTTTCAGTTGTTATGTTCACCGTCTTCGGTTTTCTTCCTATATGAAGGTAATCAATAATTTGCGCTTTTGGATACTTTTCTTTTGTTTTTTCTACTGCAAGTTTCCCCCATTTTGCATATGGTGGTTGTGCGTGAACAACTGATGAATGGGTATATGTATTGTAATATGTTGTAATACATACAATTCCTAATACGAAACATGCAAAAATACGCTTCATAATAAACTCCTTTTATTCGTTTTCCTTATTGTATACATGCAGTCTAAATCATATAAGTGTGGATTTTTTTGTCTTTTTTACATAAAAGCGTTTTATTTACAAAACATAACCATGAAATCATTACTGCAAATAAGGAGGGAACATATGCGTCATACAGTTATTTTTAAAATACTGATTTTGTTTGTATTAATCGGTATATCTGTAATTGTTAGTAGTGGGCAAATGAGAAATGTCCAAGCTTTTTCTAATCAAGTGATTCAAAGAGGTGCCTCTGGAGAGGATGTTATTGAATTACAGTCTCGCTTGAAATATAACGGATTTTATAAAGGAAAAGTGGATGGTGTATTTGGCTGGGGTACATATTGGGCACTAAGAAATTTTCAACAAAAGTTTGGTTTACCTGTAGATGGTTTAGCGGGTGCTAAGACGAAACAGATGCTTGTAAAAGCGACAAAGTATGAGAAATCGACTGCTAATAAAGGACAAACGGGTGGACAAGGTAAAAAACCAACCCAGAATAAAGCTACAAATGTACCAAATGGTTACTCGCAAAATGATATTCAATTAATGGCGAATGCAGTTTATGGCGAATCACGTGGTGAACCATATTTAGGCCAAGTAGCAGTTGCGGCAGTTATTTTGAATCGCGTGACAAGTGCATCATTCCCGAATACAGTTTCTGGGGTAATCTTTGAACCACGTGCATTTACAGCAGTTGCTGATGGACAAATTTACTTAACACCAAATGAAACGGCAAAAAAAGCTGTATTAGATGCGATTAACGGCTGGGATCCTACCGGAAATGCACTGTATTATTTCAATCCAGATACCGCGACAAGTAAATGGATTTGGACTCGACCACAAATTAAAAAAATCGGCAAACATATTTTTTGTAAATAGAGCGGAGGTGAAGAAATGTTAAGAGGTATCATCATCGTATTGCTAACAATCGGCGTAGTTGGAACAGGATATTGGGGGTATAAAGAACATCAAGAAAAAAATGCGGTATTGATTCGAGCTGAAAACAGTTATCAGCGTGCATTTCATGATTTAGCATATGAGGTCGACTTACTGCACGATAAAATTGGAACGACACTCGCAATGAATTCGCGCACATCTTTATCACCGGCATTAGCGGATGTATGGCGTTTAACATCGGAAGCTCGTTCTGATGTAGGACAACTTCCTTTAACATTAATGCCCTTTAATAAAACGGAGGAATTTCTAGCGAATATTGGCGATTTTAGTTATCGCACTGCAATTCGTGATTTAGAGAAAGAGCCTTTAAATGATCAAGAATACAAATCATTGCAAAATTTATATTCAAATGCAAGTGATATTCAAGACGAGCTTCGGAAAGTACAACATCTTGTTTTAAAAAATAATTTGCGTTGGATGGATGTAGAACTTGCGCTTGCATCAAATAAAGATCCAGCAGATAACACGATTATTGATGGGCTCAAAACGGTTGAAAAGAACGTCGCATCCTATTCATCAAATAATTTTGGGCCGACTTTTACAAGTATGCAAAAAGCTAAAAAAGGTGGATTTGAAGCAACGGGTAAAGCAATTTCAAAAGATGAAGCGGCAAAAATCGCAAAAACGTTTTTAAATTTAAAAGGAAATGAAAAAGTAGAAGTTGAGAAAAGTGGAAAAGGTGCGAAAGAATCTTTTTACAGTGTGAAAATTCAAGATCCTGCAACAAAAAATGAATTTTATATGGATATTACCGAAAAAGGTGGATATCCAATTTGGGTAATGAATAACCGTGAGATTAAGGAACAAAAAATTAGTTTGAATGACGCAGGAAATAAAGGATTAACTTTCTTAAAGGACCATAAGTTCACCAATATGGAGCTTTATGATAGTTCACAATACGATAATATTGGTGTGTTTACGTACGTTGTTAATGAAAATAATGTGCGCATTTACCCAGAAGCCATTCAAATGAAAATTGCTTTAGATGATGGATCAATTGTTGGATTTTCAGCAAAGAATTATTTAGCATCGTATCAAAAACGGACTATTCCAACTGCAAAATTAACAGTTGCTGATGCAAGAAAGAAAATCAATCCAGATGTAAAAGTGATGGAAGAACGTAAGGCGCTTGTTGTAAATGATGTGCATAAGGAAGTACTGTGTTATGAATTTGTTGGTACATTAGGAAAAGATACGTATCAAATTTTTATTAATGCAAATGACGGAACAGAAGAAAAAGTGCAAAAGATGCAGGCTGTAGAAAAGGTTTATGATTAAACATCAATGATAAAGTGGTGAGAATAATGAAACTTCTTATATACATGCTTATGATTTGTTTTGCTATTACTGGGTGTAGCATTGGAACGCAAGATAATGCTCAAGAAAAACCAGAGCAAAGAAATATTTCTATGAGAAACGTTAATTATAGGGCAGATCAAAACAGACCAAATGAAAAGGTAGCTGATCATCTAGCATCTTTAGCTGCTAGTATACCAGGCGTAAGAGATGCTACAGCAGTAGTTGTAGGAAAATACGCAGTCGTTGGGATAGATGTAAAAGCGAAATTGGATCGCTCCCGAGTAGAATCAATCAAATATGCTGTTGCTGAAAGTCTAAAACATGATCCAAATGGTGCAAATGCAGTAGTTGTAGCCGATGTTGATACGTATGAACGATTAAAACAAATGGGTAATCAAATTAGACATGGGAAAGCAGGAGAAGGAATTCTTGATGAGCTTGCTGCCATTGTGGGACGGGTTATGCCGCAAGTACCAAATGACATGATAGAAAATAAAGAAACAAATCCGATTAAAGAGAATGATAAACAATTACCGAAAGGTGAAGAGAATGAATTAAGAAAAGAACAAAATGATCAATCGAATAATCATCTTAACAGATAAAAAAACATCTCGTGCTATATAGTACGAGATGTTTTTTTATCTACTAATATTCAGTTTATTTAAAGGTGAGTATATGTTTTAATAATAATAATAGGATTAAGGTTTGATAATTCCTAAAGTTCTATCAAATCACTTAGAAATAATCGAAAAGAGATGGGGGAAATGAAAGTGAATTTACAAACAGAAGAGATTCAGCTAATTCCATATGATGAAAAATATAAAGAAATCATAGAAGTATTTACTTTACCTGGTGAACAAATTCAGTTTACAGCAAAACCAAGTGACTTACTAGAAAAAGCAAAAAAAGATACAACACGAAATGTAGTAGTCATTACGGCAAACCAAATACCAGTTGGGGTTTTTGCATTGCAATCAGGAACAAGGGTAGCTGAATACACAGATAATCCGAATGCTTTACTTTTGATTTCCTTTTCTATCAATTATGAGAAACAAGGAAAAGGGTATGCCCAAAAAGGATTAGCATTGTTGCATGACTTTGTTGCATCCTATTTTTCGGATAAAAATGAAATTGTACTAGCTGTAAACGAACGGAATATTCCTGCTCAAAAGTTGTATTTCAAAGTAGGTTTTGAAGATAGAGGCCAAAGAAGAATGGGGCCAATTGGAAGGCAACTGATTTTATATCTACCATTAGAAAAGTAAATAATTATAGTGAAAAAGCTTACTTCAAAAATATTTTATGCAGTAAGCTTTTTTATTTGTTACGATATAGGTGGAATAATATTTTGTAAAGATGTAAAAACGAAACAGAAATGAAGGAATTCGTGAATAAGTGAAGCTATTATTTTATTTGAAATATTATCAATTCATGACATGTTAGAAGAATTAGAACGAGTTTGTAGAAAATATGAAAAAGAAAGAGAAGGCGTTCCTAAGTAAAGGAATGCCTTCTCTTATGATATATTTCTTTATACATATCGTTTTGAAACAATGAACTCTACAAGTGGAATGACAATGAATGAAGAACAAAGTGCAATAAACAAAGGAAGATTTTGAACATTGTCAAGTGAGTATAAGGCAGAAAATTCTTCTGACCAAATTAATAAAATAAACATAATAACAACTAATACAAAATACCCAATTTTGAAACTTTTATATGCAATGTGTTGGCCCATTTCATCTTGACTTTCTTCTGACACACCGTTTGGATCTCCCCATGTAATATGATTTATTAAATAACTAAGGATTAAAGAACCACCAAAAATAGTCCCTCCTAAAATTGCTCCTCCAGTTACATATTTATATGTCCCATGTATGAATACCCCAAATAATGATAGTAGAGAAATTAGAAAAATAAACTTCTTCTGATTCAATATAGTTCCTCTTTTACAACTAATTGTAAAAAAATTTTTACAATTAATAGTATAAAAATGGTAGAGGTTAATGTCAAATATATTTTACATAAATAGATAATCTTAAAAAACTTTACAATTGATTTCTCATTTTAGAGACAAATATAAAAATACAAAAATGAAAAGATTTTTATTTGGTTTGAATGTCAAAGTGATGAACCGCATATATTGGGAAGGGATGTCAGATTAAATTGGGGGGTAAATATGTCCATACTTTTAAAAGCGGGTGCAGACGCTGGAAATAATGGCTTAAAATTAATGGTAAAAGGCCAAAATCCGATTTATATTCCAAGTATATATTCACTATATATTGGGGAGACGACAGGTTTATTGGATGAAGAAGATGTACCGATAACTGAAGTGGAAAATCATATTGATGTAACTATAAATTCACCATCTCTCATGTTAAATAATGTACGTTACATTGTTGGGCAAAAGGTTATCAATGATCAGTTGAAAGGGACAGAAGTAGAGAAGAAATCTGATAAATCTACAGACGAATTAATGGTTCTAACGATTTTATCAGGTTTAGCAATTGGTGCTATGCGTCATAGTCCAAAATTAGATCATATTAATATTCGCTACGATTTATCAGTTGCTCTTCCAATGCAAATTATTACGCAAGAAGTAGCGGCAGAAAATGCGAAACGTTATATGGGAAATCATAAAGTTATTTTTCATTATCCAAACGGAAGAGATGTAACGATAAATGTCTCCATTGAGTACTGTAAATGTTTGCCTGAAGGAGCATCTGGAACTTGGGGAATCGTATACGATGAAGATGGTAATGTCTTAAAACATAAAGTCGAAGGTGAAAAAAATAAAACAACTGAGATTGATTTCGTTGACAAAACATTATTATCTTTTGATATAGGTGCTGGTACAACTGAAGAAGTAGTTTCATTTGGAGTGAATTTTAGACCACAATTAAGTAAAGGATTGTCCTATGGAGTGAAAGAAACTTTATTGCAGATTATTACAAGATGGAACCGGAAGCATCCCACAAAAACGATAGATAGTATTACAGAGTTTAATCAAATTTATTTAAATGAGAAACACCCAAGACATGCAATGCTAGTAGAAGAGTCACAACAAGCATTTCTAGGATTGGCTGCACGAGTTGCAACGGACATTATTAATAAAATTGATGATATGAAAGATGATCCATATGTATTTATTTATGGGGGTGGAGCGGTTATCATCAAAAATAGCTTAGAACTTATTTTAAAACAAAAAGGCCGTTTGAAAAATGTAATTTTTGTAGAAAACCCTTTATTTACAAATGCACGCGGATTATTAGTTTACACATGTTCACCACGGTATAGAGAATATAAACAAAAAGAATTAGGGTTTACGAATCTAACAATTAGTTAGTTGGTGTGAGTATGCGGCGTAAGAAGTATAAATGTGGTGATCGGGTAAAAATATATTTAAATAAATCTGTATCTCCTGAAATGATTACTTGGATTAATAAGCAATCTGATGTAACAAACTTTTTTTTATACGGTGTGCAGCAACTATTTAAACAAGTAGGGGATATTGATGTATCAAAAACGTTACCAAGCAGCCATGTTTTTTCCGTTTACATTGAACCTACTTCTATGTTTAAAATTGAAGTAAATCCTTTTAAAAATGTAACCCAAAATGTAACCATGAGAAAGAAAGAGTCTACTGAACGTGTAGAAAATAAACCTTGGGCATTTACTGATGAAATAGATTGTCCTTTTTTTTAACACATATGAAAGAATATTTAAGGCCTTCCACTGTACATATGGATTAAGTGGAAGGCCTTTTTTAATTTTGCAGGTTACACGTTTTGAACAACAAAAGTTACCGCATTTGTTTTTAGCTGAATTGATTTATTGTTACGCATGATGTTATATGTTAAATTTTTAACTTCTATATGGATTTCTTTCCATCTCTTATACATATTTTTAAGTGTATCCAGCATGATTTCAGTAGAAAGATTTATTTCTATTAGCGCCTCAAGTTCTTCATTCGTAGTTAAATCAATTTCTTGAACATTAGAATTTACAATGAGACAATTGATGCCGTTATGTTTCGTCCCATTTTTCATTGATAGAAGTACTTTTTCAAAGGCTTCTTTTGACTGGACATGTTCTAAGCTCGACACTGCAACAATGTAATCATAACTTTCAGGCTGAATATCATAATTTTCAATTTCTGCTTTTATTATTTCGATTGCGTCAAGTACATGGTGTTCTTTACTATTTTCTTTTAACTTTGTTAATGCAGAGTCTAGTAAATCGACACATGTAACTTTCCCGCCATTATCGATTATATTTTGTGCGATTGGAATACTATTTCTTCCGACGCCAGAACCGAGATCGAGTACTTTCACTTGAGCTTTGTTTTCAAAATAACTCATCATATCCATTACTGTTTTTACTGGTTTGTAAAGCCAAGAGCCAGCCTCGAACAATTTATATTGTTCATAACAAAGGTCATGATACTTTTTTTCTTCTTGTCTAATGTACGCTATTTGATTCATTTTTTCACCTGCGATTTCTTATAATTAAACGGATAGGTTTGACAACCTTTAATTTGTGTTTTTATTCGGAATACACCACCAGCATACGGATAAACTTCTAATTGATCCGGATTCATTCTTGTTCTGGCAGTAGTTATATATAATTCTGTTAAATCTGGTCCTCCAAATGTACAGGAAGTTACATTCAGTGCTGGAATAGGAACGGTTAAAACCTTTTCGCCAGTAGTTGGATTCCATCTTGTAATTTTGGCACCGCCCCAATGTGAAATCCATAAAAAGCCTTCTTCATCAATTGTCATGCCATCTGGTAGCCCTTCATCATTAGGAATAGTAATAATATCTATTGGAGTACTAATTGTTCCAGTATGTATATCATAATCAAAGCGAGTGACCTTTTTAGTAGGTGTGTCAATGAAGTAAAGGTATCGATGGTCAGGTGACCAAGCTAAGCCATTGGATGTGTTGACGTGTTTCAATTTCTTTTTCACACTAAAATCAGCATCTAAACAGTAGAGAGAACCAGCTCCATTAATACCATATAAATCTGTAGTTCCAGCCCAAAAGCGACCAGCCGGATCACACTTCCCATCGTTAAAGCGATTTTCTGGCAGATGAGGTTCCGGGTCATGAATAAGCATTAGTTCCTCTGTTTCAAGATTAAGAGAATGGAAACCACGCTCCATAGCTAATATAACTCCGCCAGATGTATCTGGAATGATGCATCCAATTTGTTGGTCAAATGAAATTTCACGATTTATATTTGTAATAGGATTATATATAAACAACTTTTTTTCTAGAATATCAACCCAGTATAGCAGGTGTTTCTGTTCATCCCAACAAGGACCTTCTCCTAAACTCGTTTTAGCATCAATAACTAATTCTAATTTTCCTAACAATGTATTTTTCTCCTTTCTAAAAGGCTAACTTATAAAAATTCGATGAAAATGGTGACAAAACCTTTTATTGCGGAAAAAATTGACAATCATAACATTATAAATTATTATATGGAAAATAACTTATAACAAAAATAGCAATGAAGAGAAGAGTAGTTAAGAATGATTGCATACAGAGAACTCCGGTAGCTGAGAAGGAGGAGTAAGAATCTTAATGAAAAAAGACTTGGAGCTGCGCATGGAACTAATTTATTTAGGGATGATGCGACGGGTTCTCCCGTTATAGAGATAGGGTATAAGCAAATAATTGCCGTACCTGAAGAGATTAATATGGTGACATATTAATAAACTGAGGTGGTACCACGAAGTGAACAACTCTCGTCCTCAAGATGAATAATCTTGGGGGTGGGAGTTTTTTTATTGTATTTAAAAAGAAATTAATAAACAAAAAAATTTATACCGAGGTGAATTATATGCATTGGGCGTATCAAATAGCGCATGAACTGATTCGAAAACACCCAAATAAAGAAATGTTTGTATGCGCATCTGGAATTAGTCCTTCTGGATCTGTTCATATAGGAAACTTTCGAGAAGTTATAACCACTTACTTTGTTGTAAGAGCACTTCAAGATTTAGGAAAAAAAACAAGATTTATATTTTCATGGGATGATTATGACCGCTTTAGAAAAGTTCCTAAAAATATTGATCCATCATTCGAGGAATATATAGGCATGCCATACTGTGATATTCCAGATCCGTATGGTTGCCACAAATCATATGCAGAGCATTTTGAAAAAGAATTTGAAAAATCATTAGAAACTTTTGGTATTGAAGTAGAGTTTATTTATCAGCATCAAGAATATAGAACGGGTCGATATAATCAACATATACTCCAGGCATTAAAACGAAGAAAAGAAATCTATGATGTATTAATAAAATTTAAAACGAGTGAACCAACTGAAGAAGAGCGAGAGAATTTTTATCCAATTACCCTATATTGCGAGCGATGCGAGAAAGATTCAACGAAAATAACAAATTTTGATGAAATATCGGAAACAATCCGATATGAGTGTGAATGTGGAAAGCAAAATACATTAGCAGTAATGCAAACGAATCTTCTAAAATTAAAATGGAAAATTGATTGGCCGATGAGGTGGATGGTGGAAGATGTGATTTTTGAGCCGGGAGGTAGAGATCATTCAGCTGAAACGGGTAGCTACAATGTTTCAAAGGAGATAGCTAGTAAAATTTTTCATTATGAGGCACCGAATTATGTTGCCTACGATTTCATTAGAATAAAAGGGGATAATCAAAAAATGTCCAGTTCCGCTGGGAACATTATTACCCCGAGTGAGTTATTAAATGTATATTTACCAGAGGTCATTCTATTTATGTTTTCAAAATATAAACCAAATGCAGCGTTTCATATTGGTATGGATGAAGATGTAATTCGGAATTATACAGAGTATGAAAGATATAAGGAAAGCTATCAAAACAAAATGTTAAATAATGAAGATCTATGTAATGCATTGAAACTTTCAAGAACGAATACTGAAAAAGTTAAACTACCAAAGTTTAATCAAGTAGCAGGTATCTTACCATTAGTGAATTTTGATAATCAAATTTTACAGGAAGTATTAGTAAAAACGGATGAAGACTATAACTTGATTGACATCATGAAAATAAGTAACCGTGTAGAACACTGGATTCGAAATTTACAGCCTCAAAAACTAATCGAAGCAAATCAAGGGAAAAATTGGGAGTTTTACGAAACATTAGAAGATGAACAGAGAAAATGGATTTTAGAAGTTTGTGAACTGGTTCGTATGAATGCAGATAGTTCAAATTTAATGGAACAAATATATGCAATTTGTCAGAATGAAAATAAAAAGATAATGAAAGAGAATCAAAAATTACTTTTTAGAATCATTTATAGACTTGTTATTAATCATCCAAGCGGTCCACGAATACCACTACTTATAGATGCAATAGGCGTTGAAAAAGTTGTTTCATTATTAGATTTTTGTGAGTAATTAGGATAGGGACTACCTTAAGTGAAAATTATGGTATTAAACTATGTATGAGGTGATTAATAACATACAAAACATTTTATACTATATTTTAAAAGAGAGGAAAGGGGATGTAAAAGCATCCCTTTTTCTACACTACATCTTACATCATATCCATCCTTTTTCATCAGCAATACGGATAGCTTGAAACCTTGATTCCGCTTCAAGTTTTTGCATAGCGGATGATAGATAGTTTCTAACAGTCCCGTTTGTTAAATACAATGTTCTGCCGATTTCTCTCGTTGTCATTCCGTTTTTAACCATACGGAGTATTTCTGCTTCACGGTCAGTTAGTGGGTTATCTTCTTTTAAAAACAATGTAGCAGCTAAGTCTGTACTCACTAGACGTTCTCCGTTCATTACTTTACGAATAGATTCAATAAGAAAGTCAATCGGTTCGTCCTTTAATAAATATGCTTCTACTTTTGCGTCCATCGCTTTTTGTAAATATCCTGGACGAGCAAAAGTTGTAACGATCATTATTTTACAAGGGTGCCTTATAGTTCTTAATTTGTCGGCAATTTCTAGTCCAGTAATGTCTGGGATTTCAATATCAAGAAGGCATACATCAGGTTGTTGACCCAAAATAATATCCCAGGCATCTTGTCCATTTGAAACTTCTGCGATTACTTCGATATCATCTTCTAGCTTTAATAAAGAAACGAGTGCTCCGCGAAGCATCTTTTGATCTTCCGCAATTACGATACGAATCATTTCACTTCCGCCTTTCTTTTCTCAATTTACAAAGCTAATTTATTTTTCTTATATTTGCTGAAATCGGTATTTTTAATAGAATTGTTGTCCCGTTGTTTCGTAATGTATGTATATCTACGTTGCCTTGCAATATCTTCATTCGCTCTTGAATGGATTGAATCCCAAAACCAAGCGAATCATGTTGGAAACCAATTCCGTCATCACTTATTTTGATTTGATGCCATTTTCCGTCTGTTTCTTGAATAATTGTGCATTGTTTTGCTTGACTATGTCTTAAAAGGTTTGTGACGGCTTCTCTTATAGAGAGAGCAATCATTGTTTCTGCAACATTTGAAAGCAAAGGTGCATTTCCAGCTGTTTTCATAGTGAACTGGATGCCGGCTGTATGTAATAGCTCTTGTACATGAGCTAATTCACTTTCTATTGATATGTATTTCATATCAGTAACAAGTTCACGTACTTGTTTTAATGCAAAACGTGATGTATCTAAAATATCATTTAATTCTTGTTTTGCTTGTAGTGGATCCTTTTCTATTAATCGTATTGTCAGTTCACTTTTCAGTTTAATCATTGTTAATGTTTGTCCGAGTGTATCATGAAGGTCTCTTGCGATGCGGTGTCTTTCTTCTTCTTGAATATATCTTTCAATTTGAGAGTTTGCGACGCTCAGCTCTTTTTGTAAAGACTTCGCTTTTTCACGAATATGGATAACAATTGGCTGTACAAGTTGAAGAATAAAAGCAAGAAGAAATGAAGTTTTTAATATGTAAAAAGGGTGACCAAAGGTATACCAACTAACTAGAAAAAACATCATTGCGATACCGACTGTACCGATGCCGATATACAATTTAGATTGGGCTCTTCCTAATAAATTTCCGATGATAAAACCATATAAAAGTAGCCATGATTCGATGAGTATTGCAAGTAGTGCAAATAATACGCAGCTACATAAACTGGAAAGGAGAAGGCGCCAATCTCTATACCACAATTCGAAATAAAAAGATAATAAAACGAGCAGTAAAAGAACAATTTTTAAGAATAAGTTAACGCTCGTTTCTGCTCGAATTACATTGTAAATTAAAAGGACAATAAAAATAACATCTAAGTATAAGTACTTTTCGATTTGATCGTGTGGATAAATTTTTTTTAACATTCCACTATCCTCCTACAAAGAGGGAATAAGGCCTTGTAATAAGTCCTATTTTAGGTTAAAGCTCACAAGAACGTGAAAGGAGAATTCTTAGTGAAATCCCACTAAGAATCCTTCATTAAACCAGCTGTGTATCTTCGAGCGGCCTCCATTGGACCAAATTTAAATCTAGCTAGCCAAAATGTTGCAAAGTAAATTTCAAATAGGCAGATGCAGAGCCAAATAAAGACAATCGATAATGAAGTCACTTTCCCGCCAAAGCCGAAGCCCCAACCGTAAAAGAGTATAGAAGAGAGGATGTTTTGAAGAACATAACAGCTAAGAGACATTTTTCCTACGTTTTCAAGGCGCTGCCATAGCCAAAAGTCTTCAAATCCTTCTATCATTTTAGCAATCAATGCAATATACAAAATAGAAAAGAAAGGTGCAAATAAATAGCGAACTGGTAAATCAAAGATACCGCCTGGAATAAAGATTAACAGATTGAGAGGGACACCAATCACAATTCCGATTTTTAGCATTTTTGTACGAATTCTTTTCCCGTTTTCATCAGGGGAAAAGGCTCCAGCACGCATAAGACGTATTCCTAATAAGAAAAGAAAAATATTCATTGGGATAACAAAAATGACTTCTATTCGATTCAAAATAAAGTTTGTTAGTCGATAGTGAATTTGTTCGAACCAAGTTCCATTGCTATAAAGTGCTACAACTTCATTAGCGCTACCTAATGAAATGTTGATTCCTGTAAATTTTAAATACATAAATATAGCAAGAATCAAAAGCATAACAGTTCCATGAAAGATACCTATTATCTTCATAGCTCGATGAATCCATTTATCACCACGTTTAATCATAAAAGCAACAATCATTGCGGTTATTCCATAGCTCATTAAAATATCATATTCCATAACAAGAGTGAAATGAATGAAACCTTCTAATAAAAGTAGAAAAGAAGTCCATAGGTAAACACCAGGCCATGTATTGCCTTTTCGTAAAGATTGTTGATATTTCAATTCAAGTCCTACACCAAACATGATTGTTAATAAACCAAGAAGTTTCCCGTTTACTAAAAATAAGAAGAAAAGCCGAATGAAATCATTAAGTGACGCCCACCAAATTGCATGATCAAACGTAAAAATATAAGAAAGATCTCCTAGATATGCAAAAATCCAAATGTTTGTACCGAGTGTTCCTAACACAGCGAAACCCCTTAATATATCAAGCAAACGAATTCTTTTGTTGTTATTTCTCATTGTTTTCCTCTTTTCTTATAATTTTGTCATTATTGTATCTTTAAAAAGGAATTTTTTATATGCACAGGTGTCAGTTAAAGGAAATGACACCTGTCATATAGGTGAAGAAATGAAGTATTTAAATAGTCATGCAATGAATTCTTAAAAATAAGTACGAAAAAATATGGTAGTATATGCTTACGTAGAGATTATAAGAAAGGAATGAAAAAATGGTTAAAATTATGATTGTGGAAGATGATCCTAAAATCGCAGAATTATTATCTTCTTACATCGAAAAATATGGGTATCAAGGAATTGTTATCGTCGATTTTCAACGCGTATTAGATGTTTTTTTACAAGCAAAACCAGACTTGGTGTTATTAGATATTAATTTACCAAGTTTTGATGGCTATTATTGGTGTAGGCAAATTCGTGCTGTTTCTACGTGTCCCATTTTATTTATTTCAGCTCGTGAAGGTACGATGGATCAAGTCATGGCTTTAGAAAATGGCGGGGATGATTATATACCAAAGCCGTTTCATTATGAAGTTGTAATGGCGAAAATTCGTAGTCAACTAAGACGTGCATATGGAGATTATGCACCAAAAATAGAAGAGCGAATGATTGAGCAGCAAGGATTTACTTTATTTCCAGAGCGCTTAGTATTACAATTGCGCAGTCAAGAAGTTGATGTAACAAGAAATGAAGCGATTTTGTTAGAGATGCTAATGAAAAATTATCCGCGTGTTGTAAGTAGGGAAGTATTATTAAATAAGCTTTGGGATAGTGAATCTTACGTTGATGATAATACGTTAAGCGTCAACACAACGCGTGTTCGTAAAAAACTCCAAGCATTAGGAATTCGAGAGGCGATTGAAACAATTCGGAGTGTTGGCTATCGTTTACATATTACATGGGAAAATGGTGGGAGAAAATGATAAAACTGTTTCTACGAGAACATATCCCGCTTCTATGTTTTACAGCTTTCCAGCTCATCGCTATTTTTCTTGTGTATTGGTTTGATGGCTATCGCCATGTAACCACCGCGCTTTATGCAATGTTTTTAGGAGTATGTTTTTTACTTGCTTATTTATTATATCGCTATTTTACTCATAAGTCTTTTTATGAAAGGTTAGCAAATCCGATGCAATCATTAGATGAATCTGTACAAAAATCTGACTTCTCCCCTTTGTCAACTGCATTGCATGAGTTATTAGAAGTACAATATCGTCATTATCAGAATCAATTACAAGTGCAGGAACGTAAAAATGAGGAACATTTAACTTTTATGAATCAATGGATTCACCAAATGAAAACACCTTTATCTGTTATTGAATTAATGACACAAGATGAAGTTGACCCTCGATTTGTTAGTATTAACGAAGAAGCAGATAAACTAAAAAAAGGGTTAGAAATGGCTTTATATGTTGCGCGGCTAGAAACTTTCACACAAGATTTCTACGTAGAAAGAGTGCAATTATATAATTTAGTAAACGAAGCAATACATGAACATAAGCGCTTTTTTATTCGGAATTTTGTATATCCAGAAGTCAAAATAGAAAAAGACATCGTTGTAGAAAGTGACGTGAAGTGGCTTCGATTTTTAGTTGGTCAAATTTTATCTAATGCAATTAAGTATTCAGCCGGTAGTAGAGAAAAAATTATAATAAAAGCATATAGTGTAGATAAGACCGTCACCTTAGAAGTAAGAGATTTTGGAGTAGGCATACCAAAACAAGATATGCCACGTGTGTTTCAACCTTTCTTTACAGGAGAAAATGGTAGAGATTTCAAAGAATCTACTGGGATGGGTTTATACCTCGTATATGAAATTGCGAAACAGTTAGGTCATCAAGTAGAAATACATTCTGAAGTTGGAAAAGGTACAACTGTAAGAATTATTTTTTACACTTCATAAAAAAGCTGATGAAATAGACTTTTTCATCAGCTTTTTTAGAAATCTTACAAAGTTGTAAGGTGAATGAAAGACGAATCAATATGAGATGTAAGATAACTCCTTTACACTTTAAACTAAGCAGAATAAATGAAGGGAGAATGTGGTATGGAAATATTGCAGGCGAAAGGAATTAGTAAAGTATATAAGGGGAAAGTTCCTTATAAAGCTCTTGCTGATATTGATTTATCTATTCAAGAAGGTGAGTTTGTTGGTATTATGGGTCCGTCTGGTAGTGGGAAAACAACATTGTTAAATATGGTATCTACGATTGATTCACCAACATCAGGAAACATTTTAATAAATGGGATGAATCCTTTTCAGCTGTCATCTGAAAAACTAGCATTATTCCGTCGACAACAGCTAGGATTTGTTTTTCAGTCTTTTAATCTTCTCAGTACACTTACCGTAAAAGAAAATATTGTGTTGCCAATGACGTTAGATGGAGTGGCTGTAAAGGAAATGAATAAGCGGGTAGAAGAAGTTGCAGAAAAGTTAGGCATTCTGGATATTTTGCATAAAAGAACATATGAAATTTCAGGTGGTCAAGCACAGCGAACCGCAATTGCTCGTGCAATCATTCATAAACCACAATTGTTATTAGCGGATGAACCTACGGGAAATTTAGATTCTAAGTCTTCGAATGATGTGATGAGTATGTTAGAAGAACTGAATAAGAAAGAACGTGCAACCATGATGCTTGTTACTCATGATCCATATGCAGCAAGTTATTGTAGTCGCGTTATCTTTATTAAAGACGGTGAATTGTATAATGAAATTTATTGCGGTGAAAGTAGACAAGCTTTTTATCAAAAAATTATGGATGTTCTCTCGTTGTTAGGAGGGAAAAGACATGACTTTTCGTCAATTCGCATTTAATAATGTTTTCCGTAATAAACGGACGTACGCCGCTCATTTTTTAAGTAGTACATTTTCTATTATGATTTTCTTTACGTATGCGCTTTTATTATTTCACCCTGATTTAACTGGTGAGTTAAAATCGACAAGTGAAACGATAAGTGAACTTGGTACAATTGGATTTAGGATCTCACAAAGCTTGATTTTTGTGTTTTCATTTTTCTTTATCTTATATTCAGTAAGCTCATTTTTAAAAACACGTAAAAAAGAGTTTGGCATTTTAATGATGCAAGGAATGTCTATAAGACAGTTGAAAAAGTTAGTGCTTATTGAAAATATGTTAATTGGATTTGGTTCAATCTTTATAGGCATTATGATTGGCCTTATATTTTCCAAGTTGGTACTACTTATTAGTGCAAGTATTTTAATGATTAACAAGGGACTACCTTTTTATATTCCAATTCAAGCGATTCTACTAACTATTGTTACATTCCTTATCTTATTTTTAATTGTATCACTTGTTACTTTTAAGATGATTAAAGTAACTGAACTTGTGGAACTTATTCAAGCAGAAGAAAAACCAAAGCCTGAACCGAAAGCTTCTATTATTTTATCGCTTCTATCATTTGTTAGTATCAGTTCTGGATATGGAATCGTACTGTATATTATCTTTAGAAGAATCATCTCTTTTCCGTTATTAGGATTAGGTGTGTTATTGGTTATAATTGGTACATATTTTCTGTATACGCAATGCAGTGTTTTTCTATTGCAAGCTGCCAAAAAGCGGGAATCTTTATTTTTAAAGAAAACAAATATACTAACGTTTTCAGAGTTAATATATCGAATGAAAGATAATGCAATGATGTTTTTTATTGTGTCTATCATTTCGGCAGTCGCGTTCACTGCAATTGGAACTACTGCTGCACTTGGAAATAAAGAACTGTCAAGAATGACCAATCCGTATACGTTTACCTATATGAGTTTTGAAGACAATAAGATGGAAAATGAGCACCTTGCTTTAATTAAGAAATATCTTAATGAGGCAAATATTGCTTATCGACTGGGTTCTGCCTCTACTAAATATACAGAAAGCGATGTTTCTGTTATGAAATTAAGTGAATATAATGATCTTGCGAAGTCTCTTGGCTACCAAAAAGAAACGCTTGATAGAGAAGATGAAATTTTGCTAGTTCCAGGGTGGATAGCGCAAAAACAAGAGTTTGAAAATAATCAATTTAAAAAGGAAATTGAAGTGATTCATGGGGATTGGATGAAAACATTTCATGTAAAGAAAGCTGTAAAGAACTTGGTTCTACCACATGAAGTAGGAAATACTTTAATTGCAGTACAAGACCAAGTATATGATAAAGTTCCATTCATTGCTCGTGAGGATATCACGTTCTCTAAAGAGCGTATTTACGGATTTGTTGTAGATGATTGGATGAGAACAAAGGAAATTTCACATCAATTAAATAACATATTGGGTATAGAGAATGGAGAGCGTAGCTTTTATTTTGAAGCTTTAGCATTGCAGTGGTTACAAGCGAAACAAACAAACGGATTGTTACTTATGGCGAGTGTTTTAGTAGGAATTGTCTTTTTTACATTTGCAGCGAGCTTTATTTATTTCCGTTTATATACAGATTTAGACCGGGATCAACAACAATATAAAATGATTTCAAAAATGGGATTAAGTAAGCGAGAACTAAAAGGTGTTGTAACAAGACAGTTGTTAATCATGTTCTTTTTACCAATTGTTGTTGCGGTAATTCATACTGCAGTTGCATATACCGCACTGCAACAATTAGTGGATTTTTCTATTTTAAATAGTTCAATTATCATCTTAATTTCATTTGTATGTATACAAATCTTGTATTTTTTTATGACTCGTTGGCGTTACTTACAAAAACTTTATAGGACTATGGATCAGTAAAATATGACTATTAAGTTTTGATTGTATCAAAGGTAAATGGAAAATAACCATAATGAGTATACTTGAAAATTAATTTAGACAATGAAAGGAGTCATAATGAGAAAAACAATATCTTTTTTTATATTAATTGTCCTGATTGTCATAAGCCTAAGTGCCTGTTCTTCCTCTGAAGAAAATAAACGGCCTGCGAACGGGATGATAATGATTGGAGACGAACAATTTACTTTACCTATTTTTGAACGTTACAAAGAAAATATAGAAGAAAAAGAAGTATTTGAAGTGAAAACGGGCGTTTTTGGTGAAAATAAAGTGCTTATTATAGATGAAACAACAGCGCAAGCTATGATAAAAGATCGAATTTTGCGGAAGAATGATATGAATAATCGCTCCGGTTATACTTCTATAAAAAAATTACCGGAAATCCCAAAAGAAGCTTCGTTATTATTTACACATGAAGAGGAAAAACATATTACAAGTATCGATTTAAACAGTAAAGAAATTCCTGTTTCATATGACAGCGATGCTTGGATTGGAAATTCTCGTGATTATAAGTCTCAATGGTATCTTATTGTTGCAAAAAAGGATGTATATAGAAAGATAAAAGCGGATGAAACAAAGTTACAGATTATTCACTTCAAAAAATTATTGGGTTACGAAAAGCCTAAAATGTCGACAGATAATACATTAAAAACTGAATATTTAAAGATAAAAAGGCAAGTCAAAGATTTTCATAAATTAATATCGGTCAAATTTGTTACTTTTGAGGATGAAGGTTAAAAGGGAAAGGGAATTGTCAACAAAACTTTATCAACTATGTAATATTTCATAATAGATAGACAATTCAAATAATATTGTTTACATTATTTTTAAGTTAATAAATGTGATAGAGAATTGGAGATCCACATTATATAGCCATTGCAAATTGCGTTGGTATATCTTTGTGGATCTTTTTTCTATCACATAAGAAGGAGGTAGAATTGAAAGCGTTTTATTAGGGATGTAGAGAAAAAGAAAAGGGGATGTAAAATGAAAAGATTACTTTGGGGATTATTAATTTTATGTTGTATCGCTTCGAGTGTAATGCTACCGATGCCAATACAAGCAGAAGAAGGGAAGAAAAATAACAATCCGATTATTCTTGTACATGGTTTTACAGGATGGGGCAGAGATGAATTATTGGGTGTAAAGTATTGGGGTGGTGTTCACGATATTCAAGAAAATTTAAAGAGAGATGGATACAATGTTCATACTGCCGCTGTTGGGCCGTTATCAAGTAACTGGGATCGTGCTTGTGAGTTATACGCTCAAATCAATGGTGGAACAGTAGATTATGGAGCAGCTCATGCCGAAAAACATGGACACGATCGATATGGAAGAACATATACAGGGTTTGTTCAAAATTGGAGTGAGACAAATAAGCTTCATTTAGTAGGACATAGTATGGGAGGACAAACAATACGTACGCTAGTCCAATTGTTAAAAGAAGGGAATCAAGAAGAGAGAGAATATGTAAAACAACATGCTGATGTGAAAATGTCTCCGTTGTTTCAGGGAGGAAAATCATACGTTCATAGTGTAACGACATTAGCCACTCCTCACAATGGGACAACCCTTGCAGATGGAAGTTTACTCTTGCCAGCTGTAAAGCAATTACTCGTCGCAACTGCTGGAGTTGGAGAAAATAACAATCTATCACTATACGATTTTAAATTGGATCAATGGGGAATTAAAAAAAGAGCTGGGGAATCATTTTATCAATATTCAAACCGTGTCTTAAATAGTTCCATTTTGAAGGATACAAAAGATATAAGCCAATGGGATTTAAGTACAGATGGAGCAAAGGAATTGAACACTTGGGTAAAAGCGCAACCAGATGTATATTATTTTTCTTACAGTGGACATGCAACACAAGTAGCACCTATAACGGGAATTCATTTACCGCACATCACCATGAATAAGGCACTGATGGGAAATGCAATTTTCTTAGGGTCATATGCAAGATACGAACAGAATCGTACATTCATTGATTCATCCTGGTGGGAAAATGACGGAGTAGTAAATACAAACTCTATGGTAGGACCATCAACTGATGTGGTTATAAATAATAGTAGTGCGCCAGAACTTGGGAAATGGAATCATATTGAGACAAAACAAAACTGGGATCACCTCGATATGGTTGGATTAAGTGTCTCGGATTCCTTAGGGTTCTCTGATATTAATGCTTTTTACCGAAAGATTGCTGAAAAGCTATCCAATTTACCGAAATAACTGGCTTCATATTTATATTGAAATGTAGCAGCTCCTTCAAATTTTTTTGAGGGAGTTTTCTTTCGTGAATCACATCATATTTTCGGAGTATAATGGAGTTAACATTAAAATAGCACAATAGTTTGAGGTGATGATGTGAGAGTTAACATAGTAATATCTGGATATGGAACTGTTGGAAAAGAGTTTGTAAGATTGGTATTTGAGAAAGCTTTATATATAAATGAGATGTACGGTATCGAACTTGTCCTTACTGGAGTTATGGGAAGTACAGTCAATCTCTTTAGCGCCAAAGGTTTACATATTAAAGAATTATTAACTTATGGTACAGGTTCTAATGCATTGGAGAGATATCTCAAAAACTATCCACTCGATAAAAGTGAAAAAATGCCTTTTGGTCATGTATTAATAGAATCAACACCAACTAATCTTCAAACAGGTGAACCTGGAAGAACATATATTGAAACAGCGATTGAAAATCATATGGATGTAGTCGCTATTTCAAAAGGTGCACTCGTTAGCGCATGGAAAGAAATAAAGCAAAAAGCAACGAAAGCTAACGTACGTATTCGTTATAGTGGTGCAACTGCAGCTGCGCTCCCTACATTAGATATTGGACAATTTAGTTTAGCAGGGTGCCAAATTGAAAGTATAGAAGGTATTTTAAATGGAACAACAAATTATATTCTTACAAAGATGTACGAAAAAGATGTAACATTTGAGGAAGCACTGCATCAAGCGCAGCAAAAAGGAATCGCTGAAACAAACCCATCATTAGACGTAAGTGGAATGGACAGTGCCTGTAAACTATTATTGTTAGCGAACAGTTTATTTCAGTCAGAATACTCTCTTGATTACGTAAATGTAAATGGGATAGAGGGTATTACGAAACAAGATATAGAGAAAGCAAAAGCACAAGGTAAATCTCTAAAACTAATTGGAGCGGCATATAGAGACCATTCAGGGAACCCTAAACTTGAAGTATGTCCGCGTGAAATAGGGAAAGAGCATCCTTTAGCTCATGTAAATGGAACGGAAAAAGGAATCACTTTTCATACTGATACGATGGGAAGAGTTACTTCAATCGGGGGAGCCTCGAACCCAAGAGCAGCAGCAGCGGCAGCTCTGAAAGATTTAATTAATTTGTATCGGAAAGATGTGTGATGAAAAATTCTGGTTGTAGATCAAATAAAGAAATTTGACAAATAAATATTTTTGTGTTATGATTATAAATTTAGTGTTTGATTAAATATCCTTAACGTGATACATTTTAGTAAGTGAAATACCTTCACTAATTTATGTATCGAGGGAGACGTGTAATATGAAAATAGAAAACGGTTTAGCGGTGTTAAAATTAAAAATTCAAGAATTCGAATTAAATCCCACGTTACTTTGGGATGAAAAAGAAGCTATATTAATCGATACTGGTATGCCAGGCCAATTAGAAGGGATTCGTGATGCAATGATTGGTATTGGTGTCCCTTTTGAACAATTACAAGCAGTTATTTTAACCCATCAAGATATAGACCATATTGGAAGTCTTCCTGAAATACAGCAGAAGGCAGGCCATTCTATTGAAGTATACGCACATGAATTAGACAAGCCATATATTGAAGGACAAGTGCATTTAATGAAAACGGATCCAAGTAAAATGAGTAAAGACAAATGGGATGCACTTCCAGAAGTTATGCAATTTCTATATGAAAATCCTCCGACGGCAAAAGTAAATCGGACATTAGAAGACGGAGAAAGACTACCATTTTTCGGAGGCATTGAAGTGATTCATACACCAGGGCATACTCCGGGACATATTAGTTTATATAGTGAAAAATATAAAACATTAATTGCGGGCGACGCGATAGTATGCGTTGGTGGAAACTTAAAAGGACCTGTTCCGCATACAACGCCAGACATGGATACAGCTACAAAATCGCTTAGAAGATTTTTAGAATTTGATATTGAGACGGTGATTTGTTATCACGGTGGTGTTTGTAATTTGAATGTGAAGGAGCAAATAGCGAGATTAGTAGAAGAGGATTGCTAACATTTTCGTGCCTATATGTTAGCGATATTGAATTTACAAATAATATTTGATAGTATTCTAGAATATGTTATGATTAATATCAAAGTTAAATAGTTATATATATTTATCCACTAGGGGGGCCTTTTAAAGGCTGAGATCAAAAAATATCTTTGAAACCCTTAGGACCTGATCTGGGTAATACCAGCGTAGGGAAGTGGAAGTGACAGAATATGATATTTTTTTAAATATTGATAATGTCCAGTCCGCTTTCTTTACGTGTGTGTAAAGAAAGCTTTTTTATTTTGCGCACCTACTTGAAGTGAGTCTCAGTAATCTAGTAGCTAACGAGCAATTCGTTAAGAAACTTGTTTCATTTTTTTATTATTAAAACGTTTATTGGAGGGTCTATCATGTTATTTTCACAGTTATTACGTAAAGAAGTTAATCCGATTTGGGAAGCAAGTTTTAATCATCCATTTGTGACAAAACTAGGGAACGGAACATTAGATTTAGCTAGTTTTCGCTATTACGTTCTGCAAGATTCATATTATTTAAGTCATTTTGCAAGAGTCCAATCGTTAGGAGCAGCAAAAGCGATTGAATTAGAAACGACAGCTCGTATGGCGCACCATGCACAAAATACATACCAAGCTGAATTATCGCTGCATGAGAATTTTGCGAAAAAATTAGGAATTACGGAAAAAGAAAAAGAATCGTTCATTCCTGCACCGACGGCTTATGCGTATACATCACATATGTATCGCGCTGCATACGAGGGACATATTGGGGATGTTATCGCAGCGATTTTGCCGTGCTATTGGCTTTATTATGAAATTGGTGAGCGACTTAAGGAATGTAAACCGGAAGAACCCATTTACCAAGAGTGGATTTCTGCATATGGTTCTGACTGGTTCCGTACTTTAGTAGAAGAGCAAATTGCCAGATTAGATGCCATTGCAGAAACAGTAACAGAAACTGATCGTAAGCGCATGAAACAGCATTTTGTCATTAGTAGTCAATATGAATATTCATTTTGGGAGATGGCTTACACATTAGAAAAATGGCCAGTAGAAAAACAAGTAGAAGATATAAGTTTATAAGAAACAAATATGTCTCTTATCACGCGTGTAAAAAGTATAGAAAATGACTAACTTAGTTTAGTCATTTTTTTGTACGAAAATAATATTTCTATTTCTCTGTTTTTAGAAGAATCAACTTCACTAATTAGATGCTCATATATTATTAAAAAATTACATAATAAAAAGGAGGAAGAAGGTAGTTTTTATTGAAGTTTGTTTATAATATCACATTCTTTGTTAGAGGGCGTAAAGAAATTTATTAATCTCTTTGATGTTTTTTATTTTCCTTACAATGCTTGGAATGTTGTATTAAAAGAATTTAACTTTGAAAGGAGTCAATAAATATGAAAACGAGAAAACGAATAACGAATAAGATTTTACTCGTTAGTACAATTTGTGCAATAAGCATTCCCTCAGTTTCATACGCAGCAGAATCCATTCAACCTAAAAATTTTGCAATTTCTCCAAGTCTGTATGAGAGGGGAAATACAGATGCATTGAAAATAAGTTTTTATCCTTATACATATAATAATCCATTCAACCATCAATTTACCTCAACATCCAAAGAAACAAACACAAATATAAAAGAAATAAACAATGCTGATGATGAAAATCCTGTTATATCTACTACTCTTACATTTATCCGTTATATGCATACTGAAAATTATAAATCTGCATTTGATTTAACTTCTCGACCTTTACAGAAGATAATATCTGAAAAGTGGCTGGAGAGTTATTGGAAGGAACTTCCCCTGCAGTTACAAGCAGGTTCTTTTATTGGAATTGGAGAGGTAAAGCAAAAAGAGACGAATTCCGTTCATACAAACATTGAAATTGGATTAGTATTTGAAAAATTCACTGTACCTTTCATGTTTAGATTAGATCCATCTGGAAAAATAGACGATTTCCAGCTTAGTATGTCATCCGACTCTGTTGCACAGCGCCCGGCATATAGTAATCCTGATTCGTTTACTGAAGAAGAAGTAGTAGTCGGAAGTGGCGCGTTCCCATTACCAGGAGCACTGTCTGTTCCAAAGGGAGAGGGGCCTTTCCCAGCGGTTATTCTTGTGCAAGGATCTGGAGCAAGCGATCGAGATGAAACTGCGTTTGCTTTAAAACCGTTTCGCGATTTAGCTGAAGGTCTTGCTTCGAAAGGAATTGCTGTTCTTCGCTATAATAAACGAACATATGAACATGGATTGAAAACACAATTTAGTCCGTTTTATACAGTTGATAAAGAAACAACAGATGATGCACTTTTTGCGACTCGTTTTCTTCAAAATAATCCTATGATAGACAAGAATCAAATTTATGTTCTCGGCCATAGTCAAGGCGGAATGATGGTTCCGAAAATGATCGAAAAAGACCAAAATCAAAATATTGCTGGGGCAATTGTGATGGGAGGACCAGCTCGTACATTCCAGGATGTTGTTTTAGATCAATTTGATTACTTGTATTCTATCGGCAGAATGACAGCTGAGGAATATAAATTTTATAAAGCGCAATATGAATTATTAAATGACCCTAATTTTTCTGGAAAAAACCCTCCAAAAGATTTTTATTTAGGAGCGCCTGTATTTTGGGATTCTATCCGTAAAATTAAGGCGGCAGAAATGTCTAAAGAACAAAAGACACCGCTTCTTATTATTCAAGGAGAAAGAGACTATCAAGTTCAATCAAAAATCGAAATTCCTCTTTGGAAAGAACAATTAAAAGAGCGAGATAATGTAGATTATCGACTTTATCCAAAGTTAAATCACTTCTTTACAGAAGGAGATGGGGAATTAAGTAAACCGGATGAATATTATAGTCCAGCCAATATTCCTGAGTATGTTATAAATGATATTGCTACGTGGGTGCAAGGAAGAGCGAAATAAAAATAAGGACAGTATATTTATAAGAGCTCATTTCGTTTACAAAAAACACGGGCACCCAGTCTGTGTTTTTTGTAATTATATGAAAAATTTCAGAGGAGTGTCTATCTATGACAAATACAAATGAACAGAAAAGTATAGAAGCAATGTTAAAGATTGCAGAAAAGAATGGTTTACAATTAAATAAAGAAAGCGCTGAATTAAATGAATCAGGAATGGACTTTCAAGTTGTATTTGCTACTGATGAAAAGGGTGTTTCATGGGTTCTCCGGAAACCAAGAAGACCAGATGTAATTGAAAGAGGGGCATTAGAAGGGAAAATACTTGAGCTTGTTCAAAAATATGTACCTGTTGCAGTACCAAATTGGAAAATCAACACACCAGAATTAATTGCTTATCCATTAGTAAAGGGTAACCCTGCAGCAGTGATTGATTTAGAAATACAAAATTATGTGTGGCATATTCAAAATGATCCACCATCTATGACATTTATCCGATCTTTAGCAGAGTCACTTGTCGCCTTGCATTCGATTGATTATAATGAGGCTACTAAAAAGGGAATTGAAGTTCTTCAACCTGCTGAAGCAAAGCAATTGTTAATAGATAGAATGCATCAAATAAAATCAAAACTTGGTGTTTCAGATGAACTATGGGAGCGTTGGCAAACATGGCTTGCAGATGAATCGTATTGGCCAAAGCACTCTTCATTTGTTCATGGTGACTTACATCCGCCGCATATTTTAGTTGATAAAAATGACAAAGTAACAGGACTTTTGGATTGGACAGAAGCGAAAGTGACAGATCCAGCTACTGATTTCACTCTTTATCTTACAATCTTTGGACAGGAGAATTTGAAAGTACTATTAAACGAATATGAAAAAGCAGGAGGGAAAGTTTGGCCGAGAATGCTTGAACATATTATTGAACTTGGCGCTGCTTATCCAGTTATGATTGGATTATTTGCACTACAGACAAAGAAAGAAGCACATATGGAAATGGCACGTGGAGCTTTAGGGATAGGTGAAAAATAGTAAATTATATTGTGTGAAGTAGCTGCGTTGTGAGGGAAAGTATAATCATATTAAATATACAGCAAGATAATTTCAAAATCCCGCTAATTTACAAATAGCGGGATTTGTCATTTCTTTATACAAATCTAGATCTCTATTGTCAATTATAGCTTTGTTTTTTTGTTTACTTTTGGGTACTAGTAGGATTAAGATGATTTTTAGGAATGTTATTTATAATTTGGTGGAAGTGAGGAATATGCTAAAAACAACAAAATTTGCTTTGTTATATAGAAGAAAGGTAGAAAACTGAAAGGGATGAGAGTTATGAAGAAACTTGATGTGCTTTTAATGGTACTCAGCTTCCTATTTCCAATTGCAGGTATTATGAAACAAATTTCTCTTGAATTGTCATTGTATTTAGGAGGACTGTTGTTTTTCACAAGTTTTGGAAGCTACTATGCGAAACGAATGTATTCACGAATATGTAGTTGGCTTGCTTACACTATATTTATTACGTTTTTGCTGGCGATTTGGAATCAATACGCAACAGCTAGTTCGTTACTAGCAAATGCTAAAATCGCTGCATGTATTGCCGTTATTCCACTTATACTCCGATTCCGTACATATGCAATTACTTTAGGGTTACTTGCATTATGGGGTGGTTTATTATGGGATATGAAACAAGCCCAATCATTAGCTGTTCTCGGACGTATTATGAACTTATTGACTACAGAACGTTTGTATCTATTACTGCTGGTAGCAGGCTTTTTATTTGGTGGGTTTCTTGCAAATGCACTACATCGTGGGAATAGTAATGAAAAACAAGAAAAAACAAATCTATTTAAACAAAAGAAGAAATCATTCAAGCCTAAGTTTAAAATTCGTATTCCGAGCCTGCCAAGATTAAAAATTAAGATGTTTAAAGTCGGTAGAAAATCTTCTAAAGCAAAAGAAACACGCACGTATGAACCAAACCGTGAAGAAAGAGTACCGACGTATCATACAGCGCAAACAGAGCATCAACATCATGAAATGGAAACAACACAAGGCCAAACAAGGATGGAACGAAGAAGAAATCGTTATAATGTGTAGAGGATATTCCTAAACAAAGATTTAAAAACACAATGCCCTTTTGTACGATGAAAGGGTATTGTGTTTTTTACTATTGTTGAATAAATATATTAATTATTTAAAATTACTATGAAATATAAGATGAACAAATCGATTAACTAATCACAAAAGAATGAATTTTCTTTCTATTGTTATTGACAAAATAAAAATAGTTCGATAATATCATAATTAAATTTAAATAATAAAAATCGTTGACTAAGAAGAGTACGTGTAATTGATGCGTTACAGAGAGCTGGAGATGGTGCAATCCAGTACGATAGATTATACTGAATGGACTTAGGAGAGGTACGCTGAAACGTTAGGAGTATGCGACCCGGGTTCCGCCGTTACAAGGATGAGGATATCGAATTTGTTTTTCTGTATCCAAAAACGAGAGGGTTCTTAGTCTATGTGACAAAGAATCAAAAGAGGTGGCACCACGGTATAATCGGATATATCGCCCTCTACATGCTTTAATGCATGTAGGGGGCTTTTTGCGTTCACACGCTTTTTCTTATACAACAATTAAAAACCAAAGGGAGGAATTAACATGAATTTATTACAAGCGGAAAATGGATATTTTGGCGAATTTGGGGGTAGTTTTGTGCCAGAACAACTCCAAGAGGCTTTACTTCACTTGGAGAGCGCGTTTCATCAATATAAAGATGACCCAGAGTTTATAAATGAATATGAATACTATCTTAAAGAATATGTAGGGCGTCCAAATCCATTGTATTATGCCAATCGTTTGAGTGAAGAAATCGGTGGTGCAAAAATCTATCTTAAAAGAGAAGACCTTAATCATACAGGAGCCCATAAAATTAACAATGTATTAGGACAAATTTTGCTCGCAAAGAGAATGGGAGCAAAACGTATCATTGCAGAAACTGGGGCAGGACAGCACGGAGTGGCTACAGCTACTGCTTGTGCTATGTTTGGAATAGATTGTACGATTTATATGGGAGGAATGGATACAGAACGTCAACAATTAAATGTATTTCGTATGGAATTATTAGGGGCGAAAGTAATTGCTGTTCAAGAAGGAGGACGTACTCTTAAGGAGGCGGTAGATGCAGCACTTGAAGATTACGCTCAAAACTATGAAAATACATTTTATTTATTAGGTTCTGCACTGGGACCACATCCATATCCAACAATCGTTCGTCATTTCCAAGCTGTAATTGGAAGGGAAGCAAGAGCACAACACATTGAAAAAGAACAGCGTCTACCTGACTATTTGGTTGCTTGTGTAGGTGGAGGAAGTAATGCGATTGGGTTATTTGCTCCATTTTATCATGATAAAGAAGTAAAAATGGTAGGTGTTGAACCAGGTGGTAAAGGGATTGAAACAGGGTTGCATGCAGCACCTCTTACAGCAGGAGGACCTGGTATCATCCATGGATTTAAGTGTTATATGATGAAAGATGAAAATGGAGAAATTGCAGAGGCGCACTCCATTGCGGCAGGACTGGATTACCAAGGTGTTGGACCAGAGCATAGTTATTATAAAGAAACTGGACGTGCAGAATATGTAGCGATTAATGATCATGAAGCATTAGAAGCATTTCATAAATTGTCTCGTGTGGAAGGGATTATTCCTGCATTGGAAAGTTCTCATGCAGTGGCCTATGCTATGAAATTAGCAGCAACTTTACGAAATGATCAAAGTATTATTGTTAATTTATCTGGGCGCGGCGATAAAGACGTACAGCAAGTATTTGAAATGAATAACCAGAAATAAACGTATGTAAAAGAATTGGAAAAGCGATTTTTCGTTCAGTTTTGAATAGAAAATCGCTTTTCTCTATGTTTTTCACCGGAATCACATCCTTTTTCAATTAGAGCAATCCGCCCATTAATTACAAGTAAACTTAATGCCTTTATATTCTATTGTTTTTATACGGTTTCGGAATATAAAAAATGAAAATTAAATAATATTACAAATGACGATATTGTGAACAATTTAGAAATAGATTGTTCATTGTTGTTTTGTTGAATATTCTTAACTTTAAAAGAAGCACATTGACGGAGGGATTAATATTGCTTATTATCATCACTATATCAGCATGTCTCTTAGTAAGTATTAGTTTATTGCATGTTTACTGGGCATTTGGTGGAAAACGAGGAATAAAGGCAGCGATTCCAACTGAGTCAGGAGAAAAAGCTTTTTCTCCTGGAACGGGTATGACATTATTAGTTGCACTATTACTATGTGTAGCGGCGTTACTTTTGTTATTACAGGCAAATGTTATTTCCTCTTTTATTCCACATATCATTGTTCAAATCGGCTCTTGGATTTGTATGATTGTGTTTGGATTAAGAGTGGTTGGAGAATTCAACTACTTTGGTATTTTTAAAAGAAAAAAAGATACATATTTTGCTAAAATGGATACAATGTTGTTTGTCCCGCTATGTGTTTTTTTATCATTTTCATTTTTCTTGGCAATTATTAGATGAAAAGAATAGCATGTGTCTCATTATATGTTACGCTATAAACTACATTATTTTAGAAATGAATAGAGGGAAATATATGATAGATAATTTAAGTAAAGTAATCGATAATATGCCAGAAGATGAAGCAAAATCATTACTCCGCCTCATCTTAATTCAACTTGATTTAATGGAAACAGAGCCAAGTGAAGATAGAATGGCAATTTTAACAGAAATCCCAAAACAACTCATTGAATCACAAAAACCTAGGTTACATATCAAAGAGAGTAAACATGTACATATAGCATTTGGTGACTCACCAGCTGGGTGTATTAAGTACATGCTGAAACAAGCTAATTTAACAGAAGACTATGTTATTCTCTTCTCAGATGCATTTTCTATCGGTCCAATTCATCAATTGGAGTTAGAAGCTGGACAAGTAGCTCGTCAGCAATGGCTATCTAGAAATTTAAACTCTTATGATCTTTATTTTGAAGAAGAATATTTATCAACATTTAGACAATCGATGGAGGAATTACAGTCTATTCCTCAAGATATACCAATCACAATTTGGAAAGCTAATAATGCACATGAACATGTGGGGCTTTGTTTTGTACTTGCACATTTACAAGATCGAGACAATATTCGTGTAATTAACACATCTGAAACATATAGAGAACTGTTCCCAGAAGGTTATGATATACGCGCAACAGGGGAGTTATCTCCAGAGAAACTAGCAGATATTTATGAAAAGTACGGTAAAGATACATTACTGACTAATGAGGCACGGAAAACTCTTGAGCGAGAATGGGAATTACTCTCTGAGACTACGGATTTATTACGAATTTGGAATGAAAACCAAGTCCAATCTGTACAAGAAGATTATTTCGATTCTTTCATCATTGAATGTGCAAAGAATTTGGAGAAAGAAAGAATAGAAGGAGACTTTTATAAGGCTCCAAGACTAATTGGTGAAGTTCTTGGGAATTTGGAACAGTCAGTTGGAGATGTTTTTCTTGAATATCGCTTGCGTACGTTAATTGGGCAAGGTGTATTTAAAATGGAAGGTACTTTGAAAGCGATGCGCTATTATAGCGTCAAGCTGAAGAGGAACCATTAAGAAAGGATTGCTTTGCAGTGTCCATTATAAAAAGCCCAATCTCTCAGCATTAAAGTTGAGAAATTGGGCTTTTTGTTCAGAGAAAGAAATGAGACCCCTTTTATTGTTTTACAGTAATTTCAATACAGAATCCCTCAACTTCTATTTTGGGCTATATAAATAAGCTTCATATAAAAGCGATACAACATATGAATGGATAGAGTAATAAATCATAAGAGGTGATTTTTTCTATGTATAATCAACCAACGTATTTTCCGTATGCAGATTATAATCAAACAGCATATTATAACCCACAAATTCCTAGCTATGAAGCATCTGATGAAATGAGAGATGTCGAACTTGAAGAATATCGACCAGATGATGCTGAGGATGCTCCAACGGGACCCCCTCCATCACAAGCGCCTGCCGTACCATCAACATTCGCATCTCCTGTACAAAGCGGTAATATAAAATCATGGATGTGCAATTGTTTAGGGAGATGGGGATACTTACGTTTACATCGCCCAGGTCCGTTTGGAAGAGATTTATGGTTTTTTCCAACGGAAGTAAGACGGAATGGAGTTTCGGGCTATACATGGCAAGGTGGCCGTCGCCGTAAAGTTAGTTATCGATACCAGCAAATTAGTAATTTTATGTGCTTTTCTTAGTGAAAAAACAAGCAATAAGAAGAACTCATCTTCTTATCGCTTGTTTTTTGAAAAGAATTATTTTTCAATATATAAAGTAAGCTTATAACGAAAAATTAACAAAATTCCCTCTTTTTATAAGTTATAATTCATATGTTGGAGTGAGTTTCACAAATAGAAGAGAGCGAGGGAGTACGATGTCTTTCAAAAACATGGTGGGCTACAAAATAGAAAATGGTATTTATTTAGCTTCTGCAGAGTTTAAAGAAGATGCTTATGAGATTTATAAGGAATCACGTAAATCACAACCTATTTTGTTCGTAAATCAGAGTGAACTTGGGACAGAATGGCTCATTACAAGATATGAAGATGCATTAGCGTTTTTAAAAGATTCTCGTTTAAAGAAAAACCCTGAAAATGTATTTGAAAAAGTAGAGGTTAATCCATTTCTTTCTGTAGACAATGGAGATTATTTAACGACTCATATGTTAAATTCGGATCCGCCTGATCATAATCGATTACGCTCATTAGTTCAGAAAGCATTTACTCCTAAGATGATTTCACAATTAGATGAACGTATTCAGCATATTGCGGATACTTTATTAGATCATGCCGAACAGAAACGCTCTTTAAACCTTGTTAATGACTATGCATTTCCATTGCCAATCAATGTAATCAGTGAAATGCTAGGGATTCCAAAAGAGGATCAAGAAAAATTTAGATTGTGGTCTCATGCGGTAATTGATTCACCCGAAACCCCTGAAGAAATAAAGGGAACTGAAATGAAACTAGCAGAATTCATTACATATCTCCAATACTTGGTTGATATAAAGCGGAAAAATCCAAAAGAAGATTTGGTTAGTGCATTAATCCAAGCTGAAAGTGAAGGTAGTAAGTTAAGTGCCCGAGAACTTTATTCAATGATTATGTTACTAATTGTAGCTGGGCATGAAACGACTGTGAATCTAATTACCAATACAGTTTTGGCTTTACTGGAGAATCCAAGTCAACTACAGTTATTAGAAGAACAACCAGAGCTTATTGATTCGGCGATTGAAGAAGGATTACGTTATTATTCCCCTGTTGAAGTTACGACAGCACGCTGGGCAGCTGAACCTTTTATGATACATGGTCAAGAAATTCAAAAAGGGGATATGGTGACTATTTCATTAGCTTCAGCGAATCGCGATGAGAATGTTTTTATAAATCCAGAGGTTTTTGATATTACAAGGAAAAATAACAGGCACATTGCTTTTGGACTGGGGAGTCATTTTTGTTTAGGAGCACCACTTGCCCGGCTAGAAGCAAAAATTGCAATTTCCACATTGCTAACCCATATGCCGAACATACAAATAAAAGGTGAGCGTGAAAAAGTGAAGTGGCAAGGTAATTATTTAATGCGTTCTTTAGAGGAATTACCATTGTCTTTCTAGAATAAATAAATTGAGACACGCATACATGTTTGGTGGTTTACATAGAGTATGTATGTGTGATTTTAAATTGAAACGGAAGGGTGAAGACATCCCAATGATCAACTAATTCTATTTTTTAAGAAATCTTCGTTATAGAACGAAATATTCTTCTGAATAGGATTAGTATGTACATTTTTATATGTAAAAGGGATGTATTTTCGCACTGCGAATAGACCTGTCTTTTATGATATGATTGTGCTGCCTCCTATTTAGAATGCGGAATAGGGGGCTTTTTTATGTCAATGAATGTAGAAGTGAAACAAAAGAGTAATATGTCTGTAGTATTAAAAAATCGATTTGTGCAAGCAATTATTGCTTCGGCATTATTTCTCCAGGTAGGGATTTGGATCCGAAACTTTGCGGTACTGCTTTTTGTAATGGAAATGACAAATGGCGATGCGTTTGCCATTTCTATGATTTCAGTTGCGGAATTTGCCCCAATTTTTATTTTTTCATTTATAGGAGGCACATTCGCGGATAGGTGGAAACCAAAAAGAACGATGATTTGGTGCGAAACTTTAAGTTCATTATCTGTATTTGCAGTACTTTTCGCACTTATGTTTGGTACATGGAAAGTTGTGTTTTTTGTTACGCTTATCTCTGCAATTCTTTCGCAGTTTTCACAGCCTTCAGGTATGAAATTATTTAAACAACATCTATCTACAGAAGAAGTACAATTGGCGATGTCTTTATATCAAACCATTTTTGCAATTTTTATGGTATTAGGTCCTATACTTGGAACATTTATATTTCAAGCCTTCGGAATTTACACTTCTATTATTGTGACAGGTATTGCTTTTTTACTTGCGGCGTTAGTTTTGTTATTTCTGCCAAAAGATGCTGAAGAACAGGAAGAAAAGAAAAAAGTGAGCATACTGCAAGAAATGGTGGATGGAATTAAATATGTAAAAGCAAAGAAAGCATTAACATTACTTGGTATTTGTTTTATGGCAGCAGGATTAGGAATTGGTCTCATTCAGCCACTAGGTATTTTTATCGTGACAGAGCAATTAGGTCTATCAAAAGAAAGCTTACAATGGCTATTAACTGTAAATGGTGCTGGGATGATTATTGGTGGAGCTTTAGCAATGGTATTTGCGAAAAATATCGCTCCGCAAAAGATGTTAATTTTAGGGATGGTTGCACAGGCAATTGGTATTGGTATCATTGGATTTTCGACAAATTTATGGATCACACTTATCGCTCAGTTTTTCAGTGGTCTCGCTCTTCCTTGTATCCAAATCGGGATAAACACACTCATTATTCAAAATTCGGATACAGACTTTATTGGACGCGTAAATGGGATTTTGAGCCCTTTATTTACGGGTTCGATGGTATTAACGATGAGTATTGCCGGTTCATTAAAAGAAGTATTTTCACTTAGTACAATGTATGAAGGAACAGCATTATTATTTATTATTGGTTCCTTATTTATTTTGCCAATATACAATTTGAAACCAATAGTAGAAACTTCAAATGAAGGTGGTGCTGTCCAGCATGAATCCTAATCCGAATGTGAAGTATCCTATCGAAGGAAACAAGAGTGTTCATTTTATTAAAAATACAATAACCAAACCAAATATTATTGTTGGAGATTATTCTTATTATGATTCGAAAAATGAAGAAACATTCGAAGATCAAGTGCTATACCACTATGAATTTTTTGGAGATCGATTGGTTATGGGAAAATTCTGTTGCATAGCACCTGGAGTTACATTTATTATGAATGGCGCAAACCATAGAATGGATGGGTTTTCAGCTTATCCATTTAATATTTTCGGTCATGGCTGGGAGAAATTCACACCTACGCTTTCTGATTTACCGTTTAAAGGAGATACGGTAATCGGAAATGATGTATGGATTGGAATGGATGCGACGATTATGCCTGGAGTTAAGATAGGGGACGGAGCAATTATTGCTGCTAAAGCTGTTATAACAAAAGACGTTCCACCATATACAATTGCTGGTGGTAATCCTGCTATTGAGATAAAAAAGCGATTTTCAAATGATGTAATAAGTGAATTGTTAGAGATGAAGTGGTGGGACTTGGACATTCAGACTATTTCTAACAATATTCATGTGATTGTAAGTGGAGATATAGGAGCTTTAAGAAAGATTGCCCTAAGCAAAAAAGTACGTCAAAAGTAAAAAACGGATCACCAAATGGTATCATACCTCACAAATTTGTTAATGATAAAAGAATAAGGAGGTGTGATACTTATGGCACAAGATGTTTTATGTGAAGTAAACAACTGTAAATATTGGGGTAACGGAAACAAATGTAATGCAGATGCAATTTATGTAGTGAGTCATAAAGGTAACAAAGCATCGAAAACGGAAGAAACTGATTGCAAAACATTCATTCCGGAAGCTTAAACGAGAAAGGGTAACCGCATCTGGTTGCCCTTTTATTAATTATAGTATTGATAATAAATCTCATTTTCATTCATAGTTTTTTTCTTTTTTTGTTATTTTTTTCATAAGAGATGTAATCCAAGCTAACTCATGTTCAATACATGATTTTCTATGCTTTACGACCTCAGAAATAAAAAGTGATGTTTCAGCTAAAGATTGAATAGAGGTTAATTGTGTATGTAACACATTTTGACGAGTCGTTAAAACCTCTTTACGAGCTTCGTAATCCAGTTTCTCAAATAGTGCAACACGTACAAGAAATTCAGCCTCATTAGCAGCTAGTTTCTCTGGAAACTCTCGCATCATTTCGTAAAAGATTTCTTCACCTGTAGGAGTTAATTTGTAAATGTTACGGTTTGGTTTGCCTATTTGTTGATGAATCTCTTTTGTAATTGCTCCCATATCTTCAAAACGACGAAGAGCAGGGTAGAGCATGTTATGATTCAATTCAAAATTTTCTCCAAGACGATTTTGAATATTTTTCTTTATTTCATAACCATACTTTGGTCCAGAAGTTAATTCTGCGAGTAGCAAAATATCAACATACATATGTATCCTCCTAATTTTTTCTCAAGTTTATATCCATAAATATTTCTTTAACATATGTTAAAATAACATATGTTAGCCTATACACCTTTGCACTGACTACCTATTATTTTTTATTTTAAAAGAAAAGGGAGGAAAGTACTATGAATTCGCCTGAAAATGTGATTTTGGTTCATGAAATTTCAAAGCTCAAAACAAAAGAAGAGCTATGGAATCCTTATGAGTGGTATAAACATATGAGGGAAAATCATCCAGTCTACTATGATCCAGAGCAAGATGTATGGAACGTCTTTTTATATGATGATGTGAATCGTGTTTTATCTGATTATCGCTTATTTTCAAGTAGAAGAGATCGTCGTCAATTTTCTGTCCCACCTTTAGAAACAAGAGTGAATTTAAATTCTTCTGATCCTCCAGAGCATCGAAATGTCCGCTCAATTGTTTCAAAAGCATTTACCCCAAGAAGTCTTCAGCATTGGAAACCACGAATACAAGCAATTGCAAATGAACTGGTGCAAGATATGAATAATTATACTGAAATTGATATTGTAGAGCAGTTTGCTGCACCTCTACCTGTAACCGTTATTTCTGATTTATTAGGTGTTCCAACAACAGACAGGAAAAAAATTAAGATGTGGTCAGATATTTTGTTCATGCCATATAGCAAAGAACAATTTAGCGATTTAGATACACAGAAAGAAGTTGCTTTACATGATTTTAAAGCCTATCTTTTGCCGATTGTTCAGGAAAAAAGATACCATTTGAAAGAAGATATTATTTCAGACTTAATCAGAGCAGAGTATGAGGGAGAAAGGTTGACTGACGATGAAATTGTTACATTTGCATTAGGACTTTTAGCCGCAGGGAATGAAACGACTACAAACCTCATTATTAATAGCTTTTATTGCTTTTTAGTAGATGCACCCCATGTATACAATGAGTTAAGTAACAATTTAGGGCTGATTCCTCAAGCGATAGAAGAGGTACTACGCTATCGTTTCCCTGTCACGTTAGCTCGTACTATAACGGAAGATACAACAATATTTGGACCAAAAATGAAAAAAGGACAAATGATTGTTACATGGATCAGTGCTGCCAATTTAGATGAAAATAAATTCCTGCAAGCAGATCGCTTTGATTTACACCGACCTGGAAATGAAAAACATTTAACGTTTGGGAAAGGGCCACACTTTTGTTTAGGTGCGCCACTTGCTCGTTTAGAAGCTGAAATTGCATTAACTACGTTTATTAGCAATTTTAAAAGACTGGTGCTTTCTCCATCCTTTCATCTAGAAAACTGTATATTAGAGAATGAACAAACGTTAAAACAACTGCCTATTCTTTTAATGAAATAAGCATATTTAAAAGCAAGTGAAAATTCCTGTTTAAGTAGGGATTTTTACTTGCTTTTTATATTTATCTTACTGTTCTCTATAAACTTTTTAAACGACTTAAAAAATATTCCTTGACCTGAAACGCTTTTCATAAATTATAACTAAGTTGTGCTTGGCAAAGTAAATATGGAAACGATACCTAGTTTGTATATTTATTCCGCTATTTACGAACAGAAAATCTTCCACCTTAAATTATAGTGAAAGCAAGTGGAGGAATCAACTGTCTGTAAAATCACAATAAGTAAAACTTTATCCGAGTATGTTTATTTATAGAAAGTGGTGACGAAACAATGAAACTAATCGCAATTGACTTAGATGGAACTCTTCTTTCAGGAAATAAAATAATTAGTAAAGAAAATGCAGAAGCAATTCGGAAATGTCAGGAGCAGGGACATGTAGTGGTGATTTGTACAGGACGTTCTATCGTAGATATTGAACATTTGCTACTAGAAGCTAATTTACAATGTCCTATTATCGCAGAAAACGGTGCTCTTATTTATACAGATCAACAAATGATGAAGCGATACCCAATTCAAAATACAAAGGTACTCGAAATTGTCGAGTATCTTGAACAAAATCGTATGTATTATCAACTGTATACAGACAGGGGAGTATACGTTCCGGCATACGGTGAAGAAAGTGTGAATCATGAAATAGAATGGATAAAAAGGTCAAATAAAGATATTGATCAAGAAGAGCTTGAAACTATTGCAGCGTTGTACCTTGAGCATACAGCGTTTCATATAATAGAAAGTTGTAAATCAATATTAGAAGGAGAGATTTATGTGCATAAACTTTTACCATTTTCCTATGATATTGAGAAATTAACAAAGTTAAAAATGCACTTTCAACATCATACTGAGCTAGCAATTACTGCTTCATATTGGCATAATGTAGAGATTAATCATTGTGACGCTCAAAAGGGTAATGGTTTATATACCTTAGCGGAATATCTTAATATTCCAGTAGAAAATACTGTTGCAATAGGTGATGGTCTAAATGATATTTCTATGATGAAAAAGGCAAATATATCTATCGCAATGGGAAATGCAGTAGACGAAATGAAGCAGATTTGTGATTATGAAACACTGACGAATGAAGAACATGGAGTGGCACATGCTCTTTATCAATATGTCATGGTCAAAAAATAAAAAAGAATCCTTGTTGGATTCTTTTTTATTTTTATTAGGGGTAAGGTATTCTATGAGATTCATAGAAGCCTTATTACTTTTTATTTTATAGAATATATTGGAAAAAAATGTATATGTTTTTCAATATATTTATGAATATTTTGTGAATATTTAAATTTCAATACATTGATATAAAGAGAATTATAGAACGTTGGGAATGTTTTTTATTGAAAAATAAAATTTATTTGAATAATTATGCTCTTGCTATATACCTACGAGAACATTATTCGTATAATGAAGAAGCGTGAATAAAAAATGGTATTAATTTTACATATAGAGGTGGAAAGAGAATGAATGCTCGGCTATTGGAACTCATTGACGTGAACACAATAGAAACCATGGCAGAACAATTTTATAACTTAACAAACATTTCACATCAACTTCTTGATCAAAATATGGAATGTATTTTTTCATTTGGTATGAATCGAGAAGAACATATAGAACTTATAAAGATTGAAATTCCGTTTTTTTTACATGAGCAACATCTTGGGTCATTTGTTGCTTGTTCAATAAAAAAAGATATCCGTACTTGTCAAAAATACTTCGAAATGCTTTCAAATCTCATTGTAGATAATGCAATGAATAAACTTCAAAATCAAACAAAAAATATACATTTACTTTCTAAAAAAGAAGAACAGTTACATACAATCTTGCAAAATATGCCCATTATGGTTGATGCTCTTGATAAAGATGGGAATTTTATATTATGGAACCGAGAATGTGAGCTTGTAACAGGTTATGCTGCAGAAGAAATCATTGAAAATCCAAAAGCACTTGAATTGCTATATCCTGATGAAAGTTATCGCAGACACATTCAAAAGAAATTTTCGATGCGTGGAAAAAGTTTTCGAGATTGGGAAATGAATTTAACATGCAAAAATGGAGAAATAAAGACAATCATGTGGTCAAACATCTCAGAACATTTTCCAGTACCTGGTTATAGTTACTGGGCAGTTGGAGTTGATATTACGCATCGAAAAGGAATTGAAGAACAATTAAAGCAACAAACATCTGAGCTAGAGCTTATTTTTAAAGCATTACCTGATTTGTGTTTTTTAACCGAAGCTGATGGAACAATTATAGATTATAAAGCTGGTTCACCAGCTAAGTTTTACGTACCTGCAGAATCGTTTATGGGGAAAAAGTTTTATGAAGTCTTACCATCACCTGTAGCACAGCAATTTCGAGGAGCGATTCACCAAGTAAGGCAAAAAGAATCTACAGTTATTGTTGAATATCCGTTAACGCTTAAAGGAAGTATTAGTTTCTTTGAAGCTAGGTGTTTACCACTTTTACAAGATAAGATTATGATAATTGTTCGAGATATTACTGAGCGGAAAAAGACTGAAGAGTTATTGAATAAATCAGATACACTTGCAGCAATTGGACAGTTAGCTGCTGGGGTAGCTCATGAAGTTCGAAATCCACTGACAGTGATTAAAGGATTTATTCAACTATTTCAAATTAATCAAGAAGATCAGGATAAATACTTCGATCTTATGCTGTCAGAAATTGAGCGAATTGAATCTATCCTTCATGAGTTTTTATCAATCGCAAAGACTGATGTCATTCCAACTGAAAAGAAAAATATTTGTTTGATATTAAGAAATGTCGTTTCATTAATTAATACAAAGGCAATCATGACAAATATTCAAATTAATCTCCATATAGAATCAAAAGAATTAATAATTGATTGCTGTGAAAATCAATTAAAACAAGTTTTTATTAATATTTTACAAAACTCAATTGAAGCAATGCCAGATGGAGGGCAAATCTCTATTTCTGTGAAAAAATTAGAACGTGAAGAGGTTATTATTAATATAGTTGATGAGGGCGTAGGAATTCCTGAAGAAAGAATAAAAAGGCTTGGTGAACCTTTTTATAGTACAAAGGAAAAAGGAACTGGCATTGGACTCATGCTCAGTTATAAAATCATTGAAAGTCATCAAGGAAGAATTAGTATCATGAGTGAGGTAGGAGTAGGAACATCCGTTACTATTTATTTACCTATGTTTCAAAGTGAGCAGGGTACTTCTCATTCAGCTATGCCATCTATAACAGGGTCTTGGTAATAGAGATTAATTTCCATTTCATATAGAGTAGCAGCAAAGAAAAGAAGCTATCTTATTATCTTGTAAGATAGCTTCTTTTCTTGATTAGCCAGCGAATTGCACTGCAATTTTGGCATGTAAAAAAGCAGTATCAAATACAGGGATAGAAAGATCTTGTTGTGAAATGAGTAACGGTATTTCTGTGCATCCTAATAAAATTCCTTCTGCCCCGTTTTTAATGAGATTTTGAACAATTTGTAAGAAACGGTCTTTGGATTGCTTTAAAATAATACCTTTACTTAACTCTTGGAGAATGACATGATGAATGAAATTTCGTTCATCTTCTTTGGGAATAATTGTTTCAATACCATAATTAGCTAGTCTCGTTTTATAAAAATCTTGTTCCATTGTTTGTTTTGTTCCAAGCAAACCAATCCGCTTCACATCATGTTCAACAATTTCTTCAGCGCTTACATCGCCAATATGAAGAAGTGGGATAGAGATTGCTTTTTCTACTTCTTCCGCAAATTGGTGTACTGTATTTGAACACATAAGTATACAATCTGCACCGGAGTGTTCTACTTTTTTAGCTACTTGAACGAGTTGGTTTTGCACTTCTTCATATTGTTGATTTTGTAGTAAATTCGTCACTTCGCCAAAATCCATGCTATATAGAACAAGCTTTGCATTATGATTATACTGAGATAAAGTTAGTGTATTAATATGTTTATAATAAAGAGATGTTGATTCCCAGCTTAATCCACCAATTAACCCAATTACTTTCATGTCTCATTCCCCCTGTTAACCTGTTTTGTTATTAATTATTCCATAATTCCGATAAGAATACAATGATTTATTTGTCATTTTATATAAAAATAAAAATAGTGAGAATAATATTGAAATTAATTCACGTTAGTGCAATAATACAAATTACAAACGAATACTTATCCAGAGAGGTGGAGGGAACGGCCCTATGAAACCTCAGCAACCCCTATTTATTCATAGAAATAGGAAGGTGCTAATTCCACAAAAGACATATTGTCTTTTGAAAGATAAGAGGATCATATATCCATACGCAAATGACCTCTTCTATAAGAGGTCATTTTTTATTGGGGAGAAAGGAAGTGAAGATGAATAATTCCATTTTCTTTTACATATAGGACTAATATAAGCTAACTAGAATGAGGGGGAATTCATATGAACAAATTATCTACAAAATTAGTCGTAGCAATTGGAATTGGTTCTGCAATATATGGGGTATTAGGTCTATGGGGACTTTCAATTGCCCCAAATACATTTATAAAACCAGCTCTGGCCATATTAACAATTTTTGGTGCGATTTTCGGACCATTTGCAGGACTTTTGATTGGTCTTATCGGTCATACAGTGACAGATACTATCGCTGGATGGGGAATATGGTGGGGATGGGTACTTAGCTCAGGCATTATTGGATTTACGATGGGACTTGTACAAAAACGAGCAAGTTTCAGTGTGGAAAATGGAACATTCGGTAATCGAGATATTTCATATTTTGCTGTAACAGGTTTACTTGGGATTGTTATTGGAATTATATTTGCCGGCGCTTTCGATATTATCGTGATGGGAGAGCCTTTAGATAAAATTATTATTCAAGTACTTGGTGCAACGATTGCAGATGTCCTTGTTTTCTTAATCCTTGGTTTACCAATTACACTTGGATTAGCGAAAGCAAATAAAAAACATACACATTTAAAAATTGAAAAGTAGGGATAGCACAATGAAGCCGATTATTTCCTTTGAACAATTTACATTTCAATATCAACAAGTGACAGAACCTACTTTAAAGAATATCACACTTCATATTTATCCAGGTGAAAAAGTATTGATTGCTGGTCGAAGTGGATCAGGAAAATCTACATTGGCCCATTGTATAAATGGGCTGATCCCTTTTTCATATGAGGGATCAAGTACTGGGAACATTTCAATATGTGGTAAGGATCCACGAAAAAGTAGTATTTTTGAGCAAAGTAAGCTTGTAGGAACTATTTTGCAAGATCAAGATTCCCAGTTTATTGGGTTAACTGTAGGGGAAGATGTTGCATTTTCGTTAGAAAATGATTGCGTAGAACAGGAGGAAATGAAGGCGGTTGTTATGGACTCTTTACAGAAAGTACAGATGCATAGATTTCACTCACGAAGCCCACATGAATTATCTGGTGGTCAAAAACAAACTGTCTCTCTTGCTGGGCTACTAACGACGGATGCTGACATATTACTATTTGATGAGCCATTAGCAAATCTAGACCCAATAAGTAGTTTAAAAGCAGTAGAACTTATTCAAAAGGTACATCAACAATTAAATAAAACAATCGTTATTATTGAGCATAGAATAGAAGAGATATTAAAATTAGACTTAGATAAAATTATATTAATAGATGAAGGGAATATTGTAGCAATCGATTCACCAAAAAAGATTTTACAAGCAAACATTTTACAAAGTATAGGGTTAAGAGAACCTATATATATTGAAGTGTTAAAAAATCTAAAAATGAATATTTTAGATGAAGAAATTTATCCAATTGAAACTTTAAATAATGAGGAGTTAAATAAAACGATAAAGCAATGGATGATGAGTTCTACTGCTTCTAAAAAACAATGTAAAAAAGAAGTCTTATGTCAAATAGAAAATCTCTCATTTTCATATTCCCACAAAAATTTCACATTAAAGGACATAACACTCTCTATACGAAGAGGAGAAATATTAGCATTATTAGGTCATAATGGTGCAGGCAAATCTACATTTGCACATTTATTAACTGGAATGAACACAGCACAGGAAGGGAAAATTGTACTTGATAATGATAATATAACTTCATGGTCTATTCGGAAACGTGGAGAAGTGATATCTTACGTCATGCAAAATCCTAATCATATGATTACACAATCTACTGTTTGGGATGAAGTTGCTTTTTCATTAAAATTACAGAAGGTTTCTAAGGCAGAAATACATAAACGAGTGGAAGATGCGTTGCAAATTTGTGGGTTATATCCATTTCGAAATTGGCCGATTCAAGCGTTAAGCTACGGGCAAAAAAAGAGGCTTACCATTGCATCAGTTTTAACAACGAATCCGAAGCTCATCATCTTAGACGAGCCAACAGCAGGACAAGATTATTTTCATTATGAACAATTTATGTCTTGTATAAGTGTATTAGCGGCAAAAGGAATATCATTTATCTTTATTACACATGATATGAACCTAGCTTTAGAATATGCAGACCGTGCAGTTGTTCTTCATCAAGGAAAAATACTTGCCGATGATACAGTTCCAATCGTATTAGCAAATAGCCAAGTATTACAACAAGCTAACTTACAGGAAAGTTCGTTAACAACATTAGCAAAATTGAGCAAAATCCCCTTTCCAGAAGTTTTTGTACAAATGTATATGGAGGCAAAAAGGAGGGGAGATTATGAGTAAATCAGATTTATTTTATATAGATAATCATACATATTTTCATCGTATGGACGGCGCAATTAAATTGTTGTTATTTATAATTTGGATGACTCTTACATTTATATTTTTTGATTTTCGTATTTTATTATGCTTATTTTTCATTGGTTGTTTAGGGTTAGTGATTGCTAAAATCCCTTTGAAAAAAGTTGTCATTATATTTAGTGTCATTTTCACATTTAGTATGCTAAATTCGGTTATGATTTTATTGATTACACCAACCCATGGATCTGAGTTGACTGGTACAAGTACAGCATTCTTGCATATTGGATACGCTACCATTACATTCGAAACGCTTTTTTATGCTCTTACGCTTTCGTTAAAGTATTTTACGTTATTACCATTTACACTTATTTTTATATACACGACACATCCAAGTGAGTTTGCTAGCAGCTTATATAAAATTGGTTTACCGTATAAGATTGCCTATGCAATAAACATTGCACTCCGTTACATACCGAATATACAAGCGGAATACAAATTGATTAAACAGGCTCAAGAAGCAAGAGGTGTACCATTTGAAAGAGGAGAGGCGAATTTTTTGGAACGTATTAAAAACCGGGTACTCATTTTTGGGCCACTTGTTATTCAATCTTTAGAGCGAATCGATACCGTTTCAAATGCGATGGATTTACGAGGATTCGGAAAAAAAGAGAAACGAACATGGTATTTTACAACAAAGGCAAAACAAGAGGACTATATAGGACTCATTATTGGTATTATAATTTTATCACTTGCCATTTATTTGAAATTCAACGTTTTCAAAGGGTTTTGGTATCCATTGTAAGTTTCTCGATGTTATTCAGATAAAATTTAGGCACTCGCGGAGTGCTTTTTTTAATTTATCCAAGACATGCTCCAAATTTACATAGATACATACTGTATAATACGAACCCGTTAATAAACGATTAATTACCCATTAGTTTTATTACTAAAAGGAGGAGAAAATATGAGTCATGTTGGTTCTTGCGGTTTTGGCGGAGGATTTGCTTTATTAGTTGTTTTATTTATTTTATTAATTATTGTTGGATGCAGCTGCTGGGGCGGAGGGTATTAAAAAACAAACGATTTTTTAATCATTCGTCGCAGAATCATGTAATCAGAAAAACTATTAAAGATACTTCTTTAGTATCAATACGAGATTCAACATGAAAAAGGAGCTATCATGCTCCTTTTTTCAATAGAAATTTTCTAGAGTTTTGAATTTTTTTGTGTACCGATGATTGATTCTTACTCAATGAGATGAAGTATATGCCAAATAAGATTAAAAGGAGTGATATTCATTTTCTATGTAATTTATTCTAAATAGTTGCCAGAATAGAAAAAAAGAAGTGCCACATAATAACGGAAATGAGTGAAAAAGCACATCATCAAGTGTACTGTAAGAAGTTATTTATTTTTCTGTCTAAATAAATGAAAAAATAAAAACTTGACGGACAACTAAATTCATTTTTTAAAATAAAAATCAGTTTCAACGTTATCAGGAATGTATAACAGAATATCATCGACAGCTTACGGCTAGTAAATTAGAAAGGAATTAATAACAAAAGGAGAATACTCATGTACTAAAATTAATTTTTAGTATGCATCATTTTTAGAGATATTTTTCTAAAAATGAGTTGGGATGATTTTAGATTGTTGAGGTGATTACATATATGCCAATGTTGGATGTGGACGGTAGTAGTCTGTATTATATCGTTAAAGGAAAAGGGGTTCCTATTGTTTTTATCCATCCTCCTGTACTTACTTGTGAGAATTTTGAGTACCAAATAGAGGAATTATCCCAAAATTTTAAAGTGATTACTTTTGATATTAGAGGGCATGGAAGGAGTCAGTATTCAAAACAACCGATAACCTATCCACTGATTGCTGAAGACATTAGATGTTTGTTGGATCATTTGGAGATCAAAAAAGCATTTGTATGTGGATATTCGACTGGAAGCTCTGTCGCATTAGAATTTTTATTGGCTTTTGCTGAAAGAGCGTTAGGGGGTATTCTAATTGGGGGGATGTCAGAAGTGAGGGATGGATATCTAAAGAATAAGATTTCACTTGGCGTGAAACTTGCGAAAGTGGGAGCGATTTCATTTTTAGCATGGTCTATTTCATGGGGCAATTCAAATACACATAAATTGTTCAAAAAGATGTTTAAAGAAGCACGAAAAGGGAATGCCAAAAATATTTGGCAATATTATCGTTATAGTTTGCACTATAATTGTACGAATCAGCTTAGAAATATTCAGCTTCCGGTTTTGTTAGTTTATGGTAAGAAAGATAAGGTATTTTATAGCCATGCGAAATTACTGCATGGAAAATTACCATGTAATGAATTAAAATTTATTGATAATGCAAAGCATCAAATTCCTACAAAAGCAGCGAAATGTTTAAATGAAATGATTCAGCAGTTTGTTTTTATTCATACCGAGATGAGACTTTTTCCACACTCATAAAGATGGATGAATATTAAGGTTTTTATATAACTAATTTATGCAAAATCTTATAAAAGCATAGCTTTTTATATAAGGGAAAATAAAAAGGAGCATAGGAGCTCCTTTTAAATCAAGATGTTATTTTATTAAGCAACCTCATTATTTTGTGGAAATGTAATCGTTAAAGTCGTTCCTTTATTAACAATACTCTTTATATCTAAAGTACCGTTCATCGTTTCAATGATTTTTACTGCAACCATCGTACCTAAACCTGTTCCTTTTGTTTTTGTGCTAAAATATGGTTCGCCAAATCGATTTATTTGTTCTGGCGTCATACCAATTCCACTATCCTTAATAACAATCGTAACTTTGTTTTCAAAAACCGATGATTGAACACGAAGTTTCCCGCCATTTGGCATTGCTTCAATGCTATTTTTTATCAAGTTTAAAAAGCATTGTTGAAAATGCTGTGTATTCCCAATAATGGATCCTGTTACTAATTCTTCAGAAACATTTATAGAATTCATATTACATAATGGCATCATCATACTTATTACTCTTTTTAATTCTTGATCTATTATAATGTTATCAACTTTTTGTGATGCAGGCTTAGCGAATGTTAAGTAATCATCAATGATAACTTGTGCACGGTTTAACTCTCCCAGAATATGTTCAATATACTGTTCTCGCGACTCTTGTGATAAATCTGGTGTTTTCAGGAGCTGAGTAAATCCTTTTACTACAGTAAGAGGATTTCTAACTTCATGCGAAATACTTGCAGCAAGTTGACTCACAATCTCCATTTTCTCCATTTTTACTAATTTAGATCTCATCATAAAGGCATCTCTTAAAACTTCATTCATATATACAACAAATAACATGATAATAGGGGGCAGTATAATAAAATAAGTAATATATGGCTGTGTAATTGGAAAATCCGATAAAATTACAGCGATAAATGTTGTAAGTAAAGCAAGAGAAAAAGGTAAAAATATTGACATAATGAGTTTTTTTCTTCTATTTAATTGATTAAATTTAGAAGAGGCAAGAGCAGTAAAAATTAGCATTGCAATATAAACAATAACTGTTAAAAAGTTCACACCATAAAAAACAAACCGAATTAATAACATGATAGTTAATAAAGCGATTCCAACCGGTAATCCACCATAAAGTGTACCTATGAAAAATGGAATTTGTCTTAAATCATGAACGCAATTTTCATCAATATATATAGGGTATTTCATACATAAAATTAACGGTATACTCGTGCAGATTACAATAAGGGTTTTTTTGTATTTTTTGAAAAACATCCCGTTATCATATATAAAATAAAAAACAAAGACGCTACTTAAAATGTAAAGCAAATTATTTAATACGTTTTGATTGATGTACATAAAATTCATCTAGCATGCCTCATTATTGTAGTTTTCAATACTAATAAGTATTATACAGAAAAAATGTAACTTCTTCATTATTAATTATTTTACTACAATGAGAATGTTTGTTACGAGTAAATCCCTATGCTAAATAAAACTCTTTCACTTGCGTATAGCGTTGATTTTTTTTTCAATACCGAAGTAAATATTCGCTGAATCTCGCTGATCGAACACTGCAACTACTCTACCAAGTCTTACAAGCCAATCGAAACCTTGATATTCCTTTAATTGAAAAGGGGCATCATCTAAATGAATTGTTATCGGAATTTCGTTCATTTTACGCCTCTTATTTTATATAATTAAATTAAACATTGATATATTCGAGAGTGATGCAGAATGTCCTATTTTGATTAATAAAAAAGATAGCTTATAAACTTAGATTACGAGTATAAAAGGAGGAAGAGATGGATAAAGAAATAATCATTGAACCGTATAATTTAAATTGGCATACAGAATTTTTGAAAGAGAAAGAGAAATTTATCGCATTACTAGAAAAGGACATCTTAGAGATTGAACATATTGGAAGTACGTCAGTAGAAGGATTAGACGCGAAACCGCTCATTGATATGATGATAGGTGTTAAAGATTTAAAAGTAGTTGATGATTGGATAGAACCAATGCAAACAATAGGATATGAATATGTATTTCATAAACATTTTCCACAGAGACGTTTTTTTAGAAAAGGGAAATGGAGAGCAGGTACACATCATTTACACGTCTATACGTATGGTGGTGAAGAGTGGAAGAACAATTTATTATTCCGTGATTTTATGAGAAATCATGAATGGGCACGTATGGAATATAAACAATTAAAACAAGAGCTTGCCATGAAGTACCCATTTGATCGAGTGTCGTATACAAATGGAAAATCTCCATATATTGAAAAGATTATTTCGTTAGCAGAAGAAACATTAGATTAAATTACTTAAATATAACCTCGTATTTATTTGTCAATAAGTAAGAGATTTCCGCGGTTCGTTAATAGAAATCTCTTACTCCAAAATAAGATTTGTTCAATGATCTGTATACGTCATCCATCCACTCTCTGATCGCTTTGCTTTAAATTTACCGTAAGATAAAAGCTTCATTGCTGAACGTATAGCTGTGTAGAAGACTAAGATTCCGATCCACTCATCTTCCATTTCACTAGGATAATGCGCGGACTGATGAGCATAATAAGCAGCCATGATACAAGGGACCACTTGCTCCGAATCAAATCCATATGCAGTTGCATCATCGATAATTAAGTCAATAATGCGTTGGTTTCTATCTTTAACTTCTTTCTGAATTAACTTGCTAACTGCTTCTGGTACTAACTTTGATATTTCATTTTTCATTACAGTCACCTCATTCTTTATCATGTCCAAATAGTTTGGAAAGATATTGAACACATTGTGTTAAATGGGATGAAATTCGAATCTTCATTGCGCAGGCTGAAAGAAGCTTACATCTAGCGTGTAAGCTTCTTGAATTAATTTTATTCTGTTTCTAGTCATAAAAATCGCTTCTTCCATCAGTAATTGGTACTCAAGCAGTAACCGCCAATGGAAGAGAGATAATCATACACTCGTTATTTTTGACAAACGATATCAATGAAAATTAATTAGAAATAAAAAAACAGGAGAAATCCAGGGGTTTTTTATTTGTTCTTCGGTCTTTCAGCGCGAAGAACAGCGTCATTCGTTGGTGTGTTAGGTACAAAATTACCATGGCTGTCGATGCTATGTGCTTCTTTATCGTATTGTCCGTTGGCATTACGCTTCTTTGTTGTAAACGGGTTTTGATTGTGTCCCATGATTGTCACCTCCAATAATCATAGTATGCACCAACAAGCAAGTGTTTTGCCAAAAAGAAATTTCATAAAAAGTGGAAAATGGTTATAGACCTCATCAATCGATTCATAGTGCATTAGACGAAAGAGATTAAAACAATGAACAAAACATATACTTTTTATGAATCATTCCTAATGCCGAAGACAGTAGATAACAACTTAATTTATTTTATAAGATAATAAAATCTAACTAAAATTCTCAATAATATGAGACTATATTTACGAAATAATCTGTATGAAATAGTTCCTTCTGTACAAAATAGGTACGAACGTTAATAAGAGGGGGATAAATGATGACGAATCGGAATGATAATCGCAAGCGTAAAGATCAACATCTGAATAATCTAAAAAACGATACTGAATTCTCAAAAGATGTGAATATTAGAAGTGAAGTAACAAAAAAAGATTTAAACAAATAAAGTTTAAATTGAGACTAATTATACAGGTTGACACAGTATCTAATTAGTCTTGATCACAAAGAAAATGAAAAGATGTACAGGTTAACATAAACTCGTACATCTTTTCATTTTTGGTTAATCTAGTCACAATGGTTTCTTGATTCAAATTCTATATTGTTGTTATTCTAAATTTCATTTACCGTATTTTTACAATAAAAAATATTCAATTCAATTAATTGTCAGTCGTGAATTAGAAATAACTAATATATTTCAAGTAATTCTAATTCAAAAGAGCATGCATGAAAAAGTTGTAGTATGGAATTATATTGCGTAAAGGATTTATCAAATATTATTCAACAGCAGAATGGGGAATTTTATCATGAAACTAACACCAGAGCAACGGATTCAATTACATGGATTTAATAACCTTACAAAATCATTAAGTTTTAACATGTATGATATTTGCTATACAAAAACAAAAGAGGAACGAGAAGCTTATATAGAATACATAGATGAACAATATAATGCAGACAGATTAACTAAGATTTTGAAAAATGTCTCGGATATTATAGGAGCGCATGTATTAAATATCGCTAAACAAGACTATGTACCACAAGGCGCAAGCGTAACTATATTAGTATCAGAAGGCCCAGTGGTAGAAGTGCCAACTGAATCATTCACCGAATCTCCTGGACCTCTTCCAGATTCCGTTGTCATGCAGTTAGATAAAAGTCATATAACGGTTCATACGTATCCTGAATATCACCCAGACGAAGGTATTAGCACTTTTAGAGCTGATATTGATGTGGCTACATGCGGTGAAATCTCACCTCTTAAAGCGTTAAATTATCTAATTCACTCATTTGATACAGATATTATGACAATTGATTATCGTGTTAGGGGCTTTACAAGAGATATAACAGGTAACAAATTATTTATCGATCACGAAATAAGTTCTATACAAAATTACATTCCAAATAACGTGAAAAGCCTCTACGATATGATTGATGTCAATGTTTATCAAGAACATATCTTTCATACAAAATGTAAACTAAAAGAATTTGATTTGAACAACTATCTATTTGGATATACACAAGAAAAATTATCGGTAAAAGAACAAGAGGAAATTACTCAAAAGTTAAAAACAGAAATGGATGAAATATTTTACGGAAAAAACATGAATCATGGATTAATTGAGGAAGTTCTGAATGATCATTCTTTTCCGGAAAATACAAATAACTCCTAGGTCCATTTAGAAATTAATTATGGAATGTCCAAAAGAAAAAGCCTTGCTAGTGGTGTTAGCCCTGTTAAGTAGACAGCTATAAAAAAGACTAAGCAGCCATCAAGATTCGATATTCTATCGGAGCTCGGTGGTTGAGTCGTTTTTGGAATCGTTTATAGTTATAGAAGTAGATATATT